>NZ_WQDQ01000006.1:0-270137 GCF_013033235.1 Ruegeria sp. HKCCA0235A | reverse complement strand
CCCGGTAGCTCGTCAGGCTCATAACCTGAAGGTCGCAGGTTCAAATCCTGCTCCCGCAACCAATATAAACAGTCAGATATCAAGCACTTATGCACCGCCTCACGGCGGTGTCTCCATTTGTGCAAACTCAACTGGAAGCACTGTGGAAGCAAACGGGGGAGCAGAAGGGATGTGCTGTGCGGGCAACAAACCTTTCGACCGGTGCGGTAAACAGTGAGGTGTTCGACTACCGTAAATGTCGTAAGAAAACCCTAGCGATGGAAAAGTGAAGAACTGATGATCGTCACATGGAACCCATGGTCTTGCTATAGGTTTCGCGGTGCCTCAAAAGGCAATGGGCGATCCTGTAATAGACAGTATCAATTTCAGTTAAACAGCGAACATATGGAAGAAGTGCAAACCTATGAAAAAAGCGCTCATAACGGACTTAGACAACACGCTATTTGATTGGGTTGACATTTGGTACAACTCTTTTTCCGCCATGTTGAAGAAAGTTATTGAAATCAGCGGTGTACAGGAAGATGTCCTAAAATCGGAAATCCGTACGATCCACCAAAAACACGGAACCAGCGAGTACGCTTTCTTGCTTGAAGAACTACCCTGTCTTCAAAGGCTCGGTTCGGGCGAAGATATTCGAACGATTTTCAAACCGGCGATTGAACAGTTCAGAGAAGCGAGGTCAAAAAGCCTGAAGCTGTACCCCACGGTCTCAGAGACATTGAGTTTTTTGGCGTCGAAAGGCGTAACAATCGTGGCATATACTGAATCGATGGCATTCTATACCAATTATCGTCTTCGTAAGTTGGCACTCGATGAGACGATTGACATCCTGTTTTCACCCGAAGACCACGACTTACCAAAAGGGATGGATGTCCACACAATACGAAAGTACCCCGCCGAAAGTTACCAGCTAAAGAAGACGATCCACAAGTATACGCCAACAGGGCAGTTCAAACCCAACGTTGATATTCTCAATGCGATTTTGTCTGAAATCGGTCTTAGAACTGAGGATTGTGTCTATGTTGGTGATAGCAGGCACAAAGATATTGCGATGGCAGAAGACGTTGGGGTCGATCATGCATGGGCTAAGTATGGAATTGCTTTGCAGCGCCCAGAATATGAGCTTCTACGCGAGGTAACGCATTGGAGCGATGAGGACGTTGAAAGGGAAAAAAGAGTAGCAGCGCGTGACGTCGAGCCTGAAATTGTTTTGGACAAGCACTTTGGACAAATTCTCGAAAAATTCGATTTTGTAGGAAACAAATGATGGACGAAGATAAGGTGGACAGCCTTGCAATTGAAGCATGGAAAAAAACAGTGGATGTGCAACAGCACTTCAATGAAATTTGTATGAAAATAAGAAACGTATTCGCCACCTTAATTGCAGGCCTTTGCGCGCTCATTGGTATTTTGGAGACTAGAGCCAAAGACATTATGATCCCGGCATTCGGTTACGAAATACATGGCGTGTTGTTTGTTTTTCTTGGCATATTTGGTATCTCCATGTTGTTCTATTTTGTAGACCGCCATTGGTACCACAGGCTACTTGTAGGATCGGTTATGAGCGGGCTGGATGTCGAACAATACCTGTCACAAAGAGCTCCCGGGTTCAGTTTGACAAGTAAAATTGGCGACAACAGCGCACTGGATATAACGAAATGCACAGTGTCCAACTGGATTCTCTTCCTGTTAGCAAAGGTACTGTTCGCAGAAGTTACTGAAAAAGAGGGGAAGTATCTCCTGCGATCAGATGCCAAACTTGCAATTTTCTACAAATCAGTAGCTTACCTCTCGGTAATTGCCTTTTTATTTTTTGCGTGGGCGGGTGGTATTGTGGCCGTACCTACCGATTAGAGTAATATTGGGTGCGCCTCGACAATGAACTGTTGAGAATGTGTTTGAATACCCGTTTAAACTGCGGGGCAACAGGGATTTGTCATAACTATGCAAATGACAAAGTGCATCTCGACTGCTTGTTTGATTTGGAAGTTGTGGAGGCTTTTAAGGTAGCCGTGCCGTCAATCTCAAATTAACCGATACCTTCCGCTTGCCTTGGAAAGCCTGTCTCCGAGTGGTGTAGCGTTCTCGTCGATCAGCCGACCCAACACCTCAGTATGACACTCCAAGAACTGATAAAAACCGTCCGAAGAAACGCCTGAAATCGCAGCACGGGTGATAAACAGCCCTGCTAGCAGGGTGTCCAGCTCGCGCATTTTTGCCGCTCGATTGGCTTGGATCACCTCGCTTGGCAGAACGCCCGCACAGTTTTGTAGTAGGTCATTGACAACTAGGGCCTCAAACTGCCGCCAAAGCTCGTGTGTGGGCCAGCGGGCGCGATTTGCGTCAACGGTGGGCAATGCAGTACCGAATGCGCCCCAGCGCGTCTGTGAAGGCGTCTCCAATGATGCCTTGCACGTCCTGCCAGTTACGCATCTCGAAGCGGTTTCGGAGTTGCTTGGAGCCAAGCCGCATTTCAAATCGCCAGACCTGACTTGAGGCCCGGTCGCTCAGGTCAAGGTGTGGTTTGCCTGCGGCTTCAAGTGCTGCATTCCAGATCGTCAGCCAGCCCATCTTGTTCTGCTGGATCACTTCGGCCCGCTTGTCATAGATCGCCAATTGTCGATTGGCGACTGCCCCGGCGCGCAAGCCAACCACACGCGCGCCGCTGGATACAGTCGCGGTTTCATCAAATCCGGTAAACTCTGTTACCTTGGTCCCGGGTGGAACCACCAAGGCTTCGCGGTCGGGTTCAAACCAAGGGGCCAGCAAATCTACGGCGAAGTCAGCCCGCGCGACACGCAATTGCGTTTCTACATACTTGACGCCGAACGCCTCCATGCACTCGCGAAAGTGCATCTCAGCCCCTTCTAGGCCGCCTGTGGCAAGCCCAAAAGCACGGAAGTCGACGGTGATGCCGGGATTGTTGGGAATACGGTCTTGCGGGTCTTGGAACAGCCACACAGCCCCATGGTCGCCAGTGTGAGCGGTGAAGCCGCGCGCGCCCTTGCTGGTCACGTTGAGTGACACGGTGCCAAATTCAAGGACGCAATCTCCGTAGGTTTCTTTGGCATGTTGCTTGGCAGATGCCAGTTCTTCGCGAAAGTCCTCGGGGATATCGGCTTGAACAGTAAATTTCAGCCCATCGAAGCCCGAATGCAGGATAGTAGCTTCCATTTACGCTGACCTTCGATTTCGTATTCGTGGAGGGGGGTGTTACATGGCCCCCTCAATCGCGGCATGCCCTGCCGCTGGGATGTTTGGCGATGTGGGGAAAAGAGTGCGGGGGCTTGCGCCCCCTGAGTGCCTCCGGCGGGGCAGCATTTGTTTTGGGGCCGGAGCGAAGCCGCTCCGGCGCTGCCATCACCTGGCATTGGTTTGACGGCCAATCCAGATTTCGGCGCGCTCCGCGCATTTGGCAATATTGAGCAGGTCTGAATGATGGAAGCTGTTTGAATTGCGCCATTCGCCGGTATCGGTCTTGTAGGCGCGGGGCATATCGACCGAGTAGAAGCCGTCATTGTCCCAGATAGTTGCGGTGATCAGGCCGATTTTGAATTTCTGTGCAGGCTGATTTACCATGGTTCAGTGTCTTTCTGTTGATGTTTGAGGAAAGGGACGCGGGACCGTTTCGCCCGCGCCCCGTCAGAGCCATTCCGGCCCCAAAATCCCGCGCAGCGCTGCCAACCCTGCGCGGGCAAAACTCAGGCTGCGGTGTAACTGCTGGTGTTGCCGTAGCGGCGCGCCTCAGCCCATTCCAAAAGCTCACGGCGGCGGTAGCGGACAGACCGACCCGACTTGTAGAATTTCGGGCCAAACCCCGTCACGCGCCATTTCTGGATGGTGCGCACGCTCTGACACAGGAAGTCGGCGGCTTTGCTTTCGTCGATAAAGCCGTCCAGATAGTCTGTCGCGGAGCGGTTGTTGTCGTTTGCGGGTTCGTTCGTGAGCATCTGTTTACTCCTTATTGAGTTGTTGATGCTCTTGGTTCTGCCTCAACTCAGAAACAGTAAATACAACAGTAAATTACCAGCGAATTTACTGTTTTCTGGCGTTCTTCAAATCTTCAAAGAGAGGCGAGAAATGAGGCCTTATACCTTCGTATCCCGGCTTGTCAGCGAGCGGATACTTCTGAGGGTGCGCTACGCGCATCTGTTGTCGAACACGGTCAATGTTAGCCTTTGCGGGCAAGGAAACGTCTATTTGTTCCTGCGCCGCCAAAACACGAAACGCTGCTTCGACATCTTCTTTTATCGAAGGCCGCCCGGCTTTCGCGGGAACAGGGTAGGGCTGAGCTTTCAAAAGCGGATCATTCTCCGCACTCATCATGCGCACTCTAACGTCAATGAAACGTAGGGATTGATGGTGCACTTCGTTCTTCTCAAAGGCAAAGCGTTCGTTCCAAGCCTCTTGCGGGATTTGAACCGGCTCCAAGTCAAGGGTCCGTGGCCTATCGAAGCCATAGGCGCGATAAACGCCTTTTCTTAGCAATTTTACGATTTCATCAGTGGCCCGTCTTTTTAACTCGAGCTTAGGCGTGCTGATCTCGCTAAGCTTTTGAGCGCCAATCTGCGCGCGCTCCCACCCGTCTGCGACTTCGGTGCTCGCCTGCGCCATCGCGTCGCCAAAGACTTCAAGCCAATGTTTGTCCCCGCGCAAATCCTGCGCTGCAACCCACTCTTCTTTAAAGAAATGCGCAGCAAAGGCTTCTGCGGATTTGGAAAGCCAATGGGACTGCTTCCAAATTTCTAAATAACTCATTCTGCTAGTCTCGGTCTGCTTGTTGGTTGCGGTAATGTTTACCGCCCATGGAAGGCGATCTCGCGCTGGTATATCGGTAGAAATCAAGCACGGCGGGTTCAACCCTCTATGTACAGCAATGCGCTCGCGCTCCCTGCGGAAAGTAAAGTTAAGAGTGTTCGAGAGCCGAGGACCTGAACATGTAGGTCACACAGCGACCGTTCGTTACGGTTGCAATAAAAATCGTTGCTGATGGCGGCTTTGCCGACAATGCCGACCTAAAGTACAAAGCGGATCAAACGCTAGGCATCGACTTTTTTTGCCAAAGATCACTTAGGAATTGTCCTTCGTGGGTACGTCGGAACGTATATCCGATATAAGCGTTCGAAAACAGCTCGCCCTCGGGGTTTTCGATCTCGATGTAACTATTATTCAGAATATTTCGATTCTCTTTGTTTAAGCAGAGGACCGTAACGTCCTTTGAAATCCATCGATTGAATAATTCCGCTTCGCTCAATGGCTGATCGGTCTCCAAGATTTCTTTTACGGTGTCTATGCGATTGTATTTGTGGGCTCTCTGAATGCCTCGTGGACGCGCTTTAAAGTCAACAGCCTTAAACAGCTCAAGTGCAGCGGGTGTAATCCCTACAACGCGCCAACTGCTGGCAGAAGCACCAAGGAGATTTCCGATAACATTGTTTGCTCTTTTGAGGCTACAGTTCTTAAGGAAGAATTGCTCATGCAAGGTTTTGTATATCGCATGAGTAGCCTCGCGATGCGCGGTCAGTTCGATTTCGCCGTCTATGAGCTTTTTCATATCCACCCGGTCGAGCATCGAACCAAAATCCCAAAACGTAAATAGGAAAGCGTCTTAGGCCAATAAAATTACCTTCAATGAGCAAGACTCCAAATCTTGAGTGCCTTCCGTTGCACTGGGCAGCATAATTAACTTTAGGCTTTGAAATGCTGAATGCACTTGCAGCATCCAGATCTCATGAGAACTAATGCTCAAGCCTCCGTGCCGTAGTATTGTGCTTGACTTTAGTTTGGTGAATTTTGTTACGAGGGGAACGAACACTCTCCTACATAAGGTAATGCCTACTCTGATCCCTATGTAACGTAACCTTATGTAGGGCTGCGCCGTGCCTAAATCGTGACACGCAAAGTGTGGCCGGCGTTTGGCATTCCCACTAATGCGTCGAGCCGCGCAGCGTTTTCTTCAGCAGCCTGCCGCACTGGATCATCTGCCAAATGCGCATACCGCATCGTGGTCTGAATTTGACTATGGCCCAGCAACCGCCCGACCATCTGAATGGGCATTCCCGACGATACGGCATTTGATGCATAGGTATGGCGCAAGTCATGAATGCGGACATCACGCAGACCAGCCCGCTTACGTATACGTCGCCATGGCTTTTGCAGGTCGGTCGCGTAGTGGCCGGAAACAGCCCCGGCTATAACGTAAGGGTTGTCAGGAAGCCGTGGCAGGACGCTCAGAACCGCTCGGGCCGCTTGGGGCAGGGGAATGCGCCGCGCGCCCGTCTTGGTGTCTGGTAGCTCCATTCCGGCGTCTGTGATGAAAGACCATTGCAAGGTCTGAATTTCACCAAGGCGACAGCCGGTCAGTATCAAAAGCCGGAAGGCGGCGATGATAAACGGTGATTCCGATCCATCCCGTTCGGCTTCTGACAAAACCTGCCCGAGACATCGCAACTCATCTTGGCTTAGAAACCGTTCCCGCTTCTCTTCACGGTATTTCGGGACATGGCGACAGGGGTTTGAACCGTCAGGCCGCAAGCCCCAGATTTCTTCCAGATTGAACATCTTGGACAGAACGCCCAATGTCCGGTTCGCCTGATAGGGCTTGTCTCGGAACTTGTGGTGCAGTTCGGCTATGTCTTTCCGTTCAACGTCCACCACTTTGAAGCTGCCAATGGCCGGAACGATGAACAGGTCGATTGCCCTGCGGTACTCCCCTTGGGTGGACGGCTTGCAGCGTTCCTCTACGTGGGTGTCAAAAAACCGCTCACACAAGGCTACGACTGTGGGTGCACGCCGATGCTGGGCGATTTCTTCGGCGGGGTTCTCACCCTTGGCCACTTGCCCCATGAGTTCCTTTGCTAGCTTCCGCGCCTCGTCGACGGTGATCTTGCCATGTCGTCCGATGGAAACACGCCGTGTCCGTCCGCCTTTGCGATACTGCGCCTGATAGGTCTTGGCCCCGGAGGGCAAGACGCGGACACCAAACCCGGTAACCTGGCTGTCCCAAACAAAATAGTCTTTCACCTCCACGGGCAAGGCTTCTACGGCGCGTTTGGTCAGTTTGGTCATCTCTCATCCTTTCTCTTTCATGGCCCCATGGAAGCATTGTGGAAGCAACTGGAAGCGGTTCATGGCGTAAGAGGTAGGGACGGGGCGTGCGGGACGTCAATAATAAAACAACAATTTCAATAAGATAGGGTAAGTCAGCGTTTTCCGGCGTAGTTGGTGCGAGTGGGCCTATGCTATCTCACAACCTGAAGGTCGCAGGTTCAAATCCTGCTCCCGCAACCAAAAATACCAGTCAGATATCAAATATTTAGCGCCCCAAGGGGCGCTTTTTGCGTTTAGGGCATCTCACCACGGTGCTACACCGGTGCTACGCCACACTGCAAAGAACAGCGACGATGTTGCAACCAGTTCCGCGTCCCAAGCTCCCGAATCTCTCCCACAACAAAACCTCTCCAACATTCACCGTCAGTGCTGTCAGCACCGTCAGCCTAAAGACTCTGAGAAGAAGACCTTGAACCGTTTTTGATATTGACCTGAAATCAAGCGCTTATGTATCAATCTTCTCGAGGCGTCATAGTGTAATGGTAGCACGCCTGCCGATTAGAGGATTATACTTTGAAAGCAGGAAGCGCGGGTTCGAGTCCCGATGGCGTCACCAATTTTTCGGCTGCGACGCAACCACTCAGATTTTTTCTTGGCGAAGTCGGCGAAGCAGTGGCCTATCTGAACACAATTGTGGTTGGTTTAGATGCCGTAGAGAATGGCTACAAGAAGCCAGCCGGTTTGAAGATTTCGTGGAACCCCGATGACCAAAATGCAGCGGCAAGAAAAGCTCGCCGCTTTGCGGTTGAAGCCACTATGCAAAAGGTGTGTGGAGCCCTAAAGGAATATATCGCAACCATTTCAAATTTCAAACGGCTCACAGTTGTAAGAGAACGATGGTCCGGAAAAACAACCAGCGCAGAGAAAACTACCGACGTGGCTGAATTTCTCTTAGGAGAGGACGATTTTTTACATGTGGGAGCTTGCTTAACAATCCACTGGCGAAACCGTATAGTTCACAAACGTTCCAGTGCCAAACTAACCGCCAAACAAGAAAATCGACTGAGAAAACAAAAAGCTACAATCAAATCTAACTTTGCTTCCCTAGATGTTGATAGATTACTGGATCATTTTGAGAAAGGTCGGCCGACGCTCAAAGATATCTCCACTTTGATTTCTTTTTCAATCCGATTTGTTAGGGAACTGGATCGCAAATTAAACCACGTGTCTAAGTTAGATCTTGATTACCTTCTTGATCGGTATGAGTTGACTAGTCGCGTTGAAAAGATAGAACGTGAAACGTCTCCGCCAAAGCGTTTTGATTCAATTGTACGGTTGCTGAAGACAGAGGCACCCGGATTGGTTGTGAGTTACCAAGAATATTATGATCGTTAATGTCCGCATGGCGGACTAAAGCGATGTTGAGAATTTACATATGGGCCCTTAGAAGTCTAAAAGCGCTCGACTGTTCAGGTCGAGCGCTTGAGCATTCGTTGCCGCGTGAATTTTCAATGGTTTGTTAATTCTATCACCCGCATCCCCGCTTTACCCTCCCGACTGAACGCGATGTTTACACCCTGTCGCCGCAGAACCGGCTGAACCCTACGCAGGGCCGCACCAAACCGCGCCTCAGACCGGGGAAAACTCTGGCTGTCTGTCAACGGCGGCGTAAAAACCGGCCATGGGGCGGAGCAAAAGTCGTCCACTGATTGGGTGACCGGCGCCTTGGCAAACGCGCTCCGATAAAGCTGGCGGTTGCCAAGGCGTCTTGGTCCGCCAGGACCAATCTTTTCTGTGTTTTAGGAATTCTGCCGAGCCCTGCTCTGTGCCAGGCGATAGCTTTCTCCGTTCATCTCCAGAATGCTGACATGGTGGGTCAGCCGGTCGAGCAAGGCACCAGTGAGACGCTCGGATCCGAATGTTTCCGTCCATTCCTCGAACGGCAGGTTCGAGGTGATCAGGATCGACCCGCGTTCGTATCGCTGGGAGATCAGTTCGAACAGTAACTCAGCGCCTGTCTTGGAGAGTGGTACGAAGCCCAGTTCGTCGATGATCAGCAGCTTCTGCTTCACCAATTGCTTTTGAAGCCGCAGGAGCTGGCGTTCATCGCGAGCTTCCATCAATTCGTGCACGATGGCTGCGGCAGTAGTAAAGCGGACTGCCAGGCCTTTCTGGCAGGCGGCCAGGCCAAGACCAAGGCCACGTGGGTCTTACCGGTGCCGCTGGGGCCGAGAGCAATGACGTTCTCGCAACGGTCGATCCATTCGCAGCGGGCGAGTTCGAGTACCTGCATCTTGTTGAGGTTTGGGATCGCCGTGAAGTCGAAGCTATCGAGGCTCTTGGTCGCCGGGAATTTCGCGGCCTTGATCCGGCGTTCGATCATGCGCCGTTCCCGGTCGATGAGTTCGAGCTCGATCAGACGGGCCAGGAACTGGACGTGATCTCTCCCTTCGGCAGCGCAGAGCCGAGCCTGCTTGTCGTATTCCCGCAGGATGGTCGGCAGCTTCAGCTTTTTGAGTTGGTGGTTCAGCAGGATCTGTGGCGTCTCCGTCATGTCGAGGCACCTGTTGTCAGGCACATGTAACTGGCCGGAGATGTCGTCGCCACCTTGGCCCGTGGCAGGAACGGGTAGACATCCAGATCGAGCCTCGGCGGCCGCCGCTCCACCCGACACAGCACCAGATGCTTTACGGCATCCACTGCCCGGCAGTTGATTGCCTAGCAATCAATGAGAGGGGAAGCTGATTGCTCCCATCTGGAGAGCCGTCTTCACGGCAGCATGAACCTCCTCCATCTCGAAGCTTTCGAGCAGCCGTAGAACCTGCACGTATTCGCGCCGTCCGGTTTTCAGCATGCGTGCCTCCATCAGCCTCTGGAGAGTATCAAACGCCTTGGGAAGCTCCCATCCGGCCAGCGGAGCCGCCTGTTCGAAAGCGTTTATCTTCTTCTCAATCAGCGGCAGGTAATGAACCGGATCGAAGACCATGTCCTCGCGGTCGTAGCTGCGAACATGCCGCGCGATGACCTCCCCACCACATCCGATGACCACCCGGTCAACATAGGCGCGGATCCAGACTTCGCGATGGCCGTAGGCAACCGGCACGGAATAGTCGTTGGTCTTATAGCGCAGCAGCGACAGGGAACTGACCCGGCCCGTGGCCTGTTCGCAGGCTTCGAAGGGCGTGGCCGGCGAGACCGCCATTGCCTCCAGATCGCGTTGAAGCCGCTCTCCAATCGTCTGATTGTGCCCGCGCAGCTTGTCGTTTTGGCGCTTCCGGCACTGCTCTTCGAGCCAGTTGTTGAAGGCGTCCCAAGTCGGAAAGCTCGGGACCGGCACCATGAAGTTGCGCCGGGAATAGCCAACCAGCCCTTCGACGGACCCCTTGTCGTTGCCCTTACCTGGACGTCCGTAGCGGTCCCGGATCACATAGTGGGACAGCATCTCGCTGAACAGCCGCGCGCGTCTGCGAGTTCCGTCGGGCTCGATCTTCGCCACAAGGCACCGGTCGTTGTCGTACAGGATCAACTGCGGAACGGCCCCGAAGAACCCAAAGGCATGGACGTGCCCGTCCATCCAGGCCTCCGCTGTCGCCGCCGGATAGGCCCGGACGTAGCAGGCGTCGCTGTGCGGCAGATCCAAGGCAAAGAAGTGGGCCTTCTGCTCAATGCCTCCGATCACAACCACTGCTTCGCCGAAATCGGCCTGAGCATGGCCCGGTGCATGATTAAGGGGCACGAACATCTCGCGATGCCGTCGACCGTGCTCCCGAACATAATCCTTGATGATGGTGTAACCACCCTCGAAGCCATGCTCATCGCGCAGGCGTTCGAAGATCCGCTTGGCCGTATGCCGCTGCTTGCGCGGCCGCTGCCGATCTTCCGACAGCCATTGATCGATGATCCCGGTGAACCCATCCAGCTTAGGCCGCCGGATCGGTGCTGACCGCCGGTAGCCGGGCGGAACTGAAAACGCCAAAATCTTGCGAACGCTGTCACGAGATATCCCGAAATGCCGCGCCGCTTCTCGCTGACTCATGCCCTCGGCACAGGCCAAACGAACTTTGCGATACAAATCCACGGTGAAGATCCTCCCACCCTCCCTCCGTCAAAAGAAAGGGAAAAGATGGACGACTTTTACGCCGCCCGCACCAAGATCATCCCGCCGCTACCGTGGTCGACTTTCTCACCGCCGTTCTCATAACCAACTGTAACAAGAGAACTTCATCGCTTTCAGAAAATGATCTCATAATCGGCACAACTATGCAGAACGGGGAATCGATATGCTGTTTCGCTTCGAACCTGAAGGTTTGGTGGCACCGCGTTGAATAAAGGCTTCAGAAAAAATTCTCCAAATCTGGCCCATGATCCATCTAAGCTGGTGTCTTTTACCGTGATTTCAACGGGTTCAACAATTTTGTCCGAGGGGGGCACAAATCAGATATTTCGCCTTGTATTCCCGTCGCTTGCAAGGATATACCCGTCGATGGAGACGTGGCCGAGTGGTCGAAGGCGCTCCCCTGCTAAGGGAGTAGGCGGGAAACCGTCTCGAGGGTTCGAATCCCTTCGTCTCCGCCATTTACCTATTTCAGTGAGTTGATGTGGCGTGTTTAACGTGCCGTATTCCTATAAATAGCAGGCACTTACTATCTAGTAGTATCATCTTGAGTTTTACCCAGTTGTCCTTAATATTTTCTATTGAGTGGTATATTGTGTGGTATTTCCATGGCTGCGCTCAGCGGGAAGCTGACAAAGAAGCTAGTAGAGAATCTTGGCCAGGGTCGGCATGGCGACGGTTCTGGCCTGTACCTTGTTGTTGACCCCTCTGGTGCGCGACGCTGGATCGTGCGCGTAACGGTCAAAGGGCAGAAGAACCGAAAGGGCGCACCGCTGAGAACGGATTTTGGTTTGGGCGGCGCTGATGTTGTCACTTTGAACCAGGCTCGAGAAAGAGCGCTCGAATATCGTCGGATGGCAAAAGCCGGGTTGAACCCGCGTTTCAATGCTCAGCGCGAAATCCCGACCTTTGAAGAACTCAGCCGCCAGGTTCACATTGATCGCCTGCCTACATGGAAGAATGCCAAACATGGACAGCAATGGCTCAACACCTTGCGCGACTACGCGTTCCCCAAGATCGGCCGTATGCCCGTGGACAGCATCGATCAGCCCGAAGTGCTGATGTGCCTATCCCCCATCTGGACCGAGAAACACGAAACGGCGAAGCGACTGTCTCAACGGATCAAGACAGTGCTCGACGTGGCAAAGTCCAAGGGCTTCCGCTCGGGAGAGAACCCGGTGACCGCCATCCGTGAAGGTAAAGTGTTGCCCACCGTCAAGGCCAAGGTCCAGCACCATGACGCGATGCCGTGGCAGGAGGTGCCCGCGTTCTATGCGGAGTTGCAGACCCGATCGGCCATGGCTGCCAAGGCGTTGCAGTTCACCATTCTGACCGCCTGCCGAACCTCAGAAGTTCTGGAGATGAAATGGCCCGAGGTCGACGTCGATGCGCGCCTGTGGACCATACCATCGGAGCGCATGAAAGGCGGGCAGGTCCACCGCGTGCCCCTCGCTGACGAAATGCTGGCCATTCTGGAGCCGCTGCGCGCGCTGGCCTCTGACTATGTATTCGAGGGGCAAAAGCGGCATCAGCCGTTGTCGAACATGTCCATGCTGATGCTGCTGCGCCGGATGCGGCAAGATGGCGTCACTGTGCATGGCTTCCGCAGTTCGTTCCGAGATTGGGCGGCGGAGTCTGCAAACGCACCACGTGAACTCGCAGAAGCAGCATTGGCGCATCAGGTTGGGTCCGATGTGGAGCGGGCTTATGCACGGTCGGATTTGTTGGAGCGACGAAGAAGCTTGATTTCTGATTGGAATAGATTTGTGTGTAACACCAGTCTTGAGGGCTGCTAGAGATGGCGGAAGACAACAAGTGGGTTAAACCCAACAGGCTCACAGAAATAATCGCACATCAAATCATTCCGGTAGTGATAGGTGATGTGCTTTCACCCAATCTAGAACTGCTCAATGGCGGGTATTACCAAGACGGTTTCGAAGAGCTCCAAGAAGGAGACACAATTTGGGAAGTTTCGGTTACAAGTCGGACAGGTCTGGACAAAGAACAAACAGGGCTTTCATATTTCCCGACCGAGGATGCGGCTCGTGAATACTTGAAGGCAATGCCCATCGGCCTGACGTACGGAGAACATTACGGTTACCCAAAACGACTAAAAGACTTATTTGGTTCAGTTGACGATCCATGCAGGATCATGACTGCGATGTTTAGGCGTTGCGACGATGATGATGTTCACTCGGTGTGCTATCGGGCTCTTTCTGAAGCTGGTGTAATAGATAAAGGGGATTACAAGACATCCTCTCGTGTACTTGAATGGCTAGGTGACGAGCATATTGCTTGGATGAAAGAGTAATTTGGAGAGAATTGGTCTGCCGTTGCGCGATTTGAATACTGCCTGAACCATTTCCCGGACTCTTCACTGGCTAGTCTTGCGGCGCGTTTGTTTTTGTTCCAGTTCGTGACTTACGACGATTTTGCCGCTGGTTACTACACCAAGGAAATACAGTCGATTGCAGGCGGGACAGAAGAGGCGGCTATTTTAGCAAAAGAAACTCGAGTTAAGGCCGGAAAAGCCGGGGCGCGTTCATCACGACAACGCAGGCTCCAAAACTTGGAGCTACTGATGCAGCAAATCGAGCAGTTGTCAGGCGCGGTCGATTTTGTCAGTGAAGAACGCATCGTTGAGCAAGCTTTGGAAAAGACAGTTGAGAAACATGAGGACTTCCCCAAAACGCAAAAAACTCATGCGGACTACGGAACCGCGTTGCGGTCAGTGGAGCCTTTCAAATCGAGATACGAAGCAGTGTTCAGGAAAAACGCCTAAGCGTTTTCTCGCTTCTGGAAAGCGCTTAGGCGCAGGAAATAGTTTGGTGAAACTTCGGCAAAGCTGCCTATAATTAGGAGCCATCGCAACTGATCCAAGAGGATTTCAACGATGGCAAACGTCTTCAATGACGACCGGGTCTACTTCCCAGAAGACCCTGAAATGCAATTGCTGGGAAACCGCGAAAAGCTGGCTCAATGGCGCCACCGCATGTGTGGTCCGGCCTTTATCCGCATCGGTCGGCGGATCGCCTATCACGGCGCTGATCTGAACGCCTGGCTGGCGACGCGGCGCACCGATCCCAACAACGAGGCTGCATAATGAAAAACCCCAACTCCAAGCGCGGAGATGGGGCTTTTCCAGTGACATCAACTGCCACCCTAGCAAGTTCTGTTGATGCCACAGGATGCCCCGCGCCGACAAGACAAAACGAGCGCCGGTACTACTGGTCGCCTTTGAGCCACTCTGTCGAAAGAGTGAATATTCGGAAAGGACGGATCGATCATGGCTGATGTGTCCGTTTCCAAACCGCGCAACCAGAGCTATGCAAGCGGGCCAGACACTGGCCCTCTTTCCCGCACTGATCATCGGGAAACCGCTGAGACCTACAGCGGCGAAATCTTTCGCCATGGTATCTACCGCGTCGCCGTATGCCGGGACAGTATCCAATGGCTGTTTCAGCGCCAGAGACCCCAATTTCCAGCCGGGGGAGCGGCTTGGGACACGCTTGGGTACTGTGTGTCCAAATCCGGCCTAATCCGGCTCGTCCGGGCGCATATCAGCTTTGATATCCCTGAACTGAATGGTTTGCCCGAGCATTTCCCACGGAGTTGTCGCCATGAGTAGGCGGCGATCTCGCAAGGGTAAACGGTCGAATGAGGGTCAATATGTTCCTCTGCCTTATGCCATGATCAAATCTCCGGCATGGCGAGCGTTGCCCGGACCTGCAGTGAAGCTCTGGTTGGAGCTTCACACCCGCTACCACGGTGGCAACAACGGCAAGGTTTTTCTGTCGATGAACGAGGCGGCGGAAACTCTCGGATTGGGCAAGGCCACTATTCAGCGCGCCTTCGAGGATCTGCAGGAAAAAGGCTTCCTTGTGTTGGAGCAGGAAGGCAACTGGTATCATCGGCGAGCGCATGAATGGCGGTTGACGACCAAGCCGACGCAGGCCCGATCTGGAAAGAAGGCCGCCACCAATGACTGGCGGTTCTGGCAGCCGGAAAAAACAAAACGCGGTTCTAAGACGGACCCGTCAGCATCCTCGGTGGTTCCGTTTGAGAACCCAAAGACCTCCCATGGTTCCAAACCAGAACCGGTCAGGCCGATTTCTCGACGGTCCATCGGTTCTGAAACGGAACACTAATACTAACCACTCCCTGTTACGCGAGGCGGACATGAGCAAGACACAGAAAGACAATGGCAACGATCTGCTGACAAAGGGCTCCGAGCTCACCGAGGCGGAAATCAACGCGGTTGCTGATCTGAGGGATCGAAAGAAAACGCGCGTCCGGGCACCGGACATCAAGTTGGACTTCGATGAAGATACACGCAGGCTCACGGTTGGGCACAAGGGAAAAGATCCAACGGTGGCCTGTGCTTTGGCGATGCATGAGCTCGGCACAGCAGACTACCGGTTCTTCGAGGGCGTCATGGATCAAGTCGCGACTCTTGGGCAACAGGACAGCTCTGTCTCCGAGACAGCATCGAACTTTGTGATGTCGGTTGTTGCTGGCGTTAAGCCGCAGGACGAGATCGAAGCCATGCTTGCGATCCAAATGGGTGCGATCCATCAGGCTACGATGTTGATGGCACGGCGCCTGAACCATGTAAAAACTCTCCCTCAGCAAGATTCAGCGGAACAGGCGCTTAACAAACTCGCGCGTACTTTCACCAGCCAAGTTGAAACCCTCAAAAAGTATAGGTCAAAGGCAAATCAGACCGTGCGCGTTGAACGCGTCGAGGTGAAGGAAGGTGGCCAGGCCATAGTTGGGAACATCCACAGTGGGGGGCTGGGCGATGACAAAAAGTGACGACAACCCCATGGACCCTACGAAAAGACTCAATGATGCGCCCAGATGCACAGCAACGGCGAAGTCCACTGGCAAGCGATGTCGTGCTCCATCAGTCAGAGGTTGGACCGTGTGCCGCGTTCACGGTGCGCGCGGTGGACACGCCGCTGGGCCAAGCCACCCGTCATGGAAGCACGGTGAAAGATCGCGAAATGCTGAGTAGTTTCGCAAAACCATCAGCGAACTGATCCGAGCCGACAAGGAACTGCAGAAGCTGATCCATTGATTGGGTGCGGACTGGTCACCGACACAAAACAGTAATTCTACAGAACTAGTCGGATGTCTGCACCGAGCCCCTCCCTGCCGTTAAGCGAGCTTCGGTCTTTCGCATGTGCGACAGTTTGAAAACCGCATCTTCCGGACGTTCAAATTCCAGTGTCGGTTGGCAGGAGGGCGGGATATGACCTACCAAAAACTCGGGAGGCGCAACTTCTACTTTGGGTTTACGCCGCTAGCTAACAGTCAGTAGTTGATTGCAACCTTCAGTCGGCACTATTTTAGGACAGTGTTAGCCTTCAGTTCAGGCAGTTGCCTCCTTGAGGGCATAATAAATATCGCGGGCCTCTTGCAAGCGTTTGGTATCAAGGTTTTCAACCGTAGCAGCGTCAGGATTGGGAAGGAAATAGCGTTCGAATCTCTGGTGGGTACGCGACAGCCCTAACATGTCACATAAGGTCTCCATCGTTCGCTGAGGCGCAGAGCGCAGATCATCCTGAAACAAAAAAACACAATGTTCCTTATACTCCTGAAGCGCCCGAAACGCACAAATCCAATAGTCCAGCCAATAGTCTGGATGATACGTGTCTTTGTGCTCTGGCTCAAATCCGGGAAATAAAAACGGTTTATGCAGATCGCCAAATTCGAAATGGCCGATATCGGCCATATATCGGCTCACAAAACTGTCTCTGGCCTGAAGCTTGCTGAAATTGATGTGCTGTCGCAGAAGTGATTCAGCATGGCATTCCGGCCGTCGCACCGGTACGACGATCCTGCAATCCGGAATAGATTTGAGCAGATAGGGTATCCGGGCAATGTTGGCGTTGTTCTTAGAACAGTAGCGCGTTTTTAGCGCATTTTCCGGTCCGGCCTGACTGTTCCGCGCCCTGATGATGCTACACATGTGCTGCCGAAAAAAATGATCTGCCTGAGGGTTTGTATCGCAAGTGTTCCAAAGGGGAATCGAAGTCCCCTTGAAGCGATCTGGCCAAAACGATTTCCAAATGGCCTCCTCGAACGCCTCAGGGCTATCAAGATCGATCTCCAGCCCGTCGCCATGGGCGCGCTGCTGCCGCCGAACACCCCGCTTCGGCCCGCCCGCGATTTTATCCCATAGAACAGGAGCCGTCAGAAATGGCATATCCCGATAGATATGCGTGGCCACTTCGGGCGCATCATGCAAAGCGTTGAGGACAGCGGTGGTCCCGCCTCGTGCCAGGGATGTCACAAAAACAGGTTGAGTGGCATCAGCAGTGGAAGATTGCCTCGTCATGCGATCTTCAAGCCGCGAGGCCAGTTTCAGTATCGCCGGTCCTGAGAAGGCAAGGTTATGCACAAACTGGTCAACCGGTGAGTATTGGCCGCCTTCAACATGTTCCTCCGTATCCGCGCGTCGTAGCCGGCTGCCAATTTTTGCGCCTGCAAAAGCAAGGACCGATACCACGACGATGTAATCCAGACGAAGCATGACCCCAAGCACCGCCGCACCTGTTGCGATTCCGGACCAGTCCGCCAGCGCAATCGGGAGACCCGCCGCCGTCAGAGCCAGCGCAATGCGCCACGTCAAGTTCAGCCCACCCACCAGCAGCTTCAGCCCTGCTTGCCTTGCGGCCGCTTCCTTGGCGTCGTCAGAATGTTGGTTGTCAAATAGCGCGGTGACACCGGCCATACAGGTGCTCACGACGTGTTGGGCCGTCCCTGCGATATTTGTTTGCCACAGGGCCAGAATAAATCCGGCAACTGCCAAGAGCGAAACGGCTATCGCTGCTATCATGGCGTCGGATCGTTTTCGGAACCAGCCTGATTTTTCCGCCCCCCGATCCAACGTTTAAGCGGAAACCAGACCAGCCCGACAAGCAGAAACACAACACCAAGAATGACGGCAATCGTAACAGCAATCGCGCCCAACCCGGCACCGGGACCGATATAGGCATGTGCCGGACTGGCCAGCGTCGCAAAGGCCATGCAGCAAATAAGCCACAACGGGATTAGGCGACCTTTAAACTTATGATTAGCGGGCTGGTTCATTATGTGCATTCCTTCCAATCGACTTCAAAATACCCCGACGGATAGAGTTTTGAATTGGTGATCTCACCAACAAATTCAGCATTATATTCGTTGACGTATTCCCAGATCACGTTGCCTGCTCTGTCCACTTCCAGAACACGCCCGGCATCAAATTCGGTAATCAATACTCCACCGTTTTCCAGAATTTCATGCTGTCCCCGAACGACCGACAGCATCTCCTGACCTGGTTTGCTTCCGAATACGATTTCCGTTTCCCGGCTCGCCGGATCAATCGCAATGATGTTGGTGTCGCGCGGCGCATCTACCCGTGTTTTTTCGGTCGCCGTATAAGAGGTCAGATATGCGTTGTTATTGAAGATCGAGATTTTTCCGTCCGGACGGAATTCAGGGTCATGCTGCCGGACCCACGGGCCGGTCTGGTGCCACTTAACTTTCCTGGTGTTTGCATCAACGACCATCACCAGATTAAGCCCTCGCATCGAAAGCACCCAATCCCCAGCTTTAAACAGTGGGAATTTGTCGGCCAGTTCTGATGGCAACTCATCAATTTTGTTGGCGTGGACCAGTTCACTGCGGATCACCCGCGTTGGCTTAATTTCCCTGCCATTGGCGGTCAGCAGTGCCGACAGGCCGCTATCGATGATAAAACCAGGTATTGAAATGCTTTCAAGAACCTGCCCCTGTTCATCAAGTTTCAGAATGACATCTTCCAGAATCGGCTCGCTTGTTGCAGGAGTCGAAAAGGGTGGAAAGCGATCGACAACTTCCGAGGCAATCCATTCGTTGCGACCAAGCGTCAGGTATCCACCATTTTCAGATCTGACCATTGAGTGGTGTGATTTCTCATTGAGTGTCCATAGAACCCTTGAACATTGATCTAGCTTAACCGCCCCGCAATATTCGTAGCTAAAAACAAGCTCGCCTTTCTCGGTCAGCAATGCGCCATGAACATCGGTCAACAGAGGGTTGCGGAAATGAGCACAGGGACGGGTGGCGATATCAGGAAAATGATCAATGTAATTCAGCGACCATTTACGAATGACACCGCCATTACGGTTCACCAACCTGGCCTGGTTCTCTCCATCAAAGAAACCCATCAGCAGAATGCTATCCTGACGGCCCGGTTTCGTGTTAATCACAACACCCTTGCCCTGTCCGCGTGCTGGCTGAAGGTGTTTGTGGTACGCCCGCGCCTCGCGGGTCAGTGATTTGTCTACGACCAAAACGTTATAGGCCGACAAAAGCTGCGGCACCGGTGGCCAGTTCTTTCTTTGCGCAAATATCCCGAACAGAACCGACGAGAAAACAATTGTCAGAAACAGGCAAACCCGGAACAGTCGTTCGGGTAACTCCTCAAAGTCGGTTCTCTTCTTACGTATTTTACCCATCAAAACCAAACTCACAACTCACACACAGTATCGGAAGCGCGATTTGTCGCCCAACCCAACGTTGCATTTATACGGAAGAAATTTTTCGCCTATTTTAAGTCTCAGCAGTACTCCTACCACTTTAACTTGAAGCGGGTCTTCAGAGGTTCAGAGATAGAGATCACAGATTGAATCAAATTAACAAATCTACACATTCTGAACGTTCTACCCCCCTTATATTTCCCTACCCCCCTTAATTTCCCTTTCTCGGTCTACTCGTTGTATCGACGCTAATTTTAACTCTTTTCATCCTGAACGTACGAAAAACATATCGTTCATCTTCGGTTAATCTTTGCACTGATAAACGTTGATACGCGTTAAAGCATCAGCGATATTGGGCTCGCTACTGCCTTTCTCTGCGGTGCGCTTGGACTGACGGCTTCGTACCCATAGCGACCGATGCCGCAATCTGCGCCAATGTCAGTCTCGGTCAGCAAACGGTCCTTGAAATGCAGACCTGGACGCCGTGTAGTCGTTGCGCGGTTGATCTTATTCGTCCACGGTAACGGAATGATCACCAAACCAAGCCCAACCCCATGAGCCTCAGAATTTAAGATCGTCGCAGTCAATCTAACGCCGTATTTAATAAGGTTCAAAGGGGGAAAGATGTATCGATCTTCTGTCGCGGCGATGCAATCCGTCGATCGTTCCACGTTGCACTTAGCGCTAGACGATGGCTCAACGACTCAGGGAGAAGTCGTGCGATATCCCCTGTACAATACGGCTGAACTGAACGACTAGAAGACGCGGCACTCTTCGAGTTGAGATCAGAGTCTATCGGCAAAACCCCAGAAATTCTGCAAAAGTGGCGAAGCCGAGGGCCAGAATTGAGGGGCATCGCGTTTGCCTTGGACTGTGCTTGGCATGGGCTTATTTCACAGCGCGCAGGCCTGCCCATGCCCGCGCTTCTAAGAGGGCCTGCGTATGGCGTGGTTCCGGAAGTGTTCTCGTTGTCACCAGGTCCTCAGGAAGAATTGATTCAGCAGATCAGAGCGGATCGAGGGTCAACCCGTGCTATTCAAATTAAACTTGGGGTCGGCACGTTGGCAGACGACCTTGATACGGTGAGACAAATTCTGCAGGTCTTGAACTAGGACTAATTGCAGCACGCAGATTTCAACGGCTCCCTTTCCCAAAACACCACACTAAACGTTCTCCCAAGTTTCTTCGACCCCAAATTGCTTTGGGAAGAGCCTTGCAAATCTATTGATGCAAATATTGCTATTGTGGAGGCTTTGAACGGTCACATGACGTTTGACACGTGTTTGACGGATTTGGCCGGGTATAACGAGGTGATCTCGACCGGTGTTAAATACGCAGCGATCAAACCTGCGTTGATGGATGTCTGACTTCAGCACCTACCGGTAGATTTAGGGTTTTGAATAACGGAGGATTTCTGGTTGATCGACGCCATTATGGAGCGCAGATGAACAAGAAATCCGGAACATCGAAAGACGCGGCTGACAAGCTGGTCAGAGGCATCAAACGCAAGACCCGCAAGCACTACTCAGCTGAGGAAAAGATCAGGATTGTCCTGGCTGGTCTGCGGGAGAAAAACTTCATGTAGGCTCATGCTCCGTTTCTTCTGTCGTCAAAATGAGCATACGGATGACAAGATTCGGCGCAAGAAAATGACTGATTTTTTCAGCAAAGCAGTCATAGGGTAGAATTCACTGATTGATCGCTATGCGGACAAAGAGTGCTTTCGCCGCGCGCACCAACGACCGATTCGGCATTGTTGCTAATCCAGAAGATGGATTGCAAACAAGCTGGAGCTACGCCGTGACGTTCAGCGGAATAGAACAGTTCGGTTTTCTCAAGCTTTAATCTTCACTTCGGCGGCCAAGCCACCTAAGCGTTTCGATGTTCTGAGTTCCAGCGACCCACCGTAGGCATTCAATAAGTCAACGGAAATAGACAGTCCCAAACCTGTTCCCTTAACAGAGGTGTCCAGCCGACTGCCTGAACGAAGGACTTCCTCTCGGGCACCATCCGGAATACCGGGCCCGTCATCTTCAACGCAAAGTTCGATGCCGCTGTCACAGCGCCTCGCGGTGATTTGGAGTGTCGTCCGGCTCCACTTGAGAGCGTTGTCGAGGAGGTTTCCAATCACTTCCTCGATGTCCTGGGGGTCCATTCGAACTTGAAGACCAGCCTCGCAATTCGAAACGAGCGTCTTCCCCTCGCGTTCGGCCATGACCGAGAATAGCCGGGACAGTCGTTCGACCGAATTCGTCAGGTCTGTCCTGGAATGTGTTAACTCTCCGGTGTTTGATGCACGCATGCGCGCGAGTGAACGGCTAAGCTGGGCGTCAATTCGAGTTAGCGCTTCTTCCGCAGGCTCCGTATGTGCTCCTGCGTCTGCCAGTTCCGCCAATTCGTTTCGTAAGATAGCCGTCGGCGTCTTGAGGGCATGCGCCAGATCCGCCGCTTGTCTTCGCGAACCAGAGACAATCTCGCGGTTTCGATGCAGCAGTTTGTTGAGATCTTCCACCAAGGGCGAAACCTCTTCCGGGTAGTCTTCGGGAGTCAGTTCATCGCCTCGATCCCAGCGATGGGCGACATCGGCGCGCAACTTCCGGAGCGGGCCAACAATGGCGGACATCAGCAAAAGAGAACTTGCCACTCCGATCAAACCAACCAATCCGAAAACCGGGAGCAGGTATCTTTGTGCAGCGCTGCGTTCGTTGATCAGTTCGCTCCTGCTTTCGGCGACAGTTACGCCCCACTCGGTTCCGTCCTCGAACGTAATCTTTTGATAAACGCCACGAATGGCTTCGCTATCTGGACCGGAGGTGTTCCAAATGATTGTTTCGTCATTTCCGCGCGGAGGCTCGGCGATCGTTTCATCGAAGAGTGAAGCAGACGTATAGATGGCGCCGGTTCTGTCCGTTACTTGCCAATACCGCCCCGAATATGGCGTGCTATACGCAGGATCGAATACCAACTGTCGCAGGGTTTCAGGGTCATCCGTGGTGGCGCTGAGGCCAACAACAACCTGCGTGTGCCGGTCTTGTAGCGTTGCGTCGAACTGCTCCAGAACGCGCGTATTAATGTAGGAAAACACCATCAGCGTACCGACGCCTACGGACAACGCTCCCGAAGCGATACCTCCGAGTAAGGCCCGTTGGCGCAACGAGAGCATTAGGCGGAATCAATCATATAGCCGCGACCCCGGACGGTTGTAATCAAATCGGAGCCCAGCTTTTTGCGCAGGCGGGTCACAAATACTGCAATCGTGTTGGAATCTCTGTCGCCGTCATATTCGTAGATGTGTTCCGACAGCTCAGTACGCGACACCATGCGACCGATGTTGTGCGCCAGATAGGTCAGAACGGCGACCTCCTGCGCGGTCAAATCGACAGGAATGCCCCCAACGGCAACCCGCCCGTTTCGCGTATCCAGAGAGACATCTCCCATTTCTATCACGGGGTTCAATTGACCGCTCTGACGTCGCAAGATGGCCCGTACACGTGCCGCCAATTCGGGCATATGGAACGGCTTGGTCATATAGTCATCCGCGCCGGCATCCAAGCCGTCGACGCGTTCGCTCCAGCCATCTCTGGCCGTCAGGATCAAGACCGGTGTCTTGACGCCCGCGCTGCGCCATTCGCGCAGGACCGAAATGCCGTCACGCTCAGGCAAGCCGATGTCGAGGATGATCATGTCGTACGGTTCAGTCGACCCCAGATGCAGGGCATCTGTACCATTGTTGGCCACGTCGACCACGCGACCTTCCGCACCCAATAGCTTTTTGACTTGCTCACAAAGCTGGGGTTCGTCTTCGGCAAGGAGTATTCGCATATCCAGAGACTACAGCTAAACCAGCGTGATCTTCACTTTATTTTTTGCCGCCACCGTTGCCGCCACCGTTGCCGCCACCGTTGCCGCCACCGTTGCCGCCACCGTTGCCACCGCCATTGCCGCCACCGTTGCCACCGCCATTGCCGCCACCATTGCCGCCACCGTTGCCACCGCCGTTGCCGCCACCGTTGCCGCCACCATTGCCGCCACCGTTGCCACCGCCGTTGCCGCCACCGTTGCCGCCAGCGTTGCCACCGCCGTTGCCGTTACCATTGCCGCCAGCATTGCTTCGGCCTGCACTGTTTCCACGAGTGGTAGAGGCACTCTGAGCGTTGTTGCTTTTGGATTTGGTTGAATTGCGTGCGGCTTCAGAAATCTCGCGCCCCGTACTTGAGCGGTTCGAGACGACTGTGCCGGTTTCGGCGTTCACGATCACGCTGACGATTTTCCCGCCCGGCTTTTTGACCAGGATACGATAGTAAATCTTGTCTGTTTTGAATGCGCGCGCATCAACAGGTGTTCCGCCGTATGCTTTTTTCACGCCTTTGATCACACGGTTCAGCCGTATCGCACTGCCTGACAACGTCGCCATGCGCAGTTCAGACTGTTTGAGTTCGCGTGCATCTGCCGCCGCTTGCCCACCAGACAAGACAGTCAGCAAAGCTGCAACCAGAAAAAACGCTTTGGCCTGCATAACACCCTCAAACACCTTCATCGAAGACTACTAGGCCAGACATGAACCGATGATGAACAAGCAGTTAGCCCTGCGTTCAAGCGACCTAAAGTTAAATCAGTGGCAACGGTTTTGATTCGACTGCGAGTCAGACTGCCGAAACACCGTGGTCAACCTCAGCGCGCTGATTGCCATTGCTGGAGGTTTTGAGGAGATTGAAAATGAAAACCACCAAGTGCGGACTGCTTAAAGCTTCGACGATCGCGATTGCCTTGTTGGGGTCCACGGCCATTGTAGCCACCGTCGCAGCTCCTGATTTTGCTTATGCCAAGCCGGGCAACGGTAATGGTGGCGGCAATGGCGGTGGAAACGGCAATGGCGGCGGAAACGGTGGTGGTAACGGTAATGGCGGCGGCAACGGCGGTGGTAACGGTAATGGCGGTGGGAATGGCAACGGCGGTGGCAATGGAAACGGCGGTGGGAATGGCAACGGCGCCCAGGGAGATCGCGGAGACAAAAGCTCGGCTGGGAATGGTGGCCGTGGGAAAGGGGCCGACAAAAGCCGTAGCGGGGCCAAGGCCGGGATATTCGGACAGGGGAAAACAAAATCGCAGTCTGCTCGGTCTGGTACCAAAAAAGGCGGAGGGTTTTCTCTGAAAAATCTGTTCAACGGGAAAGGCAAAGCTCGCAATACAGCAACCAATTCAAGGGTTGCTACGACAACCCTTCAAACGCAAAAGACCAAGGCGCAAAGAACGGTTCGCCAGAATGTGATTTTAAAAGAGTCCAAGCGCCCAGTTGCCCGGGCAAAAGGCAATCGTATGGCTGCGCTGCTTGGTGCAGATCCCTCTGAGTTGGGCGCACTGAACGCCGCCAATGCAAGCCCAACGGCCCTGGCCAATGCAGCACCCAATTCGCGGGTTGGCAGAATTGCCACGTACCGAGACACAGTGCTGGCCGGAGAGCCTTTGCGGGAGGAACTGGAAGAACAGTTGGAGTTTCTTGAAGGGTTGGAAGAACCAGAGCGGACAGTTCAAGAAATCGAGGATGACTTGGAAGTCGCAGTAGGTGAGGTACAAACCAACCGGGATACGGTCGCAGAACTTGAACAAGCTTTGGAGGACGCGGGCGGTAGTGATCCGGATATCGAAGCGCAGCTAGAAGCGGCCCAAGCCGAATTAGACGCTTCGATTGATGAAGCCCAGACTCTGAATGACGAAAGACAGGCAGCCATTGAATACAATGAAGCCGTTGAAGAGGTGGAAGAGTTGACTGAACTTGTCGAAGAGCAAGATCTGGCCGAACGTGAGGCACTGGAAGCCGCTGCCAACAAGCCTGTTACGGATGCAGTTGAGGAACAGGTTAAAGCGCTGCTGGGGCTTTGACCTGAGGCTTCCCGGCCATCGCCAGCCTCCACTTCAGGACGAACTGAAAGCTGGAGCGTCGATAAGCCTTTCGGATACTAAGTTGGAAGGTAGATTCAGTCGGCCTGCTAGGCGCAAGCTCTTGATGATTGCGATGCGCAACAAGAAAATCCCGCCCCAAGCTGGGACGGGTTCCTGTTACAATTCAGATGTTTAGGGCGAAAATCGAGAATTGTCGGGGGGCAGCCGAATTGCCTTCAGACGTTTTGGTGAGCCTCGGATAGCCGCTTGTTTTTTGTGATCTCTGTCAGTGCATTTTCGATAGGAGGGAAGCGGCTATTGCTCGAATTCATCGCGGTTTGCAGGCGCTCTTCAGCAGATTTGCTAGAGGTCCGCATCGCAATTTCAGGGCTGCGATCTTCAGTCACAAAGGCAGGTTTGACCATTTTGTTCCCCTTGTTTCCGTCAAACGATATACGTCTCGTTCGATCCAACTTGGTCAGTATGCGCAAAGTTGTTTGAACCTAATGAGAATACACTGTTCATGTTCGGTTAATGTTGTTTACGAAATAAGAACAAAGGATTGGTCTGGCCGGGCGCCACTTCAATTGCCCCATTCCAACTTGAGGGTTTCTAAGGTCGTTAGATGAGAATGTTGTGCCAAGCGAACCATAGTTTCACAGCAGAAGACTTCGGCAGTAAGCCAGTCTCCGCCGATGCATTGGTCAAATCCCGAAGATGATCATAATTGGAAAGATCAGTTAAAGGAGGCGGAAAAGATGAAAACGGCTTTGGCAATCACGGCGACGGTGTTCACTATGCATGCCGGGCCCTTTGCGGGTGCGAGTTTTGACATCCAGTCTCTTGATCTTGGACAGAGTATCGGGTCGCACAATGCACTGCAGCCTGTTTTCGTGAAATCAAAAGCAGGTAACTGTCCTCCGGGTTTGGCCAAGAAAGCAGTGCCGTGCGTTCCGCCCGGCCAAGCTAAACGATACCGAGTCGGGGATTTCATCTACAATGGGTACGTTCGCATCGATAATCCTAGCCGATATGGCCTGCGGCGAAACGGCTACTATGTGCGTGCCGGAGACTATGTTTACCAAGTAAACCGGGAGACACACGAGGTGCTGAACCTAATAGGGGCAGTGGTCGATGTTCTTAATTGATTGCATACTTTACGATCAATCACTGCTCGGATTAACGCCTTTGGGTTGTAGATGAAGCACGGGAGTTTGGGCTTTTCGAGGCCGTCATAGGCGAAGCAGCATTACCGTTAATCTTACCCTGTAACGTCACTGGGGAAGGTCCAGAGCCGACTTTGAATATTCCCTCACAAGTCTGTCGTCGCAGCCCGCTTTCCGATCATGTGCCGCAGATCTAGGTTCTAGGCTTCAGCGAATTCACCAGATGCGCAGGAAGCCGCCACTAGCTGCACTGCGATGCAAAGAGACCATTTGAATGTCTGGTCTGCGGACAAAGCGGCCATTTGACGAACGTACGCTTCAAGGAATGGGATTCCGTAGCGGGCTCCAAAAATCCACGGAAACCCCAATAAAACAGGGACCAAGGTGTACCACGAACAGTCAAATGCGACACATTGAGATCAATGGGTTGCCGCAACTGTGTACCAAGCACAGCGATTCGATCACTGACGACTTCTCAATAATTTGGAATGTGAGAACCTCGCCCGACCTAGACATTCTCGAGAGGAGAAGGATCAAATGAGTACCGAGAAGGAGTTCTAAGCTGCGAGTTTTCAGTTTCCGCCTCATTACGACAAAGTATGCTCACTTGGAGGATCACACCCGACTTCCAAACTAGCGGAGGAGCCTTCCAGTTGATCAGAAATTCGTATGACGCGTTTCTTGCGTCCGCATGGCACACAGATGAGCTGAAGTCGTTGAGGCAAAGGATTCATAACGATTTTTCGAGTCCAGAGTTTGAGCGGGTGTATGTAGCAGAGATTTCGGACAGAACGAATTCTCCAGAGGAGAAGGAAGATCAACTCGAAATCGTTGATACGTGCTTGGAAGCAATCGAACAGTCCAATCAATTCATTCTCTTGGATGTCGGTGAGTATGGCACGTATTTGGGGCAAGGTAGCTCAAAGTCTGTCTCATCGTTTCTTGAGTTGGAGCTTTTTCAAGCAGTGCTACACAAAAAGCCCATACACTTCTTGTTGGTTGGGCAGGAAGAAACGGAACTTGCATCGCTTGTTTCGCGACTACCTAATTCAGGCGTGAGCAAGTCGACAGTCGGAAACTTGGATGAAGCTGAGACTGAAATCTCAAGAGTGCTTGATGGAAAAAGCACACTAAGTCCCGCACCAGGATTAGTTTCTGAATTCACTGACGAAGTACTGCGCACCAGGCAAAAGCACTGGTCAGATCAGAACCTATTTTCAGAGCCTGAACTCTTTGGCGGTTCGATTGTGGGCAACACTGTAGATGATGCTTTCGACGCTGAAATCGTGGATTACTATTTAAAGCTCGCTGAGGCCGCGACACACACAAACCGTGTCCTGACGCGTACCTGGATCGCCATCAGATATCTGATGAAAGTGCACTACTCCACGACACACGATCCCGTGGTTGTTGGTTTGTGGCGAAGGGCTTTTTCACTATGGTTGCGCGCGACGTCTTGGCGTGGTCTTCACGGACATATATGGCTTGGAAATGTGTCGGCTTTGGGATCACACGCCCTTCTACTTGGGCAGAACAACATTCCATTTTTTGACGAAAGTGATCCAAGCTCCGGGGACTTATTCAATGACTTGTGTAGTGCGTACTACAGCGTATCCAAGTTGGCCGGACGAGGCTATTCTCGGTCCTTGTTAGGGCGCTCTGAGGCATATCTTTCTGCTGGTTTAAAAAGTAGATCACGAGCGCACACCCACAGGTTACTTCCCCTCAAAGGTGCGTTGGAAATGCGGCGGCTTCGTTTGAAAACAGCAGTTGCCACGTTCTCAGAGGCGCTAGAATTAGCTGAGGGTAGAGCAGAAGATCAAAATGAAGTCGGCTTTCTGATGACAGAACTGGGCTTCGTTGAAGCTATATCTGGCTCGCCCAGAACTGGCCGTCGGAGAATTGTCGAAGGTCTATCAACAATAGACCGCGACACGTGGAATCCTGGATTCCTCGCTCGCGCAGAACGTAAGCTGGCGATCGCATCGTTAATGTGCTTGAGTTTTTCCGACGCACGCGACGCCGCAACTCGCGCGCTTCTGGTTGCTGAGCAGCACGATATGCTGAACCAAATTAGAGCGCCTATGTCATGGCTTGCACGTCGGCCAAAGTAGCATCTCTTCCGATGGGCGAACCTCAAAGGATGTTTGGCATAGTTGCTTTTGCGTGTGTTATTGTCGTTGGATGAGACTTTTCGTTCATTCTGCAGGATAGATATTTGATGGGTACTTGCATTGTAATCCCAGCGTTCAATGAGGAACTGACAATAAAATCTGTTGTTTCCGACCTCGTTGAGCTTGATATGCCCGTTTTCGTTGTGGATGACGGAAGCATTGATGGCACTCGAGACATGTCGGAGAAAGCTGGCGCCCGGGTAATTCATCACAGCCATAATCTTGGAAACGGTGCTGCGTTAAAATCAGGATTGCAACATACCTTCGAAAGCGGATTTAACGATGTTGTGACGCTGGATGCTGACGGTGCGCATCGATCTGAGGATGTAAAAGTCGTCATTAGTGCGCACAGAGAAAACAAAGCTAATTTGACAATTGGCAGTCGGTTTTTGAGGGAGGCAAGTCAAAGCATTCCAAGTCCAAAAGTTGACGCGAATCGTTTTGCCATAAGCTCATTTAACTTGATTTTCGGGGCGAAGCAGACAGATGTGGCAAGTGGTTTCAGAGTGCTAGATCGGAAGGCTTTCAGTGTCACGCCGATGGAAAGTTCATTTTCATGGACTTTTGGCTGTCTAGCAGCTTGCCTGCGTGAGGGGCTAACCGTTTGCGAAGCACCAATCGGTGTTAGGTACGACGCACAGGAACTCTGGGCGACCAGTCAGGGAGAGCTCGAAGACTTTCTCAACTTTTGCTCCCAAGAGGCGATATCTCTAAAACCACCGATCGAGGCTCTCAAGCAGGCTATAAACGAGGGCCGGATTTGCTCTGTTCGCGTTGGAATGCAAGATATCTTTATCCACCCGTTGCCAGCATCAAGACATGTGATTTTTCAAGTTCAGAACCAATGGCACGGAGCGATTCCTTTAGGTCTTGAAAGGGTAGATTTTGACGCGGCTTTTGAAGAAGCAGCAGATTGAATGAGGCAGTAAATGGCGAATTACAAAGTAAGACACTTAGGCTTGATCCCAGACGGAGCTGGCCGTTGGGCAAGCGCACGAGGCGAAACACTGGTTTTTGGGTACCAAGTTAGTGTGAGGCTGATTGAGCAGCTCGTGAAAGAATTCTTTCGTCATGGCGGTTCTGAGCTTTCCATCTACTTGTTCGCTGTCGCGAATTTCAAGCGGCAGGATTGGGAGATTGATGCGTTAATGAAGGTCGCAGATGAGTTCATGCATACACTTTCTGAAAACCAAGCCTATCTGGGTGTGTCTGTAACGGTCGCTGGCGACAGGAGCATGCTCCCAAACAGTATTAATTCAACTATCTCGACGCTGGAAAACAGAAATACTTACAAACATACTTTGAACCTTTTACTCGCGTATGACCCAGTCCAAGAAATACAAGCTGCCCTCGAAACTGAGAAAGTTGAGAAAGTTGAGAAAGGTGAGAAAGGTGAGAAAGGTGATGACCTACTTGAACATCTTTGGGTCAAGAATCCTGTTGACCTTGTTGTAAGAACTGGAGGCGCTAAAACGCTGTCAAAATTCTTGCCGATGCAAAGCTCTCATGCACGGCTTATTTTTCTTGACGAGCTCTTGAATGATCTAGAGGTGAGTGATCTCATGCGGCACGTCTACGAGCATGAGGCAATGGACCTTCAGTACGGAGAATGACTGGTCTGCAGTCTCGTGATAATTGGATGATTCGTGCTTGAGGATGTCGAGATCACTGAACTATTCTTTAGCCAGATTTAAGTGAGTATGAACGGGGAGTTGATAAGTCTACGTTCAATATCTTCTGAAACCAGAACGGGAAATCCACAGCATCCGCCAATTGTTCGGGCAAGTCTTCTTCACGTTTAAACAGATTTTGCGATGTGCCTCCTGGCGATGGGATGGGTAGCCGGATGGCCAAGGGATGGAGCTTTTTGAACATTTCGTATTCTTCGACTACGCCTTCCATGCCACCAATGAACACCCCAGCAAAAAACTCATGGCTTGTAAGCATTTGCTTGCGCATTAATGTCAAGCTGGCTGCTTTGTTTCCGCGAATTTCGTCGGTTTCCACAAAATTCTCAAACTTTTGGTTTTCGCTTGGGTAGTCTTTTCTGAAATATGCACTTTGATATAGTGTTGCGACACCGGAGAAAGACACATCGTAGCCTTCTGACGAGGCCGCAACTATCGGTGTAATTGCGGGTTGCCCGCCCCAAACCAGCAGATAACGACCAAGTATCACTTCGATCAAGGCTGTCACCGCCTCTTTGATCAGGTATGGGTCAAACGACTCACTGCCCGCGCGTCCATATCGTGGTACACTCGCCGACAATAATATTGCTTTAGTACCCTTCACTTTAGCGCCTCCGACAGGTCGACGTCTATAAAACCGGATCTGATCCAATGGAAGTCATCGACTTGGGTGCCAAGCCACTCAAGATGAGCTCTCCATTTATTCATAACACCAAGATGGTTATAGAGTAGTGCGGATTGGTCGGGTGTAGCGTTCTCGACTATGCGTGCGACGTGTTCTGATGTTGGGATTTCCACGATTGGATAGACCTGTAGTCTCTTCCCACCTGGGAAGTTCGCTTCAACTCGTCGAAATTGGCCTGGATGGCTCAGACTTCCACTTTTTTGGCCAACTTCAGCACGCAGAATGCCGAGCAGCTTTGCTTGCCGGATCGCAACGCTTTTGCTGCGTAGACGCTCAATTTCGTCAGCTATTTCGTTTACTCGATCGACCCTTAGTCTTCTATCTTTTCTGAAGTCTGATGCATCGAGCTTGATTTGGTTAGAGTAAGTGAAACTCAAATCCGCAGTTACGCCTGGCCAACCTAACCGCAAGACAGCGCAATTCAACTTGTTAGCCCGAACCAACTCAATTTTTGTCCAATGGTTTGCGACATATGTTGGGGTATCCAGCATGAGCAGGATATCGCAATCGCTCAAGCTATGCATCAGTGCATCTTGAAAAATCGCCCCAGGCCGTATCTCGTGAGTGTCGAGAAACACATCATATTGTTCTTTGCTCAGAGCTTCGTAGAGCTGCAGTGCAACGGGAGTGGACTCTACTCTGCGATAACTAATGAATATTCGTCGTCGTGAAGGTAACAGTCCCAAGCATTCTGCTGCTGCTGAAGCAATTCGCTGTGCTGACGAAGGGCCGTCTAGCGCCATCGCATTGAAATAGGAGGCTTCTGGTGGAAGCTCTTTACCGCATCGCGTGAGGTCAGAGACGATTGGAATTATCGGATCAGTACTGCCGAGTGCTGCTGGTGGGTTCCATTTTGGAACTGGCTCGCAACCAAAAAAGAGACCTACCGTTGAGGTGCTTGGATTGCGCCGCGAAAGCGACCCACTTCGATCAAGAGCAACCTCTTTACCAATCATAAGCGCGAACTCGCTCAGGTGATTGACGAGGGCCGCCTCAAGCTCTGGAGACAATGCGCTAGTTTCACCAAAGGCACAGATTTCGTAAGTCGCATTCATCGTCTTGCAGTCTAAGCTAGACAAAAACTTCTTTCTAGTAGCGCCTGGGAGGCAACGACAATAAGCCACCTGACGCTCGGAGCACAGCAACGTAACTGTCGTGTTCTGCCAAACTATCGTTTCTGAGATACACGATTTCTTGAGGCAACACGCGTTAACGTGGCAAGTTCAGTATCGCAATACTGCCTCTCGAAACTGTCTTCTCAGAATTTCTGTCTTGTGACGAGATTCGAGAAACGAGTCAAAAAGCTGACGTTCGCTGCGACCTGACTTGGGTCCGCATTGGGCTCAAAGCAGTCGTTTGCTACAACCGGCGTGAGTGTCAGCTATAAGCGTTTAGCCAACTTTCTGTCGCATGACACGTTGCGCTATCCGCGCTTGATATCCGGCTTTGTGTGGTATGTATTGTGGTATCTTTTCTGAAGGTCTGAATAAATTATATACTTAACAAGAGTTTGTAGGCTTAGTTAGGCTGACTTCGTCTCCGCCATCCAACTTTCTTTAGCTTTCTGTCCGGGGAGATTCAGCTCGAAGATGGCTGGGCCCCAGATATACTGTTTTGCATTGGATTCTGTGATTTCTCGAAAGATCGGAAAGCGGCGGCGGGGCCGGGTGTCCAGCGCGATTGAAACCCCTCTTGTCCTGGACTTTCTCAATCCGTTGCAGAACAGGGCAAAAAGCCTGTCGGAATGACCGGTCACGATCCGGTAACGGCGTCGTGCGAATCGTTGTTTCCGTCGATCGGGAGAGCAACATGCCGCAACATATCATTCCGTCTGAACCCTGGCAGGACCTGGAAAAGCCCAATCGTGGATTGAACCGGGATCAGTGTCACTCGAGCGCGCCGACTGGTGCCCGAGACAGGGCGGCCGCAGAACATAACGGCGAAGCAGACCTGTTTGCCGGGACTTGGCCCACGAGCTTTTCGAAGGGCTTGCGGCATGACGAAAATGGCATTGTCGACGTGCAGGTTTATACCGAATTTCTGGAAGAAGTGGCTGATCCTACCTGCACCGACAATCAAGGAAACAGGCTGACGCTGTTTGACACGCCAGCCTATTCCGGGCCCTTCCGCACCGCGCCATCAGAGGGTGGTGAATTTAGATGGCGTGCGTGGGAAGGGCCAATCCTGGGTCATCGGTTGGGGTTCAATGGATTGGACGCCGGCGGTTTGGGTATCGCGCCGGCGCCCAGGCTTGGGTCAGATGAATTGGCGGCAGAGATGGCCGAACTCTATGCGATGGCCTGTCTGCGAGATGTGTCCTTCGAAACCATTCGGGATGGTGCCGAGGGAACCGACAAGGTGCTTGGCGCCCTTGGCCGGTTGGAGTGGTTCCGCAAAGACGGTTTCCCAAAGGATGCCAGCGGCGCCGAGATCGGGAAAGTACCGGCGGCGCGCCGGGTCCGAGATGGCGAAGGTCTGTCTTCGCGAACTTTGTTCCGCGGCTCGAGCCAAGGCTGTTCGGACGGGCCTTACGTGTCGCAGTTCCTTTTGCAGGGTTACGACCCGCTGACGTCAGACGCGGCGCATGTGCAAGGGCGGTGGTTGGCAAATACAACTGCGCCAAGGGCAATGCCGTTTGGTTCGTTTCGGGTTGACCAAAGAGTTGCACCACAGGCCGTTGGCGTGGACTATTTGCGGGACTGGGCCGAGTGGCTGGACGTTCAGAACGGGGCGGACGCGACTGGCGAACAAGCCTTTGAGGCCTGTGGCCCGAAGTTTATTGAAACACCTCGCGACCTTGCCACCTATGTGCATTTCGACTCGATCTATCAGGCTTTTTTCAATGCCTGCCTGTTGATGTTGGGCCGAGGTATTCAAGCAGATGACGGTCTGCCCGAAGTCTGGAGTTCCCGTGCGGAGGATAGTGGGGCCCATTGGGGCGGATCACACGCGCTGTCAATGCTGGCAGAAACCGCGACCAGGGCAATGCGGGCCGTGCGACGCCAGACCTTTCAGGTGCACAACCGCGCCCGCCCTGAAAAGCTGGGCAGCGTTGCAACCTTGGTGGCGAATGGTCATGGCGCGGTGCTTGGGGCAGCGGAACCGTTTGCCGCAGCCCATCTTGAGAAATTGGAAAGCGCCGCCTGCGAAGATTTCAGTCTTGTGGAAGCCATTGCTGCCGCGCCGGCCACTAAGCGGTTCGCCCACAACGCGGTTTCTCATAAGGGGCTGCCACAAATCGATCGCAACCTGCTGTTGCCTGTTGCTTATCCCGAGGGCTCGCCAATGCAGCCGTCCTACGGGGCGGCGCATGGCGCAGTTGCCGGGGCGTGCGCGACGCTGCTCAAGGCGTTCTTTAAAACGCACGCGCTGGACGGGTCCCGGGTAACTTTGGCAGAGGCGGGTATGGAGCGCGTCTTTGTTCCGGCTCCGGGTGGAATGAAACTGGTTGAGTCCGTGCGGCCAGAGGACAGCGCAGCGAAGCTTACGCTGAATGGCGAGCTGAACAAGTTGGCTGCAAATATCGCGATCGGGCGCAATTTTGCAGGGGTACATTTCTACAGCGACTATTTCGACAGTATCCGAATGGGTGAACGCGTTGCAGTGGGCATTCTGGCCGAACAGATGGCGAATTTCCGGGGGGCCGCGAAAATGTCGCTTGAAACATTTGATGGAGATCGCCTCAACATCGTTGGCGGTCGTTCTTGCGGTAGCGAAATCCACATTGTGAACAGTACGCCCGAATTGTGGTGGACCCGTCATTTGCCTGAACAGGCGGGGTGGGCAGGATGAATGTATCAGACCCCATGACAGGTCGGTCTACATGATGCTTCCTTGTGCGTCACCGGTGGCGATCGCCCCGTCGGAATTGAAAACCTGCGGGCATCGACCTCTGACTTTCCATTCTAGTGTCTCTGAAGCCCAACGGTGTTCTTTGATGTCTGTATTCCAATCGCCGGGACTTGCTGATCAAGGCGTGAACGAAGCCACCCGGTCAGCGTGGAATTCAACCATTCAGAACATATTCGACGTGCAAGGCGTCAGCCCGTTTCTGGTCATGGATCCGCGGGACATCGAGGCGGGCCAGCCTTCGAATGGGTTCAGATGGCGCGCCGATCCGCGGGAACCTCGGGACTGTCTGGGCGATGAGCTGGCGGCGCGCGTGTGTGACCAAGGCTGGCCCGGCAGGGTTGAGCTGCACAATGAATATCTTGAATACACGTTGGTAATGCGACCCGATACCAGTGGCAGACTGCGCCCGAAGCGATTTGTGGCCACTACCGAGTTTGTGGAGTGGTGGCAGTTCATGGCGGTGTTCGATTTCGATCACTTCCTGTCGGTGGTCGCATCGGTGACCGGGCGCTTCTACTCCTGCAAGGATCTGTTTGAAGTCTCACGGTCGGTATGGACGTCGATGGATGTGTCCGAGCGTGCGGCCCGCTTTCACAAAAGGCTGGTGGGTAGGGATCACGCGCATCCGCCGGAACATCCGTTGAATATCCAGCATGCCCTGTTTCTGGCCAAGGGTACGAACCGTTTGACCGATCTGATCCAGACCATGCATTTTTCTTCCTTCCCGTATCTCGTGAAGGACGGCGAGAGCAACCGGCGCGCCCGGCTTGAAGAAGTTCTTGATTTCGCGAACCGGCAGGATCTGTACTGCGGGCATGCAGGGTTCCGCCTGGTGAGCGATACGCTTGAACTGGCCGCGGGGAAATGTGGTAAGTCACCAGCGGGTCGGGCGATGGCATTCTCTGATCCGCTTGGGCTGTATATTCAGGCATTCCATACATCACGACTGTTTGTGGGTGCGGGCAGGGTGCCTCGGGGCTGGGTCCGGTTCAGTCGCGGTGCGCGGGGAATGCACATGCGCCTTGAATTCGGGCCTGCCGACGACGATCCCCGGTTTCTGGATGATATCACGCTAGGAACAGGCCCTTCGGCTCGCCCTGTCTCGGGCTATGCTCTGGCCAGCCTGATCGAGGTCGGCCCGATGATCACAGTTGCCGCCAGGCCGCGCGTGATCACCCGTGTCGAATTTGTTGAAACTCCGCATGTTGATCCGGGGCGGGTTGTCCGCAGCCTGCCCGAGACCGAACGTTGCAGGCAGCTTTTGGAATTCGCGGACCGTTGCAAGGCAGAGACCAACGGCGACACGACACGCTTTCGCAGAGACGGATCCTGACCGGTGCTCAAACTGCTACGGCTTTGACCACCGGCAGGGGAATTTCAGGTGCGGTCATGTCAAAAACCGCAACCGGACGACCGAGGGCGCGACTTGCCGCTGTCAATACCGTCGTCAGCGATGGGTTCGGGCTGTCCCACGCCCGCGTGTCAAACAACCGCGTCGGAGCAACAGGCCGGTCATTCTGCGCGCCGCGATAAAGCCGGAACAGACGGGCCTGTTCAGCATCCATGCCGTGATCCGTTACACCGTTGTGTTCAAGCATCACCATGTTGCGCCAGGACACCACCGCCTCGGATGCTGCGTGCAAGACGCCCTGCGCCAGATTTGCGGAAAGCGCCGATCCATAGGTCGGCCTGCCGCCATCCGCATCTGCGCAGACCGCGCGCAGCAGAAGGCCGATGCCCGGAACTTCGAGGATGTGAAGGCTCAGTTGCCGCAGTTGGACGTGCAGCCACTGCGTCAAATCATGGGGCAGGACCGTGTCCGGCGCCAGGTGGTCAAACCCCTGCGATCCAAGAGCGTGTTCCAAACACTCCAGCGCCGCCCACAGCGCGGCGGCTTCATGTGTCGGGCCAGCCGCGGCACCTTTCGAAGTGACCTTTCCGTCACTGCCCGGAACACCCAGTGCAAGCGCGTCGTTTGGCATCACATGGGATGCGCCATCCGACGCGATCAGGCTTTCGCGGGTTTGTGGTGCTTCGGTACTGTATTGCAAGGCATAGCGCTCAATCGCCTCGAACCCGGCCAGCCGCGCCGCCTCTTCCGGTGTGCGGCCAGTGCCGAAAGACACGCGATGACCCATCCCGCCCTTGGGGGGCAGAGCTCCGTCGCGCAGCTCGATCAAGCGAAAAGCCGCGTGGATCGGCGCATCTTTGGGGAATTCGGCAAACGAGGGTTTGGAAATTAGCCGAGCAGTTTCAGCGCGTTCTATCAACGTGTCGGTCATTTTCATTTCCGGATAAGCATATAACGGGGTATACAAGTGGGCATTGTTGTTTGAGAAGGAGATTTTACATGGCTCGTTTGACAATCAACCCGAATTATTCGTTGAAAGACTTGGGGTGCGAAGTTCTGAATGCCGCGCGCGGCCGTGCGTTGGGGTCGCAAGATGATCAGGACGCGGCGGAACGCAAAATTCAAGAAATCCTTGCGGACAGTGGTAATCCAGAGGTCAGGTTTGTCTATGACACCAAGGATCTGGTTCATATCGTTGTTCCGGACCTGAGTGACAAAAAGCCGGATCCGAACCCCGATCACGAGTCATGGTGCTGCAAACTGGCCTATGAAGCGATGGGCGGTATCGTCATATTTGGATGCAGCGGTTAACGACAACCCCCGAACGTTTTTGAGGGCCGTTAGTGACTGAGGCAAAAACCAAGGTTTTTTTGACCGGACCGTTTCAGATTATCCGTGACGACGGTCAGGATGTGACGCCTCGGGGCACCAAAGCGAAAGCTCTTCTTGCTTTGGTGCTTCTGTCGAAAAATGCGATACGCAGCAGGGCTTGGCTGCAGGACAAGCTCTGGAGCGAGAGTTCGCCCGCACAAGGCGCGGCGTCGCTGCGCAAAGAGCTGAGTGTTCTCAGCAAGCACTTTTCCAAGCACAAACTTGATATTCTTGAAATCACCCGTGAAACGGTGTCGATCAATCTGGCAGCAGTCGAGGTTGATCTGTTTGACGAGCAGCTCAGTCCCGATCGGGCTGAATTGCTGGAAGGGTTGGACGTTGCCGACCCCGAGTTCGAGGCATGGCTGACGGTTGAACGGCAGGCCTATTGGGACATCGATACAGACTCAGACAGGCCGGTTCTGGCGGGCCGTGGTTTGCCGGTGCATTGGGGGCGTTTGCGTCCAGCGGTTGTGGTTGAGCCTTTTGAAGTTGTCGGGGAAACGCCGGATATCAGCATTGCTGCCTCCTCCATACGAGACGAACTCATGTTTCTTCTGGGCACAATGTCCGACGTGATCGAACTGCGTGACGCGCGCAGGCAGGAAGGCCCGGTTGAAGGTTATGTTCTCAGCGGCAGCGTGGTTGGCGCGGAAGGTCTGCGGGTGGCCGCTCAACTGACGTCAACCGCGGATCAGGTGTGCCTTTGGACACAGAGGTTCCGCTTTCGTGCGAAGGAAACATTTGACGCGGTCGAAGAAATCGCCATGAAGGTCGTCGAGGCGCTCCAACTGCGATTGCGCGACGGGTATTGGTCAGAAATCTGGTCAAGCCGTGTCACTTCGACCGAGGCCTGGTCGGCGTTCCAGAAAGCGCGCATATTGGAAAGTCAGGCAACAGAAGACGGGTTGCAGGATGCCATCCGTCAATACCGCGCCTGTCTCGAGTTTGACCCCGGATACCTGCCGGCACGTGTGGCGATCGGTTTCTGTCATTTGGACATGATCCGCCTGGGCATGGATGCAAACCCGGCCGAGACGCTGGCAATGGTAGAGGCCGAATGCAAAAAGCTGAGCGATCTGAACCCGACTGACCCGTATTGCTCGGCCCTCCATGCCTTTACCCACAGTGTTGCCGGCAACACGTCAGAGGCTTGCAGCTTGATGCTTGCCGTCGTGGAACGTTTCAGCGGAAGCCCGGAATTGTTGGGATATTACGGCATCCTGTTGGTGTATGATGACCGGGCTGAAGAAGGCGTGTCGGTCTGCAAGAAAGCGTTGGCGTTGACGCCGCATCCGCCCATTTGGATCGAAGCAAATCTGGCAATCGCAATGATGATGACCGGGGACAAGGCCGCGTGGCAGCATGCCCATAACGTGTTGCGGGTCGACCCCGGACGCGTTCGCCCCAGGGTCGTGCTGTGCATGCTGTCCGCCGCCGCCGGGAACCATTCCCTGGCGCGTCGACATGCCCGGCAGATTCTGGAATTGCAGCCGGGCTTTTCGGCCGAACGCTGGGCCTGGCCCGGCTGTTTCAAGAACAGGCAACACTACGAGAAAGGCGTGCGGCTGTTGTCGGCGGCTGGTCTGTGACGGGTCGTCAGGTTTCTTCCAGCACCTTGCGGGCCACGCGAAAACACTCCAGCGCCTGAGGAACACCGCAATATATCCCGACCACGTGGATGATGGCGCGGATTTCTTCCTTTGAAACCCCGTTGTTGATGGCGCCCCGGCAGTGGATTTCCCATTCATGCATCTTGCCCAGTGCACCGATCATCGACAGGTTCATCATCGACCGGGTCTTGGCGTCGATCACGTCGTCGCCCCACCCAAACCCCCAGCACCAGGCCGTCATGGCTTCTTGAAACGGGCGGGTGAAGTCGTCGGCGGCAGCAAGGTTTTTTTCCACATACTCTGCGCCCAGCGTGTTCTTCCTTTGCTCCAGTCCTTTCAGAAACAGGTCTTCGTCGAAAATGTCGGCCATTGCGGGTCTCCGGTGTGTCAGTGTGTCAGGCGGTGTCTGTGAAGGTGATCGTAATGCGGTTTCATCCTGCGGTGCACCTGTTTCACACGGTCTGGCGCGTCCGCGATGTCGATATGCGTGCGGGGCTGCGGAGCAAGCCCGGTCGATTTCGCCAGGTTGCCATGGAACGACCCGCCGTCCCACCAACTGAGGGCGGACGGATCACCGCCCGGTTCCCATGTCAGCGCCTCTTGGATGAATGGGATTCCCACCGCGTCACAAAACGCCCGGGTCATGCCGTGTGGGTCTTCCAGCAGGTCATCGCTGTCAATGACCGGCGGCGGCGTTCCGTTCAACGCCGTCAACAGATCGAACAGCGCGCGCTGTTCGGGAAAGCCAACCTCGCCTTCGGCAAAGTCCGGCCACTGCTTGTACATCGAAGTGATGGTCTTAGCCGGGTCCCGGATCAGGAAGGCGTGGGTGAAATGCGACAGAAACTCGGCATCCCACATGTGGTTGATGTAATGCGGAAAATCCTTGAGGAAGACCGGCCCCCATTTCGCCCGCTGCTGAATGTCCAGCCACACGCTGTCCAGTGTCAGGCCCGGCGTTGTCACATCACCCGATTGGAACCGATGCCAAAGCGGGTCTTCACCCTGATACCACGCCTCGCCAAAGGGCTCGTGCAGGCAGTCGAGATCACCGCGTTGCCGCATCATCCACTCGAATGCGGTTGACGTGGATCTGGGCACGGCCCAGAGCGCGAGGATTTTGTGCATGGTCATGGCCTCTCGAACAACTCAAGACGTTTCAGCAATTGCCCGTGCGGTTTGTCGGGTGCGATACCGAGGGATTTGAAGATGCGCCAGTAAAGCGCGATGTCGTGGCCGATCACCGGTTTGCCCAGCGCGTCTTCAAGCGTGTCGGCCAGATGCAGCGGGCGCTGGGGCAAGCCACCGGGACCGGTGCGGAAATTGCACATGCCATTGATCAGGATCGCTTCGGCCTGAGGTGCCTTGTCGGCCACATATTCAAAGCTTTTCAGTGCCAGATCGCCGTCAAAGACCCAGCGACAGGAATTGACTTCTTCCTGACTGTCGAACCAGCCCTGATCGTGGAAATTCCCGGCCCAGACCACATCAAACCCGGCTTCTTTCAAGAAACCGACCGTGCCCTGCCACCATTCCGGCCAATGATAGGCGGCGTTCAGGGCAACCTTTTCGACATTCAGGTCACGCAATGCCTCGACCATGGCATATCCCGCCATGTGAAAGCGGGTGCCATATTTGTCTGACAGGGTTTCGCAGTGTTGCCGAACGCCTTCCACGCCCAGCCCGCAGGCATGGACCCAATTCGAACCGACCTGACCGCAGACATCCACACCGTTGCGGGACATGCAGTGCACGAAGTCTTCGAGCATGCCAAAGTTCTGTCTCCGCTGATCCAACCCGTGCACGTAGTCTGGCACATGCAGCATCCACCCGTGAACGCCCACCGTTTCGGGACACATGCGCAGGAAATCCGAGGGCGCGGCGTCAAAGTCGAACGGCGGGCAGGTGAACCCGACCTGATGGGGGAACAGTTTGTGTTCCGGGCGCCAGACTTCAGGCATCAGCATCAGCGTGCTACCTCGGCCACTAATCCACAGCCTCGCGCATCCATTGCTGAAGCCGCGCGATGGAATGTTCCGACATCACCCCGCAGCCCGGATCCAGAACAAGCGGTCCGGGGCGATAGCCCCGCGACTTGAGCCCGCGATGAACGGATTCCACAAGGCGGATGTCTTCCTCGACCGTCGTTTCACGGTCCTGGACCGCCAGTTGCCGGATGACCGCACTGTCCGAGCCTCCCTCGGTGTACCAGCCGCGCCAGACGGTGCAGTGATCGGCATCAACCGCGCGCCAGTGATAGGTGTTCAGCACATTGCCGGGGTAACACTGGAACGAGAACATCGGCCACAGGAACCACGATTGGTAATCGCCCGCGTGCGGTACCGACAGGTCGATGGGGTAGGTCATCTTGTCGAGACTCTGGCATTCCGTCGTGTGACGCAGGACGTAGCCGCCGCCCGCGTCCGGCTGAATGTCATAGGTCTCGGGCTTGACCACACCTTCGGCAAAGGTCGGGTGATTGTTCGGACAGTGGTAGCATTCCGAGTAATTTTCGATACTGACCTTCCAGTTGCAGTTTTCGGGAATCTCGACCCATTCCAGCGGTTCCAGATCGTCGATATGCGGGACGAATGCGCGGATTTCCTGGCGCACACCGGGGAACCATTCATCCATGGGGGCGGCGTTGTCATTGAGGTTGACGAAAATGAAACCGTTGAACACTTCGGTCCGGACCGAGGTCAGGCAGATCGCAGTGCGGTCAAAGCCGGGGACAGATTTGATATTGGGCCCGGCACGCAGCTGTCCGGTCAACTCATAGGTCCACGCATGATAGGGGCAGACAACGACGCGGGTGTTGCCCGCGCCGATGACCATCTCATGCGCCCGGTGCTGGCAGACGTTGTAGAAGGTGCGGATTTCGCCGTCGCGGCCGCGAATGCAGAACAGGTTCTGGCCGGCGATCTCAAACGCAAAGTAATCCCCTGCTTCCCGGACCTGCGCGACATGGCCCGCAAACTGCCACGTTCGGGCCAGAAGCCCCTGCATTTCCTGCTCGAAAATCGCAGGGTCGACATAGTATCGCGCGTCCAGTGAGTGGGTCAGGGGTGCGTTCATTCGGGCTCCTCCGCGTAGAGGCCAAGTTGGTGTCTGCGTTGGTGAAACCGTTCCACCCGCTCGACGATCTCATCGCTGGACACGGCGATCACGAAGGACAGCAGAGTTTCCAACAAGGCGATGGTCGAGACGGATGACGGAAAAAACTGCGGCGTGTCGGCGGCAACGACAAAGCCGTGATGGGCGTTCAGGATCACCGGGCTGGCCGGGCTGTCGGAAATACCGATGACGGTCAGACCCTGTTGCCGTGCCAGCTTGATCGCCTCGATGACTTCGGTGCGATAGGGGTGGCAGGTGATCGCGATCAGCACGTCCTGTTCATCGGCCCAGGCCAGATCATCCACCGGGGTCGAGCCGGGGCGTGGAATCGCGTGGAACTGCTTCATCCCGGTTGACGCAAGATAGGTGAAATTCCGCGCGTTCGAGTTGTTGACGCCAACGCCCAGCGTGAAGATCTGGCGGCAGTTCCAGATATCCTCGGCGGCGGATTTCAGGCTCGTTTCATCAATTCCAGCGAAGGTGTCTTCAATATTGCGGATCGCCGCACCCACCATATCGGCATAAAGCCCACCCAGCTCACCTGACTTGCCGATCTCTTGCAGCCAACGGGCGCGGTCGGGAAACGACACGTTGCCCCGTCGAATCGCTTCGCGGAACGGGGCCCGGAAATCTTCGTACCCTTCGAAGCCCACCTGCCGGGCCATACGCACGAAAGTATTGGGTTTGACCTTGGCCGCCTCGGCAATCTCGCGCACGGTCGAGACCCCAACATCCGTTGGGTTCTCCAACACGTAGCGCGCGGCTTTCTGTGCCTCGGGGGTGAGGGCGTCCCATTCCCGGCTCAGGCGGTCGAGGACGGTTGATGATACATTTGTGTCATTCATGATTGACGATGGTACATTTGTGGAATTAGCCTGTCGAGCAGAAACGCGACTCGGGAAGAGGAAAAATCATGTCCGAGAAGAATCTGCCGTCACATGCCCGCGTGGTCATCGTGGGCGGAGGTGTCATGGGGGTCGGTCTGGCCTATCATCTGGCGCATGAAGGGTGGGGCGCTGACACCGTCCTGGTGGAAAAGGCCGAGTTGACCAGCGGCAGCACCTGGCATGCAGCGGGACAGATCACGCATTCGACGTCCAGCTTTGGGTTGGGCAAATGCGTGGATTACAATATTGGCCTGTACTCTGGTCAGTTGGAGGCCGAAACCGGCCAGCCCGTCACATGGCATGGCTGCGGTTCGTTCCGTCTGGCCTATACCGAGGATGAGATGGACTGGCTGCGCCACACCTTGTCGGTTGGTCGGTCTCTGGGCTTCAATATCGAGCTTGTCGGCCCCGAAAAGGTGGCTGAACTGCATCCGTTCTACAATCTCGAAGGCGTTCTGGGCGCGCTGCATACGCCGGATGACGGGCATGTGGACCCGACCAATGTGACCATGGCCATGGCCGCTGGAGCACGGCAAAAAGGCGTTCGCATCTTTCGCAGCTGCCGCGCCACCAACATCACGCAAGCCGAGAATGGCGAATGGGTGGTTGAGACCGAGCAAGGCACCATCACCTGCGAGCATGTGGTGAATGCAGGCGGCACCTATGCAAGGCAAATGGGCGAGTGGTCGGGGCTGCAACTGCCGATGACCTCGATGACGCACCATTACTTCGTGACCGAACCGGTGCCTGAATTCCAGAACCTGGACACCGAACTGCCGGTGATCCGTGATGACCGCAAGGTCTCGGGCTATATCCGGATGGAGCAGCAGCGCGGTCTGATCGGGATTTACGAAAAAGAGAACCCGAACTCGGTCTGGCATGATCTCTGCCCATGGGAATACGAAAACTGGTTGTTCGACGCGGATTACGACCGGGTGATGCCGTGGCTTGAGGAAAGCCTGAACCGGATGCCGATCTTTGCCGAACTGGGTATTCAGCGCGACGTTCACGGGGCGATCTCGCATCCGCCGGATGGCAACCCTCTGATCGGACCAGCACCGGGTGTTCGGAACTATTGGTGCTGCTGCGGGACACAGATCGGCATCGGCTGGGGGCCGGGTCTGACCCGCGAACTGGCGCGGTGGATGGTGCATGGTGCCGCCGATATCTCGATGCGCGAATTTGATCCGCGCCGGTTCGGCAGCTATGCCACGAAGGATTGGCAGGTGATCAAGGCCGAGGAAGACTACTGCCTGCGCCATGAAATTCCCTTTCCGCATTTCAACCGTCTGGCCGGGCGACCGATCAAGCCGTCGCCGCTGCATGAGCTGTTGAAATCCAAGGGCGCGGTGCATGAAGAGGCCTATGGTTTTGAGCGCCCCCGCTGGTTCGCGCGGGACGGTGTGGAGCAGCGCGACCACTATTCCTTCCGCCGCACCCCCGCTGACGACATGGTCGCGGCTGAGGTCAAAGCGGTGCGCGAAAGCGTCGGCATCATGGACGTCACCGCCTTCACCAAGGTCGAGGTTTCGGGACCGGGGGCCTATGCCCTGCTTGACCGGCTGACCGCCAACCGGATGCCGCAAAAGGTAGGCTCGATCACGCTGACCCACATGCTGAACAGGCGTGGCCGGATCGAGTTGGAGACGACTATCGTGCGTATGGCCGAGGACCGCTTTTATCTGGTCTGCGCCGCATTCTTCGAACAGCGCTTGCTGGATCATCTGGCGCAGCAGCGCGCGGATGAGGATGTGCAGATCACCGCTCTGTCCTCTGACTGGTCTGCCCTGGCCCTGAACGGCCCCCGCTCGCGCGACGTGCTGGCGCGCTGCACCGATGCCGATCTGACCAATGCCGGGTTCCGCTGGCTTTCCGCGCAGGAAATCACCATCGCCGGTCACAAGGTCTGGGCCTTCCGCATGTCCTATGCCGGGGAACTGGGCTGGGAGCTGCACATGCCCAACGCCGCCTGCCTCGACGTCTACAACGCGCTTTGGGCGGCAGGTGAGGCGTATGGCATCACCGACTACGGCAGCTTTGCCATGAACGTGATGCGAATGGAGAAGGGCTTCAAAGGCGCGGGCGAGTTGACCAACGAGGTCACTCTGGCCGAGGCCGACGTGCTGCGTTTTGCGCGCACCGACAAGGATTATCTGGGCAAGGACAAGGCGCTCAACACCGATCTGCCCTGGATCTGTGCCTATCTTTCAATTGAACCGGATGGAGAGATTGATGGGCATGGCGGAGAGGCGGTGCTGCTGGACGGGCGCGTCGTCGGGTCCACGGCGTCGGTCGCTTATGGCCACACCGTCGGCAAGATTCTGGCTTTTGCATACCTCAAGCCCGAAGCGGCCAAGGCCGGGACACAGCTGGAGGTCGTGATCCATGGCCAACCCCGTGCCGCCCGTGTTCTGGACAAACCTGCTTACGACCCCGACAGTTTGCTGCCCCGCAGTGACGCCATACTGGAGACCGCTTGATGAGCCTGCCCGATACGATGAGAGCCATGGTCACAATGGGCCATGGTGGTCTGGAACAGATGGTGATGCAGGAAGACTGGCCGCGCCCCGAACCCGCGGCCGGTGAAGTTCTGATCAGGGTCGCAGCCTGCGGCCTGAACAATACCGACGTCAATACGCGGTCCGGCTGGTATTCCAAGACCGTAACGGATGCGACCACCGGTGGCGCATTCGAGGAAGTCGGTGAAGAAGACCCGACATGGGGCGGCAACCCGATCACCTTCCCGCGCATTCAGGGCGCAGATGTCTGCGGCCGTATCGTTGCCGTTGGCGGGGGCGTGGACAGCGCTCGTATCGGCGAGCGTGTCATCACGGATGGCTGGCTGCGAGATCCGGCTGATCCCGGCAACATGAACAAGACAGGGTATTTTGGTTCGGAACGCGATGGCGGGTTCGCCGAATATACCACGACTCTGGCGGTCAATGCGGTGCCGATCACTTCGGAACTGTCGGATGCTGAACTGGCCACATTCTCCTGTTCCTATTCTACCGCCGAAGGGATGCTGTCCCGTGCCAACGTGACGGAAAAAGACACCGTTCTTGTGCCCGGTGCCTCTGGCGGGGTGGGTGGTGCTTTGGTTCAATTGGCCAAACGCCGTGGCGCGCGTGTGATTGCGATGGCATCCGAATCCAAACACGCCGACGTCGCCGATCTTGGCCCTGATGTGATATTGCCCCGCACACCTGAAGATCTGCGGTCGGCGCTGGGCGACGAGAAGATCACCGTGGTCGCCGATGTGGTCGGTGGCCCTTACTGGCCGAACCTGATCGACGTACTGGAGCGCGGCGGGCGCTACACCTGTTCGGGGGCCATTGCAGGTCCGATGGTCGAACTTGACCTTCGGACGTTCTATCTGCGCGATCTGACCTTCACCGGTTCGACCGTGATCGGACCCGAGGTCATGAAGAACCTCGTGGCATATATTGAAGCCGGCGAAATCAAGCCGGCTCTGGCCGCAACCTATCCTTTGGAGGAGTTGCGGGAAGCTCAAGCGGCGTTCATCGCCAAACAGCACACCGGCAATATCGTGGTGGTGCCATGACGCTGGATGATGTTCTCGAGGCGGCCCGCCAATTGCATCAGGCGCATCCTGACCTTGCCGCGTTTGCATCATGGCCGGACGATCTGACACCGACGGGTTTGCAGCCTGCTCACATTCCGGCGACCAATCTGGTGGGCGATTTTGGCCTTGATGGCGTGGCGCCAACCCGTGATCTGGTCGCGGCGATCAAGGCCAGCGCGCATCTGGCGGAATGGAAACACACATATACCGAAGAGGAAGTCGGTGCGGATTTCCTGAATCGGTACGGGTATTACGAACTGTTCGGACCGACCGGGCATTTCCACTCGACCCAATTGCGCGGCTACGTGGGATATTGGGGCGCGGGTCTGGATTATGACTGGCACAGCCATCAGGCGGAAGAGCTGTATCTGACCCTTGCGGGCGGAGCAGTTTTTAGAAGCGACGAGGATGAAACCTTCGTCGGCCCGAACCAGACACGACAGCACAAAAGCTGGCAAAGCCACGCCATGATAACGACGGACCAACCGATCCTGACCTTTGTCCTGTGGCGAGGCGAAGGGATGGGCGACCTGCCCAGAATGGACGCCGCATGAAAATCACCCGCATCCGAATTTACCAGACCGGGCTTCCCTATGTCGGCGGTACCTATGCCTGGGGTGCGGGAAACGCAATTGAAACTGCCATCGCATCGGTGGTGGTAATCGACACTGACGCGGGTTTGCGGGGCTGCGGTGAGTTCACGCCCTGTGGCGAAAACTACATGGTGGCCCATTCCGAAGGTGTGGCTGCGCTGGCGCGTCTCGTCGCCGGCAAACTGCTGGGCGAGGATCCGCGTCAGGTGGGGCGGATCGAGCACCTGATGGACCATCTGGTACAGGGGCATGGCTATGCCAAGGCGCCGTTCGATGCGGCATGCTGGGATATCCTGGGTCAGGCGTGTGATCAGCCGGTCTGGATGCTGTTGGGCGGCAAGCTGACGGATGGCGCGCCAATGTACCGGGTCGCTCCGCAGAAAGCGGTCGAGGAAACCGTGGCCGAGATGGACCGGTACCGGGAACAGGGTTATCGGCAGTTTCAGATCAAAGTGGGCAGCGACTGGGCCAGTGACATTGACCGGATACGCACCACTGTACCGTTGCTGAAACCCGGCGAGAAAGCCATGGCCGATGCCAATCAGGGCTGGCGCGTGGACGATGCGATCCGCGTTGCACGCGAGACCCGGGATCTGGATTTCATTCTCGAACAACCTTGCCGCACGTATGAGGAATGCCAGCAAGTGCGCCGGATTGCCGAGCAGCCATTGAAGCTGGATGAATGCGTGACCGGGATCCATATGGCCCAGCGTATCGTCGCAGACCGGGGGGCAGAGATTTGTTGTCTCAAGATCTCGAACCTTGGCGGAATCAGCAAAGCCCGGCGGGTACGGGACTACCTGATCGACAACCGCATCCCTGTGGTCAGCGAGGACACCTGGGGAGGAGAGATCACGTCTTCGGTTGTCGCCCATTTTGCGGCGTCGACCCCGCCTGAATACCTGCAGAACACCACGGATCTGATGAACTACAACACGCGATCTACGGGCGTCGGCGGTCCTGTCGTGAAAGACGGAAAGCTATATGCAACCAATTCGCCGGGATTGGGTGCAACCCCCGATTTTGAAAGCCTCGGCGCACCCGTGGCGGAGTATGCTTTATGAAGATTGAAACCATTACCGTTTTTCAGGTCGATTTGCCGCTCGAGCATCCCTATTGGCTTTCAGGGGGGCGCCTGAAGTTCGAAACGCTTGATGCGACGCTGGTCAAGCTCGAAACCGATACCGGTCTGGTCGGCTGGGGCGAGGGCACGCCCTGGGGGCACACCTATGTACCCGCGCACGGGCCGGGCATCCGGGCCGGGATCGAAACGATGGCCCCCTTCATCCTGGGCCTTGATCCGCGTCGCGTGCTGGACGTGGAACGGGCCATGGATCTAGCCTTGCCCGGACATCTCTATGCTAAAAGCCCCATAGACATGGCCTGCTGGGATATTGCCGGTCAGGCGGCGGGCTTGCCGATTGCCGATCTGATGGGCGGCGGATCGCGGACACCGCGCCCGATTGCGTCCTCGGTCGGGGCAAAAACCGTCGAGGAAACACGCGAGGTTATGGAGCGGTATCGCAAGCGCGGCTATGTCGCGCATTCGGTGAAGATCGGCGGTGATGTCGAGCGGGACATTGCCCGTGTGCGGGATGTGGAAAGCATCCGGCAGCCCGGAGAGATTGTTCTGTATGATGTCAACCGTGGCTGGACGCGCCAGCAGGCCTTGCGGGTGATGAGCACCTGCGAAGACCTGAACGTGATGTTCGAGCAACCCTGCGAAACACTGGATGATATCGCGGCGATCTCGGGGCTTCATGCGTCCCCTGTGTCTGTGGACGAGTCCCTTGTGACCTTGCAGGATGCCGTCCGGATTGCCCACGATGGTCTGGCCCAGATATTCGGGATCAAGCTGAATCGCGTGGGCGGTTTGACCAAGGCCGCGCGGATGCGCGATATCGCGCTGGCCCATGGAATAGACATGTTCGTGATGGCCACCGGTGGAACGGTTCTGGCCGATACCGAAGCGCTGCATCTGGCCGCCACGATCCCGGATGACCATTGCCACGCGGTTTGGGCCTGTCAGGACATGATCACGGTTGATGTTGCAGGTGGTCGAGGGCCCCGCAACGTCGATGGCCATCTGCATCTGCCCGAAGCGCCGGGGCTGGGCGTGCATCCGGACGAAGCCGCATTGGGTGATCCAGTAGGAGAATATGCTTGAGAATTGACAAGATTACACTCTGGTCCGTCGATCTGACCAGCCATGAAACCTATCACATGGCTGGCGGCAAGACCTGCGCGACCGTGACGTCTCATATCCTGCGCCTTGAGACGGATACAGGTCTGACAGGTTGGGGCGAGGTCTGCCCGATCCCGCATTATCTGCCCGCCTATGCAAATGGAGTACCGGGGGCCATCGCTGAAATGGGGCCCGAGATTCTCGGGATTTCGCCAATTGGGGTCGACGCACCGATGCGAAAGCTGGACGGGTTTCTGCAAGGCCACAGCTACGCGAAATCGATCGTCGACATTGCGCTGTGGGATCTGTTCGGTCGCGCGGCGGGGGTGCCGGTTTACGCGTTGCTGGGCGGGCGGACTCGGGCGGATATGCCGCTTTATCATTCGATCACATGTATCGCGCCGGACGAAATGGCGCGCATCGCCAAGGCAGCCTTTCAGACGGGCATTCGGCAATTCCAGCTCAAGCTGGGTGTCGAGGGTGATTGGCAAGCCGATGCCGAGCGGCTGATCAAAGTGTGCGAAGCCGTCGGAACCGGACCGCTTGTGTATGGCGACTGGAACTGCGGCGCATCGCGCCTTCAGGCAACGCGAACCGGGCGCGCGGTGGCGCATCTGGATGTGATGCTGGAACAGCCCTGTAAAACACTGGAAGACTGCGCCGCTGTTCGTCAGTCGACGGGTCTGCCCATGAAGATCGACGAAAACGCCTTTGATCTTGCATCGCTGATGCGGGCGCATGAGCTGGGTTGCATGGACGCGGTGGCGCTGAAACTGTCGAAGTTCGGTGGTCTTTCGGCAATGCGCCGCGCACGCGATCTGACCGTGCAGCTGGGTGCCGAGATTTGTGCAGAATGCACCTGGGGATCGGATATCGTAACGGCGGCTTCGCTGCATTTTGCGGCTTCGACCCCGCATGGATCGCTGATGAACACTTGCGACTTGTCCTCTTACGTTGCTCCGCGCCTGTGTCCCGACGCACCAAACCGTGAAAACGGCCGGATTGCATCGCCCGAAGGCCCGGGTTTAGGTGTGACACCTGACCTCGAAATTCTTGGCGCCCCGATTTTGGAGATTGATTGAGATGCTGAAGATCCAGACACAGTCCGAGTGGATAGCACGCGCAAAAGAGGTTCTGCCAGCTGGCGGTTTCGGCAACTTCGATCCGGGCATCATCATCGCCCGTGGCGAGGGCAGCCATGTTTGGGACGAGGACGGGAACGAATATATCGACTATCTGATCGGGTCCGGCCCGATGCTGCTGGGCCATGGCCACCCCGAGGTGATGGAAGCGGTGCTGGAGCAATTGCCCAAAGGTATGACCTTCTTCGCCAACAACAGCAAGGGCATCGAACTGGCCGAGGCCATCATCGAAGCCGTCCCCTGTTGCGAGCAGGTGCGTTTTGTTGCCTCTGGGGGCGAAGCAGACATGTACGTCATGCGGCTGGCGCGTGCCTATACCGGGCGCGACAAGATCCTCAAGTTCGAAGGGGGGTATCACGGAATGAGCGCCGAGGCGCAGATGAGCCTGGCCCCCAGCCGCCGGGTCAATTTCCCGCAGGCCGTTCCCGACAGCGCCGGTATCCCCCAAAGCGTGGCCGAGCAGATGCTGATCGCGCCTTTCAATGATCTTGACGCGGTGGCGGCGCTGCTGGACGAACATGATGATGTCGCTGCGATCATGGTCGAACCCTTGCAGCGGATCATCCCGCCCGAGCCGGGGTTTTTGCAGGGCTTGCGGACCTTGTGCGACAAATTTGGTGTGCTGCTGATTTTTGATGAGATCGTCACCGGGTTCCGTCTGGCTTATGGCGGCGCACAAGAGCGATATGGCGTGACCCCGGATATCTGTACGCTTGGCAAGATCACCGGTGGTGGTTTCCCTCTGGCGGCATTGGGTGCCAGCACCGAGATCATGAAGCATTTCGACAAATCGAAAGTCGGAGAACAGGGCTGGCTGATGCAGTTGGGCACTTTGTCCGGCAACCCCATAGCCTCAGCGGCGGGGCTGAAGACGATGGAGGTTTTGCGTCGCGACGGCACCTATGAACACCTGCGCTCGATTGGGAGGCAGTTGCAGCAGATGCAATCGGACGCTTTGAATGAGGCGGGCATCGCCCATCGCATCTGCGGTAACGAGACCTTGTTCGACATTTATTTCACCAAGGCCGAATGTCGGGATTATCGCAGCGCAAACCATGATGATCCGCAGCGCAATGCCACTTACAATGCAACGTTGCGGGCGCATGGGGTCTTCAAGGCTCCGGGCAAACTGTACCCGTCGCTGGCGGTTACCGAAGCGGATCTGGAACAGACCAGAGAGGCCGTTCGTCACGCCGTCGAAGCGATTTCCTGAACGCGGGTCTGGCACAACGCAATCTGGCACAACGTAAACGGGTCGCTGTTGAACTCAACAGCGACCCGCTACCTTTGGAAGCCGGGGGTCAGCCTCGCCCCCTCGAATACTGATTAAAACACCGGCAATCTGAAAACTTTTCGATACTTTCGAGACTGACCCGACTTCCTCTTCGGTATGTCACAGTAATGCCTGATCGCGCCGCCTGCTACAGTGATCAAGTTCACACTAAACGAATTTATTTTGAATTTTTCCAATCGAATAGATCAGGCCCCGCCTGTTCAAGCAGTTCAGCCGCCATCGCGCGGGCCATCTCAGGCCCATCCTCGACGGGGCCGGTCATATCCCTGCTGGCGGTTTCCGTTCCGTCCGGGCGTAGCACTTCGCCCCGCAACCTTAGGGTGTCGCCGTCAAGTTCGGCAAGGCCGGCGATCGGGGTTTCGCAGGACCCGTCTAGCGCGGCCAGCAATGTGCGTTCAGCCGCCAGACGCCATCCCGTTTCCGTGTGATGAATCGCGTCCAGCACTTCGGCCGCGCGCATGTCGTCGCTGCGCCGTTCGATGCCGATGGTGCCCTGCGCGATCGCCGGCAGCATGTCGTCAGGGGAAATGGCGCTGGCCGGAACCTCATCCATTCCCAAACGGCGAATGCCTGCCATTGCCAGAAACGTGCAATCGGCAACCCCGTCTTCAAGCTTTTTCAGCCGTGTCTGCACGTTTCCGCGAAACTCGACCACTTTCAGATCCGGCCTCCGGTTCAGCAGCTGCGCCCGCCGCCGCAAGGACGAGGTGCCCACAACGGCGCCTTCGGGCAGATCGTGGATCGAGCCCAACCGCGGTGAGATGAAGGCGTCGCGCACATCCTCGCGCGGCAGGAACGTATCCAGGACCAGCCCTTCGGGTTGTTCAACGGGCATGTCCTTTGTTGAATGCACGGCGATGTCGATCTCGGCGCGCAGCATCGCCTCTTCGATTTCCTTGGTGAACAGGCCCTTGTTGCCGATTTCCTTCAGCGGGCGATCCGCGTCGATCATGGCGCGATTGTCACCGGTCGTCTTGATCACCACGATTTCGAACGCATCCTGTGGCAGATCGAACGCATCGCTCAGGCGCTGGCGCGTTTCATAGGCCTGAGCCAGAGCCAGTGGCGAACCACGGGTGCCGATTCTGAGGGGCGATGCGGGGGTGGGCAGGGTCAAAGTCATGTGCACAGCTTTAGTCGCGTCACATTGCCCTGACAATGGGGGCTGAGCTTGACAAATTGCCGCCGAAGGACGACCCGTTGCCAAAACCTGAATGCTGGGGGCGAATATGGCAGAGACAAAGAAATTGCTGCGGGCGCTGGCGGGCGAAGTTCAGGATGTGCCGCCGATCTGGATGATGCGTCAGGCAGGCCGGTATTTGCCGGAATACCGAGCCACACGTTCTCAGGCCGGGGATTTCCTGTCACTGTGCTACAATCCTGAACTGGCAGCAGAAGTCACCTTGCAGCCAATTCGGCGATATGGGTTCGATGCGGCGATCCTGTTTGCCGACATCCTGCTGGTTCCACAGGCGCTGGGGGCTGATCTTTGGTTCGTGACCGGCGAAGGCCCGCGTTTGTCTACCATCACGCAGCAGGCCGAGTTTGATGCGTTGAAACCGGTTGACGCGATTCACGAGACATTGTCACCGGTTTACGAAACGGTGCGCATTCTGTCGCGGGAATTGCCGTCCGAGACCACCTTGATCGGATTCGCAGGCGCCCCGTGGACAGTTGCCACATACATGATCGCAGGGCGCGGCACGCCGGATCAGGGTCCCGCCCATGCGCTGCGCGAAGGTAATACTGCTTTGTTCGAGGCGCTGTTGGATCGCATCACCGCGGCAACGATTGAATATCTGTCCGCTCAGATCGACGCCGGGGCCGAGGTGGTCAAGATATTTGACAGTTGGGCGGGGTCTTTGAAGGGCGAAGCTTTCCGCAAATACGCGGTCGAGCCGTGCCGGGTGATCACGCACGCCATCAAGGAACGTCATCCCGGCATCCCCGTGATTGGATTTCCGCGGGAAGCAGGCGACGGGTACATAGGGTTTGCAAGGTCGACCGGCGTGGATTGCGTGGCGCTGGACAATTCCGTGTCGCCCGAATGGGCAGCTGAGAAGGTGCAGATTGATGGCTGTGTGCAAGGCAATCTGGCATCGTCGCACATGGTTACGGGCGGGCAGGCGCTGGTGGATGAGACCCGGCGCATCGTGCGCGCATTTTCCAGGGGGCCGCATATTTTCAACCTCGGCCATGGGATCACACCGGATGCAGATCCTGAGAATGTTCAGCTGATGATCGATACGGTGCGCGGCGGGTAGGGCGCGTAGGAGGGGGCCAGCCCCCTCTTGGCCGCTGGCCAATTCACCCCCGGGATATTTCCGGCCAGATGAAGCGTGCGTCAGGTGCTTTCGGGGGCTTGGAGGTCGTTCAGGATCTCGGTTGTGTGCTGGCCGCGAGCCGGGCTGGGCTTCGGTTGCCACCGATGTGTGGAGAAGCGTGGGGCGGCGGCGGCCTGTAGGGTGCCGTCTGTCTTGCGCCAGGATTGACGGGCCGCATTCATCGGATGGGCTGCGGCCTCGTCGGGGCTGAGAACCGGGGCGACGCAGGCATCTGACCCGTCGAACAATTTGGCCCAATGGTCGCGCGGCTTGGATGAGAAGATTTCGGCCAGGCGCCGGGTCAGGTCGGGCCAGAGCTTGCGGGTGTATTGTTGTTGGAACGCCGGGTCATGGGACAGGTCCAGGATTTCCAGAAATCGGGCGTAGAATTTTGGTTCGAGGCATTGGACCGAAACAAACCCACCATCCGCGCAGGCGTAGGTTCGGCTCCAATGCGGGCCGTCCAGCAGGCTTTGGCCGCGGGTCTCGGACAGGTTGCCGGTTTGGCGCATCGTCATCAGCAGGTTCATCATATGGGCCGAGCCGTCGTAGATGGCGGCGTCGACCACGGTGCCTTTTCCGGTTCTTTGCGCGTTGATCAAACCTGCCAGGATGCCCGCGACAAGGTACATGGCGCCTCCGCCGATATCGCCGACCAGGGTTGCAGGGGTTTGAGGCGGCTGATCCGGGAGAGAGGCGTACCAGAGCGCACCGGACAAGGCGATGTAGTTCAGGTCATGCCCAGCCGTTTCGGCCAGCGGACCATCCTGCCCCCAGCCTGTCATGCGGCCATATATCAGTTTTGGGTTGCGGGTCAGGCAAAGATCCGGGCCAAGTCCCAGCTTCTGCATCACGCCCGGGCGAAAGCCTTCGATCAGTGCATCTGCCGTGTCAATCAGGCGGCGGGCGGTCGCCAGATCTTCGGGATCCTTCAGATCAAGCGCGATCGATCGTTTGCCGCGGTCCAGAAGCGAGCTGTCCGGCATGCCCGGTGTTACTGCCTGGCCTTTGCGGTGGATCGTGATGACGTCGGCGCCCAGATCAGCTAACTGCATGGCGGCAAACGGGCCGGGGCCCAGCCCTTCGATTTCGACTATGCGTATTCCATTCAGCATCGGCGCCCTCCGTTGTGGCAGAGTTTGCGGGTGGGTTGACGGATTGCAAGTTGGAATTGAGCATGGTTCTGACAACCATTACAGAATGCGCAGCCCGTTGTGCGAAATTGACCTGTTACAGGCTGGTTCCGCGCGATAGGGTCTCGGTCGGAACGGGGAACGGATATGACGACCATTTTGTCCATCAAAAACCTTCGCAAGTCTTACGCGGATGGGTTCGAGGCGCTGAAGGGTGTGTCTCTGGATATTGAAGAGGGTGAGATACTTGCGCTTCTGGGACCAAATGGCGCCGGAAAGACAACCCTGATTTCGACGATTTGTGGAATAACGACTCCGACCTCGGGGGTGGTCACGGTTGGCGGGCATGACACACAGTCCGATTATCGCGCAGCGCGCAGGATGATAGGGCTTGTACCGCAAGAGATCGCGTTGGAACCGTTTGAAAAGGTCTGGAACACGGTCCGGTTGTCGCGCGGGCTGTTCGGGCTTGGCAAGGACAACGCGCGGATCGAAGAGATTTTGCGCAAGCTGTCCCTGTGGGACAAGCGCAACAACGCGATCAAGGAATTGTCCGGCGGCATGAAGCGGAGGGTGCTGATCGCCAAGGCGCTGGCCCATGAACCCCGTGTGCTTTTTCTGGACGAGCCGACTGCCGGAGTGGATGTCGAGTTGCGCAAGGACATGTGGGAGCTTGTGGCGGAACTGAAACGGGACGGTGTCACCATCATTCTGACCACCCATTACATTGAAGAAGCAGAAGCGATTGCGGATCGTGTCGGCGTCATCGACAAGGGTGAGCTTTTGCTGGTGCAGGACAAAGACACACTCGTGTCGCAGATGGGAAAAAAGCAGATCGAAGTCATGCTGACCGAACCCATCGACCGAATTCCCGATAGTCTGGTCAGCCACAATCTGGCCCTCAACGGCGCAGGTGATTGTCTGATCTATACCTACGATACCAATGCGGATCGTACCGGCATAACGACCTTGCTGAATGACGTGTCCGAGGCCGGGTTGGTGTTGCGCGACGTACAGACCAGGCAATCAAGCCTGGAAGAGATTTTTGTCAATCTGGTATCGGGAGAGGCCGCATGAACTGGACCGCGATCGCTGCCATCTACCGGTTCGAAATGACCCGTTTCTTTCGAACTCTGGCACAGAGTTTTCTGTCGCCGGTTCTGTCCACGTCGCTTTATTTCGTGGTGTTTGGCACCGCCATCGGCAGCCGTATCCAAGAGGTCGAGGGCGTTTCATACGGTGCATTCATCGTGCCGGGGCTGATCATGTTGTCGGTGGTGATGCTGTCGATTTCGAACGCGTCGTTCGGAATTTACTTCCCCAAGTTTCTGGGCACCATCTACGAGCTGTTGTCCGCTCCGGTCAATTTCATCGAGATCGTGATCGGATATGTCGGTGCCGCCGCAACCAAGGCGTTGTTCGTGGGGTTGGTGATTTTGGTCACCGCGACGTTTTTCGTCGATATTCGGATCGAGCATCCATTCGCCATGGCCGCGTTTCTGATCCTGTCCTGTCTCAGCTTTTCGTTGCTGGGATTCATCATCGGCATCTGGGCCAGCAACTTCGAGCAGATGTCGCTGGTGCCGCAGTTGGTGGTGACGCCACTGATCTTTCTGGGGGGTACGTTCTATTCGATCTCGATGCTGCCGCCATTGTGGCAGACCATCACGCTGTTCAATCCCGTGGTCTATCTGATTTCGGGTTTCCGCTGGTCCTTTTACGGGCTGGCAGATGTGCCGATCGTTTTCAGCCTTCTTGCCATTGTCGCTTTTACGGCTCTGTGCCTGGCGGTTATCGGCTGGATATTCAAAACCGGCTGGCGCATTCGCAGCTGACCCTCGCCAAGGCGTTGCATTTTTGCCCATCGGGTGTGTGAATTTGGTTCACGTCGCGTTTAACGCCGGCAGAGTCCCTTGTTTACGGGTTGGGGGCACTCTACATCGGCACCCATGAAGCTCAGCCTGCCGTTCGTAAAAAAGCACCCTTGCGTGGCCGTTGTCCGTTTGTCCGGTTCCATTGGAATGGCGGGGCGTGGGGCGTTGAACGACACAACCCTGGCGCCTGTTCTGGAAAAAGCGTTTCGCAAGGGAAAACCAGCCGCCGTGGCGATTGAGCTTAATTCCCCGGGCGGGTCCCCTGTGCAAAGTTCGCTGATCGGTGCCCGCATCCGGCGTTTGTCGGAAGAGCTGGATGTGCCGGTGATTGCCTTTGTCGAGGATGTTGCGGCCTCCGGCGGCTATTGGCTGGCTGCCGCAGCGGACGAGATCTGGGCCGATGATAGTTCGGTTCTTGGGTCAATCGGTGTAATCTCGGCCGGGTTTGGCGCGCATGTCTTTCTGGCGCGGCAAGGGTTTGAGCGGCGCGTGCATACGGCGGGCCAGTCGAAATCCATGCTGGACCCGTTTGCGCCGGAAAAGAAAGAGGATGTGGCCCGCCTGCAAGGTTTGCTGGGGGATATCCACGAAAACTTCATTGATCATGTCAAAGCGCGACGTGGGGACAAGCTGGATCAAAGTGCAGATTTGTTCACCGGTGAGGTTTGGCTGGCGCGCCGCGCGCAAGAATTGGGCCTGATTGATGGCATCGCTCATCTCAAGCCCAAGATGCAGGAACGCTTTGGCGACAAGGTCAAGTTCCGCCGCTACGGTGTGCGCAAACCGATCTGGACGCGTTTTGGGGCCAGCTTCGCACAGGATGCCATTGCTGGCCTGGAGGAGCGTGCAGCATATGCGCGTTTCGGTTTGTGACGTGATCATCAAGGCCGTCACCCTTTTCCTGATTGCCATGGGCGTATTGGCAATGTTCGGTAAGCTTCGCTTTCCCGGACAAAAGAAATTGAGTTCGGCGAAATGTCCGCGCTGCGGTCGGTATCGTATCGGCAAAGGCCCCTGCGCCTGTGAAAAAGGAGGCCGGACTTGATTACCACATGGCTGTTGTCCGGTCTGGGTCTGTTGATTCTGCTGCTGGCAGGCGACGCCCTTGTGCGTGGTGCCGTGAACCTGAGCCTGCGCCTGGGCGTTCCTGCGTTGATCGTCAGCCTGACGATTGTGGCATTCGGAACGTCCGCGCCTGAGCTTTTGATTGCCATCAGCGCTTTGAAAGAGAACGCCCCCGGTATCGCACTGGGCAATGTGGTCGGATCAAACACGGCGAATATTTTGCTGGTTCTGGGCCTTCCCGCGCTTCTGGCGACTCTACACACCAGTGAATGCAACAGCCGCCGGAACTATGTCTTCATGCTGATGGCGACGGTTCTGTTCATTGGTTTGGCATTCTTGGGAACGTTCACGTTCTTCAGCGGCCTGATCTTGCTGGCGGCGTTGGGTCTTGTTCTTCTGAACGCCTTCCGCGAGGCAAAAGCCCATCGCAAAGCCTGCGGTGAAGCCTGTGTGGACGAAGAGCTTGAGGGGCTGGAAGAAGCTGATCCTGACATGCCTTATTGGAAGGTGTCGGTGTATCTGATCCTCGGGCTGATTGGTCTGCCAATGGGTGCGCATCTTTTGGTAGATAACGCAACGATCATCGCGCGGACCTACGGGGTCAGTGAGACGGTCATTGGTTTGACGTTGATCGCAGTTGGAACGTCTTTGCCCGAATTGGCGACAACAGTTATGGCCGCTTTGCGCAGACAGGCCGACGTTGCGCTGGGTAACGTGATCGGTTCGAACATGTTCAACCTTTTGGCCATCATCGGGATCGCAACCTGGTTTGGTCGTATCCCGGTTGATCCCGAGTTCCTGCAATTCGATCTTTGGGTCATGCTGGGCGCATCGCTGCTGCTGATACCGTTTGTATTTTTCAAACAAGATATCTCGCGCATCTGGGGGTTGGTGTTGACTTTCCTTTATGTGCTTTATGTCACCGTATTGCTGGTGTGATCTGACAAAACGAGGTGAAGCATGACCCGAGCCCTAGTCACCGGCGCCGGTATTCGTCTGGGCCGGGCCATGGCATTGTATCTGGCAGATCGAGGTTACGATGTGGCGGTGCATTACGCCTCATCCGAAGGTCCGGCGCAGGAGACGGCGGCAGAGGTACAGGCCCTGGGCCGAAAATCCGTGACCCTGAAGGCCGATCTGCTGGACGAAGCTCAGGTTCAGGCGCTGCTGCCTAAAGCGGCCGAGGCGTTGGGCGGGCCGATCACGTGTCTGGTGAACAACGCTTCGATCTTCGAATACGACAACATCCGCACGGCAACCCGGCAAAGCTGGGATCGACATCTCGACAGCAACCTGCGCGCGCCCTTTGTGCTGACGCAGGCCATGGCAGGTCAGGGGCTGAGCGCCGGAACAGATGAAAAGGGCGAGCCGCTTGCAACCGGCCTCATCGTCAACATGGTGGACATGCGCGTGCGTAAACTGACGCCCGAGTTCATGTCATACACCATCGCAAAAATGGGTTTGTGGGCACTGACCCGAACGGCGGCGCAGGCGTTGTCTCCGACGATCCGTGTCAATGCGATCGGGCCGGGCCCCACGATGCAGGGCCACCGCCAAAGCGAAGAGCATTTCCAGACACAGCGTTCAAATACCGTTTTGGAGCGGGGATCCAACCCGTCTGACATAACCGCTGCGCTTGGGTACTTTCTGGATGCACACGCGGTCACCGGACAGCTTTTATGTGTGGACGGCGGTCAGCATCTGGGTTGGAAAACTCCGGATGTTCTGGGGGTAGAATAAGTAATTCTGCTGCAAGTTTTGCACCGCTCGCAATTGTGTTACACGCGCGTTACAAAAATGTCTTTTTTTTCATACACTTGCTAAGTATACAAAAAAATAACATTTAAAAACAAGCACTTGATAAGTTGCCTATTTTTTGTGCAAGTAAAGGAAAAGGCAAGGAAACAAGGGGATTTCCGATCTTCCGGAATTTTATCTTCACACTTATCCACAGAAACCGTGGATTTGTTTTCTCTTGATCTGGAAGGCGTGAGATTGCAGCCATTGCCAGAGAATCATATCTCAGGATCATGACCACCGACAGCGAATCATCCCCCACCGGCTATGCCTGCATTCAGCGCTATGTAAAAACGCTGGACAGTTCTCCGGGCGTTTACCGCATGCTCGATGCAGACAGCCGGGTTCTGTATGTCGGCAAAGCCCGAAATCTCAGGGCACGGGTGTCGAATTACACACGGCCGGGTCATTCGGGGCGGATCGAAAAGATGATCGCCGCGACGGCCTCGATGATGTTCCTGACCACGCGAACCGAGACCGAGGCCCTGCTGCTTGAGCAGAACCTGATCAAGCAGCTCAAACCCAAGTACAATGTATTGTTGCGGGATGACAAAAGCTTTCCGAACATACTGGTCGCCAAGGATCATGACTTTCCGCAGATCAAGAAACACCGAGGGGCGAAGAAGGAAAAAGGTGCCTATTTCGGCCCCTTCGCCAGTGCCGGTGCGGTGAACCGGACGCTGAACCAGTTGCAAAAAGCGTTCCTGCTGCGCAACTGCTCGGATTCGATGTTCGACAGCCGAACGCGGCCATGCCTTCTGTATCAGATCAAGCGGTGTTCCGGGCCGTGTGTCGGTCTGATCTCGGAGGAGGATTACCGTGAAAGCGTGAAGGACGCCGAACGTTTTCTGTCGGGCCGCTCAACCAAGGTACAGGAGGAGTTGGCCGAGCAGATGATGGCCGCGTCCGAGGCGATGGAGTTCGAACGCGCCGCAGGTCTGCGTGACCGCATCCGGGCTCTGACGCAGGTGCAGACCTCTCAGGGCATCAACCCGCGCGGTGTGGCCGAGGCGGACGTGATCGGCCTGTATATGGACAGCGGTCAGGCCTGCGTGCAGGTGTTTTTCATCCGTGCGAACCAGAACTGGGGCAACAAGGATTTCTATCCCCGCGTCGGCCCGGATGTTTCACCTGCCGAGGTGATGGAGGCCTTTCTGGGCCAGTTCTACGACAACAAGGAACCGCCGCGGCAGCTGATCCTGTCGGATGGGATCGAAAACGTGGATCTGATGCAGGACGCGCTGACTGAAAAAGCCGGGCGCAAGGTTGAAATCCTTGTGCCGCAGCGTGGCGAAAAACAGGAACTTGTTGCCGGTGCCTTGCGCAACGCGCGCGAGGCTCTGGCCCGCCGCATGTCGGAAAGTGCCACGCAGGCCAAGTTGCTGCGCGGGCTGGCCGAGGCGTTCGATCTGGATGGTCCACCGGGACGGATCGAAGTCTATGACAACTCTCATATTCAGGGCACCAATGCTGTCGGCGGCATGATCGTGGCCGGCCCCGAGGGGTTCATGAAGAACGCTTACCGCAAGTTCAACATTCGCGGTGATGACCTGACACCGGGTGACGATTTCGGCATGATGAAAGAGGTGCTGAACCGCCGCTTCACCAGACTGCAAAAGGAAGACCCGGACCGCGACAAAGGGCTGTGGCCCGATCTGTTGCTGATCGATGGCGGTGCCGGGCAGGTAAGCGCGGTGCATCAGATCATGGTCGAACATGGGGTCGAAGACATTCCCATGGTCGGCGTCGCCAAGGGGGTCGACCGCGACCACGGCAAGGAAGAGTTTCACCGGATCGGCCAGCGCCCCTTTGCGCTGAAACGCAACGACCCTGTGTTGTATTTCATTCAACGCCTCAGAGACGAAGCGCACCGGTTCGCCATCGGCACCCATCGTGCGAAACGCGCCAAGGCCGTGGGTGCAACGCCGTTGGATGAAATCCCAGGGGTAGGGGCTGCGCGCAAACGTGCTCTGTTGACCCATTTCGGCAGCGCCAAAGCCGTCAGCCGGGCCAATCTGGCCGATCTGAAAGCGGTCGAAGGAATCTCGGCCGGGTTGGCGCAAAAGGTTTACGATTTCTTCCACGACAAGGGCTAGGCTTGCCGGCCCCGCCACAGGATATATAGGCCCGACGCGACGATCAGCGCGCTGCCGATCCACATGTTGGGATCCAGCCTCTCACCAAACATGGCTACGCCAAGCCCGATGCCGAACAACAGCCGGGTGTATCTGAACGGGGTCACGGCGGACACTTCGCCGGTGCGCATCGCCTTCATCAGCGACGCATAGGCTATTACGCCCATCAGCACCGCACCGATCAGATGCAGGCTGGTGTGAAGGCCAACCGGTGCAATCGGCGCGCCCTCCCAGAACCGATAGGCCACCCCGGCCACGATGATGCTGAGGAAGCCGTAAAACCCCAGGACTTCGGTTCCAAGCGTGGCAGGTGCTGCGCGGCTGGCCAGATCACGTCCGGCAAATCCCAGCATTCCCAGCACCGCCAGTATCGACAGCAACGAAAAGCTGTCTCCGGAGGGTTGCAGGATGACGACAACGCCGATCATGCCGACAAAGATAGCGCTCCAACGCCGCCAACCGACTGTCTCGCCAAAGAACAACGCGGCGCCTGCAACAACGACCAGAGGCGTGGCTTGCAGGATCACCGTGGCCGAGGACAACGGCGTCAGTGCGATGGCCAGAACATAGAACAACCGACCAAAGACCTCGAACAGCACCCGAATTTTCATCGGGCGGGACAGAACGTCAGGTTGCAGCAGCCGCTGCCCACGGGCCCGGGCCACCGCAGCGAAAATCACCGACCCGCCCGCGCCGAAAAGAACCAGGACCTGCCAGATCGGCAGCGCGGCTGAAGCTGCCTTCAGCATCGCATCCTCCAGCGCAAAACCGGCCATCGCGGCGACCATCCAGAGGCTGCCGATCATGTTTGACCGTGTGTCGGTTTGAATATGCGCTGTCATCTGGTTCTTTCCGGCTGGGCTTGCGCGGCAATCTGACCGCAAAGCCGGGAAAGGCCAAGAGGTACTGTTCTGAGACGTCGGGCCTGCGGCGCTTTGACCAAGCGCTTTTGAATGATACAGTTTTTTGTCTGATTGGCTTTTCTGTCCCGGACCGGCGATATAGGGTCCAAGCCATGAAGTGGAATTTGCCTAATCTCCTGACCGTCCTGCGCCTGCTGGCCGCGCCCGGGCTGGCAGTCATGTTTCTGTATTTCACCCGTCCCTATGCGGACTGGTTTGCACTGATCCTGTTCCTGTCGGCGGCGATTACCGATTGGTTCGATGGGTATCTGGCCCGCGCATGGAAGCAGGAGACCAAGATCGGAGCGATGCTGGATCCGATCGCCGACAAGGCCATGGTGGTGATCGCGCTTATGATCCTTGTGGGCTATTCGACCGAGCACTGGACGCCGTGGCTTGTCCTTCCTGCAACCGTGATCCTGTTTCGCGAAGTTTTTGTCTCGGGCCTGCGGGAATATCTGGGCGATGTGGCCGGGACGCTCAAAGTCACCAAACTGGCCAAATGGAAGACCACGGCCCAGATGGTCGCCATCGCGGTTCTGTTTTCGCAGGGTATCTTCGAGCACTATGCCGTGATGGCGAGTTTTGGCATGGATGCCGAGCTGGTCGAGCAGATCATTGCGGGTCAGGTCGACGACGTGAACCACCTGCGCCTGAATGTCGATGGCATGTATTGGGCGGGTCAGGTCGGGCTGTGGCTGTTGTGGATTGCGGCAACGCTTACATTGATCACCGGCTATGACTACCTACGTAAAGCCATGCCTCATCTGAAGGAGAGCTAACCGATGGATGTTCTGTATTTCGCCTGGGTGCGCGAACGCATCGGCTTGCCAAAGGAAAAGGTCGAAACGCAAGCGGCCACGGTCAGCGAATTGGTGACTGAACTGAGCGCTCGGGAAGAGCGCTATGCCGCGGCATTTGCCGATCTGTCCGCGCTGCGCGTTGCGTTGGATCAGGAGCTGTCGGATTTCGATGCGTCGCTGGCAGGTGTTCGGGAAGTTGCGTTTTTCCCGCCGATGACGGGCGGTTGACCGATGCGGATCGCGGTTCAGCAAGAGGCATTTGATCTGGGGGCCGAGGCCAATGCCTTTGCCGCCGGGGATGATTCCAACGGCGCCATCGTCACTTTCACCGGCGTTGTGCGTGACCTGGCGAGCGGTGATCTGGATGTGATGGAGATCGAGCACTATCCCGGTATGACCGAACGCGCCCTGACCAAGATCGCCGAAGAGGCGCAGGCGCGTTGGGCATTGGGTGACGTGCTGGTCATACACCGTTTTGGACGCTTGGTTCCGGGGGATCGCATCATGATGGTGGCCACGGCGGCCCCGCATCGCAAGGACGCGTTCGAGGCGGCCGAATATCTGATGGACTACCTGAAATCCCGCGCACCGTTCTGGAAAAAGGAAATTACCCGTTCCGGCGCCGAATGGGTTGCGGCCAAAGATCAGGACGAAGATGCTCTGACCCGCTGGTAGCGTCGCGCGACCACCCCGGGGTTCTGGAATCCGAGCGGTTTCAATTCTTCTCTGGACGCCGGTTCACGAGCCTGCGCTAAATCTGCGCAAGAGGATCAAGAGGATGGCGCCATGCATGACGGACTGAGAAACAAGGGCCTAGCGACACGGGCAATCCATGCAGGCGAAGCCCCGGACCCGACCAGCGGTGCGTCTGCGCCGGCCCTGCATATGTCTTCGACATTCGTCACGGATCAGGTGGCGGGGTTCTCGGCCCACGATCTGGAGGAAGAAGCCCCTTATCTTTATGGGCGCTGGGCCAATCCCAACGTCAGGACGCTGGAGGCCAAGATCAGCATGTTGGAAGGCACCGAAGATTGCCTGTGTCTGGCGTCCGGTATGGCGGCGGCCACCGCCATCTTCCTGACGTTCCTGTCTGCCGGGGATCATTTGATCGTTTCCGACGTCTCTTACGCGGGCGTGGCAGAGCTGGCGCGGGACACGCTGCCGCGTCTGGGGATCCATGTCAGCACGGTCAACATGTCCGATCTTTCGGCGGTATCAGCAGCCATCAGGCCGAACACGCGTCTCATCCACACGGAAACACCCGTGAACCCGATCGGTCGTCTGACCGATCTGGCATCGGTCTCAGCAATTGCCAAAAGCGCGGGGGCGTTGCTGTCCTGCGATGCGACTTTTGCGTCTCCGCTTGGTCAGCCAAGCAAAGAGCTGGGCGTTGATCTGATCATGCATTCGGTGACCAAGTATATCGGCGGCCATGGTGATGCCATCGGTGGTGCGGTGGCCGGGCGAAAGGACCTGATCGCGAAAATCCGCACCGAATCCGCGATCCACCACGGCAGCATCATGTCCCCCTTCAACGCGTGGATGATCGCGCGGGGCATGGCCACTCTGCCGCTGCGGATGACAGCGCATCAGGCGGGTGCCACCGTCGTTGCCGATTGGCTTGAGGCACGCGCGCGCGTGACCAGAGTGATCTATCCGGGGCTGAAATCGCACCCCCAATACGAGCTGGCCCAACAACAGATGCGCAACACATCCGGCATGATCGCTTTTCAGGTGGGTGATCACGCAACAGGCGAGGCACTGGCCCAGCAGATGATCGATAAACTCCGGATCGTTCACTATGCCGTGTCGCTTGGCCACCATCGCAGTCTGATATTCTGGATGGGAACCGAAGCTTTGATGCAATCGTCCTTCCGATTGGAAGGGGCGCAATTGGCAAGTTACCGGGATTTCGCAGGCGACGGCGTGTTCAGGCTGTCGGTTGGTCTGGAAGACCCCGAAGACCTGATCGCAGATTTGGCGCAGGTCCTGTGAGCCGTCCGGGAAGGCGGTTTCTCAGTCGGCGTTGTTGATCCGACCGCGCATTTCCTCGGCCTCTTGCCGCGCGGCGCGCAGACCGTCCATGGCCGCGGCCAGCTCTGCCTCTGTCTGGGTCAGCTGATTGGTCAACTCGGCTTCACGTTGCTGAAGGTAGGTTATGGCCTGATCGCGGGTTTCTTCCGCTTCGTGCAGTTCCTGGCTCATGCGATCCAGATCGGCAACGTCGCTTTGGCGGACGCGGGACAGGCGGTGTGCCAGCCAGTTGGCAAACCAGCCCATGCAGAAGGCCGCAAACAGAATGACGGCTGTGGCGATGATGAATTCGGTTCTGTTCAACTTACTGGTCCTCTGCGTCCGTGTCTGGTGCGGTCGATTCGGTCTGATCCGTTTCAGGCGCGTCGGCCTCAGCCCCAACCTCGGCCTCAGCCTCGAGCGCTTCGAGGCCTGTTTCGGAGGCTTCGACCGGCTCGGGACGAATCAGCCGGAACTCGATCCGCCGGTTTGCTTCGCGGCCTTCTTCGGTGTCGTTGTCCGCGATAGGCTGTGTTTCACCGTATCCAACGGCAGTGTAGCTGCTGGTGGGAATGCGCCGCCCGCGCAGCTCGTTCAGAATCGATTGCGCCCGTGCCTGGCTGAGCTGCTGGTTCATCTCTTCGCGGCCCTGGCTGTCCGTATGGCCCTGGATCTCCAGCCGGATCGGCCCGCAGTCACGCAGGATGTCGGCGATCTGGTTCACCGTATCGCGCGAGTCGGATGCGATCGTCGCTGATCCGGGTTCGAACGCGATTTTGCTGACGGTCTGGATTTCGGCGATCTGCGCTTCGCAGACTTCAGGATCGGGCAGCGCGTCTTCGGGCTCTGGCGGAGGCTGATAGGTGATCGTCAGGGTGAATTCCTGCCCTTCGCCCAGCTTGTCCGACAACTGACCTGCGATACGGGCTTTGGCATCCTCTTCATGGCTGAGGCCGGTCAGTTCGACCGAGCCTGGTGTTACGGTCAAGGCCCCGTTGTGAAGCTGGGCCAACGCCTCGAGGCCGGCCAGAACACGCACCGGCCAATCTGCCGGAAGCCCCGACGCGATGCGGGTCGCGGTATAGACCTGATCCGAGCCGAAGGCCGCGCGGGCATAGCTGTCGACCATGTCCCGCAACGTTTCATCCCCCAGACGCCCTCGCAGTTGCACAAGCCCTTCGGGGCTGCGGGTCGCCGAGAACTCGACGGGTCCGGTCTGTTCGCTGGTTTCAGGTTCCGGCAGCACAGCATGCAGGGCAAAGACCTGAGGCAACGCTGTTTCAAGTTCACCTACAACCCGGTCGAACAAGGCTGGATCCGTGCCTTGCGCCGCAACCAGGGTGATGTCCGCATCCGACATCGTGACCGAGCCTTTGCCGATTCTGGCCAGTGCCTGAATGCTCTTCTCGGCGGCTTCGGGCCAGCGTGGCGAGGGCTCGCCCAGACCGATGGTGCAGGAATATGTTCCCGACAAGCCGGCATCGCGCGCAGCGGTCACGATCCGGTCGCGTGCCTTTGCATCCTGTGCCGAACAGGCGTCAAATTGCCCACCGTCTTCGTTGATCAGAAAACGCAGCGTAAAGGGCGTTATGACGGGACGAGGTGCCGAGATCGCCAGCCCGATCCGCAGGCTGGGCGGCGCGGCGCGGGTCAGATCGCGTTCAAGACGTTGTTTTTCCTGTTGGCTGTCCGCAATGGCGGTGATTTTGACCAAATCGGCGTTTGCGGAAATTTTGGCACGCGGCAGGCTGGCCAGCGCCTCGATGGCATATGATATCGCGGCATCCCAACCATCGGGCTTGGGGTAATCCGCGGTTTCCATCAGGTCCGAAACCGCGATGTTGGGGTCGAGGTTGCCCAGCCTTCTGATCAGGTCATCTCTGTCTTCGCTGGCGGGGATCAAGCCGATGATCGATATGCCGCGATCGTTGCGCAGAATTTCCGCCGAAAAGCGCGGCGGCGCCAGGGCAGAGGTCGCTTCGACCTCCATTTCATCGATTACACGGGACGCATCGACCTCGGTTCCGGCTGCGGTCAGTGCGTTGAATCGTGTCGCCTCATCGGGTGCAATCCCGGTCAGGACCACGCGCAAGCCGTCTGACTCGACCTCGGCCCAGTCGTGTCCTTTGAGATCAAGCGCCCGGCGCACGGCGAATTCCGATGTTTCTTCGATCTTTGTGACGGCATAGCTGGCTGCCAAAAGCGACAGCCCGGCTGACACAAGAAAGATCAGGGAAACAACGATAAAATACGGCAGACGCATGTTTGGGTTTGACACTCCTCAGGCGGTTGGGCCGATCTTTACAGGCCGCGTTCAGCAGGTGCAATCAGAGCAACAGGGCGACGCAGAGGAAGATCAGCGGAATCAAGCCAGTGTCGCGGTTGAGCCTGAACAATTGCAACAGCCTGGCATTGTCTTCGATGTCCAGCGCGCGGAGTTGCCACATCATGTGCCAGCCCATTGCCCAAGGCCCACAGAGCGCAACGCCCAATGCCAGCATCGAGGCATCCGGCACCCCTGCATCGACGATGGCCAGCCCCATAAGCGACACGGTCGCCACCAAGAAGTACTTCAGCCACCGCGCTGTATCAGCTCCGAACAGACGAGCGGTTGATTTGATGCCGATCAGTTCGTCATCCTCGGCATCCTGATGCGCATAGATTGTATCGTAGAACAGGGTCCACGCGATTCCAGACAGGTAAAGCGTCACCGCTGGCCATCCCACGGAACCGCTATGCGCCGCCCAGGCCAGAAGGGCGCCCCAGTTGAAGGCCAGCCCCAGAAACACCTGAGGCCACCAGGTAAACCGTTTGGCAAACGGATAGATCGTCACGGGCAGCAGGGACAGAACACCCATTGCGATTGCCGCCTGATTGAAGCTGAGAAGGATGCCAAGCGCCAGAATGCATTGCAGGACCATCCAGACCGCGGCCTGCCGGACACTGACCTGACCCGAAGGAATCGGGCGCGAGCGTGTGCGTTCGACCTGCCCGTCGAATTCCCGATCCGTAATGTCATTCCACGTGCAACCGGCGCCCCGCATCAGGAAGGCCCCAAATGCGCATCCCACGGCGATCCACAGATCTTCCCAACGCGGCTGACCATCATGCAGGATCGCCAGCGCCAGCCCCCACCAACAGGGAATCAGCAGCAGCCATGTCCCGATGGGTCGGTCCGCGCGGCTGAGGCGCAGATAGGGGCGAGCAAAGGCCGGGGCGTGGGTGTCGACCCAGTTGCCGCTGACGGCATCGGCGACTTGACCATCTGGTGTTGGGGCATTGCCTTGCATATGTAGGGTCTCATGAGTGCGAAGATCAGACTGTATGTAGAGCAGCCCTTGGGTCAGGGGCAATCGGTTCCTTTGACGCGCGACCAGGCGCACTACCTCTTTGGTGTCATGCGACTTGCAGTCAAAGGGCAGGTCGCCCTGTTCAACGGGCGGGACGGAGAGTGGTTGGCCGAAGTCTCCGAGGCGGGAAAACGCGGCGGGAAGCTGACCTGTATCGAACAGACGAAACCGTTGCAGTTGCCACCCGATATGTGGTTCCTGTTCGCACCCATAAAAAAGGCCCGCACCGATTTCATCGTGGAAAAAGCCGCCGAAATGGGCGCGGCGCGTATCCTGCCGGTGCAGACCGAGTTCACCAATTCCGAACGCATTCGTCAGGACCGCCTGCAGGCCCATGCGGTCGAGGCGGCCGAGCAGTGCGGCGGAACCTACGTGCCCGAGGTTGCCGATTTGCAGCGGTTGGATCGGCTGCTGGATGCATGGCCCGAAGATCGGCAACTGATGTTCTGCAACGAAGCCGAGGTTGGATCGGCCCTGCGACTGGCCGCCAATGAGAAAGGACGGCCCTGGGCGATTCTCATCGGCCCGGAAGGCGGGTTTTCGGACCAGGAACGCGCGCGTCTGACAGGGTTGCCATTCGCGCATGTGGTCAGCCTTGGCCCTCGTATCCTGCGGGCCGACACGGCAGCGGTGGCTGCATTGACCATGTGGCAGCAGGCGCTGGGGGATTGGGGTTAGGTTGGAACAATGAAAGCGCAATATCGGGATTGGCTTATTGCCGAGGGCTATGCAGAAAACACCTGTGTCGCTCAAATTCACCGGGTCCAAAAAGTCGAAACGCATTATGGCTCATTGGACGAAGCCTTTGGCCTTGGGAAACTGGAAGACGTTCTGGCAAGTCTGAACTACTCGACTTCGGACGAGCGCAGCGACAAAGAGAACCCCTCACGGATTCCGATCAATGGAAATCTGCGAAACGGGTTGCAATCCTACAAGAACGCAGTTCAGCGCTACGCACGGTTCTTGCGTGAAATCCAAGCTGGAAGCAGTTTGACAGCCGCGAACGAAAGACTTGAAACTACAGGACAGACGAAGCCTGAAAGGCAGCGGTTTTCGCTTGAGCGAGATATGCAAACCGCAATTCGGCAAAATATCTCTTTGTTGGATGCCGGATTCGAAATCGTGGATGACGGTGCTGAACGGGCAGTGACCTCGGGCTTTATCGATATTCTGTGCCGCGGCGCGGATGGCAGCCTGGTCGTTGTGGAGTTGAAAGCCGGCAAAACCGATTCGAAGGTTGTCGCCCAGATATTGGGGTACATGGGTGATTTGGTCGACGAAGGCGAAGAAGCCGTCAGAGGGATTATCGTCGCTCATGAGTTTGACCGGCGCACGATCTCGGCCTCAAAGGCAGTCCCCAACCTAACGTTGGTTCGTTACTCGGTTTCGTTTGCGTTCGAGGCTTTGTCATGAGTTTCATCCGACCCGAGGCCAAACTCGCCCTGTGGCGCTGGCGCGAAGTGCTGGTAGCCGGGTTTGTCCTGATCCTCGGTCTCAGCTGGATCAACGGGCCCGGTGGTCTGTTGGGGTGGATCGGCTGGCTGCTTGTCGCTGTCGCAATCGTCCTGGCGGTGATCGGGGTGCAGCGCGCGCGGTTCAGAACCGGCACTGGCGGACAGGGTGTCGTGACAGTCGATGAAGGTCAGATCACCTATTTCGGCCCACTGGATGGCGGCATCATCGCCACGCGCGAGATTGAGCGGCTGGCGCTCGATCCGACCTCGACGCCGGCGCATTGGGTGTTGGAACAACCGGGTCAGGCGGTGCTTCACATTCCTGTGAATGCGGAAGGGGCCGAGGCGCTGTTCGATGTCTTCTCGGCGCTTCCGGGCCTGAAAACCGAGCATATGCTGGCCGAACTGAACGGTGGATCGGCCCATCCGGTCGTGATTTGGGAGCGTACGCCCTCGCGCCCTCCACACCTTCGGCTGCATTGACACCGGCGCGGTTTGCCCCCACGACTGGCCAAAAGACAGACACATCAGGATCGGAGCACGGGTCTCATGTCCATCCCCCAGTCCGGCGGCGGACCAATCGAACGCCACGAGCAATTGGCCGAATATCTGGAGTCGGGCTGCAAGCCCAAGGCAGACTGGCGCATCGGCACCGAGCATGAGAAATTCGGCTACTGCAAGGACACGCTGAAACCGTTGCCCTTCGAGGGCACCCGTTCGATTGTGGCCGTGCTGGAAGGTCTGCGGGATCGGCACGGTTGGGCCGAAGTCCGTGAAGCGGGTCATCTGATCGGTCTGGAAAAGGACGGCGCCAATGTCAGCCTGGAGCCGGGCGGCGCGCTGGAGCTGTCGGGTGCTCCGCTCGAGACCATCCACGAAACTTGCGATGAGGTGAACACCCACCTGCGCGAGGTGAAAGACATCGCAGATGAGATCGGCGTGGGTTTCATCGGTCTGGGCGCGGCACCGACCTGGACACATGAGGAAATGCCGTTGATGCCCAAGGGGCGGTATCGGCTGATGAACGATTACATGGAAAAGGTCGGCACCATGGGCCGCGCCATGATGCGGCGGACCTGCACGGTTCAGGTCAACATTGATTTCGGGTCCGAGGCCGACATGGTGCAGAAACTGCGCGTGGCGCTGGCCTTGCAGCCGGTGGCAACGGCGTTGTTTGCGAACTCGCCCTTTTTCGAAGGCAAGGTAAATGGCCAGAAAAGCTGGCGCAGTTACATCTGGCGGCATCTGGACGATGCGCGTACGGGCATGCTGCCTTTCGTGTTCGAAGACGGCTTCGGGTTCGAACGTTACGTGCAATACGCGCTCGATGTTCCGATGTATTTCGTCTATCGCGACGGCCAGTACATCAATGCGCTGGGCATGTCTTTCCGCGACTTCCTGAAAGGCGAACTGCCCGCCTTGCCGGGGGAAACGCCCACGCTCAGCGATTGGGCCGACCACCTGACCACCGCCTTCCCAGAAGCACGGATCAAGAAATTCATGGAAATGCGCGGGGCCGATGGTGGACCATGGCGGCGCCTGTGTGCCTTGCCCGCCTTCTGGGTTGGCCTGACTTACGATCAGACGGCCCTGGACGCGGCCTGGGATCTGGTCAAAGGCTGGGACACCGAGACCCGCGAGGCGCTGCGTGTCGCGGCTGCCAAAGACGGTCTGCAAGCGAAGGTCGGCACCATCAACATGCACGATCTGGCGCGTGAGGTTGTGGCGATCTCCGAGGCCGGCCTGAAAGCCCGCGCCTATCCCGGTGCCGGTGGCCTGGTGCCGGACGAGACCCATTTCCTCAACGCGCTCAAGGACAGCATCCAAAGCGGGAAAGTGCCTGCGGATGAGTTGCTGGAACACTACAACGGCGACTGGAACGGTGATCTGACCCGGATTTTCCCCGAATACAGCTATTGATCCGCCCGGTCCCGCTTGCATTCGCGGGGCTGGCCCGATAGCAGGTTGGCGACCAAATTCAGAGGGCGTCATGGACGATCTTAAGGCAAAATATCTGGGCCAAATCGCCGAGGCAGGCGACGAGAACGCGCTTGAGGCGATCCGTGTCGCCGCCGTGGGTAAAAAAGGCGAGGTCGCGCTGAAGATGCGCGAGTTGGGTAAAATGACGCCCGAGGAACGCCAGGTGGCAGGCCCTGCGCTGAATGCCCTGAAGGATGAGATCAACGCGGCCCTGTCCGCCAAAAAGGCCGCTTTGGCCGACGCCGCGCTGGATGAACGTCTGCGCACCGAATGGCTGGACGTCACCCTGCCGACCCGCGCGCGCCGTCAGGGCTCGATCCACCCGATCAGCCAGGCGACCGAGGAACTGACCGCGATCTTTGCCGAACTGGGCTTCTCGGTGGCCGAAGGGCCGCGGATCGAGGATGACTGGTATAACTTTGACGCCCTGAACATCCCCGGCCACCACCCCGCGCGGGCCGAGATGGACACGTTCTATATGCACCGCGCCGAGGGCGATAACCGTCCGCCGCATGTGCTGCGCACCCATACGTCTCCGGTGCAGATCCGCTCGATGGAGAAACAAGGCGCGCCGATCCGCGTTATCTGTCCGGGCGGTGTGTACCGCGCCGACTATGACCAGACCCATACGCCGATGTTCCATCAGGTCGAAGGGCTGGCCATCGACAAGGACATCTCGATGGCGAACCTGAAATGGGTTTTGGAAGAGTTCGTGAAAGCGTTCTTTGAGGTCGACGATGTCGAACTGCGCTTCCGCGCGTCGCACTTCCCCTTCACCGAGCCGTCGGCCGAGGTTGACATCCGCTGTTCCTGGGATAACGGTCAGTTGAAAATCGGCGAGGGCGACGACTGGATGGAGATTCTGGGCTCGGGCATGGTCCACCCCAAGGTGATCGCCGCCGGTGGCATCGACCCGGAGGTCTATCAAGGCTTTGCCTTCGGCATCGGCATCGACCGTCTGGCGATGCTGAAATACGGTATCCCTGATCTGCGGGCTTTCTTTGATTCCGACCTGCGCTGGCTGCGCCACTACGGGTTCGCGGCACTGGATATGCCGAACCTGCATGGTGGTTTGTCTCGGTGAATAGTGCAGAAGTAATCACGGCATGCGAAAATGTGTGTCGTGATTTCAACTGGCTTGGGTCGTTTTCCGATTGGGGGCCAGCTCTAATGGCTTCAGCCACAGCGTTGCTTATCGCTTTCAGAGCTTATCCACGGCAAAAGGAAGAAGATCGAAAACTGCAAATCGGGTTGGAGCAGCGTAGAGCTTACGAAACTCTGGTGAAACAGTTTACCGAAACGAAACTGGCGTTTGTCGACATGAAGTTCGAAGATTTAGCTTCCTTAAGAGGCCATTTGTCAGAAACCATCAAAGCTCGCCGCAAATTGCAGGTGCAAATTAACGCGGCAACTGTCCTTATGCATGCTGAAATCCTACCGTTTGTGCGTGAGTGTTACCAGTCGACTTCAGACATACTCAAAAAAATCGCTGAGGAGCTTGTAAGCATTGCTCAAGAGGCGGGCCCCGGTGGCAAAATAGAAAAGAAAGATCTAAGCGACCGTTGCAAGTTAGTAGTAGATGACGCTGTAGTTGAATTCGATAAGGCAATAGAAAAGCTAGTGAACGAAATCCGAGTGAGAGCTTACAGTCTGGATATGCTCAAGTTAGAGTGACGCACCTAGCTTGCTCTAGCTGTGCGGATTAAATGCCGAAAGGCCGCCGCGCCATCGCCAGACCGCACGCACGGGCTGGCGATTTGTCTCCGTTAGCCGCACGCTCGAACAGAGCTCTGATTTGGTCATTATAGATTGCCCGATACGCCCTGAGGATCGCCACTCCGCGGTCTGGCGATGGCGTGGCTTGTCACAATGTCCCACGGGGTTGTGACGTGACACTGGCCTAAGGCCGAGTAGGCTCCGGCTTATGATCTATCGACTGCTCTGCCTTCTTCTGCTGACCGCAACCCAAGCCGCCGCCGTGGACACGTGCCACGGCGATACCGCCTGTCAGGTCGGTGACCGCTCATACCATGTGCTGGAACCGGATGAATGGGACGGCGAAACGCCTCTGCCCGTATTGCTACATTTCCACGGCTGGGCGCGGCAGGGGACTGTTGTCGTCAACCATGAACGCATCGCAGGCGCGACCAAGCTGCGGGGCGTGCTGCTGGTGGCCCCGAACGGGCTGGGCAAAAGCTGGGATTTTTGGACCTCGGACACGGGCGATGTGCCCTTTGCCGATGCGGTGCTGGAGGATGTCGCCAAGCGCTATCCGATTGATCCGAAACGCATCTATGTCTCGGGCTATTCCTATGGTGGCGCGATGGCTTGGCGCTATGTGTGCCAGTCGGGCAATGACATCGCCGCCCTGCTGGCCGTTGCGGGCAGCATCCGCCAAACCGAAGCCTGCCCCGAAGCCCCGCGCGAGGTGCGCCATGTGCATGGGCTGGACGATACGGTGATGGATTTTCCCTTTGGACCGGGCGGCGATACCACCTATCCGGTGGCGCTGTGGCGAAAGAAATACAACTGCAACGGTGCCACCCCGCGCGCGGATTGGAGCGTGAGACCGTTCCTGACGCTCAGCCGGGTGGAATGGACCGATTGTGCGCAGGGGCAGGTGGTGCTGGACACCCATCCGGGCGGGCATTTCATCCCGCATGGCTGGATCGGGCGGCAATTGGACGAGCTTTTGGGCCGCACCCCCACCTATCCGTGACCCGCAGCGCTTGCACCTTGGCGCATTCTTTGTCATTGCCTGTGCCGACTGGATATCTGCCAAAAAAGGCCCCGAGCAATGAAATTCACTCTGTCCTGGCTGAAAGACCACCTCGACACCGATGCGTCGGTTGATGAGATCACTGAGGCGCTGACCGACCTTGGCCTTGAGGTCGAAGAGGTCATCAACCCGGCTGACAAGCTCAAGGACTTTACGCTGGGCTATGTGAAACACGCGGAAAAACACCCTGACGCCGACAAGCTGCGTGTCTGCAAGGTGGACACGGATGAAGGCGAGTTGCAGATCATCTGCGGCGCGCCCAACGCCCGCGAAGGGATTACTGTCGTCGTCTGCAAGCCGGGCATGTATATCCCCGGTCTGGACCTGACGATCAGCGTCGGCAAGATCCGCGGCGTCGAAAGCTTTGGCATGATGGCGTCCGAGCGCGAGCTGGAATTGTCGGACGAACATGACGGCATCATCGAATTGCCCTCGGGCGAGGTCGGTGACAGGTTCGTTGATTGGCTTGCCGAGAATGACCCGTCGAAAGTCGATCCCGTGATCGAGATCGCGATCACTCCGAACCGGCCCGATGCGCTGGGCGTGGAAGGCATCGCGCGTGATCTGGCGGCGCGTGGGATCGGCACTCTGAAACAGCGCGACTACGTGCCGGTGCCCGGTGATTTCGAAAGCCCGATCAAAGTATCGATTGACGAGGATACGCTGGATGGCTGCCCGCATTTCACGGGCCGCCTTATCAAGGGCGTCAAGAACGGCCCCAGCCCGCAGTGGTTGCAGGATCAGTTGAAGGCGATCGGGCTGCGTCCGATTTCGGCGCTGGTGGATATCACCAACTATATGACCTTTGACCATAACCGCCCGCTGCATGTGTTTGACGCGGACAAGGTGCAGGGCAACCTTCGCGTTCATCGCGCCAAAGGCGGTGAAACCCTGGTGGCGCTGGACGAGAAGGAATACACTCTTCAGCCCGGCATGATGGTCATTTCAGATGACAAAGGCCCGGAATCCATCGCAGGCATCATGGGCGGTCAGGAAACCGGCTGCACCGAGGATACTGTGAATGTGTTCCTGGAAAGCGCGTTTTGGGATCATGTGCAGATCGCGCTGACGGGTCGGGCGCTGAAAATCAATTCAGACGCGCGGTACCGGTTCGAACGCGGCGTGGACCCTGAATACACGCTGGAAGGGCTCGAGCACGCAACCCAGTTGATTCTGGACATCTGCGGCGGCGAAGCGTCCAAAGTGGTCGAGGCGGGCAAAGCGCCGAACCACGCGCGTGCGTACAAGCTGGATGCCGAACGGGTGCAGTCTCTGGTCGGGATGGACATTCCCGAAAGCGAGCAGCGTCAGACGCTGACCCGTCTGGGTTTCCGTCTGGAGGGCGAAATGGCCCACGTGCCAAGCTGGCGCCCCGATATCATGGGTGAGGCCGATCTGGTGGAAGAGGTCGCACGGATCGCCTCGTTGACCAAGTTGCAGGGCAAGCCCTTGCCGCGTGTCACCGATGGTATTCCCAAGCCGGTGATGACACCGACTCAGCGCCGCCAGTCCATGGCGCGCCGCACCTGCGCCGCGCTGGGTTACAACGAATGCGTCACCTATACGTTCATCGATCAGGCTTCGGCTGCTTTGTTCGGTGGCGGGGATGACGCGACCATGCTTGAAAATCCGATCTCGTCCGAGATGAGCCACATGCGCCCGGATCTGCTGCCCGGATTGTTGCAGGCCGCGGCGCGCAATCAGGCACGCGGATATGCCGACGTCGCCCTGTTCGAAGTTGGCCCTGTTTTCCACGATGGCGAACCCGGCGACCAGAAAACCCAGATCGCCGGCCTGCTGGTTGGCCGCAACGGCCCCAAGGATGTGCACGGGGCCTCGCGCCCGGTGGATGTCTTTGATGCCAAGGCGGATGCCGAGGCCGTTCTTGCGGCGATCGGAGCACCGGCCAAGGTACAGATTCTGCGCGACGGCGATGCCTGGTGGCATCCGGGTCGTCACGGCAAGATCTGCCTGGGTCCCAAAAAGGTGCTGGGTGTTTTTGGTGAGCTGCACCCGCGCGTGTTGCAGGCGATGGATATCAAGGGTCCGGCAATGGCCTTTTCGATCTGGCCCGACGAGGTTCCCTCGCCCCGCAAGTCCGGTGCCACACGTGCCGCATTGGAATTGCGTGACTTGCAAGCGGTCGAACGTGACTTTGCCTTTGTCGTTGATGAAAACGTCGAGGCGCTGACATTGGTGAACGCGGCGGCAGGTGCCGACAAGGCGCTGATCGAAGATGTGCGTGTCTTTGACGAATTCATCGGTGGCAGCCTGGGTGAAGGTAAAAAATCGTTGGCCATAACGGTACGTTTGCAGCCGAAAGAGCAGACGCTGAAGGAAAAGGACATCGAAGCGGTGGCCGAAAAGATCATCACCAAGGTCACCAAGGCAACCGGCGGCGTTCTGCGGGGTTGATGCCGCGCAGGTTCCGGAGGCGCATTATTGAAAATATGAAGGGGCGGCGCGCCCTTTTCGTTCTTGCGGAGGACTAAAGATGCTGAACGTGTACCTCTCTGGCGAAATCCACACCGATTGGCGCGAACAGATCATCGACGGCGCGCAGGGGTTGGACATCACATTCAACAGCCCGGTGACGGACCACGCGGCCAGCGACGATTGCGGCGTTGCCATTCTGGGGGAAGAGCCGAACAAATACTGGCATGACCACAAGGGTGCGATGGTCAACGCGATCCGGACCCGCAAGGGCATTTCGGATGCTGACGTTGTGGTTGTACGGTTTGGCGACAAGTACAAACAGTGGAACGCGGCTTTTGATGCGGGCTATGCCGCAGCGCTGGGCAAATCCATCATCGTGCTGCACGGCCCCGAGCATCAGCACGCGTTGAAAGAAGTGGATGCAGCCGCGCTGGCCGTGGCGGAAAAGCCCGCGCAGGTTGTCGAAATCCTGCGGTATGTGCTGACGGGTGCACTGCCGGGCTGAGTTTTTCAATGCGGGTGCCGGTTTCGGCACCCTGTCAATCGCGAAACAGATCAAGCGCGTGAGGGTATGGCCTTGCCGCGCTGCACCGCCGGGCGCTGCATGAAACGGTCGACATAGGCGACGACATTGGCGTAGTCGTCCCAGCCAACAACCTCTTTCGCGCTGTAGAAGTCCAGAGCATTCAACCAGGGAGCAAGAGCGATATCGGCGATGGAGTAATCGCCGGCGATCCAGTCTTTCCCTTCCAGTTGCGTGTTGACCACGTTCAAAAGGCGTTTGGCCTCGTTGACATAGCGTTCGCGCGGTCGGGGGTCTTCGATTTCGCTGCCCGCGAATTTGTAGAAGAAGCCAAGCTGGCCAAACATCGGCCCTACGCCCCCCATTTGGAACATCAGCCATTGTGTAATGCGATGCTTGTCTGCCGCGCTTTGTCCCAGCAACTTGCCTGATTTCTCGGCCAGATACAGCAGGATTGCCCCGCTTTCGAACAGGGCCAGCGGCTCACCGTCCGGCCCGTTGGGATCGATGATGGCTGGGATTTTGTTGTTTGGGTTCAGCGACAGAAACTCGGGGCTTTTGACATCCGCATCCGATAGCGTCACCAGATGGGGCTCATAGGGCAGGCTGGTTTCCTCCAGCATAATCGATGCCTTTACGCCGTTTGGAGTCGGATAGGAATACAGTTGAATCTTGTCCGGGGATTGCGCGGGCCAGCGCGCCATGATCGGATGAGGTTTGTTGTCCAGCATTGGGGGCTCCTGTTTGGCTGTCCCTGTAAAAGCTAGGGGCCACGCCTGATTTATATAAGCCCTTGGCGATGTGCATTTCCGGTCAGGCCGTGTTTTCTGGCGAACAAAGGGGAAATCCAACGAAACTCGCACCTAGACCGGAAGCCAAACTTGGCTCACAATCTGGTGACCCCCGCGATAACCTCGCGGGTTTCTTGCTGTTGAAAGGAGATGGGCGTGGATGAGGTCGTAACACAGGTGGGCGCATTTGCCCCGCTGATCATGAGTGCCGTCAAGGCGCTTGTCGTTCTGATCCTGGGCTGGATCGTGGCTGGTGCAATCGGGGGCATGGTTCGCCGCCGGATCAATTCGACGCCGCATATTGATCCGACGCTTGGGAACTTTATGGCAAGCCTGGTCAAATGGGCCATTCTCGCCATGGTTCTGGTCGCCGTTCTGGGCATCTTCGGAATTGAAGCCACCAGCATCGTCGCCATTCTGGGTGCCGCGTCCCTGGCTATCGGCCTGGCGCTTCAAGGCACGCTCAGCGATCTGGCGGCCGGTGTGATGCTGGTTGTCTTCCGGCCTTACAAGCTGGGTCAATTCGTTGATATCGGCGGCACGTCAGGCACCGTAAAGGACCTGAACCTGTTCACCACCGAGCTGGTGACGCCGGACAACGTGCAGATCATTGTTCCGAACGGTCAGGCATGGGGCTCGATCATCACGAACTACTCTGCCCATGACACGCGTCGTGTCGATCTGGTATTCGGAATCGACTATGGTGACAGCGCGGACAAAGCCATGCAGATCATTCTGGATGTGGCCAAAGCGGACAGTCGCATTCACAGCGACCCGGAACCCTGGGTTCGGGTTACGAACCTGGGTGACAGCTCGGTGGATCTGACGGCACGGCTGTGGTGCTCGGCGCCAGACTATTGGGATGTCAAATTCGAGCTGACGAAAACGATCAAGGAAGCCTTTGACGACAAGGGTATTTCGATCCCTTACCCTCATTCGGTGGAAATCCAGAAACAGGGGTGACGGCTCCCGCCCGTCGATCGGGCATTCGAAAATGCCCTCCTCCCGTTAGGCCGGGTACCGCGCAAGGGCGCGGTGCCCTTTTCTTTGTTCAAACCATCGCTTTGGGTCCGACCGCGCCACGCCTGTGGCGTGGCGCTATGCCCAACGCTGGAAATCGCTTTTCAAAAGCGATTTCAGGAGCGGGAGTGGTTACGACTTGACGATTACGTTGGGCGAGACGACGTCAATACCAAGGGCCTTGCCGACCGCATAGTAGGTCAGCTTGCCAGCGTGGACGTTCAGACCTTCCAGCAGATGCGGATCGTCCTGACACGCCTGTTTCCAGCCTTTGTCCGCCAGAGACAGCATGAACGGCATTGTTGCGTTGCCCAGGGCGATGGTCGAGGTGCGCGCCACTGCGCCCGGCATGTTGGCAACGCAGTAATGCATGATGCCGTCGACGTCGTAGATCGGGTCGGCATGGGTGGTGGCTTTCGACGTCTCGAAGCACCCGCCCTGATCGATGGCAACATCGACAAGTACGGCACCGGGTTTCATCGTCGACAACTGGGCGCGCGAGACAAGTTTTGGGGCCGCAGCGCCGGGGATCAGAACGGCACCGATGACCATATCGGCATCCTGGATCAGCTCGGCCGTGGCACCCGCCGTCGAATACTGATTCTTGAAGGTTCCGCCAAAGACGTCGTCCAGATAGCGCAGCCGCGGCAAGGAGCGATCCAGAACGGTGACATCCGCGCCCATTCCGGCAGCGATCTTCGCCGCATGGGTCCCAACGACGCCGCCGCCAATTACGACCACTTTGGCAGGGCCGACACCGGGTACGCCACCCATCAGAACGCCGCGCCCGCCATTGGCCTTTTGCAGTGTCCACGACCCGACCTGAGGGGCCAGACGACCGGCGACTTCGGACATCGGTGCCAGCAGGGGCAGGCCGCCGTTCGCATCGGTCACAGTCTCATAGGCGATTGCGGTGCAACCCGATTCCAGCAGGTCATGCGTCTGGTCCGGGTCCGGGGCCAGGTGCAGATAGGTGAACAGCAACTGCCCTTCACGCAGCATCTTGCGTTCCACGGCCTGGGGTTCCTTGACCTTGACGATCATGTCGGCGGTAGCAAACACCTCTTCCGCAGTGTCAATGATACGCGCGCCAGCCGCGACATAGGCGTCGTTGTCAAATCCCGCGCCGATGCCTGCGCCGGATTCGATCAGAACTTCGTGGCCACGTGCGACTGCTTCCTGAGCAGCATTGGGCGTCATCCCGACGCGGAATTCCTGAGGTTTGATTTCCTTGGGGCAACCGATTTTCATGGGGTTCTCCGTACATAAACTGCTTAAATTATGTGCATTTCGCAGTGCAATTTCTGTGAAAGAAAACGTGTCAGTACATTTTTCTTTGGGAGAATATCGCGTAATATACAAAAACCTTGCAAAGGAATTGCATAAATGAGCTTAGATACGACTGATCGAAAGATTCTGGCGGCATTACAAAAAAACGGTAGGATGTCGAATTCGGAATTGTCTGAACAGGTCAACTTGTCTCCGTCGGCTTGCCACCGGCGTGTTCAGCGGCTGGAGGTTGAAGGCTACATTCGCAACTACGTGGCCCTGCTGGATGCGCGGAAGATGAACGTGCCGACAACGGTCTTTGTCGAGATCACGCTACAGGGTCAGGCCGAAGAGGTTCTGGATGCGTTTGAAAAGGCGGTGGCCCGGATACCGGATGTGCTGGAATGCCATCTGATGGCCGGTACGGCGGATTACATTCTGAAAGTTGTGGCGGAAAACACCGAAGATTTCGCCCGCATCCATCGGCAATACCTGTCGCGCCTGCCCGGGGTGGCGCAAATGCAAAGCTCGTTTGCCTTGCGTACCGTGTTCAAGACCACTGCCTTACCCGTCTAATTGTCATAAAGGCCCGGGATAGGTGAACAGAAAAAGGTGGGTCAGGTTGAACCCGAAATGCACCATCACAGGCACCCACAGGCGTCTGGTTGCATAGTATCCCAATCCGCAGGCCAGCCCGAGAATAGAAGCAAAAACCACCAGCGCCGGACCCCCGGCGACATGGGCCAGCCCGAACAGCAGACTGGCTGCTATTACACCGCCAACAGCCCCAAAACGTGACGAGATGGCCGATTGCAGATAGCCACGAAAGAAGGCTTCTTCCGTCAGGCAGGTCAGAAACAGGTTGGACAGGGCAAATACCAGCCACCAGGGCGGGATCGCAAATTCCGGGCGCACCGCGCCGAAGGAAAGCCCCAACAGAAACAGCCCCGGCAGGAGCAGCAACCCTGCCAGCAAGGCCGTGCGTTTGATCTGCGTTTTGCCGCGCAGCATCCCGGGCCAGGCCAGAAGTACGGCAAAGAAGACCATCGGTTTGTCCAGGTTCAGATGCAGGGTGAAACTGGCGCTTCCCGTACCCGCCTGTACCTGATCCAGAATTTTCACATTTTCGAACCCCGGCAGCAGATGTGCACCCATCACCAGACACCACAGGATCAACAACAAGTGTCCGGCGACAGCAGGCCATCCTTTCAGATGGGGCAGCAATGAAGCTCCGACCAGACCAATGGCCACCGCGGCGATCGCCATGGGTGACATCAATCCTGTCACCGAGGCAATGCTTATGAACAAAACCAGCAGCGACAAGCCGATGCCTGTCCGCCGGGTCAGCACCATCAATTGCGCTGATATCAGAACAAGCCAGGGCCAGATCGCGGGCATCACGGAAAGAAGGAATGTCACAATCGCCTCGTCTTTGTCATGCGCACCGTGATGCCGCACCAAAACGAGGCAATGCAAGCATCCGTGGCCAAGCGCCGTGCATTGCGTCAATTCAGACGCTTGTATCCCCCGGGCCAGATGTACAAATTCAGGGGAAAGACCGTATACCCGCGCTGGACCTGATTTGCAGGCACGACAACAGCCGCAGGACTCGTGACCCTAGCGTCAATTTATCTGGTGGCATCAGGTTGTTACACGGGCCCGATATGGTCCGAACCCGAAGACCGAGAAGGAGCTGACCTTGGACAACGAAAACACTGGCGCCCCCAAAGACTGGCTGGAAGCCGAGCTGGAGGACACGCTGGACGAAGATTTCGAGATAGAATTCAGTGAGCCGATGCTGTCGATGGAAGTCCGGAAAATCTATCGGGAACAGCATCCGGACATGTTGGATCGCAAGGTTTACTTCCGCAACCTGCTGCGCCTGCAAGCCGAACTGATCAAGGTTCAGGACTGGGTACAGCATACCGGAGCCAAGGTCTGTATCCTGTTTGAAGGCCGTGACAGTGCCGGTAAAGGGGGCGTGATCAAGCGGATCACCCAGCGTCTGAACCCGCGCGTCGCGCGCGTGGTGGCGTTGCCGGCACCCAGCCGCCGAGAGCAAAGCCAGTGGTATTTCCAGCGCTACGTACCGCACCTGCCGGCAGCGGGTGAAATCGTTCTGTTCGACCGCTCCTGGTACAACCGGGCCGGCGTCGAGCGGGTGATGGGTTTTGCGTCCGAGGACCAGGTTGAACAATTCTTTCAGGACGTTCCTGAGTTCGAGCGGATGCTGGTGCGGTCAGGGATCATTCTGCTGAAATACTGGTTCTCGATCACGGACGAGGAACAGCAGTTGCGATTCCTCATGCGTATTCACGATCCGATGAAGCAATGGAAGCTGTCACCGATGGATCTTGAATCCCGCATCCGCTGGGAATCCTACACAAAGGCCAAAGAGGATATGCTTTTCCGAACGAATATCCCCGAGGCCCCGTGGTACATCGTCGAAGGCAATGACAAAAAACGCGAAAGGCTAAACTGTATCGAGCATCTTTTGACAAAAATCCCTTACGAGGACGTGCCTCAGGAAAAGGTCAATCTGCCCGATCGCAAGTACAACCCGGAATACGAACGCCGCGTTTTGCCGGATGAGCTTTACGTACCAAAGATCTATTGAAGCAAAATCAGGCTCTGAGCCGGAATATGCGAGGCCGACACGGCCGGCCTCGCACAGGGTCAAATGATCAGGCTGCATCCATCATGCAGTTAAAGTGGAAGAAGTTGACCATTGTGATGTCACAGTCATCGACGTCGGCTGTTTCGGTGCCCGCAGGCTCGGATTCCGTTTCCGGCGTGACGTCGACGGTCGGCATCATGTCGATATCATCGGTGTCTGCCACGTCCGTGTCGCCGTTCATATCGTCACCCCAGTTGAACTCGTCAAACTGCGCTTGCAGGTTTTCGAGGAAACTGGCGATTTCATCCAGGAAGGCCTGAACGTCAAAGCAGAACGTCTCGGCCTCACCTCCGTCAACCACGTCCACGTCCGGCGTTTCGGGTTCCGGTTCCTCGGTCTCGGTGACGTCGGTATCGGGCGTTTCGGGTTCCGGCTCTTCGGTTTCGGTGACGTCGGTGTCGGGTGTTTCGGGTTCCGGCTCTTCGGTTTCGGTGACGTCGGTGTCAGGTGTTTCGGGTTCTGGTTCTTCGGTCTCGGTGACGTCGGTATCGGGTGCTTCGGGCTCCGGCTCTTCGGTCTCGGTGACGTCGGTGTCAGGTGTTTCGGGTTTCGGTTCTTCGGTTTCGGTGACGTCGGTATCGGGCGTTTCGGGTTCCGGTTCCTCGGTCTCGGTGACGTCAGTATCGGGTGTTTCGGGCTCCGGCTCTTCCGGAACGGCAACTTCGTCCGGCGTGGTTGGCGGAACGGGCGGTGTGTTCGTATTGCCGTTGTCCAGCATGACTGCCGCGTCGGTTGCGGCAAAGTTCTGGGTGACCATCACCGCATCAAAACCCTGCATATCGCCGGTTTCGATCCCGATCCCGATATATTTGAAATCCGGGTTCAGAATATTGGCGCGGTGGCCCGGGCTGTTCATCAGGTTCTGGTGCAACTGAGCCACGTCATCGCTGATGCCGGGCTGCCCGCGTTCGGACTGCCATGCGATGTTTTCGCCGGTCCGCCAGTTGCCCTCAAGATCGAACCCGGCGTTTTGCATCCGCTGGGTCGCACTGGAACCGCCCGAGCCGGTGTGGCTGAACGTGTCTGTATCCAGCATCCAGGTGCTGTGATCTTCGGATGAATCGTTCAGCTGCGTCTCAAGCTGAAGCGGGTTGAGCCCGCGGGATGTGCGTTCCTGGTTGATCAGCTCCAGCATCTCGCGTTCGAATGTACTTGCAGTCGACATTTTTGCCTCCGTTTGTGTTTGTGCCCTTCCGGACGGGCTCACTTAGAGGTCGGGATATCGACGGTGGTAGAGGGTGTTTCACTTCAGGCGAGTTTTGGCGACGCGATGCTACCGATGCGGGATTCGCTGCGCTGCAAAATGCCGGGCAAAATGTTGCTGGTGAGGAAATGGCGGCTTGTCGCACAGCCGGTACCACGAGTCGGCGGATTGAAACCGATCGCCGAAACGACAAACCCCCGGGCGATGCCTCGGGGGTCGTCAAATAGTGTCATCCAAAGCTGGACGAGACCAAAGGTCTTAGAGCAAACCTTCGCGCTGTGCTTTCTTACGTGCCAGTTTACGGGCACGACGGATCGCTTCAGCCTTCTCGCGCGCTTTTTTCTCGGACGGTTTCTCGAAATGTTGCTTCAGCTTCATTTCACGGAACACGCCTTCGCGCTGCAGCTTTTTCTTCAGGGCACGAAGCGCCTGATCGACGTTGTTGTCGCGAACACTAACCTGCATGTGGTTGTCACCACCTTTCTAGATAGAGTTGCAAGGAAATTGCAGGAGTTGGCCGTATAGCAAAGCCGCTCTAACTTGTCTAGTACTGGGTCCGACAACCGGAGAACCGCCATGACGACCACATATGAAGATGCAAAACAGCAGCTTTTGGATGCGATGCTGATCCATGTTCCCTTCGATGGGTGGTCGGAATCCAGTTTCCGCGCCTCCATTTCCGACTGTGGTCTGGATGACGGTCTGGCGCGCGCGATTTGTCCGCGCGGCGCGGTGGATTTGGCGCTGGCCTACCACGCGCGCGGGGATCAGGCGATGCTGGACCGCATCAGGTCCGAGGACCTGAGCGAACTGAAATTCCGCGACAGGATTGCCGCAGCGGTTCGGTTCCGGTTGCAGGCCGTCGAGGACAAAGAACTGGTGCGCCGGGGCATGACGCTGTTTTCCCTGCCAACCCATGCGGCCGACGGTGCCAAGGCGGTTTGGCAGACCTGCGATCTGATCTGGGATGCGCTGGGCGACAGCTCGGATGATGTGAACTGGTACACGAAGCGGGCCACTTTGTCTGGTGTCTATTCCTCGACCCTGCTGTTCTGGCTGGGTGATGACAGCCCGGATCATCAGAACACGTGGGAGTTTCTGGATCGCCGGATCGCAAATGTCATGGAGTTTGAAAAGCTCAAGGCGCAGTTGCGCGACAACCCGGTGTTGAAACCGTTTCTGGCGGTTCCGAACTGGCTGGCGGGTCAGGTGAAGGCTCCGGTCAAAATGCGGGCCGATCTTCCGGGAATGCTGAACCCCCGAAAGTAGCGCGTCTTGATGCTGGGCCTTGGCCCTGATGCCTGCTAGGCATTGGGCAAAGGAGGTGCCTATGACCCAGATGATGCGCGCTGTTGAGATCACCGAACCGGGTGGTCCCGATGTTTTGCAACTGACCGAGCGACCGATTCCTGAACCGGGTGCGGGGCAGGTCGTTCTGAAAGTGGCCTATGCCGGGGTGAACCGGCCGGACGCGTTGCAGCGTGCGGGCGCTTACGATCCGCCGCCCGGTGCCAGCGACCTGCCGGGGCTTGAGGCTTCGGGCGAAGTGGTCTCGGTCGGGGCCGGGGTCGAAGGACTGTCCGTTGGGGATCAGGTCTGCGCGTTGCTGCCGGGCGGCGGCTATGCCGAATATGTCGCCACCCCTGCGGCCCATTGCCTACCGGTTCCTGCCGGCATGGGAATGAAAGAGGCGGCCTGCCTGCCCGAGACCTTTTTCACCGTGTGGTCCAATGTATTTACGCGGGGCGGGCTGAAGGCCGGTGAACGATTTCTGGTCCATGGCGGCTCGAGCGGGATTGGCACGACGGCCATCCAGTTGGCCAATGCCTTTGGCGCCCGCGTTTTTGCCACCGCAGGGTCGGATGAAAAATGTCAGGCTTGCGTCAAGCTGGGTGCGGAAAGGGCGATCAACTACCGCGATGAGGATTTTGTGGCCGTCATACGGGCCGAAGGCGGGGCAAACCTGATCCTCGACATGGTCGGAGGCGACTATATCCCGCGCAACGTCAAAGCTTTGGCCGAGGATGGGCGGCTGGTCCAGATCGCCTTCCTGCAAGGCCCGGTGGTCGAGCTGAACTTTGCCCTGATGATGGTCAAGCGCCTGACCCTGACCGGCAGCACCCTGCGCCCGCAAAGCGATCTGGCCAAGGCCCGGATTGCGCAGGACCTGCGCGAAGCTGTCTGGCCTCTGCTTGAGGCAGGCAAGGTTGCGCCTGTCATGGACAGCGAATTTGATCTGGCCGAGGCTGCGGCCGCCCATGCACGCATGGAAAGCTCGGGCCATATTGGCAAGATCGTCCTGAACGTGGCGGGCTGAACTCCGCGCGCGCGGGGCAGACCCGCGCGTTCACGCAACCGCGCGGCGGTACAGGTGCCATGTGGCATGGCCCAGAACCGGCATCACTATGATCAGGCCCAATAGCATCGGCAGGGCACCCAGAAACAGAAGGGCCGCCACGATGAACCCCCAGGTCAAGATGACGCCGGGGTTGTGACGCAACACGCGAAACGATGTCACGACCGCCACCGGCAATCCGACTTGCCGGTCCAGAAGCAACGGAAAGCTGACAACGCTGATCGCCAGAGCGCAAAGAGCGAACACGAACCCAACGGCGAGTCCGACAACCATCATGGTCCAGCCGGCAACCGTAGTGACGGCCTGCTTGGCAAAAGTGCCAAGTGACGCGGGGGCTTCTGGCCCCATTGTATGCGTGTAAATGCTCTGCGCCACCATCAGCCAGATCAGCAGAAGCATCACCAGATAAAAACCCAAAACCAGAATTGCGCCGAAAGCCGGAGAGCGGAATACACCGAACGCATCCAACCAATGCACCGTGCTGCCTTGTTCTCGCTTGCGGCTGATCTCATACAGCCCCACAGCTGCGACTGGACCGATCAAGGCAAAACCGGCGACCAGAGGCGCCAGAAGTGGCACCATGTTGACGTTCAGGGCAAAGCCGAACATCAAAAGCCCCGCAATCGGGTATATCAGCACAATGAATATGGCATCCGCCCGTGTTTCGACAAAGTCGTGATACCCCGCCTTCAGACAGGCGCGCAGATCTTGCATCGTCAATGTCTGCACCATCGGCAAATGCGTGGTATCTGCGCTTCCGAGTTTTGAAACGCTGTCCGAGACATGATCACTGGCCGCCCCCAGATTCTGGGCAGCCCAACTGATCGGATTTCCGATTGTTTTAGCCATTTTCATCCCCTTTCCTGGCGAGATTTGCGCCGCGGAATGGATCCGGCATTAAGTTGTCCGTGGCCGGACCAGCCGACAACGCCTGATCGCAGTGTAGCACAGTTTGGCGGAATCCTGATCAACACTCTGATATCTGACGATTGCTCCGCATCGCAGTCATGTTAGCTTGATGTCAGGCAAGAGGAGGTCAGGATGCAGACAACAGCGAAAACGGTGGTATTGCACGAATTCGGCGGGCCCGAGGTACTGCGGATCGAAGACAGGCCATTGGGCGACCCCGGACCGGATGAAATACGTATCCGTCATCATGCCTGCGGTCTAAACTTTATCGATGTTTATCAACGCACTGGATTGTATCCCCTGGAACTCCCCCATGCTTTGGGGATGGAAGCGGCAGGTGTCGTCGAGGCCGTCGGGGAAGGGGTAACCCACCTGCATCCCGGTCAACGGGCCGCGTATGCCGCAGCCCCACCCGGCGCGTATTGCGAGGCCCGCGTAATGCCTGCGGCACAGGTGTGCCCGTTGCCGGATAGCATCCCGTTCGAAGCTGCTGCGGCAATGATGTTGAAGGGTTTGACGGTTGAATACCTGTTTCACCGAACCACTCCGCTGAAACGCGGGGATACGGTGCTGTTCCACGCAGCGGCGGGTGGGGTCGGACTGATCGCCTGCCAATGGGCGAAGTCCGAAGGGATCACTCTGATTGGCACGGCGGGAACCGATGAGAAGTGCAGCCTCGCCCGGTTCAACGGGGCCGCGCATTGCATCAACTACCGCTCTGAGAATTTCGCCGAACGGGTGGCCGAGATCACCAAAGGCAAGGGTGTGGATGTGGTCATGGATTCCGTGGGGGCGGACACGTTCGACGGATCGTTGAACTGCCTGAAACCCTTGGGAATGATGATTTCCTTCGGCAACGCCTCAGGGCCAGTGCCGCCATTCGATATCGGTGTTCTGGGCCAGAAAGGATCGCTCAAGATTACCCGCCCCACTTTGTTCACCCATATTGCGGACCACTCCGTCTGTCAGGCAATGGCGCGCCGCTTGTTCGGCAAGGTCGAGGGCAGAGAGGTCAAGATCCACATCGATCAGCGCTTTGCGCTGGATCAGGTGGCCGACGCACATCGCGCGTTGGAAGCGCGGCAGACGACCGGCAGTACGATTCTGGACCTTTGACGCGAAACCCGGCCTGTCAGGCCGGGTCAAACTTGATCCTGAGTGCCGTTCAGAAGCGGTAAGAGACACGAACCTGCAATGTGGTTGCGTCGACATCCACATTGCTTCCGTTGAAGTTATTGAATTCGTGGTACAGCAGCTCTCCGCCAATGCTGACATTTGGGGCCACGATCTGTTCATAGCCTGCGCCGATGAACCACCCGTCATCACTGCCCAGAGTGTCGGTGCCCGCTTCGGCGTAGCCTGCCGTGCCGTACAGCAGACCTTGCGGGTTTACCTTGTAGCCGGCGCGCGCTTTCAGCCGCCAGACATCTTCGACAGTTGCGGCGCCGGACAGGCCCACGTCAGTCCAGTCATAGTCAAATCCGCCGCCAACGACCCAGTCGCCCAGATCATAGTCGTAGCCCAGAATGATACCACCGATCACGCCATCGCCATCGACACCGGACAGGCTGGTGTCTACATCGGCATAACCCAGTTGCAGACCGCCATAAAACCCGGTCCAGTTGCCCGAGGATTGTGCCATTGCCGATCCCGCGACCACGGTTGCGACAGTAGTGATGAGAGCCAATTTCAAAGTCATCTCATTTCCTTTCGATTGTCACTCTGCTCCAGTTAAATTCTGTTCACCTATGCAGACGATTACGATCCGCCAACGTCATCGGATCAGTGATACCTACGAACCGCTGCCCGAATTTCACCTCTGAAACGTGAAAAGACACGCCGGGGGCCTTTGAAATCGGGCACTTCTGATACGGATGAGATAGGTAGAGATGAGAGGTCTTCAAACGATATGCGGCGGCGGAACATTCCGCCGCCGACACATCTGAAGATTTAGGCGGATTATTGCTTTTGCAATTCAGCAGGGGTCTTGTCCGCGATGTTTTCCCAGTTTGCACTTGCGCTTTCGATAAAGCCCGGGATGTCGCCTTCCCAGCGTTCCTGGATGTCTTCCGACAGGTTCAGGTACAGTTTGTTGTCGACGATTTTCCAGTGGTTCGGGTCACCGTCGAACTTGAAGCCCATGGCTGTACCAAAGGCACAATAGCCGCCATAGGCAGGCAGGTAAGCTTCCGGGTTGGCTTCAAAGGCGGCTTTGTTTTCCTCGGACGAGAAACGGTACAGCGCATCGTCGTGCAGCGCGGTGATGCGATAGTCGCCTTTGGTCGCTTCACCGACGGTGAAATAGGCAACCGGGTCATAACCCTGCATGGCCAGACCGGTCGAGCTTGCGTTGATGTCCACTCCAGCGGCCAGAGCGGATGTTGCCAGTGCAACGGACAGAGCGACGCCACCGATCAGAGATTTAAACTTGTTCATTGTTCCACCTTTCGTGAAAGGAGCCTCGTCTGTGTGCGGATCGAAGGCCCCGGATTGTTGTCCTGTGTGGCCCGTAATTGACCGTCACGACAGCGATCTGGGAAGCAGGCGGATCACGTTCAAAACAATGAATCGTGATTGTGCGTCAGAGAGGAACGTCTGTTCAAAAATGCAGGCCTGACATTACGCGTCCGGTTCAAAATCCAGAACAAACGCGATGACTTTGCTGGCCGCCCTTTCACAAGGTCTCAGCAGCGCGCCGCTGATGCGTGTCTGATACAGGTTCATGCTGATATAGTCGGTGCCGCCCAGTTCGTGCGCAACCAGCTTGTGGGATTTCCCCTTTGCCAACTGTTGGCGCACGACGACATAGCGCCGGTCCCCCGATGTACCGGCAAACCTGCCCTCGGGCAGTGCGAAAAACGCGGAAACAAAAGCGTCCGGCGGTGTCACGATTTTCCGATTTTCGGTTCAGTCCCGGCCTTGATCCGTGCGACGTTGGTGCTGTGACGCCAATAGATCAGAAGGGTCAGGATAATCCCAAGGATAAAGGATTGTCCGTTTGTCAGAACCAGTACCCAGGTCGTTGAAAGCGCGGCCGCAGCCAGCGCGCCGACCGAGGATATCCGCCAGATCGCCGCCGCCACCAGCCAGCTGAGACAGCACGCAACACCGACGCGCCAGTCCAGCGCCAGCCAGAGGCCCAGAAAGGTGGCCACGCCTTTTCCGCCTTTGAACCCCAGCCAGATGGGAAAGCAATGACCCAGAAAAGCAAAAAGGGCTGCGATCTGCGCGGCGTCTTCTCCGGCATAAGCACGGGCAATCAGAACCGCCGCCGCGCCCTTGGCCGCGTCGAACAGCAAGGTCAGCGCCGCGGCGGCTTTGTTGCCGGTGCGCAGGACATTGGTTGCGCCGATATTTCCGGATCCGATTTCGCGCAGATTTCCCAGCCCCATGACCTTTGCAAGCAGCAGGCCGAAGGGAATGGAGCCCAAGAGATATCCAACCACCGCCCATTGGAGCAGTTCGCTGGTCGAGTTGTCGATCGGGGGCATCAGGAACTCCGGAACACTTCTTTACCTGCAACATAGGTCGAAATGACCTTACCTTGCATCCGCTGGCCGTCAAATGGCGTGTTCTGAGATTTGGATTTTAAGGCAAAGCGATCAAGCACAAAAGGCACATCCGGGTCGAACAGAACCAGATCCGCCGGTGCGCCTTCCGACAATCGGCCGCTTTCCAGACCAAGCCGTTTGGCCGGGTTCAATGCCATCGCCCGGAACAGGGTCGGCAGGTCCAACTGGTCGGCATGATACAGGCGCAATGCCGCTGGCAAGAGCGTTTCCAGCGCCACCGCGCCCGAGGCGGCCTCTTCAAACGGCAGGCGTTTGCTTTCTTCGTCCTGCGGCGTGTGCATCGAACTGATCGTGTCGATCAGGCCGGTGCGCACCGCCTCGATCACCGTCTGCCGGTCATCTTCGGACCGCAGCGGAGGCTTGACCTTGAAGAAGGTGCGATAATCGGCCACGTCCAACTCGTTCAACGTCAGGTGATGGATCGAGGTGCCGGCAGTGATGTCCAGCCCGTTGCGCTTGGCCCGTTCCAGCGCGGGCAGGGCGCGGGCGGTGGTGATCTGGTCGGCGTGATAGGCCGCGCCCGTCATTTCCAACAGCGCGATGTCACGGTCCAGCCCCATGCGCTCGGCCATGGGCGAGACCGCAGGCAATCCGCGCAGGGCGGCGAATTTGCCGCTGGTGGCCGCGGCGCCATGGCTCAGGCCCGGATCTTGCGGGTGGGCAATCACCAGCGCGCCGCAGGATTTTGCATAGGTCAGTGCGCGGGAAAACACCTTGGTATTGGTGATGACGTGATCGCAATCGGTAAAGGCCACGGCGCCTGCGTCCTGCAAGAACCCGATTTCCGTCATCTCACGCCCTTCGCGCCCCTTGGTCAGCGCGGCCATCGGCAGCACGTTGACCGGCGCATCCGCCTGCGCGCGCCGGGTCGCGAATTCCAGCGTTTCCGGCGTATCGACCGCGGGCAGTGTATCCGGGCGGGTGACAATGGTGGTGACACCACCGGCTGCGGCAGCGAGGCCTGCGGATTTGTAGCTTTCCTTGTGCCGTTCGCCCGGCTCACACACCTTGACGCCGATATCGACGATGCCGGGGGCGAGGCACTTGCCCCCGCAGTCGATGACCTGGGCGTCAGCAACGGGCGCGTCGCCGTTGCCCTTGCCGTGAATGAGGCCGTCGGCAATGTGCAGCCAGCCGGAACTGTCCGTGCCGGTTTCAGGGTCGATCAGGCGGGCGTTGGTGAAGATCAGGGCGGTCATGTATGGGTCTCTCGGGCTTGGGTCAGCGCAGCCAACGCGGCATCCGGGTCGGGCAGATGGTCGAATCTGAAAAAGGGGTGGCGGTTAAAAACCACCGCTGAGGGCACAGTGCGGAAATTCAGGAACCGGTTGATTTCCAGTTTCTTGGTTTTCAGCTCCTTGTTGATTTCCCAAGCGTTCTGCGAGGTCACAACGTAGACTCTTTGCGAGCGAACAAAGCGGTCCGCCCACATCACAAATGCCAACACGCCCGTGCAACTGATCAGCTTCCAAAAATCTCGCACGGTGTCGGCAAACCAAGGGCTGGCGAACCACGCCAGACCGAAAGAGCCGATCAGAATTCTGTAGGACCAACCCAGATGAGGTGGGAAGAAACCGTTATGCGGCCGCCCGAACCATAGAACCTGCTCGCCCTCTGGTATATTCTCGCGCCACCATTCGTCGCTCATCCCATCGCCCTTTCAATCGCGGCTTTGGTGGCGGCCGGGTCCGACTGGTATTTGATCAGATGCTTGTCGCCGCTTTTGGTGACGACCTGGACGAAGCTGCCCATGACATTCACGGCGGTGATCTGGTTCAGCGGCACGCTGCGTCCACCGGGACCGGTCAGCGCGGTGTCTGACAATTGCCAATTCGAGACCAGTTCTTCCGAGGCCAGATACCACGCGCGAAAGCCGATGGCGGCCAGGCCAGCTGGGGCTCCGGTCCAGACGTAAGGATTGCCGATCAGCCACAGCACGGCCATTGCACCGGCCATGGCCACAGCAGCCAGCCATGCATTTGTGCGGATATAGGCCCCTTTGTCCGGGGCGAAGATCACAGGATCAGCCATAAGATGCCTCCGATGACCACAAGCGCGACCAGTGCCAGAATGGCAGATCCGACGCGGCGGGGGGTGTCACCCGCTGTGACGGTTTGCGGGGCGGAAAAGGGTTTGGCGCTTTCGGTTTCGATGATCCCCCCGGTCCAGTTCGTGGCCTCTTCCGTGAACAGGCCGATCAGGCGCAGTCGCGGATCGGGGTTCAGCGTCGCCGGGTGTCCGTTGAAAGCCGCGCTGCGAAGGACCATGACCCAACCGTCGACAGAGGCCAGAGCGTTCCGGTCCAGCTGGTCCGCAGACACGCCGCAGCCCTCGGTCATGTAGCCGTACAGGCCGAGCTCTTCGAGGTCGGAGACCGGGAAAATATCGATATGGCTGGGGTCCAGCCCGTCGACCCCAAGCACCTGATCGGCGGCACACGGTTCGCGCAGGAATTTCGCCTCTTCCGGGCGCATGTCCAGCGTGAACAGGCGCAAAACGCCGCGTTCATGGGGGGCGACGGTCAGATCGCTCATGCGGCCTCGCGCAGGTTGCGGGCCAGCAAATCCATCGCGGCCATGCGGACGGCGACACCCATTTCCACCTGTTCCTGAATGACGGATCGGTTGATGTCGTCCGCCAACGTGCCGTCGATCTCGACCCCGCGGTTCATCGGGCCGGGATGCATCACGATCGCGTCCGGCTTGGCCTGCGCCAGCTTTGCGGCGTCCAGCCCGTAGCGGTGGTAATATTCGCGTTCCGAGGGGATGAACCCGCCATCCATCCGCTCTTTCTGAAGGCGCAGCATCATGACGACGTCAACGTCCTTGAGGCCCTCGTTCATGTCGTCATAGATCTCGGCCCCGAACTCGGCGAATTGCGCGGGCACCAGCGTCGGCGGGCCAATCAGGCGGATGCGGTTTTCCATCTTGCCCAGCAGGATCAGGTTCGATCGGGCGACGCGGGAATGGGCGACATCGCCGCAAATGGCAATGTTCAGCCGGTGCAGGCGGCCCTTGGCGCGACGGATGGTCAGGGCGTCCAGCAGGGCTTGCGTGGGGTGTTCATGTTTGCCGTCGCCGGCGTTCAGAACGGCGCAATTGACCTTTTGCGCCAGCAGATCGACTGCGCCGGAATGCGGGTGCCGAACCACCAGAAGATCCGGGTGCATCGCGTTCAGCGTCATCGCGGTGTCGATCAGGGTCTCGCCTTTTTTGATCGAACTGGCCTGCATCGCCATGTTCATCACATCCGCGCCCAGACGCTTGCCCGCCAGTTCGAAACTGGCCTGTGTGCGGGTCGAGTTTTCAAAGAACATGTTGATCTGGGTCAGCCCCGACAGAACGTCCGAATGCTTGGTCGACTGGCGGTTCATGTCGACATAGGTCTCGGCCAGATCCAGAATGTCGGTGATATCGGATTGCGACAGATGCTCGATGCCAAGTAGGTGACGATGGGCGAAACGCATGGGCGGGCTCCTGTCTGACAATCGCGCCGCTTATAGGAAGCCGGGCGGCGCAAGGCAACCTAAGGTTCCGTACCCTCAGGCAGTTTTTCGCAGCCGCCTTCGGGCAGGCATTGCTCGCCCGGCTTGCACCACTTGCCATAACCACAGTCGATGGCCTTGATCGGTACGCAGCCTTGATGCGCCGAGCATTTGAAACCGGGGCGGCATTGTGATCCGGTTTCCTCGCACAGGAACCACCCTGGACGAGAGCAGCCCCCGCCGGGCAGGCAGGCCGAACCGCGCGCGCAGGTTCTGCCATCAGCACATGTGGCCGGTGGTGTCGTATCCAGTTCGGGTGCGCTTCGTTCACACTCGCCACGGCCATTGCAGAAACTGTCGCCCGGACAATCCAGCCGTGATGCGCATTTGTTCAGGCCTGCGGGCGCGCATCTGAGTCCACCGGCAACGCAGCGTTCGAACGGACCGCAACTGCGCCCGCCGCCGCAATAGGTGCCGCCCAGTGGAATGCAATGGCCATCAAAACTGCATCTTTGCCCGCCTGAACAACATGTGCTGCCACATTTGAACTGACCCGCACGGCACTGCCCGTGTTTGTCATGAAACGTGGCCCATGCCGGATCATCGGTGACAACCAGCACTAATCCAATGATGAGGAATCGCAGAAATCTGAGCATCGCATGCCGATGGTCGGCGCGACAGAGCGACCGATCAAGCCCTATTCGCTTTCCCTCAGCCCTCAGGCGGGTAAGTTATCCCTATGGAATCGGGCTTGGACTATTATTCTGCGCGGGCGCTGCTGGAATGGCAGATCGAACTGGGCGCGACCGAGGCAATCGGTGATGTGCCGGTTGACCGGTACGCGTTGCCCGACACCTCGGCCAAACCCAGGAAACCGGAAACGCCCGCTGCCGCCCCGGCAAAGCCCAGGGATGTGGACCCGGTAGCAATCGCAGGATCCGCAGCACGGGGCGCAGGATCGCTGGATCAGCTGCGCGCAGCGATGGACGCGTTCGAGCATTGCGAGCTCAAGCGCGGTGCGCGGCAGTTGGTCTTTGCCGACGGGACCCCCGGCGCGCGCTTGATGATCATTGGCGAGGCGCCGGGTCGCGATGAGGACCGCGAGGGCAAACCCTTTGTCGGTCGTGCGGGTCAGTTGCTGGACCGGATGCTGGCGGCAATTGATCTGGATCGTCGCGAGAACGTCTATATCACCAACGTGCTGCCATGGCGGCCCCCGCAGAACCGCGATCCCAAACCCGAAGAGATCGGGATGATGAAGCCGTTTCTGGAACGCCACGTGGCCCTGGCCAGACCCGAGGTTCTGGTTGTGATGGGGAATATCAGCTGTCAGGCGGTGCTGGGCAAACGCGGCATCACCCGCCTGCGCGGCAAATGGGATCAGGCAATGGATCTGCCGGTGATCCCGATGTTCCACCCGGCTTACCTGCTGCGGCAACCGCAGACGAAACGGCAGGCCTGGGCGGATCTGCTGGAACTGAAAGCGTGGCTGCGAGGTGCAACATGAAGGTTCTGGCGTTCTCTGATCTGCACATGGCGCGCAACCGGGCAGCCGATCTTGTTGCCGCCAGCGCCGAGGCTGATCTTGTCATCGGTGCCGGTGATTATTGCAATTCGCGTCAGGGGCTGGACGAGGCGATGCAGATGCTGTCCGGCATTTCGGCCCCGCTGGTCCTGATCCCGGGAAACGCGGAAAGTGCAGAAGAGCTGGGCAATGCGGCCCCGGACGGTGTTCATGTCCTGCATGGGTCTGGCATGACCATAGACGGCTTGCGCTTGTTTGGTCTTGGCTACGGCGTACCACCTACTCCGTTCGGAGACTGGTCCTGTGACCTGACGGAAGGTGAGGCGACCGAGATGCTCGACCGGTGTGAAACGGCTGATGTCCTGATCGTTCATTCTCCGCCCAAAGGGTATGGGGATCAGACATCGCAAGGCCTTTCGGTCGGATCGACTGCCATACGGGATGCGGTGGAACGCCTTCAGCCGGGATTTGCGTTCTTCGGTCATGTGCATGAAAGCTGGGGCTATCGCGGGTCCTTGGGGCGAACGCATTTGGCCAATCTGGGCCCGATGCCAAGTTGGTTTGAGGTGGATGCGTGATCGAATTCCAGACTTTGCTGGTCTTTGTTCCAGCGGCACTGGCACTGAACCTGACGCCCGGTGCTGATATGATGTTCTGCTTTGGCCAAGGGCTGCGATCCGGGGCGTGGCCTTCGGTATCGGCAAGCGCCGGCGTGTCCGTGGGTTCGATGATTCACGTGCTGCTGGCAGGGCTTGGGCTGGGCGCTGCGGTGTCGGCGCTGCCCTGGCTTTTCGAAGTGATCCGCTGGATGGGTGCCGCTTACCTGATGTATCTGGCTTGGGGAGCGGTCCGGAACGGCGCTTCGACAGGGGATGCGCCTATGCGGTCGACGCGCATGGCCTTTCGGGATGGGTTGTTGGTCAACCTGACCAATCCCAAGGTCATTCTGTTCGTGCTGGCGTTCATACCGCAATTCGTCGACCCGACTGCGGGATCGGTTCTGGTGCAGTTCCTGATCTTTGGACTGATCATCGCGTTTGGCGGGTTCTTGGTGAACGGGCTGGTCGGAATTTTTGCCGGCGGGGCAGGCAAGGTGCTGATCGGCAACCCGCGCGCCTCGCGTATTATTGGTTGGGTCACAGGGGGTATATATTCCGCCCTCGCGATCCGGCTTGTCATGATGGAAAGGGCCTGACGCAAGATGTCACGCATTGACGAAACCAAGGAGTTCATCCCCGTCAGAATTGCCGTTCTGACCGTTTCGGACACCCGATCGATGGACGAAGATCGCTCGGGGCAGACATTAGTGGACCGGATCGAAAAAGCGGGCCATGTTGTTGCGGATCGCCAGATCATCCGGGATGAGCGCGACCAGATCGCCGATCAGTTGCGGGCATGGGTGGCTGATGAACAGATCGATGTCGTGATCTCGACCGGTGGAACGGGTCTGACGGGGCGGGACGTGACGGTCGAGGCGCATCGGGACGTGTACGAAAAAGAGATCGACGCATTCGCTACTGTCTTCACCATCATTTCGATGGAGAAAATCGGCACTTCGGCGGTGCAGTCCCGTGCAACCGGGGGGGTTGCGGGGGGAACATATCTTTTTGCATTGCCCGGCAGCCCGGGGGCCTGCAAGGATGCGTGGGATGGGATTTTGGAAAAACAGTTCGATTACCGACATCGCCCCTGCAATTTTGTGGAAATAATGCCCAGATTGGACGAACATCTGCGACGGAAGTAGACTGGTCGTACGTTCAATTCCGTATAACCGCTTTGTGGCTTGGCATAATTCGTAATCCGGCTACATGTTGTGGACGGCAGCTTGGTGCAACCGGGGTAACTGTTTGATGCGATTTCTACGGCAGAGTCTTGTCGGTATCTTTCTGGCGTTCCTGACGCTTGCTCTGCTGTTTATTGCCGCGCAGATCATCATGGGTGCCGTTCAGGACGTCCTGACGCGTGAGGACCAGGCGCCCGCCGCCCGCGAACGGGTCTTTGCGGTTGCCGTACGTCAGGCCGAAGCGGAAACCGTAATCCCATATCTCGAAGCATTCGGAGAGGTCCAGAGCCGGCGCAGACTTGAATTGCGCGCGGCACTGGGTGGCCGCGTTGTCGCCTTGGCAGAGGATTTTGTGGATGGCGGAACGGTGACTGCCGGGGAAGTTCTGGTTGAACTGGATCCGGCGGATGCCCAATCCGCGCTGGATCGGGCCAAGTCCGATCTATTGGACGCACAATTCGAAGAACGTGATGCCGAACGGTCTTTGCTGCTGGCGCAGGACGAATTGAAATCGGCCGAGGCGCAAGCCGAACTGCGGGAACGGGCGCTGCAACGGCAACGCGATCTGGAGGCTCGAGGGGTAGGCGCCGCCGCCAGCGTGGAAGAGGCGGAACTGGCGGCTGCTTCGGCACAACAGGCCGTGCTGGCGCGTCGTATCGCGCTTGCACAGGCTGAATCCCGCGTCGATCAGGCAACGACGTTGTTGGCGCGCGCGGTGATCGCCTTGGAGGCGGCGGAACGCGATCTTGACGATATGACCATTCGGGCCGGTTTCAGCGGTACCCTGACCGATGTTACGCTTGTGGAAGGGCGGTTGGTGTCGGCGAATGAAAAACTGGCTGAATTGGTTGATCCAAACGCTCTTGAAGTGGCGTTCCGGGTGTCGACGGCACAATATGTACGTCTGTTGGACGAGAATGACAGGCTGATCAACGCACCGGTCACGGTTTCTCTTGAGGTGACGGGCACCGATCTGACCGCGACTGGTCATATCAGCCGCGACAGCGGTTCTGCGGGCGAGGGTCAGACCGGACGACTGATCTATGCGCGTCTGCAAGAGGCATCCGGTTTCAAGCCCGAAGATTTCGTCACCGTCTCGGTTCAGGAACAACCGCTTGCCAATGTGTTCCGCTTGCCGTCTTCGGCATTGGATGCATCGGGAACGGTTCTGGTGCTGGGTGCGGATGACCGTCTGGAAAGTTTGCCGGTGCAGCTTGTCCGCAGACAGGGTGACGAGGTTTTGCTGCGGGGCGACGGGTTGGAAGGGCGCGAGGTTGTGATCGGACGCACGCCGTTGCTTGGATCTGGCGTGCGGGTGCGGCCCTTGCGGCTTGAGGCCGGGGCAGACCCGGGCATGGTCGAACTTTCAGATGCGAAACGCGCTGAACTCGTGGCCCGGGTCGAGGCCAACGAATCCATGCCTCAGGATGAAAAAACTCAGGTTCTCGGTCAGTTGCGGGAAGCGCGCGTCCCTTCATCTCTGGTGCGGCGCATTGAAACCAAGGCCGGGGGCTGAGCGTCATGATGCGCGAGATACCTGGCGCAGCGGGTGGCCTTCTCAGCTATTTCACACGGCACCGGACGGTCGCCAATTTGCTGCTGCTGGTGATGCTGGTTCTGGGTGCAGCGGCTATCCCGAACATGCGGGCGCAGTTCTTTCCGGATGTTGTTCTGGAACGTGTGGATGTCACCGTCACATGGGATGATGGCGGGCCGGAAGACATGGACGCTGGGATTGTCCAGCTGCTGGAACCCGCGTTGCAGGCTGTCGAAGGTGTGACCAGCACCGAGGCCAGCTCTTACCCGACCTGGACCCGTATTCGGCTGGAATTCGAACCCAATTGGGACGTGTCACGCGCGGTTGAAGATGTCAGAACCGCGATAGATGGAGTTACGGACCTGCCCGAAGGTGCCGACGAACCCAAAATCCAGCGTGGTGTATGGCGAGATCGGGTGACGGATCTTATCATCAGCGGACCAACCGATCCTGCACAACTGGCAAAACTGACCGATGAACTGATCAATCGCCTGTTCGCTGCCGGGGTCACGCGCACAAGTATACGCGGTCTCGCGGCACCGCAGATCATTGTCGAGGTTCCAACGGCGCAACTGATTGCCAATGACATCACGATGGCGGATATCGCCTCGGCCATTGGGGCCGAGGTCAACACGGACCCCGCAGGCCAGGTGGAAGGCGCGGGTGCGCGGGTTCGCGCTGGAACGGAAAAGCGCAGGCCCGATCAGATCGAAGAAATTGCGCTGCGAACAAATGCGGACGGATCGAAGCTGCGGGTTGGCGATATCGCCCGCATCGTGGTTGAGGGGGTCACACGCGACCACAGCTATTATGTCGGAGACCACCCGGCCATGTCGATCCGGGTCGACCGATCGAACCTGGGTGATGCCATAGAAATTCAACACACTGTCGAGGACGTTGCGCGCAATATGCAAGCCAGCGTTCCTGAAGGCGTGAAGATCGAACTGATCCGCACCCGGGCTCAGGCCATTACAGATCGGTTGAACATCCTTGTCGACAACGGGTTGATGGGCCTTGGTCTTGTCGTCTGCTTGTTGTTTCTGTTTCTGAACGCACGCATCGCCTTTTGGGTCGCTGCTGGGATTCCGGTAGCCATGTCGGCGGCCATTGCATTCATGTATCTGGGCGGCTTGTCGCTGAACATGGTCTCGCTGTTCGGCCTGATCATCACCTTGGGGATCGTGGTGGATGACGCCATTGTCGTGGGAGAACATGCCGATTTCCGCGCCCGCCGACTGGGCGAAGTGCCGGTGGTGGCTGCTGAACGCGCGGCCCGACGTATGGCGATGCCGGTACTGGCTGCTACCGTAACGACGGTGATTGCGTTTTTTGGTTTGACACTGGTCGGCGGACGCTTCGGAGAGCTGATCCGTGATATTCCCTTCACAGTGATCGCGGTTCTGATTGCGTCGCTGATCGAGTGTTTTCTGATCCTGCCCAATCACATGGCGCACGCGATTGCCCATTCAACAAAGGAGCACTGGTACGATCTGCCAAATCGCGTCGTCAATCGAGGTTTTCGTTGGGTGCGAGACCATCTTTTCCGCCCGCTGATCGGCTGGGTGATTTGGGCGCGCTACGTTGTTGTGGCGCTAATGATCGCCATATTGGCAAGCCAGGTTGCCCTGTTCATCCGAGGGGATGTGAATTGGCGATTTTTCAATGCGCCTGAACGCAGTTCAGTCAGTGGTGGCTTTATCATGCGCGAGGGGTCGACCCGGTCCGATACGCTTGAAATGATGCATATGTTACAGCAGGCGACCAATGAACTGGGCCAGATCTATGAAGAACGCTATGGTCAGAATCCGATCGAGTTTGTTCTGGCAGAAGTCGGCGGCACTGCCGGCCGCGGGCTCGCGGCGGCAGATGGCAAAGATGGAAGTGTTTTGGGTGGCATATCAATCGAATTGATTGATGCCGACTTGCGACCCTATTCCAGTTTCGAGTTTGTAGGCGAGTTGCAGGACTTCGTGCCGCGTCACCCGAACGTCGAAGTGCTTACGTTCCGGGGGTGGCGATCCGGTCCCGGTGGAGATGCCATCGACGTGCAGTTCTTTGGCTCGGACGTAAACGTTCTGAAGGGGGCATCAGAGGATCTGAGGGCCGCGCTGTCGAAATTTCCCGAAGTTTCGGCGCTTGAGGATAATCTGGCCTATGACAAGGAAGAGTTCATTCTGGACCTAACCGAACAGGGGCAGGCGCTGGGCTTTCGGATAGAAACACTGGGGCGTGCCTTGCGCAACCGCCTGAACGGGATCGAGGCTGCAACCTTCCCTGATGGACCACGCAGTACCGCGATTCGTGTGGAACTGCCCGAAGGTGAACTGACGGCTGATTTCCTGGAGCGCACGCTCATGCGCTCACCGGAAGGTGTCTATGTGCCTTTGGCGGACATTGTCTCTGTTGAGCGTAAGTCCGGTTTCTCGACGGTTCGGCGGGAAAACGGCGTGCGAGTTGTTTCAGTCAACGGCGATATCTCCGAGGACGATCCGGCGCGCGCGGCTGAAATCGAACGGGCGATGCAGGATGAGATCCTGCCCAACATAGCGGCGGAACGACAGGTGGAATGGCGCATGTCGGGCCTGAGCGAACAGGAAAATGAATTCCTTGCCGAAGCCCGCACCGGTTTGATCCTGTGCCTGACAGGTATCTACCTTGTTCTGGCCTGGGTGTTCGCCAGCTGGACACGGCCTGTGGTGGTCATGGCAATCATACCTTTTGGCCTCGTTGGTGCGATCTGGGGCCACTACATCTGGGATGTGCCGCTCAGCATGTTCACGGTGGTCGGGTTGCTGGGCATGACGGGGATCATCATCAACGACTCGATCGTTCTGGTGACGACGATAGATGCGTATCAAAGAGACCGTGGTCTGGTTCCGTCCATTGTCGAAGGTGCAGCGGACAGGTTGCGTCCCGTGATGTTGACCACTTTGACCACGGTTCTTGGACTTGCACCGTTGCTTTACGAAGGCTCGCAACAAGCGCAATTCCTCAAGCCGACCGTGATCACGCTGGTTTACGGGCTTGGGTTCGGGATGTTGCTGGTTCTGATCCTGGTGCCTGCCCTGTTGGCGATCCTCAATGACGTGGCGCGTCCTATGACAGCCATGCGCCGTGCCGCGCGGGCACCGGACCGGGTTGTTCGCGGGGCGCTGGCGGCAACCGGGGCCGCATTGGCTGTTTGGTTCGGCCTGACGATGATTTGGCCCGCGGTTACAGGCGCGCCGCTTGGCGTGCTGCAAGGCCTCTATGCGGGTGGAGATGGCATTGCGGTGCTGCGAATGGGGTTGGGTGCATTCCTGGCCGGGGCAATTCTGATCGTGGTCCTGAGCGTGGTCCTGTCAGGTTTGCTTTATGGGCGGCTGACAAGATCGGCCGATGCCTGATCCGCGCGGATCGCGTGTTCCAAAAGGTCGATGACCCGCGCGCTCATCGGCAGGTCGCCCCGGCGTATCTGCTCGATAGCGAACCAGCGGGCATCCAGCGCGTCGTCACCAGCCTGTGGTTTGCCGGAGCGATAGCGGCAGGCAACACCGACCAACAGGTAATGGGACAAAACCTGCCCCGCCTTGTCGTGACGCAGCAGATCCAGATTTCTCAGGTAATGAGACGGTTCCGCAATCACCGAGGTTTCTTCCCGCAACTCGCGCTGCGCCGCCTGCAGAACGGTTTCACCCCACTCTACGTGGCCGCCGGGGAACCCCCACAGGCCCTTGTCCGGCTGTTTGCTGCGCTGAACCAGAAGTACCTTGTCCTGATGCAGAACAACCGCCAATGCACCGATCTTGGGGGATTGGCTCATGCATTCAGCCCGCGCTACAGCCCAGAATATCCACCGCGTGGTCGGACCCCAGAACAGTGATCCGGATCTCGGACCGGTCCAGCGCAAAAGGTGCACCTGATGCGTGTATGATTTCCGCTTCGGCCACCAATGTATCCCCCTGCCTCTGAGATACGGGTTGCGAGGCCCAAAGCGAAGGATTGCCAGGTTCGATCACGGCGACTTCTCGGCCACCCGCGGACGGCATCGTCATCCGCGCCTCGATCCGCATCCCATCTTTCGTGGGCGTCAGATTGCAGGTGGTCTTGGTGACACGAGCTTCGCGTGCAGAATAGGGCCTTTGCGCCATCGCTGCGGCAATCGCCGGGTTGCGATCAGCTTCGGCGTCCAGCGTGTGGTCGAAATCCAGGCGTTCCGGGATGCAAACGTCTTTGCAGACCCCCAGATCCATCTTACCTTTCAGACGGACCGGTTTTGCCGGGTTGCGCGGAGTGACCTTGATGGGCAGGACCAGCTGATTTTCATAGCCAATCGATTGCAGGCCATTCTGGTCAAAGACTTCGGGCGAGGGCCAGATGATTTCCACCTGGCCGACATTGCTGGATCGCTTCCAGTCGAACTCGGGCGGGATGCCGGAATCTCCTGGCGCGCGCCAGTAGGTCTTCCAGCCATCCTTGAGCGTCAGTTTCAGCGCGGTCATGTAGGTGCCGTTGGTCGTCCGTCCACCATCCAGAACATCCAGCCGAACCACGTTGTCCAAGTCCTGCGCGGCAACTGGAACGGACAGGCTCAGACACGCGAGCGCGGCGACGGCGGTGGGTTTGATCGGCATCTTCATACCCCATAAATGCGCGTCGATGGCGCGGATTCCAAGTCACGATCCGGTCACCGCGCTGAAATCTGTCGAAATACGGGTTGGTCTCTTGCAAACTGGGGTGCGGCAGGGCCATTGTTGACGTGAACTGACAAAGAGATGACGGCCCATGGACCTGACCGGAAAACTGTTGATTGCGATGCCCGGAATGGGCGATCCGCGATTCGACCATTCGGTGGTGTATATGTGCAGCCATGGCGACGATGGCGCCATGGGATTGATCGTGAACAAGCCTTCGGATCTGCGAATCAAGACGTTGCTGGGGCAACTGAACATCGCCTGCCGTATCCCGGTGATCGGAGAGCGCCTTGTGCATTTCGGTGGCCCGGTCGAGATGTCGCGCGGATTTGTCCTGCACAGCGCCGATTATGAGGCCAATCTGCATTCGATGCATATTTCCGCGGATTTCAGCATGACGGCGACACTGGATGTGCTTGAAGATCTGGCCTCTGGCAGCGGACCACTGAATTCGATGCTGACGCTGGGCTATTCCGGCTGGGGCCCGGGTCAGCTTGAGGACGAAATCGCGATGAACGGCTGGCTGACCACCGAAGCGACGACGAAACTTGTCTTCGACGTGCCTGATGACGAAAAATGGGAAGCTGCCTTGGCGACGCTCGGGGTGGACCCTCTGACGTTGTCCGCCAGCGCAGGCCGGGCCTGATCAGCTGTTGCGTGGTGCGGCGGCGCGGCGCAGCCTGTCGTTGATTGCGGCCCCCAATCCGGTGTTCGGGATCGGAGATACGGCAATGGGTCGACCGGTCTCGTTCAACCTGTGAAGGGCTGCAAAGAGGTTCGCGGCCGCCTCGGTCAGACGTCCTTGGACAGACAGGTTCAGGTCGCAATCCACCGCTCCAAAGCCCAGCAGAACCTCATCCCCGTGACGCGCAGTGGCGTTCAGGCGGACCGGGGCGTCGGGCGCATAATGCGACTGCAACTGCCCCGGAGCGGTCAGCAGATCGCCGGATTGGTGCAGGTGCAGGTGCAGGTTCAGCACGCTTTCGATCCGGTCCAACGCAACGCCGCCCGGACGCAGCAATGTGGGCTCTCCGGCCAGACCGACAATGGTGGATTCCAGCCCCACCGCACAGGGACCGTCGTCCAGAACAGCCGCGATCCTTCCGCCAAGACCGGACCACACATGAGCCGCCGTCGTGGGGCTGATCTGACCCGAGGGATTAGCCGAAGGGGCCGCGACCGGTCCGTCAAAGTCGGCCAGCAGCGCACGCGCCGTCGGATGCGCAGGTACCCGCACGGCCAGAGTGTCCAGCCCGGCGGTCACCAGCGAGGAAACCCCGTGCCCTTCGCGCAACGGCAAAACCAGGGTCAGAGGACCAGGCCAGAAGGCCTGTGCGAGTTGCTCGGCCAGATCCGACCATTGCACAAAGCGCTGGGCCGCTTCGACCGAGGCGACATGGGCGATCAGCGGGTTGAAGCTGGGCCGTCCCTTGGCCTCGTAAATCGATGCGACGGCCTGTCCGTTGCGGGCGTCGCCGCCAAGGCCATAGACCGTTTCGGTCGGAAAAGCGACCAGAAGACCCTGGCGCAAAAAATCGGCAGCCTGCGCGATGCCGCCGGGATCTGCCGTCAATTCCTGTGTGCCGGATGAGATCATATCTGATGACGCCGCGTTTTGGTTGCCTGGAACTTGAGGTAAGGTACGTAATCGGTTCAGGCCCACACGCTTACCGGCGCTTGCATTTGATTCCAAGCCCGCCGATGTATTCTGATCCGTTAGACCCCGAGAGAAATCATGCCATATCGCGCCCCAATCTCAGATTATCAATTTCTGCTGCACCATGTCGTCGGGTTCGACCAGGTCGCCGCCACCGAGACTTTTGCAGATGCCAGCGCCGATGTCGTCACGGCCATCCTGACCGAAGCCGCCAAGATGAGCGAAGAGGTTCTGGCCCCGTTGCAGCGTGCCGGTGATCTGGAACCGGCGCGGCTTGAGAATGGCGTGCTCCGCAGCTCTCCGGGTTATGCCGATGGCTGGAAGGCGATTGCCGAAGGCGGGTGGATCGGGATCAGCGCTGATCCCCAATTTGGCGGAATGGGCCTGCCGATGGCTGTCACCACTGCCGTGAACGAGATGATGAGCGCCGCTTGCCTGTCGCTGCAACTTGCTCCGCTGATGGCGCAGGGCCAGATCGAGGCGTTGGAACACCACGCCAGCGACGAATTGAAGTCACTGTATCTGCCCAAAATGATTTCGGGTGAATGGTCTGCTACCATGAACCTGACCGAAGCTCAGGCCGGATCGGATGTGGGTGCGCTGACCTCGAAGGCTGAGCCAAATGGTGATGGCACATACTCGGTGACCGGGCAGAAGATCTTCATCTCCTGGGGCGACAACGACTTTGCTGAAAATGTCTGCCATCTGGTTCTGGCCCGTCTGCCGGACGGTGTGCCAGGCACCAAGGGCATTTCCTTGTTTCTGGTGCCGAAATACATCCCCGATGCGGATGGCAATCCCGGCGTGGCCAACGACCTGAAGGTTGTATCTGTCGAACACAAGATGGGTCTGCACGGCTCACCCACCTGCGTGATGCAATATGAGGGCGCCAAAGGATGGCTTGTCGGTAAGGAACATGGTGGTATGGCGGCCATGTTTACCATGATGAACAACGCCCGCCTGGGCGTGGGTGGCCAGGGTGTGGGCGTTGCGGAAGGCGCCTATCAGCACGCTTTGGCCTATGCGCTGGAACGCAAGCAGGGCAGGACGCCTTCGGGTACGATCATCGATCATGCGGATGTGCGTCGCATGATCATGGATATGCGCGCCGATATCTTTGCAGCTCGGGCGATTCTTCTGGCCAACGCAACGGCGATTGATATGGCGAAAGCCACAGGCGACGCCGATTGGGCCGCGCGGGCTGCGTTGTTGACGCCAATCGGCAAGAACTTTGGGGCCCGGACCGGGATACGCGTGGCCGAAACCGGCGTACAGGTGCATGGCGGAATGGGCTTTGTCGAAGAAACAGGCGCGGCGCAATATTCCCGCGATGTTCGCGTGACCGCGATTTACGAGGGAACCGACGGCATTCAGGCCATGGACCTTGTTGCACGCAAAATGATGGACGGGGGCGAGGCGGCGTCGAACCTTCTGGACGAGATCGAAGAACAGGCCGAGCGCGCGCGCGCGACGATGCCCGATCTGGCCGGTCCAGTGTGGGAAGCAACAGAAACCCTGCGCGAGGCAACCGAATGGTTGGTGGCACAGGACGACATGAACGACCGATTTGCAGGCGCAACGTCCTATCTTCAGGCGTTTGCCCGGGTTCTTGGCGGGCATTATCACCTGTCCGCGGCTCTGGCTGACCCGGAAGGACCACGGGCCAAACTGGCGCGCTACTACATCAACGCCTTGTTGCCCGAGCATTCCGGGCTTCTGGCGCGGGTGCAAAGCGGTGCGGGTGACCTCTTTTCGCTCACCCCGGATGAGTTGGCGGCGTGATGGACGGGGATCGCGTATCGGGGATCAGATATCCGTGGGCTGAACCGCCCGCGCCGGGCGAAGCCGTCGAAGTTGCCGAGGGCGTCCTGTGGATGCGCCTGCCTCTTCCGATGGCGCTGGATCACGTCAATATCTACGCGCTGGACGATGGCGAAGGTTGGACGGTGATTGACACCGGGCTGTCGTCAAACAAGACGCGGCGTATCTGGGAAACCCTGATGGGCGGGCCTTTGAAAGGCAAACCGATCACCCGTGTTGTGGTGACGCATCATCATCCAGACCATGTCGGCAATGCCGGGTGGTTTCAGTCGGAACACGGGGCTGAGCTGGTCACAAGCCGCACCTCATGGCTGTTCGCGCGGATGCTGACGCTGGATGTGCAAGAGACATGGCCGCAGGAAACGCTTGATTTCTATCGCAGCGCCGGTATGGCACCCGAGGTTCTGAATGCGCGAATGAAGGATCGTCCGTTCAACTTTGCCGACACGGTTTACCCCATGCCGTTGGGCTTTGCCCGGATCAAGCAGGGCGACGTGATCCGAATGGGAGGGCGCGACTGGGACGTGCATATGGGCAATGGCCACGCGCCGGAACACGCCACCTTCTGGAGCCGTGACGACAATCTGGTGTTGAGCGGTGATCAGATCCTCAGCTCGATCAGTCCCAATCTGGGCGTCTATGCCACGGAACCGATGGCCGATCCGGTTTCAGCGTGGCTGGAAGCCTGCGAGCGGTTGCAGACGCTTGCCCGACCGGATCATCTGGTTCTGGGCGGGCACAAGCTGCCGTTTTCGGGCCTGCCGCTGAGGATGAAACAACTGATCGACAACCATCACGGCGCGTTGGACCGCCTGTTGAAGCATCTGGATCAACCCAGAGCGGCCGCAGACTGTTTTCTGCCCCTGTTCAAACGTACGATCCGCGAAGGCGAATATGGGCTTGCGCTGGTTGAGGCGGTTGCGCATGTGAATCATCTCTACCACATTGGTGCAGTAACTCGGACGCAACGCGCTGACGGGGCATGGCTGTATCAGCGCAAAGGGTAGAAGAATGCAGGACCAGATCGAAACCTCGGCCGAGGCCGCCGAAGCCGCCGCTTTGCCGCGGTGTCACGAGGTGCACGCGGATCCCAATGCCGAATCCGGGGCCAAGGACCTGCCCGAGGGGTTGAAGAAGCCTGTTGCCAACAAAAGCCCGGCGCAATGGGCTTACGAGCGTCTGATCATGTATATCCAGAACTTTGAAAAGACGCTGGACGGCGATCACGAAGTCGCCATGGGCTTTACCGGGGGCGATGCCGGCGTCATGCGGATCGAAGGGATGGGGTATTTCGACCCCGACATGATCACCTTTTACGGGTCCGACGGAACCGGGGCCCGCACGCAATTGGTGCAGCATGTCAGCCAGTTGAACGTGATGCTGCGCGCCCTGCCCAAATCGGTCGAGGACAAACCCGCCAACCGCATCGGTTTCCGTCTGGCAGCGGATCTGGAAGACAGCTGACTTGCAATTCACGCTTGCGCGCCTTTGAATGACTGCATCGGTCCGGAGGCGCCCACGTGACAAGGTTTTTTCAAGCAGTAACACATGCCTATGCAGGTGCCTGGGAACGGCGCCGGGTCTTTGTTCCAATCTATATCGCTGTGCGCTTGCTGTTGGTGGCGCTGATCGCGCCGGGTGTGGCTGTGGCTGTCAATCTGGCGGTCTCTCTGTCAAATCAGACCGCTCTGACCGATCAGGACATTGCGATGTTCCTGCTGTCTCCGGCAGGGTTCATTGCGGGTGTTGCGGTGCTCAGTCTGTTTTTGCTGGCTGAGGTTATTGTGTTCGCGGTCATGGCCGGGTCCTTGCGTATGGGAGAAAATGACCCTTGGCGCGCAGGCAGTGCGGCACTGGCACTGAACCTGTCCCGCTTTCCGGCGCTGTTCGGATTTGCCGTTCGGTTCATCCTGCGCGTCCTGCTGCTTGCCCTGCCGTTTGTGGCCGTCGCGGGGTTGATCGCATGGTGGACGCTGACGGAATATGACATCAACTATTACCTGACATTCCACCCTCCGGCCTTTCAGGTGGCCGTGGTACTGATCGGGCTTGTCGTTCTTGCGTTGGCATGGGTGTTGATCCGCCGTCTGTCGGGATGGGCGCTGGCGTTGCATCTGGTCCTGTTCGAGGGGGCCTCACCACGCGGAGCATTTGCGAAAAGCGAACAAAAGATGGAAGGCAAGCGCGGGCGTTTGAAGATCGAGCTTGCCCTTTGGCTGGGACTGCGGCTTGTCATTGCAGCTTTGATTGCGGCGGTGGCCAGTCTGTTGTTTGCAGTTGTGCCCTTGCAGGAAGGCGGCAGCCTCAGACTGGCGTTGATCCTCAGCCTGATCATTGCGGGGCTTTGGTCCCTGGCGGGGTTGGTTCTGGCGGCGACGGCGCTGGGCGCATTGGCGGTCTTGCTGGACGGCTTCTTTGAAGCTGAGACCAAGGACGTTCCCCATCCCGAACCCCGAAGGATTCGCGTGCCGGTTCTTGTCACTGTCGCGACGGCCTTGGCCGCATTGGGCGTGGGCTTCTGGCTTGGGCAAAGCTTGCTGGAACGCGTGCAGGCGCCGGATCAAGCCGAGGTCATCGGCCATCGGGGCGCTGCGGCCTTGCGACCTGAAAACACAATGGCCTCGGTCCTGAAAGCGATCGAGGATGGAGCGGACTGGGTTGAGATAGACGTTCAGGAAACGGCGGATGATGTAGTTGTCGTGGCCCATGACAGCGATTTCATGAAGTTGGCCGGCGTCAACCTGAAGGTCTGGGATGCGACGATGCAGGATGTTGCTGATATCGACATTGGCAGCTGGTTCGGACCGGAATACGCCGCAGAGCGGACCCCGACCCTGCGAGAGGTTCTGGAAGCGGCCAAGGGCAAGTCGAAGGTTCTTATCGAGCTGAAATATTATGGTCACGACGTCGATCTGGAAAATCGGGTGATCGGCCTTGTCGAAGAGCTAGGGATGCAGAACGACGTTGCCACCATGTCGCTGAAATACCCGGCCGTGCAAAAGATGGAAAAGTTGCGGCCCGACTGGCGCTCTGGTGTGCTGGCGGCCACGGCCATTGGGGATCTGTCGGGGCTGGAAGGTGAATTTGTCGCCGTCAATGCAGGCATGGTTACACCTGGGCTGATCCGCAAAGTGCAGGACGCTGGTAAGGATATCTATGTCTGGACGGTGAATGATCCGTTGCAGATGTCCAGGATGGCCTCGATGGGTGTGGATGGTTTGATTACCGACCGCCCGGCCATGGCCAATGAGGTTTTGCGCGTCCGCGCTGAAATGGGGCCGGGCGAGCGGCTGTTGCTGTGGCTGGCAACCACCTTTGGATTGCAGGTCGATACAGAGGCAATGCGCGATGAAAGTCCTTAACATGGCGCTGTTTCTGTCTCTGCTGCCACTGTCGGCATGGGCACAGGATCTGATGCGCGGATTTGAGATGCCGGGCCACCGCGCCCTGATCGAGCAAAGCAAGGACGCCGAACTGACGCCGTTTGAAACCGATGGCTGTTCAGGCGGGTTGTCAGCCAGTTGGCGCTGGGTGGCAAAGCAATTCCCACAGGTTGGCGCGCTATATCAAGAGCACCCGCCGTGGGAGTACTGCTGCGTCATCCACGACCGGGCATATCACAATGCTGGCGGTGCAGAGACAGCCAGCGAAAGCTATGAGGCACGTCTGGCAGCGGATGACGCCTTGCACGCCTGTGTGGTGCAGCACGGAGACAACCATGCCGAGGACTATGCCGACCAGTACGACATGTCGCCTGAACAGATTCGCAGCGTGCACGCGATCACTGCGGATGCAATGTACGGGGCGGTGCGATTCGGTGGCGGGCCGTGCAGCGGCCTGCCCTGGCGGTGGGGGTTCGGGTATCCCGGTTGTTCGGTTCTCAAGTAACAGCGTCCTGCGCGCGAATGACGTGGTGACAGGCGTTCTGTTTTCTATTATCCAACAGATCAAACACGCGAATTGGGAATCTGAGACTCATGGCTGAACACAAGCACGGCGAAATGGACATCACGGTCCAAACCAAGACATTCAACGGTTTCATCAAGGCCACCACGTGGTGTGTGGTCGCCATTGCCTTCCTGTGCCTGTTCCTGGCGGTTTTCGCCTCCTAATCATTTCGGGGGCTGACTTGCTCAGGATATTGATTGCCTGCTTGCTGGCAGCGACAGTGGCGGGCTGCGCCAATTCGAACCGTCCACAGGCGGATCGGAACGAAATCGTGTCCCGGTCCTACCGTGATCCGGGGCCAGCGACCCTGACGCTGTACACAATGATCAACACACGCACCGGATCGGGCGCGCATACGTCGCTGATGATCTCGGGCAGCGAGCGGGTGATCTTTGACCCTGCCGGTTCGTTCCGGGCGGATGTGGTTCCGGTGAAGGATGATGTGCTTTACGGCATTACCCCTGCAGTCGAACGAGCTTATCGCAGCTCGCACGCGCGCGAGACGCATTATGCCCGCATACAGACCATTCAGGTGAGCCCGCAACAGGCTGAAATCGCCTTGCAACTGGCAAAGCAATCCGGTCCGGTCGCTGGCGCATTCTGTACCAACTCGACTTCTCAACTGTTGAAGCAGGTGCCGGGGTTCGAGCAGATTGATGTGACGTTCTATCCGGTTAACCTGTCGGAACAGTTTGCGCAGATTCCGGGCGTCGTGACCGAAGAATATCGGGAAAATGACGATGCGGATCTGCAAAAGGGTTTGGCGGCAAACAATGCGCGTCTCAACCAGCTCGACGCTGTCTCAACTCAGTAGATAAAGCAGACCATAGAGCGTGGCGGCCCCGGAAAAGATGGCCGCTATCACGTTTTTGCTGATCACTCCGACCGCCAGGGCAACGGCTGCCGCCGACATACGGGGCAGATCAGGCTGCCCTTCGGTGGCAGAGGGCCAAACGACCAGCGGTGCGATCAATGCGGGAAGGATGGCCACCGCTGTATATCGCAGGTGACGCAGCAGCCAAGGCGGCATCGGGCGATCACCCACAAAACCGATAAAGACAAAGCGCAGCGCATAGCTGCCGATGGCAAGCCCGATGATAATGGTCCAGATGGTGACGGAAGCGGGCTGTGTCATTGTCGCGTCTTTCTGCGTTCGAGGATCAGTTCCGCTTGTGCTCCGGCAACCATTCCAGCGCATCCGGCGATAAGCAGACCCAGATTGAACGGGATTACGACGGTCAACAACGATACCGTGATGGCCACAAGGGCCGCGACCACATGTGCAAAGGTCCGCATCATCGGCCCTATCATGGCCAGAAAGGTGATCGGCAAGGCAAAATCCAGCGCCCAGCTTTCCGGTATTTGCGCACCCAGCACCGCGCCCAGATAAGTGCTCAGAATCCAAAGCGGTGTGATCGGCGTGACAGAGCCCACGAAATAGGCCATGCGTTGTGGCACTGACAGGTCGGGCTCTTTCTCGAACCGCACGATCGAGCAGGCATAAGATTGATCCACGGTTAGATATGCCGCAAAGGCACGCTGCCACATGGGCGCGGAACCCAGGTAAGGTGTCAGTGATGCGGAATACATCGCCATACGCAGATTCACGGCCAGCGCCGAGATTATGATGATCACGGTCGGGGTGTTGTCCTGCAACAATTGCAACGCCGCGAATTGCGCGGCACCTGCAAAAACGGTCGATGTAAAGGCCATCGTCTGGACAAGGGTCAACCCGGCTTCGGTCGCAAAAACACCAAACAGAAGGCCAAAGGGCACGGCGACGAAGATAAACGGCGTCCCGTCCCGAAAACCTTTCCAGAAGTATGACTTGGATGTGGCAGAGGCCATGGCTAAATCCTATGGTAATTCATGCAGCAGTAACTGTCTTGGGAAGGGGTTGCAATTGGCCACGGAATTCGATCTGTCGGACTATCTTATCGCCCCTGATCCGGGTGCGATGCGCCTGACCCGAGCGGTTGAGGGTGTGGACCAGAACGGTGAAATCAGCCAGATATCTGTGGTCGAGGAACGCCCGCTGACGATCTTCCTCAACTCGCAGGAAATCGTGACGGCGATGACGATTGGCGATTATCCCGAATATCTTGCGCTGGGCTTTCTGCGCAATCAGGGGATGCTGCTGTCGGATGACGAAATCACGCGCGTGGAATATGACGACGATCTTGAAACCGTGATCGTCCGAACCGCGCGCGAAACATCTTATGAAGACAAACTGAAGAAAAAGACCCGCACCAGCGGGTGTGCCGTGGGTACTGTGTTTGGCGACATGATGGAGGGGCTAGAAGACGTACAGCTGCCGCAGGTTCAGGTGCGCACCTCGTGGCTGTATGATCTGGCCTCGAAGATCAACCGCACTCCGTCGCTGTACCTTGAGGCCGGAGCGATTCACGGCACGGTCCTGTGCCGTGAAAACCGCCCGCTGGTCTATATGGAAGACGTGGGCCGTCATAATGCCGTCGACAAGATTGCTGGCTGGATGTTGTCCGAGAATGAGGCGGCGGAGGACAAGATCCTCTATACCACCGGTCGCCTGACATCCGAGATGGTGATCAAAACGGCGATGATGGGAATCCCCGTTTTGGCCTCCCGCTCGGGCTTCACCGCCTGGGGCGTCGAGATCGCGCGCGAGGTCGGGCTGACATTGATCGGGCGGATGCGCGGCCAGCGCTTTGTCTGCCTGTCGGGCGACGACCGTCTGCTGCGCGACGTGGATCCGTCAACCGTTGCTGTCGAAGACAGGAAACACCGCCGGAAAAGTGCAGGATGATTTTGGAAACCCTTAGACTCTTTCTCCTGTTTGTTGTGACGGTCGGTATCTTGCCGCTGAGCATTCTTGCTGCGCGAAACTACGCACGCAGCAAACGGACAATCGTAGACGGCATGGCACGGTTGGACGAAGAAACTCTGGATCGATTGGGATGGGAAGCAAGAGACTATATCGGCACATTTGACCTGTTTGCCCCATTCCGGATGGGGTGGGCGGCTTGGGGATTGGCGGTGCAAAAACAAAGCGCTGTATTGCAACGTATCCTCCTTCAAGGTTTACCGGACTCAGTTGTATTACCCGACGAGATCCGTCGATCACTCCGCAGGTATCGGTGCTATTTCTGGTCGTTTTTCGCGCCTGTGGCGGTTTTGGTGCTCTTTTTCGCTTTCATTCGCTTGAGCCATGTCTTGGCCGGTTTTTCCGGACTTCCTTTGAGCCTGTGTTTCATCTTGCTGGGTGCGGGCAACGGGGTTTGGATTTTCACACCGCTGGAGAAATTCCGAAAATGGCCGGACATCGAGGACCCATCATGACCAAACCGCTTGGCGTCATTCTCGCAGGCGGGCAGGCCACCCGTATGGGCGGCGGCGACAAGGGCCTGTTGCAGATCGGGGGGCAGAGCCTGCTGTCTCATGTGATCAATCGGCTTGCGCCACAGGTCGATGGGCTGGCGCTGAACGCCAATGGCGACTCTGGGCGGTTCGCTGATCTGGGCCTGCCCGTCCTGCCTGATACGATCGAAGGGTTCGCCGGGCCTCTGGCCGGTGTGCTGGCCGGGCTCGACTGGGCGGCAGAGCAGGGGGCGGACAGCATCGTCACAGCTGCTGCGGATACGCCATTTTTCCCGCGTGATCTGGTTACGCGACTGACGCAGGCTGCGGAAGGGCAGGTACACCCGTTGGTCTTGGCCACCACGCCGCGTTCGGGCGACGAGGCGCTGAAATCCGGTGGCGGCAAGCGAGTCAACCGACACCCGACGTTCGGGCTTTGGCCCGTGGCGCTGCGCGATGATCTGCGGGCGGCGCTGATGGACGGGTTGCGCAAGGTGGTGCTGTGGACCGACAAACATGAAGGACGCGAGGCATTGTTCAGCGCCGACCCGTTTGATCCGTTTTTCAACGTCAACACGCCTGAAGAATTGGATCGTGCCCGAACATTGTTGGAGCAGGCATGAGGGTCTATGGCGTCACGGGCTGGAAGAATGCCGGCAAAACCGGGCTGATGGAACGGCTGGTGGCCGAGATCACCAGCCGGGGCTTAACGGTCTCTACGGTCAAGCACGCGCATCACGGCGTCGATGTGGATCAGCCGGGCACGGACAGTCACCGGCACCGCGTTGCGGGGGCCAGCGAGGTGCTGCTTGCCTCGGGGCAACGCATTGCTTTGATGCAGGAATTGCGGGGCGCGCCTGAACCGCCGCTGGCCGAGCTTCTGGCGCGGCTCTCGCCGGTCGATCTGGTGTTGGTCGAAGGCTTCAAGCGCGAGGACCACCCCAAGATCGAAGCGTATCGCGCCGCGGCGGGCCATGCGCTGATGGCACCGGAAAATGGCACCATCCGCGCGGTGGCCAGCGACACTCCGCTGAATCTGGACCGCCCGGTCTATGATCTGGACTATACCGTCGGGATTGCTGACTTCATCCTGAAAGAGGTCGGATTGTGAGCCTGTTCCAGACCTTTGCAATGGTGGATTGGTCTGGCGGAAACGACACCGGACCGACCCCGCGCAAGGATGCGATCTGGGCCTGCATTGCACGAAACGGAAAAGCGCTTGACCCCGAATACCTGCGTAACAGGCGGATAGCCGAGCAGAGGTTGGATGCTCTGATCCGCGCCGAACTTAAGGCCGGTCGCCGCCTGCTTCTTGGGTTCGATTTTCCTTTTGGATATCCTTGCGGCTTCGCACGGGCGATGACCGGAACGGACGATCCGCTGGCGTTGTGGGATTGGTTCGACCAACAAGTCGAGGATTCCCCGAAGGCCAACAACCGCTTTGATCTGGCGGGTCGGATCAACCGTCAGTTTGGCGGCCGTGGTCCGTTCTGGATGAATGGATTGCGCCGAGATATTGACGGCCTGCCGCGTACCAAATCAGACTATTCTAACCCGTTCCCGAACCGTCGCGCTGTTGAAACTCTGGCAAAAGGAAGCTTCACCTGCTGGCAGATGGCAGGGGCAGGCGCGGTTGGTGGCCAAGTCATGATGGGGCTGCCGATTCTGAACCGGCTTCGCCACCGGCTTGCCGGGCAAATCTCGGTCTGGCCGTTCGAGCCGCTGGATAAACCTGTCGCCTTCGTGGAAATCTGGCCGTCTTTAACCCTTGGCGCGGCACCGGATGGGCGGATCAAGGATGCCTGGCAGGTTGAACAGGTCGCCTTGACTCTGTCGCGTTTGACAGAGCAGGAGTTGGATGCGCAATTGAACGTCTCAGCGGCAGAGGAAGGTTGGATATTGGGTGTGCCTCAGGACAAGCCGAACATAACCCCGCCCCCGTTGCGGAACGATTGCTTCGCGTTGCCCGCCGGGGTCAACTGGACACCGGTGGATGAGGCGCTGGCCTGTTTGCGTGACAGGCTGCACCCGATTACCGCATCTGAGACGATGGCGCTGACCAAGGCATGCAGGCGCGTTCTGGCTGGGGATGTAGTCGCCCGACGTTCGAACCCGCCGCAACCGAATACGGCCGTGGATGGGTACGGGTTTGCCGGTCCCGTCGCTGATGGCCCGCAGATCATGCCATTGATTGACGGGCGCGCGGCGGCAGGGATCCCGTTCGACGGTGACGTGCCTGAAGGTCGGGCCTTGCGCGTGCTGACGGGGGCGGCGCTGCCTGCCGGTGTCGATACGGTCATTCTGGAAGAGGATGTCACGGTCAAGGACGGCCACATAGCCTTCCTCGGTCCGCTGAAAAAAGGCGCCAACACACGGCGCGCGGGAGAAGATGTGGCCGCAGGCGAAATCGCCCTTGCTGCCGGGCGCAGGCTGACCCCTGCCGATCTTGCGCTGCTGTCTGCCGTGGGGATTGCCGAAGTCAACGTGCGCAAACCGCTTCGCGTGGCCGTGGTCTCTACGGGTGATGAATTGGTCGAAGCCGGAGAGAGCGCTGGTCCGGGTCAGATTTTCGACGCCAATCGCCCGATGCTGCTGTCATTGATCGACCGTATGGGGTTCGTACCCGTGGATATGGGGCGTGTTTCGGATGATCGGGACGCCTTGCGGAATCGATTGGATCAGGCCGCGGAACAGGCGGATGTGATTTTGACCAGTGGTGGCGCGTCAGCGGGTGACGAAGACCATGTTTCGGCGCTGTTGCGTCAGGCCGGAGCGATGCAGCACTGGCGCATTGCGTTGAAACCCGGGCGGCCGCTGGCTTTGGGTTTGTGGTCTGGCGTGCCGGTGTTTGGCCTGCCCGGAAATCCGGTTGCCGCCATGGTCTGTACATTGATTTTCGCGCGTCCGGCTTTGGGGCTGATGTCCGGCGAAGGCTGGGCTGAACCGCAAGGTTTCGAAGTGCCTGCCGCCTTTGAAAAGCGCAAGAAGCCCGGTCGCCGGGAATATCTGCGAGCAAGAATGCGGGATGGGCGGGCCGAGGTTTTCCACTCGGAAGGATCAGGCCGGATCAGTGGCCTCAGCTGGGCTGAAGGGTTGGTCGAAATCGAGGACGGTGCGCGCCATGTCAAACCGGGCGATATGGTCCGGTTCCTTCCGTATGGAAGTTTCGGGTTGTGACGGTCACGATTTCAAGAGGGTTCGCCAATCAGGAACGCGCGCAAACGGCGGCACTGTTCTGGCAGGCATTTGCGGCAAAACTGGGCAAAGTCATGGGGCCGGACGAAAAAGGATTGGCTTTCTTTGAAATCGCATTGAACCCGGATTTCGCGCTGGTTGCACGGGATAAAACGGGCCGGATACTGGGTCTGGCAGGCTTCAAGACACGTGACGGCTCTTTTGCGGGGGGCAATATGTCTGGTCTGGCGCAGGTCTATGGTTGGTTCGGGGCGACCTGGCGCGCGTCGGTTCTGAGCGTTCTGGAGCGCGAATTGAAACCGGGCGTGTTCCAGATGGATGGTATTTTTGTCGCTGCCGAGGCGCGCGGCAAAGGAGTGGGCACGGCATTGCTGAATGCCATCAAGTCCGAGGCCCGCAACCGCAACATGTCAGAGGTTCAGCTTGATGTCATCGACACGAACCCCCGCGCCCGCAGCCTTTACGAGCGCGAGGGATTCCAGCCCATGGGTCAAGAAAAAACCGGACCGCTGAAGTATCTGTTCAATTTCAGCAGCGCGACCAAAATGTCGTGGATTGTCGGGCCGGATTAATCAAACGTGCCCGCCACGCGACCCAGCAACATGAACGCGCGGGCCGTTCGGGTTTCACCCAGTTCACTCAGTTCCGCATCGCTTGCCGTGGGTTCGAACTCGGCCATCATCTTGTCAAACCGACGCAGGAAATGGTGCGCGGCGTCGCGGAAAATCGGATCCTGTTTCATCCGGGCTGCCGTCAGCGCAAGTGAGGATCTGTCGCGCACGCCCCCCAGCGCCGCCACGGCGCGCCCGCGTGTGCCCTGGGCGAACTGGCGCCAGATTTCTGGCCGGGCCTTGTCGGGCCGCAGGTCATCCATGTAGATGCCTTCCTGGCTGAGCAGCGTCAGTACATCCTGCGAAGCTTGCACAAGCTGTGACGTCTTGCGGTCCTTCAAAGCAACACGCAGCGCATTGAAACCCTCGGTGTCATCCTGCGTTTCGGGGAAGTTCAGGGCGCGGATGAAAACCTCGGTACTCAGCGGCGGTGTGATCTCTTCCGCAGGTGTGCCCAGTTCCAACGAGGTCTGGTCGTCCTGAGAGGAACTCTGCGCGGCCGTGGCAGAACGCGCCGTGCGTTTGGTCGAGAACGTTGCCAGGGCGTCTTCGGTTTTCCGTGTGGCCGCAGCGATTTCATCCAGCTTTTTGGTCACCGCAGGTTCATAGGTGCTGGAGGCGCGCTGCTGCTGCGCCACATAGGTCTGCCGGATCGCGTCGATTGCCGTTTGCAACCGCGCACTTTCCTCTCGCATCACCCGGCTGGCGCGCATCGCGGTGGCCGCAACCCAGATCATCGCCACGGGCATGAACACGGCCAGAAAGGCGACGACAAAGCCACCGTTCTGCCCCTGACCGGGCAGCACGAGAAAGACGACCGACACCACCAGCCAGATCAGGCTGAGCACCAGTGCGGCAATCTCGATTTCGGTGACAGCCGGAGTTTTCGGGCGATCATAGATGCCCAGCGACGTCGGCTTTTCGGTTTCCGGGTCAGGTTTTGGCCCCGACATTACATGCGCTCCGGTCAGGCGTACTCGATACTCAGGATTTCGTAAGAGCGCACGCCGCCGGGTGTGCGCACTTCGACACTGTCCCCTTCATCTTTGCCGATCAGGGCGCGGGCGATGGGGGATCTTATGTTCAGCAGGCCGTTTTCGATATTGGCCTCGTATTCACCGACGATCTGCCAGGTCTTTTCTTCATCGGTATCTTCGTCGACCAATGTGACTTTTGCGCCAAACTTGACCGCACCCGACAATTTTGCCGGATCGATGACATCGGCCAGCGACAGAATACCTTCCAGTTCTTTGATGCGACCTTCGATGAAGCCCTGTTTTTCACGGGCAGAATGATATTCGGCGTTTTCCTTCAGGTCGCCCAGCTCGCGCGCCGAGGCGATGGCTTCGATGATCGCCGGGCGTTCAACGGATTTGAGGTTCTTCAGCTCAGCCTCGAGCGCGGCATTGCCCGCAGGCGTCATCGGGATCTTTTCCATACTCTCTACGTCCACGCATAAATTGAGTCGCCCCGCCGCACAGGAGCGTCGGGGCGAATGTTAGATTGGCAGTTACCTGACCCAAATGCCACGTGAATTGCAAGAGGTGACAGCGTCAGCAGCGATCAATTCGCGACTTCGCGCCGTTTTGATTTGGGGTGGGGCCTGTGCCGATGATCGGGATGCCGCGACCTGCGCCAACGCTGCGATGGGGTGCAAAGCCAAATCATCTCAATCATATTGCACCACTTCGAACTCGATCCCGTTGTCATCGCGAAAATAGAACCGGCGCCCTGGTTCGTAATCGGCATGGTTGTGGGGCTCGAATCCTGCCTTGCGAACCTTGTCTTCGGTGGCATCGATGTCTTCGACCAGAACACCCACGTGGTTCAGCCCGCCGATCACATCATAGCTGCTTTCATCCGACTGCTTCGGGTCGTCAGGTTTGTACAGTGCCAGATACGTATGGGCCGAACCGACATGCACCGTGTATCCGCCGGCAATTGCGGGGCCTTCCCAACGGGTTTTCCAGCCAAAGACCTTTTGCATCCAATCGGCCGAGGCCTTCGGGTCGCGGACAGTGAAGTTGGTGTGTTCAAGCGTCGCCATCATGGGATCTCCTGTGTTTTTTGGCTTGTCCCGACTCAGCGTAATTTCTAAACCTAACTTTAGGTCAATGAATTTTTCATGAGGGTTTGATGGCGGCATCAGAGGGGCTGGCGATTGGCGCATTGGCCCGGCGCACAGGTCTGGCCGTGTCGGCCATCCGGTATTACGAAGCGCAGGGTCTGATTTCGCCCTGGCGCAACGCGGGCGGACAGCGGCGCTATCAGCGGGCCGATATTCGGCGGCTGAGCTTTGTCATGATTGCGCAGCAGTTCGGCCTGACGCTGCCGGAAATCCGGCGGGTGCTGTCGGGCCTGCCCGGAAACCGCACGCCGACGCCTCAGGACTGGAAGGCGATCAGCGTACATCTGAGGGCCCATCTGGATCAGCGAATCGACACCCTGAAGCGGTTGCGCGACAATCTGGATGGCTGCATCGGATGCGGGTGTCTGAGCCTGCCGAAATGCGCGCTCTACAACCCCGATGACCGGGCAAAATCGCATGGTAGCGGTCCCAGGTACCTGATGGGGGATGCACCAGAGGGGTGATGTGTCGAATAGCGCCCTTGTTACGCCGTGTTTCGATTGACCAATGTCTTTCCGACCATGTAATCAGCCGTGAAACAAAATTGCGCAGATCATGCGGTGACAGCGCCAATTCGGAAAGTTAGCTAGGGAGCCCGCGATGGCCGAGATTGAACGCGAAGCGATGGAATACGATGTGGTGATCGTGGGTGCAGGTCCTGCGGGACTGTCGGCGGCCATTCGTCTGAAACAGCTGGATGCCGACCTGAACGTTGTCGTTCTGGAAAAAGGGTCCGAGGTTGGCGCGCATATCCTGTCGGGCGCGGTTCTAGATCCCTGTGGTCTGAACGCGCTGATCCCGGATTGGAAGGAAAAAGGCGCGCCGCTGAATGTGCCCGTGAAGGACGACAAGTTCTACATGCTGGGTGAAGCAGGCCAGGTCCGCATCCCGAACTTCCCGATGCCGCCGCTGATGCACAACCACGGCAACTACATCGTTTCGATGGGCAATGTGTGCCGCTGGATGGCGGAACAGGCTGAAGAACTGGGTGTCGAGATCTTTCCGGGCATGGCGTGCTCGGAAATGGTCTATGGCGACAATGGCGAAGTCAAAGGCGTCGTAGCGGGCGTTTTTGGCCTTGAGGCAGACGGTTCCTATGGCACCAACACCGAACCGGGGATGGAGCTGCACGGCAAATATGTCTTCCTGTCAGAAGGTGTGCGCGGGTCGCTGTCCAAGGAAGTGATCGCCAAATACGACCTGTCTGCCGGCAAAGAGCCGCAGAAATACGGTGTCGGCATGAAAGAGATCTGGGAGATCGACCCTGCCAAGCACAAGGAAGGCAGCGTGACGCACACGATGGGCTGGCCTTTGGGCAGCAACGCAGGCGGCGGATCCTTCATCTATCACCTTGAGAACAATCAGGTTTACGTCGGCTTCGTGGTTCACCTGAACTATAAGAACCCGCATCTGTACCCCTATATGGAGTTCCAGCGTTTCAAGCACCATCCGATGGTGGCTGATCTGCTGAAAGGCGGCAAGCGCGTGGCTTACGGCGCCCGTGCGATTACGGAAGGCGGCTATCAGTCGATGCCGAAACTGGTCGCGCCGGGCGTGGCGCTGTTGGGCTGTTCGGCAGGCATGGTCAACGTGCCGCGTATCAAGGGCAACCACAACGCGATGCTGTCGGGCAAAGCTGCGGCCGAGGCTGCTTTCGAAGCGATCAAGGCCGAGCGTTCGGGCGATGAACTGACGGCTTACGAGACCGACGTTCGCAATGGCGCGATTGGCTCCGACCTGAAGAAGGTTCGCAATGTCAAGCCGATGTGGTCGAAATGGGGTCTGACCGCCAGCCTGATGTTGGGTGGTCTGGACATGTGGACGAACACGTTTGGCTTTTCGCTTTTCGGCACGTTGGGCCATGGCAAGAACGACGCGGAATCGACCGAAGATGCCAGCAAGCACCAGCCAATCGATTACCCAAAGCCGGATGGAACGCTGTCCTTCGATCGTCTGACGAATGTCTCGTTCGCAGCGACAAACCACGAGGAAAGCCAGCCCTGCCATCTGCGTCTGGACGATCCCGAGATCCCCGTGAAGGTCAACCTGCCCAAATACGATGAGCCGGCGCAGCGGTATTGCCCTGCGGGTGTGTATGAGGTGGTCGAGGATGAGGGCGGCCCACGATTCGTCATCAACTTCCAGAACTGCGTTCACTGCAAAACCTGCGACATCAAGGATCCCAGCCAGAACATCACCTGGACCACGCCGCAGGGCGGCGACGGTCCAAACTATCCGAACATGTAAGCAAAAAACGGGCAATGGCGGCGCTGTGAAGGCTCTGCCATTGCCTCTTGCCTGCCGAAGCCCTAGCTTACCCCTCAGTCAACGATAGCAAGGCAGGATTTCGGTGTTTTCCCTGGTTCGTCGCGCGGCTTTGTCCGTGCTGTTCATGTCGTCGGTCGCGCTTCCGGCCTTTTCGGAAACGGGTGCCGGGTCTTATCTGGCCGGGCGGCAGGCGATTTACGAAAACGACTATTCTGCCGCTGAAAGATATTACGCTCAGGCCCTCAGGTTTGATCCCCAAAATGCGCTGTTGCAGGAAAGCGTTGTCGTTGCACGCATCGCTTTGGGGGAAGTGGCGCGCGCGCTGCCGATCGCCCAGCAGATCGAGGAAGCAAACCTGCCCAGCCAAGCAGCGCGTATGGTGATTTCGGCCAATCTGATCGCCGATGGGAAATTTGACGACCTGCTGGCCCGGGACCCTGAAACACAGGGAGTTGGCCCCCTTGTTGACGGCCTGATGATCGCCTGGGCCCATCTGGGACAGGGTGAGATGACCAAGGCGATGGAACAGTTCGATTCTGTCGCTACACAGGATGGCCTCAGGGAATTCGCGCTTTACCACAAGGCGATGGCATTGGCGTCTATCGGTGATTTCGAAGGCGCCGAGGCGATACTTGCGGATAATGATGGAACGGTTGCCCGGTTCTCTCGTCGTGCTGCTTTGGCCCGCACCGAGATTCTGTCGCAGCTGGATCGCAACGAAGACGCCATTCAGTTTCTGGACGATGTGTTTGTAGCGGGCAGTGACCCGACCATCGAGGCGTATTTGAGCCAGTTGGCGGCGGGTGAAACACTGCCGTTCACCCATGTCCGATCCGCTCAGGACGGCATGGCCGAGATTTTCTTCACCGTCGGTGCCGCATTGAACAGCGAAGCTTCGGCCGATTACGTTCTGCTGTACGCACGCTTGGCCAGTTTCCTGCGCCCCGATCATGTGGATGCCATTTTGCTGAGCGCGGATCTGCTGGACAACTTGCAGCAATATGATCTGGCGGTTGAGGCATACCGCCTGGTCCCGGCGGACAGCAACGATCACCATGCGGCCGAATTGGGCCGGGCCGAAGTTCTGGACCGTTCGGGAAAAACCGATGCGGCCGTCGAGGTGTTGCAGAACCTGGCTGCGCAAGATCCTGATTTTCCGGGTGTGCATGTCGCTTTGGCAGACTTGCAGCGCCGACAGGAAAACTATGCCGCTGCCGTGGCCTCTTATGACACTGCGATCGCGCTGACGGACAGCGCGGCGGGTGGGAATTGGTTCCTGCATTATGCTCGTGGAATCAGTCATGAAAGGCTGAAGCAATGGGACCAGGCCGAAGCTGATTTCCGTCGGGCGCTGGAACTGAACCCGGATCAGCCTCAGGTTCTGAATTACCTGGGGTATTCGCTGGTTGAGCGCAAAGAAAAGCTGGATGAAGCATTGGATATGATCGAGCGCGCAGTAGCTGCGCGTCCGGACAGTGGCTATATCGTGGACAGTCTGGGCTGGGTTCTGTTCCGTCTGGGGCGTTACGACGAGGCCGTCGAACACATGGAACGTGCGGTTGAGCTGATGCCGGTGGATCCGGTGGTCAACGATCACCTGGGTGACGTCTATTGGGCTGTCGGGCGCGCGCGCGAGGCCGAGTTTCAGTGGAGCCGCGCCTTGTCCTTTATCGACCCGGAAGACACGGACGGCGAAGCCGATCCGGATCGAATCCGGCGCAAGATCGAAGTCGGGCTGGATGCCGTTCTGGCCGAAGAAGGTTCGGAGCCATTGAAAGTCGCCAATGGAAATTAAGGCGTTTGCGCCCGCCAAGATCAACCTGACCCTTCATGTGACTGGCCGTCGAGACGATGGCTATCACCTGTTGGATTCGCTGGTTGTATTCGCCGATCTGGGTGATCGGCTGACATTCACCCCCGGTCCCGAATTGTCCATGGATGTGCGCGGCGAGTTTGCCGACGGAGTCCCCACGGACAGCCGAAATCTGGTCTGGAAGGCGGCAGAAGCTGTCGGCTGGACCGGTCATATTCAACTGACCAAGTCCTTACCCCATGGGGCGGGCATTGGCGGAGGGTCGTCTGATGCTGCGGCCACGCTTGGGGCCCTGGCAGATCAGGGCCACGACCTCCCGCAGGGCCTGCCGTTGTCATTGGGGGCGGATGTCCCCGTCTGCCTGGGAGGTCGGGCGATCAGAATGCAGGGCATTGGCGATCGTTTGACGGCGGTGAACCTTCCGCACCTGCCCGCCCTTTTGGTCAACCCGAATGCACTGGTGCCCACTGGCGCCGTTTTCAACGCGCTGGCGATCAGAGACAATCCGCCAATGCCTGAAAGCACACCTGAGTTTGAAAGCGCCGATGAGTGCGCCCAGTGGCTGCGCAATCAGCGCAACGATCTGCAAGTGCCCGCCATGAACGTCGCACCTGAGATCGATCAGGTGTTGGACGAGTTGACGATGACCAATCGCGCGCTCGTGGTGCGCATGTCAGGGTCAGGATCAACCTGTTTTGCGCTGTATCCGACGATGAAAGACGCGCATTTCGCGGCCTATGAGATCGGCGCAGCCCATCCTGATTGGTGGTGCCGCGCCACACAGCTCAATTGAGACGTGAAACCACGTAATCGGCCAATTCGCGCAACAGGCTGCGAATCTCATGATCCGGCAGCACCTCCAGCGACGCCTTGGCTTTGTTGGCCCAGCCCAAAGCGTCTTGCCGGGTTTCTTCCAGCGTGGCGTATTTGTTCATCAGACCCAGCGCTTGATCCAGATCCCCATCCTGTTGGCGGCCCTTTTCGATCGCACGCTCCCAGAAGGCGCGTTCTTCCGGCGTGGATTGCGCCACGGCTTTGATGACGGGCAGGGTCAGTTTCCGTTCACGGAAGTCATCGCCAACATTCTTCCCGGTCGCTTTGCTGTCGCCCTGATAATCCAGCAGGTCATCGGCAATCTGGAACGCGATGCCCAGTGAATCGCCATAGTCGAAAAGCGCTTTGACCTGCTCTTCCGAGGCACCTGCGATCACGCCGCCCACTTCGGTCGCGGCTGAAAACAATGCAGCCGTCTTGCCGCGTACGACCTGAAGATAAACGTTTTCATCCGTACGCAGATCGGTTGCGGCCGTCATTTGCAGCACTTCGCCTTCGGCAATGGTTGCAGAGGCATTGGCCAGGATATCCAGAACGCGCAGCGAGCCCGTTTCCACCATCAGCTGGAAACTGCGTGAAAACAGGTAATCGCCAACCAGAACGCTGGATTTGTTGTCCCAAAGCAGATTGGCGGTCGGGCGGCCCCGTCGCTGTGCGCTTTCATCCACGACGTCGTCATGCAGCAGGGTGGCGGTGTGAATGAACTCGACCGTCGCAGCAAGGCGCACGTGGTGGTCGCCGGAATAGCCAAACAGGCGTGCTGCGGCCAGTGTCAGCATCGGGCGCAGGCGTTTTCCACCGGCTTCGACCAGGTGCTGCGTCACTTCGGGGATACGTGGCGCATGGTCCGACGCCATCCGCGTGCGGATCAGCCCGTTCACGGCCTCCATCTCACCCGCCAGAATTTCAGCGAGACGCTCATGCGGTTTTGTGATCATGTCGACGGTCATCACACTCCTGATACAAGGCTCGACTTTCGCCTCGCCTTGCCCTTACATCCATCCCCATGAAAGAACTGTTGCGCAGTACCGATCCGACGATCCTGGCCTTTGCATCCGCTCTCCTTGAGGGCGAGGATATAGACTGCTTTCAGATGGACGTAAATATGAGCATCCTCGAAGGTGGTATCGGAATATTCCCCCGACGTCTGATGGTTCGGTCCGAAGACCTGACCCGGGCCGAGCGTGTGATGCGCGACAACGAGATCCCGCTGGGCCGATGATGCGCTTCGACGACAATGAATTGAGGTGCAACGATTTCCTTGGTGGTCGGGTGCGATTGCTGCAACCTGCGTCAGGTTACCGCGCCGGGGTAGACCCTGTTCTGCTTGCCGCATCCGTCCCTGCAAAGGCCGGTCAAACCGTGTTAGAGCTGGGGTGTGGCGCGGGGGCCGCCATTCTGTGCCTGTCCGCGCGGGTACCGGGGCTGCAATTGGTTGGGATCGAATTGCAACCGGCCTATGCGGATCTGGCCCGCCGCAACTCGGAAATCAACGGCTGTGATCTGGACGTGATCGAGGCTGACCTGAACGCTTTGCCTGATGACCTCCGACAGCGTCACTTTGATCACGTTATAGCGAACCCGCCCTATTACCGTGCAGGGGCGCATAGCCCCGCCAGCGACACAGGGCGGAGCATTGCCCTGGGCGAAGATACGCCGCTGATCGACTGGATCACTGTTGCGGCCAAACGCCTTGCCCCTCGGGGGTTCCTGCACATGATCCAGAAAGCCGACCGTCTTCCCGATATGCTGTCGGCATGTGAGGGGAAACTGGGTTCAATCGAGGTGCTGCCGCTCAGCGCGCGGGTGGGCCGCGAGGCAGAGCTTGTCATCCTGAGCGCCCGCAAAGGGGGACGCGCGGCATTTCTTCTGCATGCGCCTTTGATTCTGCACGCCGGTGAGCGCCACGAAAAGGACGGTGACAGCTATACCGAGGCGGTCTCTGCCGTGCTTCGACAGGCCGCTCCGTTGCCTCGGAACTTGTGCCATCGGCAATGACCAGCCGAATTTGTCGGATTTGTTACAGATTCTGTGCGTCTGCAGCGTGACAGGGTGGAAACGATGTGGTCAAATTCTTACGTGACATACAGACACATAAACAAGGAGGATCGCAATGAGCGTGAGCGCACATCTGACGGAACTGAAGAAAAAGCACGAATCTCTCGGTCTAGAAGTAGAACAAGCCCAACGCTCGCCAGGTATCGATGATCTCCATATTGCTCAGTTGAAAAAACAGAAGCTCAAGCTGAAAGAAGAGATCGAACGCCTGTCCGCTTAAGTTTTCAGGCTGGCGCGGGCCGCGATCAAGGCCCCGCCGGTGATCAGAAAGGCCGCGATCGCAAGCCCCCAGGACGGGGTCGCGATCCCGGCCACCACCAAAGCAAGGGTCGACAATAACGGGGCCGCATAGGATGAGGTTCCGAGGATTTGAATGTCGCCTTGCTTGACGCCAATGTCCCAGACGTAGAACGCCAGCCCGACGGGCCCAAGGCCGAGTGCCAGCACCGACGCCCAGACCAGTGCCGTATCGGGCAGTACAGTATCTTCCACAGCCAGATGCAGCAGACCCGAAGCCAGTGCAGCCGCAAGGCAGAATATTGCGACGGAACTGGTCGGCGTGCCCTCCAGTTTGCGTGATAGAACGGAATAGCCCGACCATGTCAGTGCGCAAAGCAAAGCCAATGCGTATCCGGGCAGGTATTGGGCCTGAAAGCCCGCGCCGCCACCCCCGGCAATGATGACAGCGGCCCCTGCGAATCCAAGGCAGGCCCCGATCAGGTGGCCGATACGCAGATGTTCACCTGGAAGCAGGCCCGACAGAAGCACAATGAGCAGAGGCCAGAGATATGCGATCAGCCCGGCCTCGGCAGCCGGCGCCATGCGCAGGGCCGAAAAATACAGCGCGTGATAGCCAAACAGGCCCAATGCGCCAAACAGGTAGGTTGTCCAAGGAACTTGCTTTAGATCGCTCAGACCACCTGTCGCCGTCGCCCAGACAAGCCCAAGCGCTCCACCAATCGAAAAGCAGATCGTGTTCAGCAGCAGGGGCGGCGTGGGCGCCGACCCGACAGTGAATAACGCCAGCAAGGCCCATAGCAAGACAGCCACGAAGCCGATGGCCGTTGCGCGCATTTTGGTCATGGGCGGGAAACCTCTTCAATCGGTATGATTTTGAACTCATCCGATATATGCGCGGTTTTTTCAATCTCGGTCAGGAACCAATCGCGAAACGCCGCGATCTGAGGTTTCTTTTCAGCCCCCGGCAGGCACAGAAACCGGAACCGGCCTTGTGTTTCCAGGGCCACCTTGAACGGCGCAACCAAGCGGCCTTCGGTCAGGTCCTTGAGAATCATGGCGCGTCGCCCCAGTGCCACGCCGACACCGGCAACAGCGGCATCAATCGCGTGATCTGCATTGGAAAAATGCGCGCCATGGGTCGGAGTGAAATCCATTCCGACAGCACGGAACCAAGCGGGCCAATCACAAGGCGGGGTCAGAAAGCTGATCGAATCGTCATGGATCAGCGGGGCCCCTTCAAGGCTTGCCGGCGTGGTGAATTGTTCCGCAAGTTCGGGGGTCATGACAGGGGTCAGCCATTCCTTTCTGACGGGAACGGAATACAGCCCGTCATCGGCCGAATTCCCGAAGCGGATGGCGACATCCACGTCGTCCCGCTCCAGATCCATGTTGCGCAGCGTGGCCGAGAATTTCAGATCGATCTCGGGATGCGCCCGAGCAAATTCGTAAAGCCGCGGCGCCAGCCACTTGGCGGTCAAAGCTGGGCCCGCGGTGACGGTCAGGCTTGTGTCATCTTCCTGTCTGCGCACCGCACGCCATGCGGCTTGCAAGGTGGCAAACCCTTCTGCCGCACCAGGCGCAAGGGCACGGCCCGCCTCGGTCAGTTCTACGGCGCGGTTCAGACGACGAAACAGCGGCCGGCCAAGGTGTTCTTCAAGCGACTTGATCTGAAAGGACAGGGCAGCTGGCGTCACATGCAGCTCTTCCGCCGCCTTCGAAAAAGACATGTGCCGGGCTGCGGCGTCAAAAGCACGCAACGCGGTCAGCGGAGGCAGATAGTCACTCATAGTGAAGAAAAACTTAACTGAAGTCTCAAGAAAGCTCGTTTGTCGCGTCTGTTTTTAGCAATCATATTCACATCAGGTCAAATAAAACTGATTTGAAAAGGAGACTGCCATGATCGAGATGACGACGAATACCGCCGCCCAGATGGCGATCCTGCGTGCCCACCAAGAGCGCAGCAGGGTGGTCTGGCAGTTTTGGGGATGGATATTCGGTTCCCGCTGATCGCAGCGCGCGCGTTCTTACGGGATCAGAAAGGGCCGGCCCAAAAGGACCGGCCCGTTTTTTGTTCACAACTCTGGATCAGACGAAGAACTGCGCACCGTTGGCCGAGATCGTCGAACCGTTGATGAACTGCGAATCGTCCGATGCCAGGAAGACCACGCAGCGCGCGATTTCCTCCGGCTCACCCAAGCGGCCGGCTGGGATCTGACCAATGATGGACTCGCGCACCTTCTCGGGCACAGCCATAACCATTTCGGTTGCGATATAGCCGGGGCAGATCGCGTTGGCAGTGATCCCCGCCCGCGCGCCTTCCTGCGCCAGGGATTTCACGATGCCCAGGTCACCCGCCTTGGTCGCAGCATAGTTCACCTGAGCGAACTGGCCTTTCTGACCGTTGATCGAGCTGATGACGATGACACGGCCGAACTTGCGCTCGCGCATGCCGGGCCAAATGGGGTGCACGGTGTTAAACACGCCAGTCAGGTTGGTGTCGATCACGTCTTTCCACTGATCCGGCGTCATTTTGTGGAACGGTGCATCGCGGGTGATGCCAGCATTGGCAACGACCACATCGATGGGGCCAACCTCAGCTTCGACCTTTTCGATGCCCGCTTTGGATTCGTCATAATCCGCGACGTTCCACTTGTAGGTCTTGATCCCGGTTTCTTCGGTGAATTTTGCGGCTGCTTCGTCGTTTCCTGCATAGGTGGCCGCAACGTTATATCCTTCGGCTTTTAGCGCCTTGGAAATTGCTGCGCCAATGCCGCGGGAACCGCCGGTTACGAGTGCTGTTCGTGCCATTTATGACTCCTTCAATTTTAGTCGTCTTAGTAATGCTGTTACTCTGAGAGATGGCTGTGCGCAATATTGTTTCGTTTTGAATCTCGGTTTCCGGGCGGCAATATCGTCGCATCCAAGGGTTAGAACCTCAATGTAACAAAAAAAGGCGCCCACTGGGCGCCTAATTCTATTTGATTGTCAAAGCGCTTAGTCGCGCTCCACACAAAGGGCAACGCCCATGCCACCACCGATGCACAAGGTCGCCAGACCCTTTTTAGCATCGCGTCGCTTCATTTCGAACAACAGGGTGTTCAAAACACGGCACCCCGAAGCACCGATCGGATGGCCGATGGCAATGGCGCCGCCGTTTACGTTCACGATCGACGGATCCCAGCCCATATCCTTGTTAACCGCGCACGCCTGCGCGGCAAAGGCTTCGTTGGCCTCGACCAGGTCCAGATCGTCTACCGACCAGCCTGCTTTTTCCAGTGCCTTGCGCGATGCGTAGATCGGGCCGACGCCCATGATTGACGGGTCCAGACCGGCGGTCGCATAGGACGCGATGCGCGCCAGAGGTTCGATTCCCCGCTTTTCAGCGTTTTCGGCTGACATCAGCAGCGTCGCGGCCGCGCCGTCGTTCAATCCCGAGGCATTGGCAGCTGTGACCGAACCGTCCTTGGTGAAGGCCGGACGCAGTTTGGCCATGGCCTCCATGGTTGCGCCATGACGAATGTATTCGTCCTTGTCCATCACGATGTCGCCCTTACGGGTCTTGATGGTGAAGGGCACGATTTCGTCTGCGAACTTGCCGGCCTTTTGGGCTGCTTCGGCCTTGTTCTGCGAAGCAACGGCGAATTCATCCTGCATCTCGCGGCTAATCTGCCATTTCTCTGCAACATTCTCGGCAGTCTGACCCATGTGATAGCCGTTGAAAGCATCCCACAAGCCATCGCGGATCATCGTGTCGATATACTTCATGTCGCCCATCTTGTGACCGGCGCGCAGCGCGGCGGCGTGGGGTGACAGCGTCATGTTTTCCTGACCACCTGCAGCGACGATTTCCGCGTCTCCCAGCTGAATATGCTGGGCGCCCAAAGCAACGGCGCGCAGGCCCGAGCCACAAACCTGATTGATGCCCCATGCGGCGCTTTCCTGTGGCAGGCCGGCATTGATATGCGCCTGACGCGCGGGATTCTGGCCTTGGGCGGCAGTCAGAACCTGACCCATAATGGTTTCGCTGACTTCGCCTTTTTCCACTCCGGCGCGCTCGACAACTGCTTCCAGAACGGCAGCGCCCAGATCATGGGCAGGTGTGTTCGCAAACGAACCACTGAAGCTGCCAACACCTGTTCGTGCGGCGGATGCGATTACTACGTTGGTCATATGATCAGTCCTTTACCGTCATGGGCCAGCGGAATTTCTGACGGCGCAGGTCGAAAGGTGTCCTTTCGAAACAAGAGCGCCCCGTGATCCCCCGCTCAAGTACCCTTGCAATAGCGTAACGCTGCACATGCAGCAACGGGCAGCTTGTCTCAGTGTCGGAAATGGTAGGAAAATGTCGATGAACAGGCAATTAACTTCCTGTTTTTGATCTGTTTTCCTGCTTCCAGGGTTCCACGACACTGGGTGCGCCATACAAGAATCCTTGCAGGCAATCCACGCCACTTGCCACCAAAAAAGCGGCATCCTCCTGCGTTTCAACCGATTCGGCCGTAACCAGAATTTCAAATTCACGGGCCACCGCGATCAGAGCCCGCACCAAAGTCTGGTTGTCGGGATCGTGGCTGATGCCCCGAACGAACTGTCCATCGATTTTGGCTGCGTCGAACAGAAACTCGCGAAAATGGCGAAAGCTGAAATTGCTGGCGCCAAAGTCATCCAACGCAAAAGCGATGCCGCGATCCTGCAAGCGGTCCATGAAGTCGACAACCAGCTCAGGCACCTGCATGGCCGAGCTTTCGGAGATTTCGAGGATCAAGCGTTCGCCCAATCCGGCGTCTCGTTTCAGGAATCTGTCCAGTATTCTGGACCAGTTGGAATAACCGATCGAACGAGCAGACATGTTGATCGACAGGCGTATTTCCGGGTTCCTCGCCAATGTGCGCAACCCAAGCTCCAACGCGACGCAGTCCAGATCGCGGCCGATAGGAGTGTTTTCGACCTGAGGCATGAATTCTCGCGCCGGGATGACGCGGCCGGTTTCGTCCAGAACCCGAATGAACCCTTCGTAAAACGCGACTCGGTACGGGGCGTGCGCCTGTATCACCGGCTGAAAAGCCAGTTTGCATTGCTTATGCTTCACGGCATCGGTTGCCATCTGCACAACCGAACGATCCCGCGTCGAAACGGCCGCATTCAACGGGCTGTCCGACCCCTCAGGCAGATTTGCCAGTTTTTTGTTTCCCATAAGCGCGGATTCCCATGTGTCCGGGACAGGTGTCCGGTCACAGTCTCGGGGCAAAGAGATGAATCTGCGGTTAAGGGTTCGGAAAAATTTCCGTCTCGCGGGCTCAGCGGGTGGATTGCCACGCGCGCGTCAAAGAAGCTGCCGCTCCAAGTATCGCGCCCATCGCACCTAGGGCCATCATTGCAAAACCCAACGCGATCAGGGCTGCAATGGCGCCCCCAAGGGCTGCGAGCATGGCCATCAACAGGCCGAACAGGCCGAAAAATGTTGAAATGGTTGCCAAACGATTCATACCGACCCTCGCTCACTCATACATGGCGCCTGTCGTCTGATATGGCGTTCAACGGCCGAGATTCAAGGCACAAGCAGGTTCCAGCCGGCCGTTTCAGGCCTGTTCTGCTTGTCCGCTGGGCGGTTTTTTGTCCAGATGCTCAAATCCTGGCGTTCCGCGGTCTTCCGGGTGGCGCGCCAGATGCTTGGCCTTGATCTGTTCCGAACTGTCCCGGCTGCCGTCATGGCTGTACCCAGGTGGGGCAAAGCAGTAGGCCAGCCGCTGTTTCAGGGTCAGACCCGGCTGGGTCGCGTCGCGCCAGATGGCCACCCATTCGTGAAAGGCCACCCGCAGGGGATTGAAAGTGCCGATATTGTGCACCAGGCCATAGTCCACCCGGTCGTCCTCCTGCTCGGGGACGAAGGTGCCGAACAGCTTGTCCCAGATGATGAACACCCCGGCATAGTTGCAATCCAGATAGCGCGCGTTGCGGCCGTGATGGGCGCGGTGGTGACTGGGCGTGTTCATTATGGCCTCGAACCAGCGGGGCATCTTGCCGATGGCCTCGGTGTGAATCCAGAACTGATAGATAAGATTGAGGCCACCGACGAACAAAACCATCGCAGGATGGAACCCAAGCAGGATCAGCGGGGCGCGTACGACCATCATGAAAGTGAACGTATAGGTCCAGGTCTGCCGCAGCGCGGTCGTCAGGTTGTAGTGCTGCGAGCTGTGATGGTTTACGTGGCTGGCCCAGACCCAGCGGATGCGATGGCCAAAGCGGTGGACCCAGTAGTAACGCAGATCGTCCAGGACAAAGCACAGGATGATAACCGGAATTGACGTACCCAGGTTCATCGGTGTGATCTGCCACAGCCACATGAAAAACGCATAGGCGATAAAGCCCAGCAAAAAGCCCGATGCGATGTTTCCGGCCCCCATGATCAAAGAGGTCACCGCATCGCGTGTTTCATAACGCCCGCCTTTGCCTTTGACTGCGATCCACAGAAACTCGGCCAGAATCGCTGCGATGAAAAAGGGAACGGCCCATTGTACCGCATCGGGAAAACTAATTTGGTCTGTCATGCGGGCTCCATCAGGTCACGCCAGTGATGGCGTTCGAAATCGTCCAGTCGGATGAGTGTCTTGGGCACCGAGAATTCGTGAAACAGGATCTCAAAGCCTTCCGGATGATCCAGAAGATCATAGTCCAGCAGATGCCGGGCCACGGTGTCGGCCCCGAAGGACCAAAGCAACCCATTGCCCGAACTGGTGCGCACCACCGCGGCGTGGCCATCATGGGAAACCGTGACGTCGACCACATCATCGTCCGGAAAGTGACGTGCCCATTGTGATCGTGCAATGTCGGGCGTAAGCCTTACCTGCTGCGACCTGCCGGTGAGATGCAATAACAGGGTGACACCAGCTATGCCGCCGACGACCAGCGCCAGTAGAATTTCAAGTGGCATTCCATCCTCCTGAGCGCAGAGTGCAAAGGAGTTGAAACTCTGTCAAAGGTGGCGTTGCGTCAGCTGTTTTCCAGCCGTTCCAGTATCTCGTGTTGCACCACACGTTCGACGAAGGGCACCAGCCCCTCGGGGCCGGATGTACGATCCTTCAGATGGATGCAGATATCTGGGCGGCGGGCGGCAATAATGCCCACCATTTCACCTCGGATCGTGTCGTCAAGCCCCGCGCCCAAGATGGCGCAGGCAATCCGGGGCTCGCCATCCAGCTGTTTCCGAACCTCGTCCGTGTCATGTGCGCCCAGCCACTGAATCGGCAGATGATCCAGTTGCCGCGCCACGTCACCGATTACATTTGGCAACCGTCCGATCAGCAGTACGACGGGTTTCATCATTGCCTCCATTCCAAAAAAATATGCCGGCCCTGCCCGGCAGGGCAGGAACAGTATATCACGAGATTGAAACGGGCTGACGCCTTTAGTTGTTGATCGAATAAATGGTTGTTTTGCCCTTGCCTTTTTCACGGGTCATTCGGGCCGTGGCCCCGTCAATTTCCCAAAGCTGACAATCCGTGCCCAGTGCCTTGCCGTCCAATACTCCGTTTCGGCACCAGAATTTTTTGTTCCAGACCCAGGTTCCGCTGAACTTTTTTCCACTTTTGAGTTTGGCTGAAATCGTGCCATCAGCATTCGCGACAAAAACATTGCCTTTTTCGTCTGTCAGCTTTTTCCCAACAATATCAGAATTGAACTGCTTTGCGGTCTTGATCCGTTTGTAGTCCGCGTGTGCGGTGCCAGCGATTGCCAATGTGCCTGAAACAGCAAGGAATAAAATCGTATGTTTCATTAAAAACCTCCCACTCTTAATGCGTGGGAGGGTAGCATAATTCCGCGAATTTTTCTGAATGCGTTAACTTTCGGCGCCAACAAGCGTCGAAATGATCGCCTTCGCACTGTCCGAGTTCCATTCGGCGTCGCCGATCAGCCGGGCGATTTCCTGCCCTTCGGGGTTCAGGATGACCGTGATCGGCAAGGCGATGACGCCGAACTCACGGGCAGCGGCCGAACTGGGGTCCTGGTGACGGGGCAGGTTGGCGATGCCGTTCTCTGCAAAGAACTTTTTGATGCCGGCTGGCGAGTTGCGGCCCGTGGCCAGTGTCAGAACCTGAAACTTGTCGCCGCCGAACTCTTCCTGAAGTTCAGCGATCTGAGGCATCTCTTTGCGGCAAGGCGCACACCAGGTGGCCCAGAAATTCAGCAGCACATACTTGCCCTCATAATCGGCAAGCGTGCCGACACCGCCGTCATCTTCCAGCTGGAATTCGATTGATTTGGCGGGTTTCGGTTCCTTGTGCAGGATCAGACGTTTCAGGCTGTCTTCCCGCAGAGGGGCCAGCGTCTCGGCATCGGTCGCCAAGGCGGCATTTGCACCCAGCGCAAGGGCCATATAAAGGGGGATCAAACGAAATAGGCGCATATCAACTCCGGGTTTTCTTACATGACCGATCAATCCTCGAACCAGATGTGGGGCGGCCGCTTTGCCGCCGGTCCAGACGCGATCATGGAGGCAATCAACGCCTCGATCGGGTTCGATCAGCGGATGGCAGCCCAGGACATCGCAGGCTCGCGCGCCCATGCGGCCATGCTGGCAGCCACAGGCGTCATAAGTGATAGTGATGCCGAAGCCATTCGGGAAGGGCTGCTCACCGTTTTGTCAGAAATCCAGAACGGAGAGTTCCAGTTCTCGACCGCGCTGGAAGACATCCACATGAATGTCGAGGCACGTCTGAAAGAGATCATCGGAGAGCCCGCAGGCCGTTTGCACACAGGCCGGTCACGCAATGACCAGGTCGCAACCGATTTCAAACTCTGGGTTCGTGATCAGCTGGACGCCGCTGAGAGCGGCTTGCTGGCCCTGATCCGCGCGCTTTTGGCGCAGGCCGAGGCCGGGGCCGATTGGGTCATGCCCGGCTTTACCCACCTGCAAACGGCGCAGCCGGTGACATGGGGCCATCACATGATGGCCTATGTCGAGATGTTTGGCCGTGATCTGTCCCGCGTTCGTGACGCCCGCGCCCGGATGAACGAATCGCCACTGGGTGCTGCGGCGCTGGCCGGAACGTCCTTTCCCATCGATCGCCACATGACGGCACAGGCGCTGGGCTTTGACCGGCCTGCAGCCAACTCGCTGGACGCCGTCAGCGATCGTGACTTCGCGCTGGAGTTCCTGTCGGTGGCCTCGATCTGCGCCGTGCATCTGTCGCGCTTTGCCGAGGAACTGGTGATCTGGTCCTCGGCGCAGTTCCGTTTCGTTACCCTGTCGGATCGGTTCTCGACCGGCTCGTCGATCATGCCGCAGAAGAAAAACCCTGATGCGGCAGAGCTGATCCGTGCCAAGGTGGGTCGGATATTTGGCGCCAACACGGCGCTGATGATGGTGATGAAGGGCCTGCCGCTGGCCTATTCAAAGGACATGCAGGAAGACAAGGAACAGGTCTTTGACGCCGCCGACAACTGGATGCTGGCGCTGGCGGCGATGGAAGGCATGGTCAAGGACATGACCGCCAATCGCGACAGCTTGGCCGCTGCGGCGGGTTCGGGTTTCTCGACTGCAACTGATCTGGCCGACTGGCTGGTGCGGGTGCTGGGCCTGCCCTTCCGCGACGCGCATCATGTTACCGGATCGCTGGTGGCCATGGCCGAGAAGAAGGGCTGCGACCTGCCGGATCTGACGCTGGACGACATGCAATCGGTCCATGCCGAGATCACAAATGACGTCTACTCTGTCCTTGGTGTCGAAAATTCTGTAAACTCACGCCAGTCCTATGGTGGCACGGCCCCGGATCAGGTGCGTGCTCAGGTTGAACGATGGAAGGCAATGGTGTGATGACCGAGCTGCGCGCGATTCTGATTGCAGGATCCGGCCTAATGCTGGCCGGATGCGGAGCCGACGGCGAGCCCGTTCAGCCTGCGCCCGCTCAGCCAACTGTCAGTGCAACCGTTGGCGTTGGCTCTGGCGGAGCGTATGTAGGCGGTGGCGTAGGTCTAAGCCGTGGGCCGCTGGGGATTTACCTGGGATTCTAAGCCACTTTCATATTGCGCATCGGTTTTGTATCCACCAACGTGAGGTGGCATGTCGGTGCGCATGCCATCCAAAGAAAAGATACTGAAATGAGAACACTAGGACTGATTCTGGTATTTGCGGCTTTGACGGCTTGCGAACCTACATCGGCAAGACGCCCGGAACCTGCGGCAGAGCCCAAGCAATCGGGCACCGGAGTTTCGATCTCGGGCTATGGCCGGGTTGGAGTTTCGACCCGAAATTAAACTTGGTCGATGGGTTCGGAATCCATTGATTCGAAGCCATCTTCTGGTCTAAGCGCGCAGACATGGATCATTTTCTCTACCGCGACGGCGCGCTTTTCGCCGAGGATGTCCCTGTCTCCGAAATCGCTGCCGCGGTCGGAACGCCGTTCTATGTCTACTCCACCGCGACCTTGCTGCGGCATTTCCAGCTGTTCGACGATGCGCTTGACGGCACGGACCACCTTGTCTGCTATGCGATGAAAGCGGCCAGCAATCAGGCGATCCTGAAAACTCTGGCACAGGCGGGCGCGGGGATGGACGTGGTCTCGGGCGGGGAATACCTGCGCGCCAAGGCAGCGGGCGTTCCGGGCGACAAGATCGTGTTCTCTGGCGTGGGCAAAACGGCGGATGAGATTCGTACCGCGCTGACCGGCGGCATCCGTCAGTTCAACGTCGAATCCGAGCCCGAGATGGAAGTGATCAATGCCGTTGCACTGGAATTGGGTGTGGTTGCTCCGATCACGGTCCGGGTGAATCCGGATGTGGATGCCAAGACCCATGCCAAGATCGCGACCGGCAAGTCCGAGAACAAATTTGGAATTCCGATATCCCGCGCCTCGGACGTCTATGCGCATGCGGCCAGCCTGCCGGGACTGGAGGTGATCGGCATCGACGTCCATATCGGCTCGCAGCTTACGGAACTCGAGCCATTCGAGCTGGCCTATACGAAAGTGGCCGAACTGACCGAGCAGTTGCGGGCTGAAGGCCACAACATCCGCCGTCTTGACCTGGGCGGTGGATTAGGCATCCCCTATACCCGCTCGAATGACGCGCCGCCGCTGCCGGTGGAATATGGCGCGTTGATCAAGAAAACACTGGGCCATCTGGGCTGTGAGATCGAGATCGAGCCGGGCCGCCTGATCGCAGGCAATGCGGGGCTAATGGTCAGCAAAGTGATCTATGTGAAGTCGGGCGAAGGCCGTGATTTCCTGATTGTCGACGGCGCCATGAATGATCTGATCCGCCCGGCGATGTATGAGGCGCATCATGATATCGTCGCGGTGCAGGAACCAGCGGCAGGCGTGGAGCAGCAAGCCTATGACATCGTGGGCCCGGTTTGCGAATCCGGTGACACTTTTGCCAAACAACGCAGCATGCCGCCGCTGAAATCGGGTGACCTGATCGCCTTCCGCAGCGCGGGTGCCTATGGCGCGGTGATGGCCAGCGAGTACAATACCCGCCCGCTGATCCCCGAGGTTCTGGTCAATGGTGATCAATTTGCAGTCATTCGTGAACGACCAAGCTTTGACGAAATCATAAACCGCGATACCATACCTTCATGGCTTTGACGCGATGACCGCGCGGGCCTAACCCCGGAGGCCCGTCTTGTCCGACCGTTCAAACCTGCCCATTCCGCGCCTGTCCGTTTGGCTGACCCATGTCGGCATGGTGGCTGAACAGGTGTTGCGCGCGTTCTGGCCGGCATTCTCGATTGCACTTGTTCTGCTTGCGGCATTGATGCTGGGGCTTCAAGATGTTGTTTCCGTGGAAATCGTCTGGGCAGTTGGCGCGCTGTCCCTGGGGTTGTTGTTGACGGCCGCGGTGCTTGGCCTGAGGGGTCTCAAGTTGCCCTTGCGCGCCGACGTTTTGGTGCGGCTGGATGAGACCTTGCCGGGACGCCCAATTCAGGCCTTGATGGATGATCAGGCTATCGGTGCGGCCGATCGGGATTCCGTGGCGCTGTGGCAAGCCCACAAAGACCGGATGGCGCAACGGGTCGCAACGGCCGAGGCTGTGAAACCAGATCTTCGGCTGGCATCGCGAGATCCTTATGCACTGCGCTACGCGGCGTTGCTGGCTTTTGTCGTAGCGCTGGTTTTCGGCTCTTTGTGGCGCTTGGGGTCTGTGGCGGACATGGCCCCGGGCACTGCCGTCGCCGGGCAGGGGCCGACTTGGGAAGGATGGGTCGAACCCCCGCGCTATACGGGCCTTCCAACGCTGTATCTTGCGGACCAAACGGATGCAGAGCTTGCCGTTCCCAAAGGCAGTCGCGTTACCTTGCGGCTTTATGGTGAGGTTGGCGCACATAGCCTGACGGAAAACAGCTCGGCCCTGGGGGCCGAGGCGGCGACCGACCCCGAGCAGGAGTTCGTGGCAGAACGTTCTGGCCAGTTGCGCATCGACGGGCCAGCGGGGCGGGAATGGGCCGTTGAGATCATTGACGACACGGCACCACAGATAGCCGTGGCTGGATCGGCTGAGGCCGAAGCGGGCGGGCAGATGAAGCTGCCATTCGTCGCAGGAGACGACTATGGTGTGGTTGCAGGCTCTGCCTTGATCGAACTGGATCTGGCTGCCGTTGACCGCCGCTATGGTCTGGCAGCAGAGCCCGAGCCACGCGAAGCGATCGCAGTTGAACTGCCTATGCCGATCACCGGCGACCGGGCGGATTTTGCAGAAGATCTGATCGAGGACTTCTCGCAACACCCGTGGGCGCATTTGCCGGTCCGGATCACCTTGATGGCCACGGACGCGGCGGATCAGCAATCGTCTTCCGAACCTTATGTGACCGACCTTCCGGCCCGTCGGTTTTTTGATCCGCTGGCCGCTGCGGTGATTGAACAACGACGCGATCTGCTGTGGTCGCGGTCAAATGCGCCTCGGATCGCGCAGCTGCTGCGGGCTGTATCTCATCTGCCAGAGGATCTGTTTCGTTCGGAAACTGCCTATTTGCGTCTGAGGGTCGTGCTGCGGCGGCTAGAGACCTTTGATCAATACGGGCTGAAACCCGAACAGCAGGCAGAGATCGCCCAGGCCCTCTGGGATCTTGCCGTGTTGATCGAGGACGGCACGCTTGCGGATGCGCTGGAACGGATGCGGCGCGCGCAGGAACGTCTGACCGAAGCAATGAAGAACGGCGCCAGCGACGAGGAAATCGCGGAACTGATGCAGGAATTGCGCGAAGCGACGCAGGATTACCTCCAACAACTGCAACGGTTGGCTCAGCCAAACGGCGAAGATGGCGAGCGTCAGCAGGGGCAGAACGGCGAGTCCCTGCAAATGACGCAGGATGATCTGCAACGCATGATGGACCGCATTCAGGAGCTCATGGAACAGGGCCGGATGGCCGAAGCCCAGCAGGCGCTGGAAGAGTTCCAGCAGATGATGGAAAACATGCGTGTGACTCAGGGCCAGGGCGGTGGGCAGCAGTCCGAAGGTCAGCAGGCCATGGAAGGTCTTGCGGAAACTCTGCGCGAGCAACAAGGTCTGAGCGATCAGGCCTTCCGTGATTTGCAGGAACAGTTCAACCCGGGCGCTCAATCCGGTGAAAGCCAGGGCAATGAGGGACGCAATGGCGGGCAAGGCCGGGGGCAAAGCCACGAAGGTCAGGGCGGTCAGGGGGAAGGCTCGGATCAGGCTGGCGAAGGCCAGCAGGGTCAAGGCACACTTGCGGATCGGCAGCAGGCGCTGAGAGATGAGCTGAGCCGCCAGCAACAGGGGTTGCCCGGTGCCGGTACGCCCGAAGGCGACGCCGCGCGCGAGGCGCTGGATCGGGCCGGGCGCGCCATGGACGAGGCGGAACAGGCCCTGCGTGGGGATGATCTGGCCGAAGCCATCGACCGGCAATCCGAGGCGATGGAAGCCCTGCGCGAAGGGATGCGCTCGCTGGGTGAGGCGATGGCGCAGAACCAGCAGAATCAGCCGGGTCAGGGAACGCAGGATGGCGATATGCAAGCCAACAACCGCGATCCGCTGGGCCGAAACCCGGGTGCCGCCGGTTCGATTTCAACAGATGAGAATTTGCTGCAAGGCGAAGACGTGTATCGCCGGGCGCGGGAACTGCTGGATGAAATCCGGCGCAGAACCGGGGAATCGGACCGCCCCCAGATCGAGCTGGAATACCTGAAACGTTTGTTGGAGCGGTTCTAGACCTCAGTTCTGGGCACCGGATCCAGCCTGTGCCTCAAGCCAGATACGCGCCTGATCCACAAGCGACACGTATGAGCTCAGCAACGGGTCGGCCTGAGGGACCGCTTCGCTGATCTGTTGGGCATTTCCATAGATCAGATACAGAACCACGCCGATGATCAGCATCAACGCGAAGCCGCGTAGGAATCCGCCCGATTTGCGGGGTGGCTGCGGGACCTCTTCCGGCTCATCTGATCGCATGGTCGAATTGATGGCTTCGACATCCGGCAGTGCGTCTTTCTGCCCGGCATCGACAGCGGTTTCCGAAGCCGAAGGCCGCTTGGGGCGCACCTTGGGTTCTGGCGGCGTATCCAGCCCCAGATTGGGCTGGCTTTCGAGGCTGCTGCCTTCCTGCGCCCGCAATTCCGCTTCGCGGGCAGCTTCCTCTCTCAGAATGCTGGCGACGGACGGATCGACATTCCCGGTGGGCTCGGCGGGTTCATCAATTTCTGGCTTGTCTTCGGATACCGCTTCTTCAACAGGTTCCGGTTCAACGCCCTGCGGAGCGTCGACCACGTCGGGCGATGCGTCATCCTGTTCAGGGGTTTCCGCTTTTTCGTTCGGTGCCTCTGCGGCTTCGGCAGGGTGCTTCGCTTGGAACCAGGTCTGATCGCAGTTGGAACACTGTACGTCGCGGCCTTCCTCGGGGATGACCTCGTCAGGAACCTCGTACTGCGCGCTGCAATTCGGACATGTAAGACGCATGCTGCCTCCTCGGCCGGGCGAAGGGCCGATAATAGTTTTTTCAGGAATGATATTCGGTTAAGACCCAACAGCAAAGAGCGTTTTCGGTTTCGCGGGTCAAGTGTCACCAATTGGACTCGGTAGAGCCATTGAAACCATCACCATGCTCGGGCAAGAAGAGCGGCAAAATAACGGGGGCACGTGTGATCGAGCTGGAAAATGTCAGCTACACCTACGGTGGTGGCGAATTGCTGAGTGATGTCTCGGTACAATTGCAGCCGGGTTCGTTTCACTTTCTGACCGGGCCTTCCGGGGCGGGCAAGACCACGTTGCTCAAGCTGTGCTATGGTGCCCTGCTGCCGAGCTCGGGGCGGTTGAGCGTGTTTGACCAGGATATTTCAACGCTTGATCGCGACCAGCTGGCCGTATTGCGTCGCCGCGTTGGTGTCGTGCATCAGGATTGTCAGTTCCTTGACCACATGACGCTTGCAGAAAACGTCGCGTTGCCGCTGATGGTGTCCGGGCGTTCGGAAACATCCGAGCAGGAAAACCTGACCGAGCTGCTCAGCTGGGTGGGTCTTGGCGCCAGGCTCGAAGCGCTCCCGCCTGAACTGTCCGGCGGCGAGCGGCAAAGGGCCGCTCTGGCGCGTGCCGTCATATTGTCGCCTGACGTGGTTTTGGCGGATGAGCCGACGGGCAATGTCGACTGGGAAATGTCGCAACGGCTGCTGCGTCTTCTGATCGAACTGAACCGGATGGGCAAAACCGTCCTGATCGCCACCCATGATCTGAGCCTGATCCGCGCGGCCAAAAGCCAGGTACAGGCCCGTGTCTTGCGTATTTCGCAGCGCAAGCTGCAACTGGCGGGGGCGGATCTATGATCAGTCCTGACCTCAGAAATCTGTTGCGCGGTGACAAACGGGCAGACCGGGTTGTTCCCCCAACGGGATACACGGCACACCTGACTCTGTTTGTCGCGGGTGCGATGGCGTTTCTTGCGGTATTCGCCCTGGCCCTGTCTCTGGCGTCGGGGCGCATTGCGGATCGCTGGGCCTCGGAACTGGCCGGAGCTGCAACCCTGCGCATCAACGCGCCAACGGAACAGCGTGCGGCCCAGACCGAGGCCGCGCTGACCGTTCTGAGCCAGACGCCCGGCGTGGCCTCGGCCCGTGCTTTGACGCAGGAAGAGCAGGCGGCGTTGCTTGCCCCGTGGTTCGGGCCGGATCTGCCGCTGGATACGTTGCCCGTGCCGCAGCTTATCGAGATCATTGAAACCGAACCGGGCATCGACGTGGCTGGGTTGCGTTTGCGACTGGGGGCCGAAGTGCCGGGCGCCGTGCTGGATGATCATACGCGGTGGCGGGAGCCTTTGGTTGATGCGGCGATGTCCCTGCGTCGTCTGGGGTGGATTTCGATCCTGCTGATCGGAGGTGCGACCGCTGCCATGATTACCCTTGCCGCCAACGCGTCGCTTGCCGCAAATGCCCAGATCATCGAAGTGCTGCGCCTGGTCGGTGCACGCGATGGGTTCATAGCGGGCGCATTCGTAAGGCGGTTTACATATCGCGCATTCTTTGGGGCATCGGTCGGTACATTGCTGGGCATGACCGGTGTTCTGATGCTGCCCGAAGCCTCGGAATCGGGTGGTTTTCTGGCTGGCGTCGGCTTTCAGGGCAAAGACTGGGCGTTGCCGGTTCTTATTCCAATCCTTGGTGCCATGGTCGCGTTTTTTGCCACCTGGGCTGCGGCCCGACGCAAATTGAAGGAGCTTTCCTGATGTTGATGGCTGTTCAATGGGTTCGGTCATTGATCTTCATGATCGTGATCTACGCCTGGATGCTGATCCTTGGCATTGTCTTTCTGCCCTATGCACTGTTTTCCAAGGCTGGCGCCCTGAGGGCGTGCAAGACCTACGCGCGCAGCACCATGTGGCTGGCTCGTTGGATGGTTGGCATTCGGTGTGAAGTGCGGGGTAGGGTCCCAACGAATGAGGTGGTCATAGCCGCAAAACACCAGTCGTTTCTTGATATCATCATCATTTTTGATGCCATTCCGCACGGCAAGTTCATCATGAAGCGCGAGCTTTTGTTTACGCCCGTCATTGGAATGTATGCGCGGCGACTTGGCTGTATTCCGGTCAATCGCGGCAAGCGCGGTGCTGCCGTGACCAAGATGGTCAAGGATGTATCGAAAGAGTTTTCGGAACCCGGGCAGCTTGTGATCTACCCGCAAGGGACACGTGTGGCGCCCGGTGCGAAGAAACCTTACAAGGTTGGAACAGCCGTTCTTTACGAAGGGCTCGGCTTTCCCTGCGTTCCGGTCGCGACGAATGCCGGCGTTTTCTGGCCCCGAACGGGTGTCATGCGCAAACCGGGCCTTGCGATCGTCGATTTCCTCGACCCAATCGAGCCGGGTGTTGGCCGGGACGAATTCCTTGCCCGGCTGGAAGATGTGATAGAAACACGTTCCAACGAGTTGATGCGGGAAGTGGGGTTTGATCCGGATGGAGCACATTCGTGACATTGAAACGCTTGAAGCTTTGTATGGTCGGCCCGGTGCTCCGTCCTTGCGAAAGGTCGTTCATCAACTGACGCCTCTCTATCGAAAGTGGATCCTTGCATCGCGCCTGTGTGTGCTCAGCACGGTTGGTCCTGAAGGTGTGGATGGCAGCCCTCGGGGCGATGATGGCCCGGTGGTTAAAGAGCTGGATGCGAATACGCTGGCTCTGCCGGACTGGCGCGGCAACAACCGTCTGGACAGTTTGCGCAATATCGTGCGCGATCCACGTGTTTCGCTGATGTTCCTTGTTCCGGGGTCCAACAACGTCGTTCGGGTGAACGGGTTGGCGCGGGTAACGGCGGATGAGACCCTGCGGCATCAATTCGAGAAGGCCGGCAAACGCCCAGCGACCGTTATCGTCGTTGAAATCGCCGAGATATACAGCCAATGTGCCCGTGCTCTGATCCGGGCGCGTATCTGGTCAAGTGGTGACGAAAGCGGCAATCTTCCTACGATAGGCCAGCTTCTGTCCGAGGCATCAGACGGCGCGGAAGGCGGCGCGCAATATGACGAGGAATGGCCTGTACGCGCCGCAAAAACGATGTGGTAGATGTGGGTGTCGGCTGTGGTTCAAACCGCAGCGGCCCCGATCCTGGATACTTTTTCCACCCAGCGATCTACGCTGCCGGGCTTGGGATAGCTAGCGCCGGAAAAATAGGTGAAACGGGTTGGTTTGAAGCCGACGAACCCAAGAATCTGGTCCCGTACCTGACGGATAAGCGCCTGCCGGTATATCAGGCGCATGAACCATCCCGGCGTGTCTGACGTCAGGATGACGCGCGCAGTCCGCCCTGTCAGCATCGGGGCCGGAAACCCGATCTTGGTAGTGTTCCGTGTGTCAAAGGTTCGCCCCGGAATGAACATCCGGTCGATCAGTCCTTTGAGTTTGGCTGGAAGGCCGCCCCACCACATGGGGGTGGTCAGGACCAGATGGTCGCTCCACTCAAAGTCTTGCAGCACTTGTTCCAGAACCGGCTCAAGTGGTTTGAAGTCGTGATAATTGCCCTGACCGAAATCAAAATCGAATTGCAGATCGCTCAGATGAACCAACCGTACATCGTGCCCGTTTTTGCGGGCCGCGTCCCTGTACGTTTCGGCAAATGTGCGTGACAGGCTGCTTTCTGCGGGGTGTCCGTCAAGGATGAGAATCTTTTTCGGTTGCATCGGGTATCTCCTGAAAAAGTGACCGTGGTCAGTTTATAGAATCAAAAAATGACCACGGTCAATAAAAATTTGACCACGGTCAAAAATTATGCGATTGAGCCACATGCAAAAGACAATTCAGAAACGTACGATCAAGACCCGCGCCAAGCTTCTTGCGGCCGCTGAAGAGGTCATCCGCAATGGCGGATATGAAGCGTTACGGGTGGAAGAAGTCGTAAAGGCCGCAGGGGTCGCGAAGGGTACTTTTTTCGCGCATTTTCACGACAAGGATGCGCTGATGGAAATTCTGATTGCTGACGAGCTGAACGCCTGTCTGGATCAGGCCGAGGCCGGAACGCCACCCAAAACTGTTGCAGAAATCATCGCGGCGCTGGAACCGGTTCACAGTTTCATGACGTCCGAGCGATATGTATTCGATCTGTTGATCAGGTATTCCGGTGCTACGGCTGTCGCCGAGATAGGACCGGTGGCCTATTGTTTTGAGCGATACTTCCGTGTCGTGATGCTGTGGCTCGAAGATGCAGAGGTGCGCAAAGACGTGCCACCCGAGTTATTGGCCGAAGGTGTGCAGGCCTTTGCCATTCAGGCCATGTCACTAAGATTCTGCGCGTTGCATTCCGCGACGACATTCACCGACAGGTTGGAGACCTATCTGGATGCCTGGTTGACCCCGACAGGCTGATCGCTGTCGGGATCAAGGTTGTCAGCTGTGGATCGGGCCGTCGCCGCAAGCCAGTGCGGCCTCGCGTACAGCCTCGGAATAGGTCGGATGCGCGTGGCAGGGTTTGACGTGGTTCGGCGCAGCCGATGAAAGGTCCGGTGGACCTTTCACGCGTCAAACGGGCGGAGCCCGACCTGCCTAGCTGTGGATCGGACCATCGCCGCAAGCCAGTGCGGCCTCGCGCACGGCCTCGGAATAGGTCGGATGCGCGTGGCAGGTCAGGGCCAGATCCTCGGCGGATGCGCCGAATTCCATCGCCACGCAGACCTCATGGATCAGATCGCCTGCTGCGGGGCCGATGATATGGGCGCCCAGGATACGGTCGGTTTCCTTGTCGGCCAGGATCTTGACGAACCCGTCAGAGGCAAAGTTGGCTTTGGCGCGGCCGTTGCCCATGAACATGAACTTGCCGACCTTGTAGGCACGGCCTTGTTCTTTGAGCGTCGCCTCGGTTTCACCGACATTGGCGACCTCGGGCCACGTATAGATCACACCCGGAATGACACCATAGTTTACATGGCCATGCTTGCCCGCAACCTGTTCCGCGGCGGCCATTCCTTCATCTTCGGCCTTGTGCGCCAGCATCGGGCCTTCGATCACGTCACCGATGGCATAGATCCCCGGTACGTTGGTTTGCCAGTCCGCACCCACCTTGATCTGGCCGCGCGGGGTCATCTCGACGCCCAGAGCGTCCAGCCCCAGACCATCGGAATAAGGTTTGCGCCCGGTGGCCACCAGCACGGTATCGGCGTCGATCACATGCTCGCTGTCGTCCTTGAGCAGCTTGTATGTCACTTTGGCCTTGGTCTTGGTTGCTTCGGTTTTCTGCACCGCTGCACCCATGATGAAATTCAGCCCCTGTTTCTTGAGGATACGCTGGAATGTCTTCTGTACTTCCGGGTCCATGCCCGGCGTGATTTCCTTGAGGAACTCGATCACCGTCACCTCGGCACCCAGGCGGCTGTACACCGAACCCAGTTCCAGCCCAATCACACCCGCGCCAATCACCACCATCTTCTTCGGGATCTTGCCCAGAGACAGCGCGCCGGTTGAGGTCACAACGACTTTCTCATCCACTTCGACACCGGGCAGCGAGGACGGTTCGGAGCCTGACGCAATGATGATGTTCTTGGTTTCATGGATTTCATCGCCAACCTGAACCTTGCCGGCCGCAGGGATCGAGCCCCAGCCTTTCAGCCAGTCGATCTTGTTCTTCTTGAACAGAAACTCGATGCCCTTGGTGTTGCCCTCGATCACCTCATCTTTATAGGCCTGCATCTGTTTCCAATCGACCGAAGGCGATTTACCCTTCAGGCCCATTTTGGCAAAGTTGTGTTCGGCTTCATGAAGCTGATGGCTGGCATGCAGCAGAGCTTTTGACGGGATGCAGCCCACGTTCAGGCAAGTGCCACCCAGCGTTTCGCGCCCCTCGACTACAGCGGTTTTCAAGCCCAGTTGAGCGCAGCGGATCGCGCAGACATAGCCGCCGGGTCCGGCGCCGATTACGATGACGTCATAGTTTGCCATTACATTCTCCTAAACCGACCGGACGATCCGGCGCTTTTCCGACCCGATCTGGCGGGTCGGGAATATCTATTATCAAACAGGTTCCAGCAGCTTGATCGAGATATGCGCAATGCCGCCTCGTTCATGGTGCATTGCCAATTCCTCGGATCCGAAAAATGCCTTGGCCTTGTCCAGGTTGATCACCTCGAACATCGCGATCGCATGGTCCTTCTGATCGGGATCGCGCCAGACATGCAGGTCGCGGATACCCGCGGCCTTGCGCATCGGCTTGTCCTCGCGGAACACTTTCAGCCAGGCGTCGAAATCGGCCACATCGGCCTGCCAGAGTACATGTGTCGCCATGGTTAAAGATCCATCAGCAGGCGGCGCGGATCTTCAAGCGCCTCTTTCACGCGAACCAGGAAGGTGACCGCGCCCTTGCCGTCAACAATGCGGTGGTCATAGGACAGCGCCAGATACATCATCGGACGGATCTTGATCTCGCCATTGATGACCATCGGCCGTTCCTGGATCTTGTGCATGCCCAGAATGCCCGACTGCGGTGGGTTCAGGATCGGCGAGGACATCAGCGAGCCGTAAACACCACCGTTCGAGATTGTGAACGTACCGCCCTGCATCTCGGCCATCGAAAGCTTGCCATCGCGGGCGCGCTTGCCCTTTTCGGCGATGGCTTTTTCGATGGCTGCAAAGGACATGCTGTCCGCGTCGCGAATGACCGGAACCACCAGACCCTGCGGCGTGCCGGCCGCAACGCCCATGTGAACGAAGTTTTTGTAGACGATGTCGGTGCCATCGATCTCGGCATTGACCTCGGGCACTTCTTTCAGGGCATGGCAGCATGCCTTGGTGAAGAAGGACATGAAGCCCAAGCGCACACCGTGCTTCTTTTCGAACTGGTCCTTGTACTGATTGCGCAGGGCCATGACCTCGGTCATGTCCACCTCGTTATAGGTGGTCAGGATCGCGGCGGTGTTCTGCGCATCCTTCAGGCGCTTGGCGATGGTCTGACGCAGACGGGTCATGCGTACACGCTCTTCGCGGGCTTCATCTTCGGCGGCAACCGGTGCGCGCGGAACCTGAGAAACGGGTGCCGGCGCAGCCGCCGTAGGTGCGGGGGCCGAAGCAGTCGCGACCGCCTTGGCGACATCTTCCTTCATGATGCGACCATCGCGACCGGTGCCGGTGACCTGATCGGCTGACAACCCGGCCTCGGCCATCGCCTTTTCGGCAGACGGCGCATTTGCAACATCCTTGCCGGGACTTGCCGCAGCAGGAGCCGCCGCAGCAGCAGCCGGTGCAGGGGCTGCGCCTGCGGCCGCGCCCGAGATGACTGCCAGCTTTGCGGTTGCATCAACAGTTGCACCTTCCGGCGCGACGATTTCCGCCAGAACACCCGCAGCCGGGGCGGGTACCTCGACCGAGACTTTGTCGGTTTCCAACTCACACAGCATCTCGTCCTGCGCGACGCTGTCGCCGACTTGCTTGAACCAGGTCGAAACAGTCGCCTCTGTCACGGATTCGCCAAGCGTGGGCACCATCACGTCAACCGACCCGCCCGATGCAGAGGGTGCGGCCTCGGGGGTTGCTGCGGCTGTTGCCGGGGCAGGCGCGGCTGCACCTTCACCGGCAGCAATCGTCGCCAGCAGAGCATCGACACCAACCGTGTCGCCTTCGGCGGCCACAATCTCACCCATCACGCCAGCTGAGGGAGAGGGCACTTCGACCGTCACCTTGTCAGTCTCCAGCTCACACAGCATCTCATCCACGGCGACCGCATCACCGGGCTTTTTGAACCATGTTGCAACAGTGGCTTCGGTGACCGACTCGCCAAGCGTGGGAACACGAACTTCAATCGTCATCGCTTATTTTCCTTCGAGGCTCAGCGCTTCGTTAACCAGCGCTTCTTGTTGGGCTTTGTGTTGGCTGGCCAGGCCCGTCGCGGGCGAGGCCGAGGTTGCGCGACCGACATAAGCCGGACGGGTATGTTTCGCGCCGATCCGGGAAAGAACCCATTCGATATTAGGTTCAATAAAGGTCCACGCACCTTGGTTTTTGGGCTCTTCCTGACACCAGACCATTTCGGCATTCTTGAACCGTTCAAGCTCGTTGATCAGAGAATGCGCCGGGAAGGGATAGAACTGTTCGATCCGCATCAGATAAATGTCGTCGATGCCGCGAGCATCGCGTTCCTCCAGCAGGTCGAAATAGACTTTACCGGAACACATCACCACGCGTTTGATCTTGTCATCCGCCACCAGTTTGGTGTCGGAATTGCCCTTCTGGGCATCATCCCACAGTACCCTGTGGAAGCTGGATCCGGTGGTGAAATCCTCGGCGGTGCTGACTGCCAGCTTGTGGCGTAGCAGTGATTTCGGCGTCACCAGGATCAGCGGCTTGCGGAATGTCCGGTGCAGTTGGCGGCGCAGGATGTGGAAATAGTTCGCAGGCGTCGTGCAGTTCGCCACGATCCAATTGTCCTGACCGCACATTTGCAGGAACCGCTCCAGCCTTGCCGACGAATGTTCGGGGCCTTGCCCTTCGAACCCGTGCGGCAGCAGACAGACCAGGCCGGACATCCGCAGCCATTTCGATTCACCCGAACTGATGAATTGGTCGAACATGATCTGCGCGCCGTTGGCGAAGTCCCCGAACTGGGCTTCCCACAGGACCAACGCATTTGGTTCGGCCAGCGAGTATCCGTATTCGAAGCCGAGCACTGCATATTCGGACAGCATCGAGTCGATCACTTCGTAATGCGACTGACCTGCGCGAATGTTGTTCAGCGGGTAATACCGTTCTTCGGTTTCCTGATGAACGAATCCGGAATGGCGTTGGCTGAAGGTGCCGCGCGTGGCGTCCTGCCCTGCAAGGCGTACCGGGTAGCCCTCGGTCAGCAGGGATCCGAAGGCCAGCGCCTCACCAGTGGCCCAGTCAAAGCCCTTACCGGTTTCAAACATCTGTTTCTTGTGCTCAAGCAGACGACCAACCGTCTTGTGCATGGCAAATCCGCTTGGTGCGCGGGTGAGGGCATCGCCGATTTCGGCCATGGTTTCCGGCGTAATCGCCGTCTCGCCGCGCATGTATTCGTCTTTGTTCTTGTCAAGATGCGACCAGCGCCCATCCAGCCAATCGGCCTTGTTGGGTTTATAGTCCTTACCGGCCTCGAATTCGTCGTTCAGATGAGCCTGGAAGGCCGCTTTCATATCCTCGATCTCACCCTCGGGGATCAGGCCATCCTTGACGAGGCGTTCCGTGTACAAGGACAGCGTGGTCTTATGCGTCTTGATCTTCTTGTACATGATCGGGTTGGTGAACATGGGCTCGTCGCCCTCGTTGTGACCAAACCGGCGATAACAGAAGATATCCAGAACCACGTCCTTGTGGAATTTCTGGCGGAACTCGGTCGCCACCTTGGCTGCATGAACAACGGCCTCGGGGTCATCCCCGTTCACGTGGAAGATCGGCGCCTCGACCATCAGCGCGATATCCGTCGGATATGGGCTGGAGCGTGAAAAATGCGGCGCGGTGGTAAAGCCGATCTGGTTGTTCACCACGATATGCATTGTCCCACCGGTGCGATGCCCGCGCAGACCGCTCAGGCCAAAGCCTTCGGCCACGACGCCCTGACCGGCAAAGGCTGCATCGCCGTGCAGCAGAATGGCCATGACCTTGGTGCGGTCCGTGTCGCCCAACTGATCCTGCTTGGCGCGGACCTTGCCCAGAACCACAGGGTTCACCGCCTCAAGATGCGACGGGTTCGCCGTCAGCGACAGGTGCACGCTGTTGCCGTCGAACTCGCGATCGCTTGATGCACCGAGGTGGTATTTCACGTCGCCCGAACCATCCACGTCTTCGGGTTTGAAACTGCCGCCCTGGAATTCGTTGAAAATGGCGCGGTACGGTTTGCCCATCACATTGGCCAGAATGTTCAAACGGCCCCGGTGCGGCATCCCGATCACGATATCACTGAGGCCGAGCGCGCCGCCACGCTTGATGATCTGCTCCATCGCCGGAATAAGCGCCTCACCGCCATCGAGACCAAAGCGCTTGGTGCCCATGTACTTGACGTGCAGGAATTTCTCAAAGCCTTCGGCCTCGACCATCTTGTTCAGGATGGCTTTGCGGCCTTCCTTGGTGAACTGGATTTCCTTGCCATAGCCCTCAATCCGCTCTTTCAGCCATGCGGCCTCTTCCGGGTTCGAGATATGCATGTATTGCAGCGCAAAAGTACCGCAATAGGTCCGTTTAACGATCTCGACGATCTGTCGCATCGAGGCGACCTGAAGGCCCAGAACGTTGTCGATGAAGATCGGGCGATCCATGTCGGCATCGGTGAAGCCGTAGGTTTTGGGATCCAGTTCCGGATGATTGCTGGCCGCGCGCATGCCAAGGGGGTCAAGGTTGGCGGCCAGATGGCCCCGGATCCGGTAGGCCCGGATCAGCATCAGTGCCCGCAGACTGTCCAACACCGCACGCTTGATCTGGTCATCGCTGACTTCGACACCTTTGTCGGCGGCCTTTTCCTTGATCTTCTTGCCTGCGGCCTTGGCGTCAATCTCGGCCCACTCACCGGTCAGCGCACCGGTCAGATCATCGGCTGGCATCGGAGGCCAGTCCGTGCGCGCCCACGAAGGCCCTTCGGCCTCACGCTGCACATCAGGCGCGGCGTCGCCCATGGCCTTGAAGAACTCGACCCAGGCAGCGTCTACCGCACCGGGGTTCTTGGTGTACTGCGCATAAAGCTGTTCCAGGTATTCGGCGTTGTGCCCCTGCATGAAGCTCGAGGCGTGAAAGGCAGTATTGGGCGAGTGTTCGGTCATTGGGCTACCTCATGTGGGTTGGGACCGTATTGATTGGTGCCTGGCTGGCTGGGGCGGGTCAGCCACCACAGCACCAGGAGGGGCGACACCACCAGAACGATAAGTGTCGGGATGACGATCAGCAATGTTGCGCGGGTAAACAAAATGTCGAGCGTTCCGCCATGCTGAAAACTCGAGGCGATCCCGATACCAAAGATCAGGACGGCAAAGGCCCCAAGGATCAGCAGGATCGGCAGCAGAGCGTACAGCCCACTGCGCCCGGTATCGTGCATCCGCCGCCACGCAACGGCCAGATGCGGGAAGAACACGATCAGGCCGACGATGCTCTGCACCGGTTGGCTGGATGTTGCGGTGACGGCTTTGATCTCATCGCTTTCCGTGATCGCGACCTGCGTGAAGAACTGCCAGTCGATGATCCCGGCGATGATGTTCCAGATCACGATGAACAGGAAAAAGAACCAGTACTCGGGCCGCGAGGCACGACCTGAGAAGGTGAAAAACTTGGAGAAACAGGTGCGTATGGCGTCGAAGAAGGTCATGCGAAGCCCTCTTCACGCGGCACCCCAAATCGGTTTTTGTCTGGGTCGGAAGCAACCAGCATCAACCCGATAACATTGGACGCAGCCAGCGCGCTTGTCACTATCGCGATTAGGAACACTGGAACAAAAAGAAAGATGACCAGAAGAAACAGGAGAATCGGTCCGCCGATCAGCAACCCGAAGCCAAGAAAGACATGATACCCCAGCCAAACGATAAATACTGTTGCGAACGGATAGAGCGCTGGATGCCCATCTTCGCCAGTATCCTGCAGCCGTCTGCACATTGCCGAAAGCAGGGGCAAAGACGCGGCGGTGATCACCAAAAGCCTCGAGGTGCCCCAGTTTACGAGAACGCTCCAGTCAAACAGTAATGCGGCGGAGATCGGCAAAACAATTGCAATAGGGGCAAACCACCAAAACTCAGAACGCGACGCTCTGCCCGAAAAGACAAATGTCTTTCGGATGCCGGTCGATATGGCTTGCTTTGGTCCCATCGTTACTGTTCCGCCCGGAATTGCCAAAGGCAAACTTCAGGATTGATGGGCGGGCGCGTCTCGCCCACCCCCGAGCCGGGCGTTGCCCCAAAAGCATATGCCCGGTTCTTGATCACTTACCCAATCGCTTCCAGCACGGCTTCGCCCAGCTGCGCCGGGCTTTCGGCCACGACGATACCGGCCGAGCGCATGGCTTCGATCTTGTCTTCGGCGCCGCCTTTGCCACCGGCGACAATCGCGCCTGCGTGGCCCATACGGCGGCCCGGAGGGGCTGTGCGGCCTGCGATGAAACCGGCGGTCGGCTTCTTGCGGCCCTTCTTGGCCTCATCCGCCAGGAACTGCGCGGCTTCTTCCTCGGCCGAGCCACCGATCTCACCGATCATGATGATCGACTCGGTCTCGTCATCGGCCAGGAACCATTCCAGCACATCGATATGCTCGGTGCCTTTGATCGGGTCGCCGCCGATACCCACGCAGGTGGACTGGCCCAGACCCACATCGGTGGTCTGCTTGACGGCCTCATAGGTCAGGGTGCCCGAGCGGGACACAACGCCGACCGAGCCGCGCTTGTGGATATGGCCGGGCATGATGCCGATCTTGCAGGCGTCGGGTGTAATCACACCGGGGCAGTTCGGGCCGATCAGGCGGGATTTGCTGCCTTCCAGCGCGCGCTTCACCTTCATCATGTCCAGAACCGGGATGCCCTCGGTGATGCAGACGATCACTTCCATCTCGGCATCAATCGCTTCGAGGATCGAATCCGCAGCAAACGGCGGCGGCACATAGATCACGCTGGCATTGGCTTCGGTCACGTGCTTGGCCTCGTGGACCGAGTTGAACACGGGCAGGCCCAGATGCTCCATCCCGCCTTTGCCGGGGGTGACGCCGCCGACCATCTTGGTGCCATAGGCAATGGCCTGTTCGCTGTGGAATGTACCCTGCGAGCCGGTAAAGCCCTGACAGATCACTTTGGTGTTTTCGTCGATGAGGACTGCCATTTTGTCCCTTTCTCTAGGCGGTGTTGGATTGATTGGGTTCGGTCGCCGGCAGAACCTGCGGCGCATAGGTAATTTTCTCGAGCGTGGCACGTCCCAGGGCCAGGTTGGCCGCCGTGCGCAGGCCGCTGCTGATTTCAGCGATGCCACGCCTTACTTTTTGCCGGATCAGGGGCCAGCCTGTTGGCCGCGCGCGCGGCGCACCCAAATTGTATTCGCCGGGCGCTTCGTTGCCCTGTTCGACCATGGCCGGGATCACCTGATAGGTGTTGATCTGGCGCGCCGCCGGCGAGGCGGAAGGGTTGAACAACAAACCATCCAGCGTAATGTCAAAGGGTTTCTGGGCCAGGAAGTGCCGGGCCGCTTCGCGTGTCAGAGCATAAGCTGCACCACCGGGATGGCGCGAGCGCATCAGGCGCAGTTCCCGCCCCAAATGGGACAACCGCTTGCGTCCAAGTGCCACGTAAAGCTTCGTGCTGCGCCAGCGTTCGAACCGGACGATATCGGCATCTGCGGGCCACCATGAGGCATCATTCAGCCAGTCTGCCAGTTCCGGTGTCAGAAACACATCATCCTCAAGGATCAACGCCTGTTCCGCGCCCGAGGCGATCAGCGCCTCCCATGCTTTGGCATGGCTGAGGGTGCAGGCCATGTCCTTGGTATGGAAATAGCCCCACGGCCCTTCGGCCCGACAGTCGCGCAGGAAATCCTCACGGGTGGCGGCGTCGCAATCAACAGCATTGACGCGCGTCGCCGACAGGCCTGCCTTTTGCAGCTCCTGCTCCATCAAACGCGCCCGCCCTGTGGCGCGTTCCAAGCCTATGAGGAAGATTGGGATGGTCATCAGATCGATTGCTTCTTTCGGCCTTGCGCGGCAATGCTTTTCAGCTTGGTTTTAGCCGCGATGGGGCGGGCCCGAGGCCAGCCCCACTTGAACAAGCTTAACCCTTGACCGCTTTCACGATCTTTTCGGCACCGTCTTTCAGGTTGTCCGCCGCGATCACGTCGAGGCCAGAGGTGTTGATGATCTCTTTGCCTTTTTCGACATTCGTGCCTTCCAGACGCACGACCAGCGGGACTTTCAGGCCGACCTCTTTCACCGCGGCCACGACACCCTCGGCGATGACGTCACAGCGCATGATGCCGCCGAAGATGTTGACCAGAATGCCTTTGACCTGCGGGTCTGAGGTGATGATCTTGAACGCCTCAGTCACTTTCTCTTTGGTCGCACCGCCACCCACGTCGAGGAAGTTGGCAGGCTCGGCCCCATACAGCTTGATGATGTCCATCGTCGCCATCGCCAGACCGGCGCCATTGACCATGCAGCCGATCTCACCATCCAGCGCGATGTAATTCAGGTCGTATTTGCTGGCTTCCAGCTCCTTGGGGTCTTCCTCGGTCGTGTCGCGCAGCTCGGCGATGTCGGGGTGGCGGTAGACCGCGTTGCCGTCAAAGCCGACCTTCGCGTCCAGCACCTTGAGATCGCCGCTGTCGGAAACGATCAGCGGGTTGATCTCCAGCATCTCCATGTCCTTCTCGACGAAGGCTTGATAGAGCTGACCCATCAGTTTGACGCATTGCTTGACTTGCGGGCCTTCCAGACCCAGCGAGAAGGCGATGCGGCGACCGTGATACGGCATGTAACCGGTGGCCGGATCGACCGAGAAGGACAGGATTTTCTCGGGCGTTGCGGCGGCCACCTCTTCGATGTCCATACCGCCCTCGGTCGAACAGACGAAAGAAATGCGGCTGGTTTGGCGATCTACCAACAGGGCCAGGTACAGTTCCCGTTCAATGCCCGAGCCTGCTTCGATATAGATGCGGTTGACTTGCTTGCCTGCCGGACCGGTCTGATGCGTGACCAGTGTACGGCCCAGCATCTTTTTGGCTTCTTCAGCGGCTTCTTCAACCGATTTGGTCAGACGAACACCGCCTTTTTCACCGGCGTCGGCCTCTTTGAACGAACCCTTGCCGCGACCACCCGCGTGGATCTGTGCTTTGACAACCCAGAGCGGGCCGTCCAGCTCACCTGCTGCGGTTTTGGCTTCTTCGGCGCGCAACACGGCGCGACCATCGGACACCGGTGCGCCATAGCTGCGAAGGAGGGCTTTGGCCTGATATTCGTGAATGTTCATCGAAACTGTCCCGTCTGACTGCGTTTAATCGTTATAGGGGTGTCTAGCGGGCAAGTTTAAAGGGTTTTTTTAAGCTCGATAGGTTTTTAGCGAAGATTTTCAACATTTGTGATCACGGGATTTTAGGGTGTGATCACAAAATTTCTGATATGGCAAAACGATTCGAAAAAACTGCGCAGCGTCAGAAAATCACATTCGAAAAAAGGGATTTGCGGCGTTTGCGCCAACATTTGCGACCGGGACATGCGCGGACCAAAAGAAAACCGGCCCTGAAACGGGCCGGTCTGTTATTCGGAGTTCAGGGCTGTTTTACGCCAGCGAGCTGTCGATGCCCTTGCACGCGTCGATCAGACCCTTCACGGCGTTCACCGAGTTGTCGAACCCTGCCTGCTCGTCTTCGTTCAGCTTGATGTCAACGATACGCTCGACGCCGCCTGCGCCGATCACGGTCGGAACACCGACGTAGAGCCCGTCTACACCCAGTTCGCCGTTGCAGTAGGCCGCGCATGGCAGAACGCGTTTCTGGTCTTTCAGATAGGCTTCGGCCATTTCGATCGCCGATGTTGCAGGCGCGTAATAGGCCGAACCGGTTTTCAGCAGGCCAACGATTTCGGCGCCGCCGTCACGGGTACGCTGCACGATGGCGTCCAGTTTCTCTTGCGTGGTCCAGCCCATCTCGACCAGATCAGGCAGCGGAATGCCGGCAACGGTCGAGTAACGGACCGACGGTACCATGGTGTCGCCGTGGCCGCCCAGAACGAAGGCGGTGACGTCGCGCATCGAGACGTTGAACTCTTCCGACAGGAAATGTGCAAAGCGCGCCGAGTCAAGCACCCCTGCCATGCCGCAGACCTTGTTGTGCGGCAGGCCCGAGAATTCGCGCAAGGCCCAGACCATCGCGTCCAGCGGGTTGGTGATGCAGATCACGAACGCGCCGGGTGCGTGGGCTGCGATGCCTTCACCAACCGACTTCATGACTTTCAGGTTGATGCCCAGCAGATCATCGCGGCTCATGCCCGGTTTGCGGGCCACGCCTGCGGTCACGATGCACACATCCGCGCCAGCGATATCGGCATAGTCGCTGGTGCCTTTCATCGAGGCGTCGAACCCTTCCGAAGGGCCGGATTCAGCGATGTCAAGCGCCTTGCCCTGAGGCAGCCCGTCTGCGATGTCAAACAGGACAACGTCACCCAGTTCTTTGACAGCTGCGAGATGTGCGAGCGTGCCGCCGATGTTCCCCGCGCCGATCAGCGCAATCTTGGGTCTGGCCATTTGGAATTTCTCCATATCCGGTCGGTATTGAAATCGCGGTTGTGCTAGTCGTTAAAACATCAATAGGCAAGAGTTCTGCGACGTGGCATACAACCGCATACTGTTTGCAGGCCCCGCTTTGATTGCGCTAAACGGCCTTTGAGACAAGCCAAAACCGGGACTGTCACATGTTCGAATTGAACTTGATGTTTTTTGCCGTGGCGATCCCTGCCGTGATCTTTGCCGGTATTTCAAAGGGCGGTTTCGGTTCCGGCGTGGCCTTTGCCTCGTCGTCGATTCTGGCCTTGATCCTGACGCCCGGGCAGGCTTTGGCCCTGATGCTGCCGATCTTGATGGTGATCGACGTGGCCACGTTAGGTCCCTATTGGAGGCGGTGGAGCTGGCCGGATTCCCGTCTGCTGATCCTTGGCGCCGTGCCCGGTGTGGCGATGGGTGCGTGGCTTTATCGTGCAACAGATGATAATCTGTTGCGTCTGCTGATCGGTGGCATCTCGGTCGGGTTCGTAATCTGGCACATCGCGCAGTCGAAAGGGTGGGTGCGCGGGTTTGCCAGGCGACTGCCGCCGTCTTCCGGTTTATTTGCCGGGCTGGTCGCGGGTTTCACAAGCTTCGTCAGCCACGCCGGTGGCCCCCCGGCAGCGGTCTATCTTTTGTCGCAACGCCTGACGAAAACCGAATTTCAAGCCAGTACGGTACTGGTTTTCTGGGTGATCAATATCGCGAAATTCATACCTTATGCTTATCTGGGTATGTTCACATGGCAGACGTTATGGGCGGATTTGCTGCTGGCACCCTTTGCGATCCTGGGGGCATGGCTGGGCGTCCGGGCACATTTCATGTTGTCCGAACGCCTGTTCTTCGGGCTTGCCTATGTGCTGCTGACACTCACCGGCAGCAAGCTGATCTGGGACGCGCTTACCTGATCAGGCATTGGGTCGCAGCGCCTCGGCCACCTCTTCAAAAGCCTGACCAGAAGCCACAAGGCAGGTGATCCCGTTGGGCAACGTCACCGTGATCGTCCAGCTGCCGGTTTCGTTCGAGGCAAAAAGCTCCATGACGGCGCCTTTCCGGGCCAGTCCCAAACCCCTGCGCGTTTCACCATAGGCCTCGTGCAACCGTTCCAGTACAGCTTCTCTGGGCGCACAGTTTTGACTCTGAGCGTGCACATGTTGCGCGGCCAGGACCATGATCCCAAGCCCCATCGTCATCTTGAACACCGTCTTTCGCATCCCGTACCTCTTTTTGATTCCAACTGCCGATCAGGGTGGGTGGCAAGGGACGAAATCCGGTTAAGGGAACGCACGTTGCGTCGGGTTTGCTGCGGTGCGGCGATTTTGTGCTTGAACTTTCCTGCAAAAAATGTCCCATTCCGCGCAACTTTATTTCAATGGGAGTGGTCCATGGATCCTCGTCTGCGCCCCTATCGTTCGGTTCTCTACATTCCTGGTTCGAGGGACCGGGCCCTGGACAAGGCCCGTTCTTTGCCTGTGGATGCGATCATCTTCGATCTGGAAGATGCAGTTGCAGCGGACGAAAAAGAAAACGCTCGCGAAACGCTGAAAGGGGCCTTGGCCGCTGGGGGCTATGGTGCGCGGGTCAAGATCGTCCGGATCAATGGGCTGGACACCGAATGGGGGCGTGCCGATGCCGAGGCGGTGCGCGACATGGATGCCGATGTTGTCCTGTTGCCCAAGGTGAATTCGGCGGCTGACGTGGATGCTCTGGCGGCGATCACCGGAGAATTGCCGATCTGGGCCATGATGGAAACGTCGCGCGGAATGTTGAACGCTGCCGAGATCGCCGCGCATCCGCTGATGGCCGGGTTCGTGATGGGCACAAACGATCTGGCCAAAGAACTGCAAACCCGCTTTCGTCCCGATCGCCTGCCGATGATGACTTCGCTGGGTCTGTGCCTGTTGGCCGCCAAGGCCGAAGGGCTGATCATCATCGATGGCGTGTACAACGCATTCAAGGATGCCGAGGGTCTGGCCGCCGAGTGTGCGCAGGGTCGCGACATGGGCTTTGACGGCAAAACACTGATCCATCCGGCCCAGGTCGATGTGGCCAACACAGCCTTCGCACCATCAGATGACGAGATCGAGCTGGCCCGCCGCCAAATTTCGGCATTCGAAGAGACCGAAGCGCAAGGGCAGGGTGTTGCCGTCGTGGATGGCAAGATCGTTGAAAACCTGCACGTTGCAACGGCCCGTGAAATTCTGGCAAAAGCAGAGGCGATTTCAGCTTTGCAAGCGGGGTAAGCCAGCATGGGCTTTGTTCTTCTGATTTTAGGCGTGGCGCTGTGGTGGGCCGCACATCTGTTCAAACGTGTGGCGCCTGAACGCCGCGCCGCGATGGGCGACGGGGGCAAGGGGGTGGTTGCCCTGGCGCTGGTCGCGTCGATCCTGCTGATGGTGTTCGGCTATCGCATGACCGACTTCATCTATGTCTGGGCACCGCCGACCTTCCTGATTCACGTCAATAATCTGTTGGTTCTGATCGCGATTTTCATGATGAGCCCCGCGGGCACAAAAGGCCGGGTGCTGAACAAGCTTCGCCATCCGATGCTTGGTGGATTCAAGCTGTGGGCCTTTGCGCATTTGCTGGTGAACGGAGATCTGGCCTCGATCATCCTGTTCGGCGGTCTTCTGGCATGGGCCGTGGTCGAAGTTGTTGTGATCAACAAGGCCGAACCCGACTGGACGCCCGGTGAACCGGGAACCTATGGCAAGGATGCGATGTTCTTTGTGGCGTCGATCGTGCTGCTGGTGATTATCGGATATATCCACGGCCTGGTCGGTCCGTCTCCGTTTGGCTCATGAGGACCTGACCCCATGGCGAAACTCTATCGTTTGTTGACCGAAGAAGACACGTCAGCCTTCTGCCACAAGGTGTCAGATGCGCTGGCGAAGGGATGGGCGCTGTACGGCGACCCGTCCTATGCCTTTGACTCAGCCAACAATGTAATGCGGTGTGCGCAGGCTGTGACCAAAGAGGTCGAAGCCGACTATTCCCCCGACATGAAACTGGGACAGCAGTAATGGTAAAAACAAATCCGGGCCGATTTTTCGAGGATTATTCCGTAGGGCAGGTGTTGCAACACGCCGTGCCGCGCACAGTGACCGAGGGGGAACGCGGTTTGTATCACGCGCTTTATCCCGCGCGTCACGCGCTGTATTCCTCGGACGAATTTGCCCGGGATTGCGGTTTGCCGGAAAGTCCGCTTGATGATCTGGCGGCGTTTCATCTGGTTTTCGGTAAAACGGTTCCGGATGTCTCGTTGAACGCGGTTGCCAATCTTGGTTATGGCGAAGGCCGTTGGCTGAAACCCGTCTACGCCGGTGATACCCTGCGATCTGTATCCGAGGTTATTGGCGTCAAACAGAATTCCAACGGGAAAACAGGTGTCGTCTGGGTCCGCACCCGTGGATTGAACCAATTGGACGAAGTCGTCATCGAATATGTCCGTTGGGTGATGGTGCGCAAGGCAGACGTGAATGCGCCAGCGCCCGAAACGGTTGTTCCCGAATTGAAGAAGGCCTTGACGCCCCAGGATCTGATCGTGCCCGAAGGTCTGGATTTCTCGAATTACGATTTTGCGTTGGCCGGTGAAGCGCATCGTTGGGGCGATTATGAGATCGGTGAGAAAATCGACCACGTGGACGGCGTCACCGTGGAAGAGGCCGAACACATGCTGGCCACGCGATTGTGGCAGAACACCGCCAAGGTGCATTTCGACCTGACGTTCCGCCCGGAAGGCAGGTTGATCTATGGCGGGCACGTGATCTCGATGGCGCGGACATTGTCGTTCAATGGGCTTGCGAACGCGCAGATGATTGTCGGCCTGAATGGCGGCGCGCATGCCAACCCGTGTTTCGCGGGCGACACGATCAAGGCCTGGTCCGAAGTTCTGGATAAGGCGGAAACCGGTGTTCCCGGCGTGGGTGCGATCCGCCTGCGTCTGGTGGCGACAAAGGGTGGTGATCCGTTCGTGTTGAAGAATGACGAGGGGCGGTATTTGCCGGATGTGCTTCTGGACCTCGACTATTGGGCGCTCATGCCGCAATAGGCGTGCTGACGGTATTGTGAGCCATTCGCGTGCAAGCCGTGCTAGGCTTGCACCATGCATATTCTGCGCGCGATATTGACCAGCGTTTGTCTGGCGCCGGCGGCTCAGGCCTGCGATCTGGCGCTGGCCCTGGCGGTTGACGTTTCCGGCTCGGTCGACGCCAGCGAGTTTCGTATCCAGATGGACGGGCTGGCCGCTGGTCTGCGCGACCCGATCGTGTCCGAGGCATTGGTTCGTGGTCAGGCGCAGTTGATGCTGGTGCAATGGACCGGGTCGTCGCGCCAGCAGGTCACGATCCCCTGGACCCGAGTCGACAGTTTCGCGGCGCTGGATCGTTTTGCCGATCAGGTTGCCGAAGATCCACGCATCTGGCGGAACTTCTCGACCGCGATTGGCGAGGCGCTGCACACGACGCTGGACGCATTTGAGTCCGTTTCCGATTGCAAACGGCGACTGATCGATCTGTCGGGGGACGGCGTATCCAATGAAGGCGTCGAACCGACGCAAGTTCACGCGGCTTTGCGCAACCGCGGCATTGTCGTCAATGCGTTGGCCATCGAAGAAAGTGAACCGGACCTGACGGCCTATTTCTTTGAGAATGTCATCGTGGGTGAAGGCGCTTTTGTCGTTTCGGCCTCGGGCTTCGCGGACTACCCAGAGCGAATTCGCAAGAAACTGCTGCGCGAAGTGACGCAGCAAACGGCGGGCCTGAAATGACAGTCAGGAGATTCGTGATCACATGCCTTTGGTCTTGAAATCGCTAACATTGATGAAGGGGAATGTTAAATGTGATCACGACAATATTTTGTGTGATCACATACCGGAATAATCCGTCAAATTGCGCTGAATTTAGTGGTTTTTGCACCCGCAGCACGTGACAGTGTCGCAAAAAACAGTAAAACGTTCGGTAGCCAACCGAAAAGGAGCCGCCATGGCCGATGTAAATCGGGGCAACCGCCCACTTTCGCCGCACCTGTCGATCTATCGTCCACAGCTGACGTCGGTCACATCCATCCTGACACGCATCACCGGAAACGCGCTACTGCTGGCGGCGCTGCTGATCGTCTGGTGGTTTCTGGCCGCAGCAACGTCGCCCGAGGCCTTCGCCGTTGCGAACGGAGTGATTACTTCGGTGCTTGGCGATCTGGTGATGGCTCTGTCCGTTTGGGGTCTTTGGTATCACACGCTGGCCGGTGTACGGCACCTGATCTGGGACAATGCGATTGGGCTGGACCTTCCCACAGCGACAAAGCTGGGCTGGGCCGTTGTCATCGGATCGGTCGTGCTGACCCTTCTGACCCTTGTCATCGTCGCGTGATTGGAGGCCTGACATGCGTTATCTGACCGACCGCAAACGCGCCGCTGGCCTCGGCTCGGCGAAATCCGGCACCGCTCATTTCTGGGCGATGAAAGTCAGCTCGGTGGCTCTGCTGATCCTTGTGCCTTTGTTTGTTTTCACCTTCGGCCCGGTTCTGGGTCAGCCGTTTGACGTGGTGCTTGAATACTACTCGCGGCCCTTCCCGGCCATCGTGGCAGCACTGACGCTGGCGGTTGGCTTCAAACACTTCGCGGACGGTGCGCAGGTGATGCTTGAAGACTACGTTCACGGCACGCTTGAGAAGGTCCTGATCATTCTGGTGACCTGCCTGTCCTACGGTGCGGCCGCGGCCGGCATCTTCGCCATCGCGCGCATTGCCCTTTAATTCCCGGAGCTGAAAGAAATGGCTGCATACGAATACGAAACGCATGAATATGACGTGGTCGTTGTCGGCGCCGGTGGGGCCGGTCTGCGGGCGACATTGGGTATGGCGGAACAAGGCCTGCGTACGGCCTGCGTGACCAAGGTTTTCCCAACCCGTTCTCATACCGTGGCTGCACAGGGTGGCATTGCCGCGTCGCTGTCGAATATGGGCCCCGATCATTGGCAATGGCACATGTACGATACCGTCAAGGGCTCGGACTGGTTGGGCGATACCGACGCGATGGAGTACCTTGCCCGCGAGGCGCCCAAGGCGGTCTACGAGCTGGAGCACTATGGCGTTCCGTTCAGCCGGACGGAAGAGGGCAAGATTTATCAGCGCCCCTTCGGTGGACACACCACTGAATTCGGAGAAGGTCCTGCGGTACAGCGCACCTGTGCAGCCGCCGACCGGACCGGCCACGCGATCCTACATACTCTGTACGGACAGTCGCTCAAGAACAACGCCGAGTTCTATATCGAGTATTTCGCCATCGACTTGATCATGTCCGAAGACGGTCAGTGTCAGGGTGTCGTCTGCTGGAAGCTGGACGATGGCACCATGCATGTCTTCAACGCCAAGATGGTGGTATTGGCGACCGGCGGCTATGGCCGTGCCTATTTCAGCGCCACCTCGGCCCATACCTGCACCGGCGATGGCGGCGGCATGGTGGCCCGTGCTGGGCTGGCCTTGCAGGATATGGAATTCGTTCAGTTCCACCCCACAGGCATCTACGGTTCGGGCTGTCTGATCACCGAAGGTGCGCGCGGCGAAGGCGGGTATCTGACAAACTCGGAAGGTGAACGGTTCATGGAGCGCTATGCGCCCCAGTACAAGGACCTCGCACCACGCGATTACGTTTCGCGCTCGATGACCATGGAAATCCGCGAGGGACGTGGCGTTGGGGCCGAAGGGGATCACATTCACCTGAACCTCAGCCACTTGCCCGCCGAAGCTCTGGCAGAGCGCCTGCCCGGTATCTCGGAAAGCGCCAAGATTTTTGCGGGTGTGGATGTCACCAAGGAACCGATCCCGGTTCTGCCCACCGTGCATTACAACATGGGCGGTATCCCCACGAACTATTGGGGTGAGGTTCTGAACCCGACTGCCGACGATCCGACTGCGGTTGTTCCCGGTTTGATGGCCGTTGGCGAAGCCGGTTGTGCCTCGGTCCACGGTGCGAACCGACTGGGGTCGAACTCGCTGATTGACCTTGTGGTCTTTGGCAGGGCGGCAGCGATCCGGGCTGGCAAGGTTGTCGACGCCGAATCCCCCAACCCGGTTCTGAACCAGGCGTCGGTCGACAAGGCGTTTGACCGTTTTGATGCGGTGCGTAACGCCAGCGGTTCAACCCCAACCGCTGATCTTCGGCTTGAGATGCAAAAGACCATGCAGGCGGATGCGGCCGTGTTCCGAACCGCCAAGACCATGGCCGAAGGCGTCGAGAAGATGACGGCGATTGCCGCAAAGATGGACGACCTGAAAGTCACAGACCGTTCATTGGTCTGGAACAGCGATCTGATGGAAACCCTTGAACTGACCAACCTGATGCCAAACGCGCTTGCCACCATCGTCGGCGCCGAGGCCCGCAAGGAATCCCGAGGGGCCCACGCGCATGAGGACTTCAGCGAGCGTGATGACGAAAACTGGCGTGTTCACACGGTCAGCCGGGTTGAGGGCAGCAAGGTTGAGCTCAGCTATCGTCCGGTCATCGTTGATCCGCTGACGACCGAGGACCAAGGCGGTATCAGCTTGCAGAAAATCGCGCCCAAAGCGCGGACGTTCTAAAGGGCGGGTCAGGAACAGGGGCGAGATGGCAGAGTTTTCTTCGACCGATTATTGGCAACGCCGATATGAGCGCGGCAAGACCTCGGGGGCGGGGTCTTACGGGCGTCTTGCCGTCTACAAAGCGAATTTCATCAACACGATGGTCGAGATGGAAGGCGTGGACTCGGTTGTAGAATTGGGATCGGGCGACGGAAATCAGGCGCAATTGTTTGATATCCCGAAATATACCGGTCTTGACATCTCGGACCTCTGCGTTCGTCGCTGCAACGAAGTTTTTCGATCCCGCACCAATTGGGTGTTCAAAAACGCCGATTCCGAGGTTGAGCCGCATGACGTTTCTCTTTCGCTGGATGTCATTTATCATCTGACCGAAGACAGCGTTTTCGAGAACTACATGCGGCGGTTGTTCGGGCTGGCAAAGCGTTTTGTCGTTATCTATTCGTCTGATTTTGACCAGAACCCTTCCAACCAGCATGTGCGCCATCGCCCGTATTCCCTGTGGGTTGAAGAATTCATGCCCGGCTGGCAGCTCTATTGTGAAGAAGAGAACCCGTTTGCCGTCAAAGGGCATGCGCATGCCTCAAAGAACAGCTTTGCCGCGTTCAAAGTGTTCGAGCGGAGTTGAACGTGTGACTGGCGCAAGCACCATATCGACCCGGAAAGCCAAACAAGCCGCTTTTGATCCAGTCACATGCCGGAAGGGCGTTCAAAAAAGCGCGAGTCATGGTGAAATCCCAGGCGTGCCGAGGCGTATGCTTTGCTGGTGCCTGCAATGACGGTCGAGAAACTCCAATCCGGGCAAAGCGATCCCAAGATCATCCTGATCGGCTTGAACCGCTGTGCGACGACCTCGTATCACAAGCTGTTTCAGAACAACGGGATTCCATCTGTGCATTGGGAAGATGAACAGGGTCTAAACCTTGCACATCGCATGGTAACCAATATTGCCATGGGGCGCAGACCGCTGGATGGGTTTGGTGCCGTTCGGGCCTTCACCGATATCGCCTTTGTCAATTCGCGCTTCATGCTGGACGGCGCGCGGTTCTTTCGAGAGCTGCACGCGGCTTACCCTGACGCCTATTTCTTGCTGAACACGCGCAATCGCGATGACTGGATCGCATCACGTGCCAACCATTCCGGCGGTAGGTACCTAGAGCGATGCTGCAAGGCCAATGGACAGACGGCCGACGAGGTAAAACGGGGCTGGGCGCATATGTATGACGTGCACCATTCCGAGGTCGAAGCTTTCTTTGACGACAACCCGCGCTTTCTGCGCTTTGATATCGACCGGGACGATCCGCAAAGCCTTGCGGATTGGCTTTCGCCGGATTTCGACGTGAACATCGCCCATTGGGGGCATTATAACCGAGGGGCGTCTGAATGCGCCCGGACAGGCTGAAAGGCGGCCTTGTGCTGAATGGAGAATTGACATGGTTCAACTGACCCTGCCCAAGAATTCCCGGATTACCACCGGCAAGACCTGGCCAAAGCCGGACGGCGCCACGAACGTGCGCAAGTTCCAGATCTATCGTTGGAACCCCGATGACGGGCAGAACCCGCGTGTCGACACCTATTTCGTTGATATGGATACGTGCGGTCCGATGGTACTGGACGCGCTAATCAAGATCAAAAACGAGATCGATCCGACGTTGACGTTCCGACGGTCCTGCCGCGAAGGCATCTGTGGATCTTGCGCGATGAACATCGACGGGATCAATACGCTGGCCTGTATCTATGGCATGGATGAGATCAAGGGCGATGTGAAAATCTATCCGCTGCCGCATATGCCGGTGGTCAAGGACCTGATCCCTGATCTGACTCATTTCTATGCCCAGCATGCGTCCATCATGCCGTGGCTGGAAACCAAGACCAATCGTCCCGCGAAAGAATGGAAACAGTCCATCGAAGATCGCAAGAAGCTGGACGGTCTCTATGAATGCGTGATGTGCGCCAGCTGCTCGACCTCATGCCCCAGCTACTGGTGGAATGGCGACCGCTATCTTGGCCCCGCGGCTTTGCTGCATGCCTATCGCTGGATCATCGACAGCCGGGATGAAGCCACCGGTGAACGTCTGGATGAGCTGGAAGATCCGTTCAAGCTCTACCGCTGTCACACCATCATGAACTGTGCCAAGACCTGCCCGAAAGGTCTGAACCCGGCCAAGGCGATTGCCGAGATCAAGAAGATGATGGTCGAACGCGCGGTCTAAACACAGACCCGATTTGCGATTTTCGCATGTCCATCTTGCATAAATAGGCGATGCAGCCCCGGCTGCATTGCCTTATTTTTTGGGCAGGGAGGAGTGATGAGCTTTAGTCAGGATCACTCCAATGAGCAAAGACACATCCAAACGGAAAACCGACGCCCAAGACGCGCTGGAACTGCTTGAACAGGCATGGGCCTATTACACGCCCGAACCTGCGAAGGCTGACAAGGAACCAGAGCTTTTCGAATACGCAAACGCAGCCTGATACAGGCGGCAAGGCTTGCAAACTGACGGTTTATCGGCAAAGCAGAGGGATGCCTGTTCTTCTGCTTCTTCTGGCGGCCGGCGTGTTTGCCTATTTCCTCTGGCGCTCGCGCCATTCCGGGCTGACACGTGATTGCAGGTGGCGGCAGGACAAGAGCCACGGCATCTGGCGGTGCAGCTTCTGCGGTGCCGAAATAACTGCACTGGACCAACCATTGCGGTGCTTGAAGGCGCGTGACCCCTGAAAGATAGGGCTTTCCGAGGGCTGAATAATGCGCCACTCTGCCCGGCATGACCGTTTCAGAAAACACTCTACAACCGCCCGAAGATGCCGAAGCCCGTCGCGCGGTCGCCCCTGTCATCTGTTACCCGAACGAGGCATTGCCGCGACCGGATGTACCTTGGATGAAGTCCCTTCGCGCACGCGCAAGCAAAACGGGCGAAGTGCTGGTGCCGCCACGCGATGCGCGTTGTTTTGAAGTGCCTGCCGGCCATTTCTTTCGCATCACTTCCGTCGAGGGGCCGCAGGTTGGCGATCTGAACCTCTGGAACCGAAACGACCTTTCGGAACGCTTCTATTCCGGAAAAACCCGGGCGCTGCATGGCACGCATCTGACCACCGGAGAGCGGATGTGGTCCAGTTTTCCTCATCTACGCCCGATGGCCACGATTATTGCGGATACGCTGGAGTGGTACGGGATCGATTCCTATGGGGGGTCGGTTCATGACGTCATCGGTACGCGATGCGATCCGTATACGGGCAACCTTTTGTCCGGTACGCAATACCACCATTGTTGCCATTCCAACCTGACACGCGCGCTTGCGGATCACCTCAATATTCCGCTGGCCGAAGCCGAACCCGCGGTGCACGACGTATTGAACGTCTTCATGTGTACCGGTTTCACCCGCGACACGGGTCAGTACTTCATGAAAGCCTCACCCGTGCGCCCCGGAGATTTTCTGGAATTTTTTGCCGAGATTGATTTGCGGGGCAACCTCAGCGCCTGCCCGGGCGGGGATTGTTCTTCGGAACATTCCTCGGACACGGCTGCATGCCACCCCTTGCTGGTGGAGGTGTTCGCTCCTGCCAGTGGTGATTTGAAGGGGTGGGATAGCCCTGCGAGCAATGGTTATGATCGCTCGCACGGGCGTTAGCAACGGCAGGCGCCCGTTTCCTCGTGCTTGCCCACCATCAGCTGTTGGGGAACGCAGCCTGAAGCGCGATTTCCACCATTTCACCAAAGCTGCTTTCACGTTCTGACGATGGCAGAGCCTCTCCGGTCAACAGGTGGTCGGAAACAGTCAGAACGGCCAGAGCGCGGCACTTGTGGCGCGCCGCCAGGATATAGAGTTCGGCCGCTTCCATCTCGACCCCCAGAATGCCGTGACGCACCATCTGTTCATTGAGATCTGGACGCTCGTCATAAAAGACATCTGACGAGTAAATTCCACCAACATGGGTCGGCGTTCCCTTGGCGGCAGCCGCGGTGGCGGCAGCTTGCAGCAGCCCCCAATCGGCGCAGGGTGCAAAGTTGAGCTCTTTCATGATGCCGCGCGACGGCGTGCTCAGCGTGGTTGATGTCATGGCCAGAATAACGTCACGAATTTTGACGCTGTCCTGCATCCCCCCGCAGGATCCGATGCGGATCAGGGTTTTCGCATCGTAATCGCGGATCAACTCGTTTACATAAATGGAAAGAGACGGCATTCCCATGCCGCTTCCCTGAATTGTTACGGGGTTTCCCTTCCAGTTTCCGGTAAAGCCGAGCATTCCCCGAACGTTATTGACCTGTTTGACATCGTCCAAAAACGTTTCGGCCGCCCATTTCGCCCGGTAGGGATCACCGGGCAAAAGAACGGTTTCAGCTATTTCGCCTTTTTCGGCGCCAATATGAATTGTCATTTTCAAAAACGCTCAGATTAGATTTCCAGATCAGAAATATCCACGCCTGCGGTCAGCGCGTCATGCACCCATTGAGGCTTGCGGCCGCGACCGGTCCAAGTTTGATCTGGGTTTTCCGGGTTGCGGTATTTAGCCTTTGTTTTTGTTGGCTTAACGCTGCGCGACGCTTCTCCGGACAGCTCAGACAAAGAGAAGCCGAATTCTGCCGCAGCCTTTTCTGCGGCTTTCAAAGCTTCCTGACGTTCGCGTTTTTCTGCCCTGACCAAAGCTTTTTCAATGTCATTGCGCAAAGCCAAAAGGTCTTTGCGTGACATATTCTCAAGATTGATCCCCATCATTCTTCTCCATCAGATAATAATTACGGTGCACATGAGCGCGCACCGTAATTCCAAATATCAGCTTATTCCATCCCGAATTTTTCAGAGACGGAAACAGGAGAAAAAGTGCCTTTAAGCTAATTTACTCTGCCGCGAGGTTCCGAGGATCCGCCAGAGTAACGATATCGCCCATTATCGAATTGAGTTCGAAGTTTTTCGGGGTGTAGACCTTGGCCACACCCATGGATTTCAGTTTTTCGGCATCTTCGTCCGGAATAATGCCACCCACCACGACTGGGATATGAGACAACCCCGCCTGCCGCAGACGTTCCATGACGTCTTTGACCAGTGGCAGGTGGCTGCCAGACAGGATCGACAATCCAATGACATGCGCATCATCTTCGCTGGCGGCCGCAACGATTTCTTCGGGTGTCAGACGAATGCCCTCATAGCTGATGTCCATACCGCAATCGCGGGCACGGAAGGCGATCTGTTCGGCACCGTTGGAATGGCCGTCCAGTCCGGGTTTGCCTACAAGGAACTTCAGACGCCGGCCCAGCTTGTCGCTGACGGCATCAACAGCGGCACGCAGGTCGTCCAGCCCTTCGGTCTTGTTCGAAACAGACCCGGAAACACCGGTTGGGCCGCGATAGGTTCCATAGACTTTACGCATCTCTTCGGCCCATTCGCCCGTCGTCGCGCCGGCCTTTGCGGCGGCAATGGACGGTTCCATGATGTTTGCCCCGGTCTGTGCCGCTTCGCGCAGCGCGGCCAGGGCCGCTGCTACGGCCGCTTCGTCCCGTTCTGCGCGCCACGTATTTAGGCGGTCGATCTGTTCTTGTTCCACGGCAGGATCGACAACCATGATGCCACCGTCGTCGGTTTGAAGCGGTGATGCCTCGCCTTCGATCCATTTGTTCACACCGACAACAACGGTTTCGTTGCGCTCGATCCGGTTCAGGCGTTCAGCGTTGGAATCTACCAGTCGGGACTTCATGTATTCGATCGAAGCGACCGCGCCGCCCATCGAATCCAGGTTGGCCAGTTCGGCCCGTGCGCCTTCTTTCAGTTCTTTCACCTTGGCATCGACTGCGGGGTTTCCATCGAACAGGTCGTCGTATTCCAGCAGATCGGTCTCATAGGCCAGGATCTGCTGCATCCGCATCGACCACTGCTGGTCCCACGGGCGCGGCAGACCCAGCGCCTCGTTCCAGGCGGGCAACTGCACCGCTCGGGCGCGGGCATTCTTCGACAGGGTTACGGCCAGCATCTCGATCAGGATGCGATAGACGTTGTTTTCGGGCTGCTGCTCGGTCAGACCCAGAGAGTTCACCTGCACGCCATAGCGGAATCGACGGAATTTCGGATTTTCAACGCCATAGCGTTGTTGCAGGATCTCATCCCAAAGATCCACGAAGGCACGCATTTTGCACATTTCGGTGACAAAGCGGATGCCAGCATTTACAAAGAAGGAAATCCGACCGCAGAGCGCCGGGAAATCCTCGGCAGGTACACGTGGGCGCAATTCGTCCAGCACGGCGATGGCAGTGGCCAGGGCATAGGCCAGTTCCTGCTCTGGCGTCGCCCCCGCCTCTTGCAGGTGGTACGAGCACACGTTCATCGGGTTCCATTTCGGAACATTGGTATAGCAATACTCGGCCACGTCCGCGATCATCTTGAGCGACGGCTTGGGCGGGCAAACATAAGTGCCGCGGCTCAGGTATTCCTTGATCAGGTCGTTTTGAACCGTGCCCTGTAGTTTGGATACATCCGCGCCTTGCTCTTCCGCGACGGCGACATAAAGCGCCAAAAGCCATGGCGCAGTGGCGTTGATCGTCATCGAGGTGTTCATCTGCTCCAGCGGGATCTGGTCGAACAGAACCCGCATGTCGCCCAGATGACAGACCGGCACACCAACCTTGCCGACTTCACCGCGGGCCAAAGTGTGGTCGCTGTCATAGCCCGTTTGAGTGGGCAGATCGAAGGCCACCGACAGGCCGGTTTGGCCTTTCGCAAGATTCCCCCGATAAAGCGCGTTCGAGGCTTTGGCCGTGGAATGACCGGCATAGGTTCGGATGAGCCAGGGGCGATCTTTCTGCGTCTGCGTCATAGCGGGGCCTCGCGTTTCAGTGGGCAATAAAATTTCGTCTTGAGGTTCTAAAGCGCAATTTTCGGGACATGTCAATTCGCTGCGTTGCGGCATGCCGCAATTGTTCAGATTGTGGGCGGCTGTGATTGGTGGCAATCTGCCGCCATGACGCAAACCGTGGAACTTCCGCTTTGGCTTTTCGTGCTGATCGTGGTCTTTGCCATGGTCACTTTCGCATCGCATTTCCTGTTTCCGTCCGTCCGCTGGTTTTTCCGTCGCAGGCTGGAACGCGCGGTGGCGCGCCTGAACCAGCGCCTTCAACGCCCGATCCAGCCCTTCAAGCTGGCGCGTCGACATGACATGATCCAGCGCTTGATTTATGATCCGCAGGTCGGCCAGGCGGTTCAGCAACATGCCCGTGAAACCGGCATGCCCGAGGCCGTCGCCTCGGAGCAGGCACGTCGTTATGCCCGAGAGATCGTTCCGTCATTTTCGGCCTTCGCCTATTTCAGCTTTGCGATCCGGTTGGCCCGCTTGCTGAGCAACACATTCTACGAGGTACGGCTTAGCTATCAGGACGAAGAATCCGTCAGGAACATTGACCCCGAAGCTACGGTTGTCTTTGTCATGAACCACCGGAGCAACATGGATTACGTTTTGGTCACGTATCTTGCAGCCCGGCATTCTGCGCTGTCTTATGCTGTCGGAGAGTGGGCCCGGGTCTGGCCGCTCAGCCGATTGATCCGGGCGATGGGGGCGTATTTTATCCGGCGCAAGTCCGGCAGCGAACTCTATCGTCAGGTTCTGTCCACCTATGTACGCCACGCAACCGAAGCCGGCGTAACTCAAGCCATGTTTCCAGAAGGCGGGCTGAGCCTGACCGGGGCCATTGCGCGCCCCAAGCTTGGACTGCTCAAATACATTATGGATGGAACGTCGCCACAGGGGCGCGATGTGGTGTTTGTCCCGGTTGCCCTGAATTACGACCGTGTGTTGGAAGATACCATCCTGACCCGCGCGGCACTTGGAACAGAGCGGCGGTTTCGCGCGCGGATCGGCGTCATCACGCGCTGGATAGTGAAACAGATCTGGCGTCGTTTGATCGGCCGATACAAGCGGTTCGGTCTGGCGTCCGTCCGGTACGGCAGGCCGATCTCTCTGAGAGAATTCCGGGCCAAGGGCAGCGACGACATGATGACGGATTTGGCCCGGGCGCTGATGCAGCGTATCCAGCATGCTATTCCGCTTGTGCCGGCACCAGCGGCCTGTTTGCTGGTGCGCGACAAGGGCCCGATGTCCGAAGAAGACGTGCTGTCACGAATCCGACAGATGATGGAGCGCGATGATCCGCAGACCAAGGACAATTCGCAGGCCATATCAAATGCTTTGGATCAACTGGTTGAACGCCGGATTCTGAACCGACAGGGGAATATGCTGTCCGTATCAGGTCAGCGCGGCGATCTTCTGGACTATTACGCCGCATCCGCCCCGGCGGATTCAGGTAACCAGGTTTCTGCATCCGCAAAATAACTTTCTGCAACCGCTGGGTCATAAAATTACAATATGGCGCCAAAAACGGTTGCAATATTACTCATCGCCCAATATTCCAGTCTGTGAAGCGCGCGATTCTGCGTCGCGGCAAAGGCACTGAACAGAGGAGGCCGGCATGGCTTTGGACACCGAAAGTGGTATCGCGTCGTACGAGGCACCTGAAAAAGATCTGTATGAAATGGGTGAAATCCCGCCCATGGGATATGTCCCAAAGCAAATGTACGCTTGGGCCATCCGCAAAGAACGTCATGGTGAGCCGAACACCGCCATGCAGCAGGAAGTTGTGGATGTTCCGACCCTGGACAGCAACGAAGTGCTGGTTCTGGTTATGGCTGCCGGGGTCAACTACAACGGCGTCTGGGCTGCTCTGGGGCAGCCGATCAGCCCGTTTGATGGCCACAAAGCACCCTACCACATCGCGGGTTCGGATGCGTCGGGCATCGTTTGGGCCGTTGGCGACAAGGTGAAGCGCTGGAAAGTTGGCGATGAAGTTGTGATCCACTGCAACCAGGACGACGGCGATGACGAGGAATGCAACGGCGGTGATCCGATGTATTCGCCCAGCCAGCGGATCTGGGGCTATGAAACACCGGATGGCTCGTTCAGCCAGTTCACCCGCGTGCAGGCCCAGCAGCTTATGCCGCGCCCCAAGCATCTGACATGGGAAGAAGCGGCGTGCTACACCCTGACGCTGGCAACCGCGTACCGGATGCTGTTTGGCCACGAACCGCACGATCTGAAACCGGGTCAGAACGTCCTGGTCTGGGGTGCGTCGGGCGGTCTGGGGTCCTACGCGATCCAATTGATCAATACCGCAGGCGCAAATGCGATCGGTGTGATTTCAGACGAAAGCAAGCGTGATTTCGTTATGGGTCTGGGCGCCAAAGGTGTTCTGAACCGTCGTGATTTCAACTGCTGGGGTCAGTTGCCCACGGTCAACACACCGGAATATGCCGAATGGTTCAAAGAGGCCCGCAAATTCGGCAAGGCGATCTGGGACATAACCGGCAAAGGCAACAATGTTGACATGGTGTTCGAACACCCGGGTGAAAGCACTTTCCCAGTGTCGACCTTCGTTGTGAAAAAAGGCGGTATGGTCGTGATTTGCGCCGGAACATCGGGTTTCAACTGTACATTCGATGTGCGCTACATGTGGATGCACCAAAAGCGTTTGCAGGGCTCGCACTTTGCTCATCTGAAGCAGGCGGCAGCCGCGAACAAGCTGATGGTCGAGCGCCGCCTGGACCCCTGCATGTCCGAAGTGTTCACGTGGAATGACCTGCCCGAGGCCCATATGAAAATGCTGCGGAACGAGCACAAGCCGGGCAATATGTCCGTTCTTGTTCAGGCGTCGCGTACTGGTCTGCGTACCCTCGAGGAAGTCCTGGACGCAGGCTAACAACCCGCCAGGGTTGTAGACAAAAAACGCCCGCGAATCACCTTGCTGGTTCGCGGGTGTTTTGCGTTTTTCGGGCCTCTGACGATCTTTCAAATGCTTGCATTTTTGCCCATCGCTATTTTTGGGGAGTAGAAACCGGCGAATAGGCTGAAAAAGATCATACATGTTATGGTTGTGTTAACCCTTCGTTAACTGTTTCAGAGAGACCCTGATGGCGCAAAATGAGTGGATATTGGACGTATTGTCGGATCTCAATGCTTTCGCCGTTGCGAATGGTTTGAGCGCGCTTGCAGAGCAGCTTGATGACACAAGACTGATCGCGGCTGCCGAGATTGCGTCCTTGAAGAACGAGGTACGGGCGCCCGCGGATGGCAACGAAGGTCGATTTGGGTCAAATCCTTCAGGATTTGGAAAACACCAACACGCTTGAAGAACTCAGCGCCGCAGCTGAGCGTTTGCGGGACGCGTTGAAGGTCGAGCACCTGACGTATCACTGGGTTGACGGTGCCGGAGATCAATACGGCTACACCACCTATTCAGACGCCTGGGATGAGCGCTACAGGGAAAAAAACTATCACCGTATCGACCCTGTGATCTTGGGGTGTTTCCAGCGGTTTCATCCGGTTGACTGGAAGTCGTTGGATTGGTCCGGCAAGGTGGCAAAGGCCTTCCTTCTGGATGCGCAAAACCATGGCGTTGGAAATCAGGGGTATTCCATCCCAATTCGGGGTCCAAATGGTCAGTTCGCACTGTTCACGGTCAACCACAGTTGTGATGATCAAACCTGGAAGAACTTTGTCTCGGCTTACGGGCGTGATTTGATTCTTGTTGCGCATTACATAAATCGCAAGGCGCTGGAGTTTGAAAAAGACAGGCAGCCGGACTGCCCGCGCAGCTTGTCGCCAAGGGAAATCGACGCGATCACACTTTTGGCGTTGGGATACAGCCGCGCCCAAGTGGCCCATTCCCTGACGATTTCCGAGCATACGTTGCGCGTTTACATTGAAAGCGCGCGCTCAAAGCTGGGCGCACATAACACAACCCACGCAATCGCCACGGCACTCAGCCGGGGATTAATAGTGGTTTAAGAGGCGAACGGCCTCCACACGCAAAATTAACCACGACTCTGTACTCCCTTCGTTCCTGCACAGGACGACAAGGGGAACAAGTCATGTTGCGTTATCTATATGCCGATGAGTTACACAGATTTCCGACTCTGGCAGAGGGGATGTTCAAAGATCGTGCGGATCAGTTCAAGACCAGGTTGGGGTGGGATGTCCACGTCAACGAGAAGGGCGAAGAACGGGACGAATACGATGATCTCAATCCGCTTTATGTCATCTGGGAAGAGCCGGATGGCAGCCACGGAGGGTCGATGCGTGTATTGCCTACGACCGGTCGGGTGATGATCAATGAGGTTTTTGGTCATCTGAATGGCGGCAAGCCGATTTGCAGCCCCCTGATCTGGGAAGTCACCCGGTTCTGCCTGTCCCGAACAGCCAGCCCGCATACTGCCGGCGCCATCATGTTGAGCGGCGGTGAAATGATGGAAGGTTTCGGCCTGACGCATATCGCCGGCGTATTCGATGCAAGGATGATCAGAATCTATCGCCTGATCGGGTCCTCGCCCGAGGTTCTGGGAACCCAGGGCAGCGGGCGCGATCAGATTTCAGTCGGATTGTGGCCCTATTCCGCGGACGACTGCAACCGGGTGGCCGAGCGTGCGGGCATCCCGCGCGACCTGTCTCGGATGTGGTTCAAGGCCGCATTCGGGCCGAAGAAACAGCACCGGTTCGCCCTGTCCGCTTAAGTGTCGGAAAACGCTAATCCACATCTGGTGGTGGTCGGCGCGGCCCTGTAGGGTCGCGCCATGTCCTTGCCGAATGTAACGTTCTCAGATGATCAGGCCGCCGCGTATGACAGCATCGCCGAGATGCTGCGGGCAGCAGGTGTTGATCTCGAAGATGATGCCCTTCTGAAACTGCCAGGCGCAGGAAAATCAGGTGTGATGGCCGTGATCGGCAAGGCTGGTTCGGGCAAAACGCTGCTGTTGGCCGAGCTGTACAAGGCACTGGCAGAGACGGGTGTTCAGATCGTGTCCGGCGATTATGAAAGCCGCAAATCGAAAGACAAGCGCAGCCTTGCCATCCTGGCCCCGACGAACAAGGCTGCAAGCGTTCTGCGATTGCGCGGCGTGCCTGCGACCACGATTCACCGCATATTGTACACGCCGGTCTATGATCCGGAATACGAGCGTATTGCGGAATGGCTGGCTGGCAATGACGAACGCCCCGATATCGAAGGTTTGACGGATGAAGCCTTGGATCGTGCGGCTGCTTTTTACCAAAACAACAAATCTATCCCCGGGGCGCTGGCCGCCGCCGGTTTGCGAGGGTCGGATTTCATCACCGGGTGGAAGCGCCGTGACGAACCGCTGGATATCGGGTTCGTCGATGAGGCGTCGATGCTGGATGACCGCCAGTTCGATGATCTCAAAGAGATTTTCCCGACCCTTCTGTTGTTCGGCGATCCGGCTCAGCTGGCACCGGTAAATCAGTCCGGCAGCATGGTGTTTGAGGGATTGCCCGAGCCCAGGAAGCTGACACTTCAGCGCGTGCACCGCCAGGATGCAGACAACCCAATTCTGGATCTTGCGCATGCGCTGGCTGACCCGGCAATAGGCTTCGAGGATTTCGAGCGACTGATCGAAGAAACAGCCCGTCGGGATGATCGGGTTGTCTGGGGCCAGCGGGTTGAGGTCGATCTGATGGCCCGAAGCCCGGTTCTCGTCTGGCGCAACGCCACGCGCATTCGTTTGATACAGGCCTTCAGGCAAGTTCACGGCGCACCGGATACGGAATTGCTGGAAGGTGAACCGCTTATTTGTGATGGGATCGAATTGCCCTTGAAACATCGCAAGAAACGGCTGGACCTTGAGGCGCGCGGGCTGATCAAAGGAGCTCAGGTGGTATATCTGGGGCCGGGACGAAAGCCGGGCTTCTCGCGTCTTCACGTGATGGGGGCCGAAGACCCGCAGGTCAGCGCAGCGTCTATTGTGCAGATCGAAAAACCGGACGAGGAAGAGCCGTTTATTCCCTATGCCGCCCGCATGGGGGCGACCTTTTTGCACGGAGCGGCCGTGACGATCCACAAGGCGCAGGGGTCACAATGGGATACGGTTCAGGTCTTCGCTCCGGACGTCTATGCCGCCGCTCGTATGGGCCGGACCGAGGCCGGACAGCCATTGTGGAAGCGTTTGGCATATGTCGCGATCACACGCGCGCAAGAGCGGCTGATCTGGGTGGTGCGCAATCGCCTGTCGAAACCCACGCACCCCCTGCGTGTGGATGACTTGAGGGCGATTCCGGCGGCTTCGCTGACATTGGAGGCGGAAGAGACATGAAATCCATCATCGTAACGGGTGCCAGTTCAGGTATCGGCCGGGCAACGGCCCTGCTGTTCTTGTCCCAAGGGTGGACGGTCGGGCTGTTGGCGCGCAGCAAGGACAAGCTGGAAGCTCTGGCAAAAGAGCATCAGGCAGCCATCGTCCTGCCTGCGGATGTGACCGACCCGAATGCGGTTGAACGGGCTTTTCGGTCTTTTACAGACCGCACCGGGCGGCTGGATGTTCTGTTCAACAACGCCGGAATCTTTGCGCCAGGCGGTACGATCGACGAGATCGCTCTGGACGATTGGTATCAAAGCGTCAACGTGAACCTGAACGGCATGTTCCTATGCGCGCGTGAAGCTTTCAAAATCATGCGTCACCAAAACCCGCAGGGCGGCCGGATCATAAACAACGGCTCGATAGCGGCACATGTTCCGCGCCCGAATTCGGTACATTATTCGGCCACAAAGCATGCCATTACAGGGCTGACGCGCAGCCTTTCGCTGGATGGGCGTCGCTTTGGAATCGCCTGCGGGCAGATCGATATCGGAAACGCGCGCACGCAGATGGTTCAGGGCCTTGGGGACGCCGCGCAAGCCGCGGGCGAGACACCAGACCCGACGATGGCCGTGGAAGACGCCGCGCGTTCGGTCCTGCATATGGCAAGCCTGCCGCCCGAGGCCAACGTGCAGTTCATGACCGTCATGGCCACGACCATGCCCTATATCGGCCGAGGGTAACGGTTACTTTTCTCGCAACAGCCGGAAGGCTGTCGAGGCGCCCCAGCCTGCCGCAATCGCTATGACCAGCGACATCAGGCCGTACCAGACGGGCTGCTGGCGGGACATATTGTACAAAAAACGTTCCAGGCCGACTTTCCGGACATCAATGATCGCTTCATATTGCGAGACGACCTCTCCGCCACGGGTGAGAAAAATCCGGGCGGAATAATCGCCTTCGGTCAGGTCGGCGGGCATATCGATCGAGGTGCGGAACAGGGTCTGTTCGTCCACTGCTACGGTGTTTTCGCGGATCGAATACAGTTGTTCGTGTTCTCGAATTCTTATTACGGCGTCTGCAAAGTCCTGTGCGCCCCGGATATGCATCGCGGCACCGACCGAGCGGATCGCGCGTTCGATCGAAATCCGGAAACGCAGGTCTTCGGTGTCGGACAGGATGTCGTCAAAGGGTCCGCTGGTTGCAACGGCGTAAAAGCTGGGTGCAAGGTCGACAAGAACACTGTCGGTGTTCACCCAGATCCCAAGCTTGCGTTCCTTGCGTCGCACGGTGACAGGCTCGGACGGACCCGCAACCGCGACGATGACTTCGACCGGAGGGCCGGAAGGGATTGGGGTTTCCCGCTTGATAGCCCCAAAAATCAAAAGTTCCGATCCGTCGAATGTCGCGGTGATGGCAACCCGGTCCTGGCTGAGACCAAGAACAACCTGTTCTTCCGCTGCCGAAGCGGGCGTGCAGAACAAGCACAGGGCGGCGATAAGCGAACGCAGCATCCTCAGTGCCCTCCGCCGTTGCCAAGCGAGTAGAGCTCGGCGGGTTCGATAAGCAGATCAAGTGCAAGCTTGCCACATACGGCCAGCACCAGAGCGGCAAGCAGCACGCGCAATTGTTCCGCCGGCATTCGGGCTCCGATCACGGTTCCGATCTGGGCGCCAATGACGCCGCCCACCAGCAACAAGACCGCCAGAACAACATCAACCGTATAGTTGGTGGTGGCGTGCAGCATCGTGGTGAAGGCTGTCACAAAGATGATCTGAAACAGCGACGTGCCGACAACGACCTTGGTCGGCATACCCAGCAAGTAGATCATGGCAGGGACCATGATAAAGCCGCCGCCAACGCCCATGATCGCCGACAAAACCCCAACGCACAGACCGACCAAGGCCGGCGGGATGACCGAGATATACAGGCCCGAGGTGCGAAAACGCATTTTGAAGGGCATGGCATGGACCCAGCCCCGCTGCCGGCGCTTGGCAGGGGCCGCGCCGCCTTTCTTGGCTTTACGCAGTGCCCTCAGGCTTTCGACAAACATCAGGCTGCCAATGACGCCAAGAAAAACAACGTAACAGAGTGTCACCAGCAGATCGACCTGACCCAGGCTTTTGAGATAGTTGAAGACAACCACGCCCAAAGCGGCCCCAACAAGCCCGCCAACCAGCAATACCGTTCCCATTTTGAGGTCCACGGTCTTTCGTCGGAAATGTGCCAGAACTCCGGAAAAGGATGATGCGACGATCTGATTGGCTTCGGTAGCAACAGCCACCGCCGGCGGAATACCGATGAAGAACAGCAGCGGGGTCATCAAAAAGCCGCCACCGACACCGAACATTCCGGACAGGATGCCAACCATGCCGCCCAACCCCAACAAGAGAAAGGCGTTTACTGAGACTTCGGCGATGGGAAGGTATATCTGCATGGGCTCTTCTAGTCGCACTGAGTTGAGAGGCGCAACGCCATAGCGTCGCATTCGCCTAAATATTTAAAAAATTGAATGTGACTAATCGGCACATACGACCAGACCTGCCTGTTTGCGCTGATCGGGTCTGCGGACAACTGCCAGTTTGCAGGAAGGTACACACTCATACCCTCTTAGAACGGTTGCGGCATGCAAAATCAACTCTGCATGCCGCTCCGCAGCGAATAGGACTGAAACTCAGTTCGGAACTGGCCTTATCAGCGCTCTTTGACGTAGGGTTCTCCGCCTGCCCGAGGTGGGATGGCTTTGCCGACGAAGCCGGCAAGGATCACCACCGTCAGAATATAGGGCAGGGCGTCCATCACCTGCACGGGAATCACGACGCCACCCAGATCGATATTTTGGAAACGCAGCGCGATCGCTTGCAGCAGACCAAACAGCAAGCAGGCCCACATGGCATGCCACGGGCGCCACTTGGCAAAGATCAGGGCGGCCAAGGCGATAAAGCCACGACCGGCGGTCATTTCCTTGACAAACCCTGCCTGCAAGGCCGTAGCCAGATAGGCTCCTGCAATACCGCACAGCACACCACAGATGGCGACAGCGGCGAACCGCAGGCCAACCACCGAGACACCGGCGGTGTCCACTGCGGCCGGGTTCTCACCCACCGCCCGCAGGCGCAGACCGAACCGGGTGCGATACAGAATCCACCAAGTGGCCGGAACCATCAGGAACGCGACATAAACCAGGATCGAGTGGCCCGAGAGCAATTCGGAATAGATGGGACCAACAATCGGCACACCGCTGAGGGACTCGGCGAATGGAAAGTTGATCGGTTCGAACCGGCCCCCGCCAAACAGGGAGGGTGTCCGCCCACCTTGCTGAAACCAGCTTTGCGCGACCAGGACGGTCAGGCCCGAGGCCAGAAAGTTGATGGCCACGCCCGATATCAATTGGTTGCCCCGGAAGGTGATCGACGCCAGCCCGTGCAGGCCCGACAGCAACAAAGAGGATGCGATACCAGCCAGCAGGCCCAGCCAAACCGACCCTGTGACAGCAGCGATTGCAGCCGAAAAGAACGCTGACATCAACATTTTGCCTTCGAGGCCGATGTCGAAGATCCCGGCCCGTTCCGAAAACAGACCGGCCAGACAGGCAAGCAGCAGTGGCGTGGACAGGCGAATGGTCGAATCCAGAACCTGAATGAGGGTTACAAAAAATTCCATCACTCAGCCCTCTTCCGCATACCCAGGAAAAGTTTTTCAAGCGGCATTCGCACCATGTTGTCCAATGCGCCGGTGAACAGGATGACCAGGGCTTGAATGACCACGATCAGTTCCCGCGGAATCGAAGCCCACAGCGCCAGCTCGGCGCCGCCCTGATACAGAAATCCGAACAAGAGCGCGGCCAGAAACACGCCGAACGGATGTGAACGCCCCATCAGAGCCACGGCGATGCCAATGAACCCCGCGCCCTCGGTCGAGTTCATAACAAGTCGCTCGGCTTCGCCCATGACATTGTTGATGGCCATCAGCCCTGCCAGCCCGCCGGAAATCAGCATCGCGACAATCGTGATGCGCACAGGTGAAATACCGGCATAGACAGCGCCGGTCTCGGAATGGCCGTAAGCCCGGATTTCATAACCCAGACGCGTGCGCCAGATCAGCGCCCAGACAACGACGCAGGCAAGCAACGCGATGAAGAAGGTGATGTTCGCAGGGGCGCCGCGGAAAACAACGTTCTCTGCGGTCGAGAACATCTCCTGGAAAGAGGGCAGATGCACGCTTTCAGAGAACCGCGCGGTGGCCGGATCCTGCGACCCTTGGGGCCGCATGACATTGACCAGCATGTAATTCAGGAAAGCAGCGGCGATGAAGTTGAACATGATTGTGGTGATCACGATATGGCTGCCACGCTTTGCCTGAAGATAGGCCGGAATGGCCGCCCAGAGCGCGCCGAACAGCATCGATGCCGCGCAGGCGGCAAGCAAGGCAATGCTCCAATGCGGCCAGTCGACATAAAGACAGACCATGGCCACGCCCAGCCCGCCCAGCATCGCCTGACCTTCGCCCCCGATGTTGAACATACGGGCATGGAAGGCGACGGCCACCGCAAGACCGGTAAACATGAAGTTGGTCGCGTAATAGAGCGTATAGCCCCAGCCATAGGTCGATCCCAGCGCACCAGTGACCATCAATTTGACGGCCTCGACAGGGTTTTCGCCGATGGCGAGGATGACCAGCGCCGAAAGGATTGCGGCCAGTATCAGACTGATCAGGGGGATCAGAATGACATCGGCCCATTTAGGCATTTTTTCCATGTTACGCGGCCTCTCCCGCAACACCGGCCATCAGAAGGCCCAGTTCTTTTTCATCTGTCTCATGGGGCAGGCGTTCTCCCATGATATGTCCGTCAAACATCACCGCGATCCGGTCCGAGAGCGAGAAGATTTCTTCCAGTTCGACCGATACCAGCAGGATTGCCTTGCCCTGATCACGCAGCGCGACAATCTGTTTGTGAATGAACTCGATGGCGCCGATGTCCACGCCCCGCGTGGGTTGCCCGACCAGCAGCAGGTCAGGGTTGCGTTCAATCTCGCGGGCGACAACGATTTTCTGCTGGTTGCCGCCCGAGAAACTCTTGGCTGCCAACCAGGGATTGGGCGGGCGGACGTCGAATTTTTCGATCTTGGCTTCGGTATCGGCGCGCAACGCCGCGTTGTCCATGAAAATACCGCGTTTATAGGCCGGGTCGCGGTGATATCCGAAGGCCACGTTTTCCCAGGCGTGGAAGTCCATGATCAGGCCTTCGCGCTGCCGGTCCTCGGGCACGTGGGCGATGTGATGCGCGCGGCGGGCCTGACCATCTGATCCGGCCCCACTCAGTGCCAGCGGTTCGCCATTCAGCTTGATCGTGCCCTGTCCGGGACGCATTCCGCCCAGAACTTCCAGCAGTTCGGATTGACCATTGCCGGCCACGCCGGCAATGCCGACGATCTCACCTGCGCGTACGGTCAGGTCGATATTTTTGACCCGTTCAACACCGGCCGAATCGAAAACGCTGAGATTTTCGATCTCGAGAATGGGTTTGCCGGGCGTCGCGGGCACTTTGTCGACTTGCAGCAGAACCTTGCGGCCGACCATCAGTTCGGCCAGCTCCTCGGGGCTGGTCTCGGATGTTTTGACCGTGGCCGTCATTTGCCCGCGCCGCATAACCGATACCGTGTCGGTGTTTTCCATGATCTCGCGCAGTTTGTGGGTGATCACGATGACTGTTTTGCCCTCGGACCGCAGCCGGTCGAGAATGCGGAACAGCTGATCGGCTTCGGCTGGGGTCAACACGCCGGTCGGTTCGTCCAGAATCAGAATTTCGGCCTTGCGGTACAGCGCCTTCAGGATCTCGACCCGCTGCTGCATCCCCACGCCGATCTCGTCGATGCGCTTGTCGGGATCGACGAACAGTTCGTATTCTTCCTCGAGCTCTTTCAGCTCTTTGCGGGCTTTTGCCAGTGATGGCGCCAGCAACCCGCCATCCTCGGCGCCCAGTACGATGTTTTCCAGAACGGTGAAATTTTCCACCAGCTTGAAATGCTGGAACACCATCCCGATGCCTGAGGCGATGGCCGTCTGGCTGTCCGGGATGTCGGTCTTGGTTCCATTGATCCAGATCTCACCTTTGTCGGCTTTGTAAAAGCCGAAGAGAATGCTCATCAACGTGGATTTGCCTGCGCCGTTTTCACCGATGATCCCATGGATCGTACCGGGTGCAACGCTGATCGAGATGTCTTTGTTGGCCTGAACTGGCCCAAAGGCTTTGGATATCCCTTTGAGCTCAATGGCTGGGACGGTCATGTCTTGCCCTCAACTGCCGAGAAACCCATCCGGCTGTCCGCCCGGATGGCGAAGTGGGTGGCGAGGCGGAAGGCACTCTCCCGCCCCGCGCGTTATCAGAACTGCAGCGCCGGGCAGCTGTCGTTCTCGTAATAGCTTACAACATTGATGTCGCCGTTGATGATCGCCTTGCGGGCTTCGTCTACGGCGTCGCTCATGCGAACCGAAACAAGCTCTTTGTTGTTTTCATCCATGGCAACGCCGACCCCATCTTCGGCCAGACCCATGATGAAAACGCCGGTTTCAACATTTTCGCCTGCTTTCATTGCTTCATAAACAGCGACGTCCACACGCTTCAGCATCGAAGTCAGCACTTTGCCTGGGTGCAGGTGATTCTGGTTGCTGTCCACACCAATCGACAGGATGCCCTCGTCAGCCGCAGTTTGCAGAACGCCAACGCCGGTTCCGCCGGCCGCAGCGTAAATCACATCAGCGCCCTGGCTGATCTGTGCTTTTGTAAGTTCTGAACCCTTTACGGGATCGTTCCAGGCAGCAGGCGTTGTTCCTGTCATGTTGGCAACAACATTGATGTCTGGGTTCACGGCCTTAGCGCCCTGGGCATAGCCGCATCCGAAATGGCGAATCAACGGGATGTCCATACCTCCGATGAAACCAACGGTGCCGGATTTCGACGCCATGGCGGCCATCATGCCGACCAGGTAGGACCCTTCGTGCTCGGCAAAGCCAATCTGGCGGATGTTTGGAGCGTCCAGCCAAGTCACGTCAACAGCGACGAATTTGGTGTCGGGGTAATCACTTGCAACAGCCGCCAGGGCGTCAGCGATTCCGAACCCCATGGTGATGATCGGATTTGCACCGGATTCCGCAAACCGGCGCAAGGCCTGTTCGCGCTGCGGTTCTGCCTGAATTTCGATTTCCAGATACTTGCCGCCGGTTTCATTCGCCCAGCGCTGCGCGCCGTTATAGGCGGCCTCGTTGAAGGACTTGTCGAACTTGCCGCCCAGGTCAAAGATCACCGCCGGTTCGGCCAGAACCGCTCCGGCTGACATTGCGACGGCAGCGGCAGCACCCATCAAGGATTTCATCAGGGTCATTTCAGTCTCCCAATTTTATTTTGTTGGCACAGGGTCAGATTAGCCCCGTTCACCCACTTTTAGCGAGCATAACTGTTGTGATGGCGGGTATTAAGGGGGTTTGCAACCACCATGGTCAACTGAATTCTGACCAAATGGTCTAAAAAACGGGCGATTGCCGTAGGGGCAGGCGGCATTCCATTACGAGTGCATCAGTTTTCTGGCCCGTTTCGCGTGCATAGTACGCCCTGCGCAACCCGCACTGCCGATATCCGCATCGATTGTACAGGGAAATGGCCGCAATGTTGTCGGCCGCGACATCCAGAAAGGCACGCGTTGCCTGCAAATCGATCGCTTGATCATGCCATTCCTGCATGAGACGAAGTGCCAGGCCCTGCCTTTGAAACGAAGGGTGGGTTGCAATTGTCAGCAACTCGGCTTCGCCCGCAATCACCTGAAACAGTGCAAAGCACTGGGAATCTCCGACGGCATGAGTAAAGCGGTTTTCAAGAAGGGCGGCGAATTCATCTTCTGTCCAGCCGCGCGAGTGCGAAAACGCTGCGGCATGGGTCGATGCCATCTCGTGCGGTGTCATTCGTTCAGCAGAACAGGGGGGGTATCGCGGGACGGAGCCGCGTCGGCGGGCCTTACGTACAAAGGTGCAGGCGGCAAGCTGGTACGATCCCAGCGCCGCGCGGCCAGCCGGGCGATGGCTTGTGCCAGCAAGGCAGGGTCAGAGCAGGAATACAACGGCCCGCCAAGTTCAGCTTCGGCCCGAGGCAAGAGACACGGATCGGCACCGGGCATTTTCACATAAACCTGGTCGCGCGGGGCAGGGATCGCCGGTGTCTGCCCGCCTTCCGCCAGCTCACGCAAGGCATCGAAGCCGGAAACTCCGACCGCAGGGATTTCCAGCCCAAGTGCAAGACCCCGCGCGGCCGAAACCGAAATACGGATGCCGGTGAAGTTACCGGGCCCTATCCCGACGCCGATCGCGTCCAAACCGGCCCAATCACATCCGGTCTCCGCCAGAACGTCTTCCAACAGCGGAATCAATCGTTCGGCTTGTCCGCGTGACATTGCTTCGGCACGAGACGTCACGATTTCGCCATCGCGCAACAAAGCGGCCGCGCAATGCGCGGCCGATGTGTCAAATGCCAGAATCGTCGGGTTAGACGGCAACAGGGCGAACCTCGGTCACTTCCGGAATGTAATGGCGCAGAAGGTTTTCGATACCCATCTTCAGGGTCAATGTCGAAGACGGGCAACCCGCGCAGGCCCCCTGCATGTGCAGATAGACCACGCCGCGATCAAACCCGTGGAACGTGATATCACCCCCATCCTGAGCCACGGCAGGACGCACACGGCTGTCCAGCAAGTCCTTGATCTGGTTGACGATATCAGCGTCCTCACCAGAGTGCTCGGCATGGCCCGAGGCCCCGGCGGAATCTGCGCCCATAACAGGCTGGCCGGATTGATAATGCTCCATCACTGCGCCAAGAATGGCCGGTTTGATGTGGTCCCACTGAACGTCGTCCGATTTGGTGACGGTGACAAAATCGTTGCCAAAAAACACGCCAGTCACACCATTGACCGCAAATATGCGTTTGGCCAGAGGGGATTTTTCGCCCGCTTCCGCAGTTGGGAAATCCGCTGTTCCAGCTTCCAGCACCGTTTGGCCGGGCAGGAATTTCAACGTGGCCGGATTGGGGGTGGATTCGGTCTGGATGAACATGAGGGCGCTCCGTCTGATGTGCTTCTGATATGCGCGCAGGCGCACGGGAAGTCAAGATTTGGAACAATTCTAAATTGTGGAAGAGTATTCCAATGCGTCATCCAGACGGTCATCGCCCCAGAACAACTCTTCCCCGGCCAGAAAACTTGGTGCACCAAACAGACCAAGCGCCTTGGCGCGGGCAGATTGTTCGAACAGGGCCTGTTTTATGTCCGGGTCCCCTGCGCGGTTCAGCACGCCGCTGTGCACCCCTGCTTCGTCGAGGCAGGAGGCCAGTACGCTGTCCTCGGAGATATTCTGCCCGGCGCCGAATTCGGCGCTCAAGACGGCCCGAACAAATGCCGCCCGTTCCCGATGATCCTCGATGGCCAGAACCAAACGTGCTGCCCTGAGCGAATTCTGCGGAAATGGATCAGGCTTTGCAAAAGGAAGCCCGCGCGCCTTGCACAGACGTTCCATATCGCGCCACATGTACCGCCCTTTGGCCGGATACAGGTTGAAAGGTGAGGTGTGCCATCCTTGATCCGCGAAAATCGGACCCAACAGGAACGGGTGCCATTCAATGTCAACGCCTTTGTCTTGCGCGGCCGCTTCGATCCGCATCGCGCTGAGGTAGGAATAGGTCGAGGCGAATTCGAACCAGAACTGTATCGTCTTCGCCATCGCCGCTCCTCAGGTTATTTCTTCCAGTTTCTCTTTGCTCAGATTGCCCGGAACGATCGTGATCGGAATCGGCAGGCTACCCGAATTCTTCGTCAGTTGAGTCACCAACGGACCAGGACCTTTCTTGTCGGTCCCTGCCCCAAGTACAAGAACACCAATCTCGGGATCGGACTGAACATGTTCGATGATCTGTGCCACGGGATCGCCTTCGCGAATGGCCAGTTCCGGTTCCACGTTCTGCTTGTCCCGCATCCATTTGGCAAACACTTCGAAATGCGCGTGGATACGTTCGCGGGCTTCTTCACGCATGGTTTCGGCCACACCGATCCAGTGATTGAATTCGTCGGGCGGGATGACAGACAGGACCGTCACACCACCTCCGGTATGGGCAGCCCGCATCGCGGCGAACCGCATCGCGTTGAGGCATTCGCGGCTGTCATCCAGAACGACTAGGAACTTACGCATGGGTATCCTCTTTAGGTTTCCGGGATCATGCCCGACCGATCGCACGCTGGCAACTCGGGCAAGCCTGAGGCTTTGCGCTAGCGTTCGCTTGCAGCCCAATCCCAATAGAGCGCGCGGGCACGGCGAGCAACAGGACCCACCTGAAATTGCGTATCCTCCAGCGCAGTTACCGGTGTGACCTTGCTCATGTTGCCGGACATGAAGACCTCGTCGGCCTCGTGGAAATCCTCGTAGCTCAGAACCGTTTCGTGGACCTTTACTCCATCTGCGCGCAGGTTTTTGATATGCCGTGCTCGGGTAATTCCAGCCAGGAAGGTTCCGTTCGGGATCGGTGTAAAGACTTCGCCATCCTTCACCATGAAGATGTTGGCCGTCGCCGTTTCCGCCACATGCCCCATCGCATCGGCCACCAAAGCGTTGGAAAAGCCTTTCGAGCGCGCCTCTTGCAGCATGCGGGCGTTGTTGGGGTAAAGGCACCCCGCCTTGGCGTTTACGACCGCGCTTTCCAGAACCGGGCGGCGGAAGCGCGTGGTCGACAGAGTGGCCGACGCGGTTTCCGGGGCCATTGGGATTTCTTCCAGGCAGATGGCAAAACCGGTGCTGTTTTCCTGCGGAACTATGGCCGTGCTGTCACCGTCGATCCCCCAGTACATCGGACGAATGTAAACGGCTGTGTCCGGGCTGTAGGCCTGCAACCCTTCGCGTACCAACTCGACCATCTGTTCGGTCGTCATGGTCGGCGTCAGCATCAAGGCTTCGGCTGACCGGTTCACCCGTGCGCAATGGGCCTCCAGATCCGGGGCCACGCCGTCAAAATATCGCGCGCCGTCAAAGACCGAAGATCCCAGCCAGGCGCCATGATCCGCCGCGCGCATGATGGGTGCGTCCCCCTCATGCCATTGGCCTTGAAAATAGGTCCGGATGTTCGTGCCGGTTGCCATGACGCCCTCCTTTGATTCAGGCAAACCCTAGGAGGGCGTCAGGCGAAGGTCCAGTGCAATCAGCGTGATGCGGCGCCGACCATGCCAACGATTTCGTAGGTCTTTTGCAGGATCGGAGCAGCGATTTCACGTGCGCGCTCGGCGCCGCGGGCGAGAATCCGGTCAATCTCGGCCTGATCCCCCATCAGGCGTGACATTTCGGTCGAGATCGGAGCCAGTTTCGCCACTGCCAGATCGGCCAGCATCGGTTTGAACTCACCGAACTGCTTGCCGCCTACTTCGGACAGAACCTGTTCGATGGTTTGATCGTTCAGGGCCGCGTAGATATTGACCAGGTTACGCGCCTCGGGGCGGTCCTCGAGCCCTTCGGCCTCTGACGGGAGAGCATCAGGGTCGGTCTTGGCTTTGCGGATTTTCTTGGCAATCGCTTCGGCGTCATCCGTCAGGTTGATCCGGCTCATGTCAGAAGGATCGGATTTCGACATCTTCTTTGATCCGTCCCTCAGGCTCATGACCCGTGTGGCCGCACCTTCGATCACCGGCTCGGTGACGGGAAAGAAATCGACGCCGAAATCGTTGTTGAACTTGATGGCGATGTCGCGAGTCAGCTCAAGATGCTGTTTCTGGTCTTCCCCGACCGGTACGTGGGTCGCGTGGTAGATGAGGATGTCCGCAGCCATCAGAGCAGGATAGGCAAACAAGCCAAGCGAAGCGTTCTGCTGGTTCTTGCCGGCCTTGTCCTTCCACTGGGTCATGCGCTGCATCCAACCCATACGAGCAACACAGTTAAATATCCAAGCCAGTTGCGCGTGTTCCGGCACTTGGCTTTGATTGAACAAAATCGATTTTTCGGGGTTTAGCCCAGAAGCGATGTAACCGGCACAAAGCTCCCGCGTTGCATGCTGCAACTCGGTTGGATTTTGCCAGACCGTGATTGCATGAAGATCGACCATGCAATAGATGGTTTCAAATTCCTCGCTTTGCATTCTCACCCAGTTCCGAAGCGCACCGAGATAATTGCCGAGGTGCAGGTTACCCGAAGGCTGTGCGCCGGAAAACACGCGGGGCGTGAACTGGGTCTCGGTCATCAAAGGGAACTCCTGTCTGGAAAAATCAGCCCCCGTCGCTTACCCATGAGGCAAAGGGACGTCAACAGCCGCGAAAGGCCAGCCCGATGAGCAGTGAGCATTACACACCCGCCGTAAACCCGTTGCCGCCCGTTGTGGTGGCGCTGGTTCTGTTCATCATCGGCGTCGAACTGGCCTTCACGCTGGGATCGCGCGGTTTGATCGGAGGGCCGGCGGCCGTGGGTTGGCGTCTAGACGCGATACAGCACTATGCCTTCTCGGCGGATATTTTCGATTGGATGGTGCTGAACGGGCGTTGGCCGTTCGAACATCTGGTCCGGTTCGTGACCTATCCCTTTGTATCCGCCAACTTTACGCAGGCGATTTTTGTCTGTGTCTTCGTTCTGGCGATGGGAAAAATGGTTGGTGAGGTTTTCGGTGGTGTCCCCATGCTGCTGATCTTCGTCGTCTCGGGGATTGGCGGCGCGTTGAGTTATGCCGTTTTGCTGGACCCGCGCTATCCCCTGATCGGAGGGTTTCCACCTGTTTATGGCTTGATCGGAGCATTCACGTGGTTGTTGTGGCGCAAACTGTCGCTTGTGGGGGCAAATCAGGCAAGAGCGTTCCAACTGATCGCCGTTCTGATGGGCATTCAGTTCCTGTTTGGTCTGATCTTCGGCGGAAACGCGGAATGGGTCGCCGATCTGGGCGGGTTTGCCACTGGCTTTGGCATGTCATTTCTGGTGGCGCCGGGGGCCTGGGCCCGGATCGTCGGGCGCATCCGCCGCGATTGATCAGGCCCGGCGCAAGGCGCGTTTGAACTCTGACAATTTGAACGCTCCCAGGACATGACCAAGACAGAAATACGAGACGGCGGCGACCACGATCAGGACCAAAAGCGCAAGATAGCGCCAACCGGGAATGTCCAGCGTCCAACCTAAGAAGTGGATCAACGCAAACAAAACCGCGCCCATACCGACCGAGGCTAGAACGATCCGGCCCGCACGTGCCCTGAAACGATCATCGAAACGCGCTTCTTCGCCCATGCGACGTGCCCCGATCGCCAGAAGAACAACCATGGCCCAGCCGGCAGTTGACGCGGCAATCGCAGGGGCGATCCAACCCACCAGCGGGAAAAGGCCAAACGCCAATGCCGCGTTCACGACCATTGCGACCACCGCATAGCGGAACGGGGAACGTGTATCCTCGCGCGCAAAGAAAAGGGGTTGCAGCAGTTTTTGCAGCATGAATGCAGGCAGACCGATGCCATAGATCGCGACCGCCAGCGCTGTCGCAGCGGTATCCTCGGGGCTGAACTGTCCCCGTTCGAACAGCACCGAAACCAGCGGGTTCGGGATGATCAGGAATGCCACGGTCGAGGGCAGCGTCAACAGCAGCATGAATTCACCGGCGCGGGAAAACGCGTTGCGGGCCCCTTCCTTGTCGTCGGCGCGCAGGCGGCGGGACAGGTCAGGCAGCAGGACAATGCCAATGGCGATTCCGACGACGCCCAAAGGCAGTTGGTACAGGCGATCCGCGGCGAACAACCAACTCACGGCCTTTTCAGTTTTTGATGCCACCAGTTGTCCGACCACCAGATTGACCTGCGTAACCCCCATGGCCAAGGCGGCGGGAACCGCGATGCGGACCATCCGGCGCATCTCGGGCGTCAGGTGGGGCAGGCCGGGGCGGATACGGATACCTGCACGTTCGGTCGCCACCCAGACCAGCACCAGTTGTGCGACACCGGCGACCGGAATGACCGAGATCAGCCATCGTATCACCTCGCCGCCAGAGATGGCCCCGGCGATCAGCGCGGTGCAGGCAAAGATGTTCAGCAGAACTGGTGCTGCCGCCGCTGCCGCGAACCGGCCGGTCGCGTTCAGGACACCGGAAAACAGCGCTGCCAGAGACATGAACAGGATATATGGGAACACGACATACCCATAATCCACGGCCAGATCGAACCGCTCATCGCCATAGAACCCTTCGGCCGTCAGCCACACAAGGCCGGGCATGAACACCATGGCCAGCCCGACCAGTGCCAGAACCGCCACTGCCAGCAGGCTGAACGCGTCCTGCGCGAACCCCTGCGGGTTCTCGTCCGCTTCCAGCCGTTTTGAGAACATCGGCACAAAGGCCGCGTTAAAAGCGCCTTCCGCGAAGAAGCGGCGGAACATGTTCGGCAGGCGAAAGGCCGCAACAAAGGCGTCCATCACCGGTCCGGGACCGATGAAGGCGGTCAACAGAATTTCCCTTAGGAACCCCAGAATTCGACTGGCGAGCGTCCAGAAGCCGACCGTGAACAGGCCCGAAAACAACCGGATTTGCTTCATGAGGCCGCACGCTCGGCGCCTTCGGTGATCGCTTTGCGCAGTTTCGCCTCAAGCCCGCGCTGTTTGCTTTCCGAATGGTACTTCAGGCCGAACATGTCCTTGACATAAAACGTATCGACCACCTGTTCGCCATAGGTCGCGATCACGGCATTGGCGATGTAAACATTCGCTGCGGCAAGGGTCCGGGTCAAATCGAACAGCAGACCGGGACGGTCACGGGTGTCCACTTCGATGATCGTGTAGATCTCAGAGCCTTCGTTGTCGAAAGTGATATGCGTCGGCACGTTGAAGGCACGTTCACGTTTCTTGATTTTGTCGCGTGACTTCAGCGCTTCTTTGGCTACCACTTCTCCGCGCAGCGTCTTGTGGATCATCTGCGTCAGACGTGGCAGGCGCGAGGCTTCAAACGGGTGCCCTTCGGCGTCCTGAATCCAGAATGCATCGGTGACATAGCCGTCTTTGGTCGTATAGCTGCGCGCATCCACGACATTCGCGCCGACCAGGGCCAGCGCGCCGGCAATGCGGGCAAAGATACCGGGGTGGTCGCCCATGGCAAAACAGGCTCGGGTTGCGTCGCGATCCTCGTCCGGTTGCAGGCGGATCTCCATCGCGCCGGGGTCGCCGCTTTGTTCCAGCGCACGCAGCATGTTCGCAAACTCGACATGTGTGGCCAGATTGAGACCCTGCCAATACGGGTCGTAGTGGCGCCCCGTCTCGGATTTGAGGTCGGCCTTGGACCAAGCTGCCAGTTCGGTGCGCAGGGCTTTCTTTGCCTCGGCGCCGCGATTGGCGCGGTTGAGGTCCTCCATCCCGGTTTCCAGCGCGCGCTTGGTTTCAGCGTGAAGGGCACGCAGCAGCGTGGCTTTCCAGTTGTTCCAGGTATTCGGCCCCACGCCGCGAATGTCGCAGACGGTCAGAACGGTCAACAGGTCCAGCCGTTTGACTGTTTGGACTGCTTTGGCAAAATCACGCACTGTGCGGGGGTCCGAAATGTCGCGTTTCTGTGCCATGTCGGACATCAGCAGGTGATAGCGCACCAGCCATTCCACCGTCTCCGAATCCGCTTTGTTCAGACCCAATCGTGGCGCGACCTTGCGTGCGATCTGTGCCCCAAGGATCGAGTGATCTTCGGGTCGTCCTTTGGCGATATCATGCAGCAACAGGGCGACATACAGCACCTTGCGATTGACCCCACCTTTCAGAATCGAAGAGGCAAGAGGCAGCGATTCAATCAGCTCTCCGCGTTCGATCTGGGCCAGGTTCACGATGCACTGGATGGTATGCTCGTCCACCGTATAGCTGTGGTACATGTTGAACTGCATCATTGCCACGATGGGCTCGAACTCGGGCAGGAAGGCGGACAGTACACCCAGTTCGTTCATCCGCCGCAAGGCTCGCTCTGGGTTGCCGTGTTTCAGCATCAGGTCAAGAAAGATGCGCCGCGCTTCTTTGTCATTGCGCATTTCGTCGTCGATCAGATGCAGATTTGCCGCCACCAGACGCATAGCGTCAGGATGGATCAGCATTCCCGTTCGCAAGCCTTCTTCGAACAGGCGCAGAAGGTTTACCTTGTCGGACAGAAATTTGTCAGGGTCCGCTACGTCCAGACGACCGTGAACAACCCGGTATCCCGCTTTGACCCGCCGGCGCCTGCGGAAAATACGCTCCAGCAAAGGTGCGCCTTTCACGTGCAGCGCCTCAAGCTTCGTCAGAAAAATCCGCGTCAACTCGCCCACACGCGTGGCTTCGCGGAAATAGCGTTGCATGAACACTTCGACCGCCCGGCGACCGGCGTGATCCTCATAGCCCATGCGCGCGGCAACCTCGACCTGCATGTCAAAAGTCAGTTGCTCGGTGGCGCGACCCGTCACCAGATGCAAATGCGAACGAACAGCCCAAAGAAATTCTTCGGCCTGAACGAAAGTCTTGAACTCTTCCGGGGTGAACAGACCCAAAGGCACAAGCTCGGCCACGTCCTGAACGCCATAGATGTACTTTGCGATCCAGTAGAGGGATTGGAGGTCGCGCAACCCCCCTTTGCCCTCTTTCACATTGGGTTCGACCTTGTAGCGCTCTCCCTGTTTCAGGTGCCGCTCATCTCGTTCGTTCAGTTTGGCTTCGATGAATTCCCGCTCGGTTCCTTTGAACAGCTCGGTTTTCAGGCGCCGCTCAAGCTCGTCGGCCAGCGCCTTGTCGCCCGCCAGATAGCGTTGTTCAAGCATTGCGGTGCGGATCGTGAAATCCTCGGTGCCCAGCCGAAGGCAGTCTTTGATCGTGCGCGAAGAATGCCCGACCTTGAGCCTGAGATCCCAAAGGATATAAAGCATCGATTCGATGACGCTCTCGGCCCAGGCGGTGATTTTGTAGGGGGTCAGAAACAGCAGATCGACATCCGAAGACGGCGCCATTTCACCGCGCCCGTATCCGCCAACGGCCAGTACGGCGATCTTTTCACCTTGTGTTGGCGTCGCAAGCGGATGCAAGCGCGTGCTGGAGACCAGCATTGCCGTTCCGACCAGCTGGTCCGTCAGGTAGGTATAGGACCGGGTCAGCGCGCGCGCGTCGAACGGACGTTCGCTGAAGGCATCGGCAATGGCTTTTCGACCCGCTTTCTGAGCGTCACGCAGGATGCGCACTGTTTCAGAGCGCATTTTGCTGTTGTCAGAGCTGGTCTCGAACACCTCAGCCAGCGCATCATTGACGCTGACGCTGTCAAAGATGTTTTCGGCAGGGCAAATTAGCGCGCCATCCGGCGCCATGGTCTCGCCCGATCGCTCAGAAACCGGCACCAGAGAAGCTTTGCGGGGCAGGGTCAATCACAACCACCTGTTTATTCTGAATCGTCGCTACGGCAAGGCCGCGTTCATTGGTGCCGTTCGGGCGGAGGCGGAAGATACCGCCAACACCTTGGAAACCGGCATTTTGGGTCAGGGCAGCACCGGTCAGAGCATTGGATTTGCCCTGGCTGACCAAAGCACCAATCGCCGCTATTCCGTCATAGGCCAGACCGCTGATCGGATGAGGGGCTTCTCCATATGTCGCGTTATAGCGTTGACGATAGGCTTGGGCCTTTGACGGGTCGGGCAGGGCGAACCATCCCCCTTGCACGCCCGGCAGCTCCAGCGTTTGCGGGGGGATATCCCAACGGGTTAGACCGATGAATTGTGTCGTCGCCGGAGAAACGCCGGCCTCAGGCAGCAATTGCGAGAAAAGTGGCAAGGCACCCGCTGTCGTTGCCGTCATGAAAATCGAGTCCGCCCCTGTCGAATCGACGGTGGCCTTGATGGTGGGAACCGAGTTGATGACACCCTGTTGCGACCGGTCGTATCCGACCGTTCCCGCATTGTTGACCCGGCTGTTTGCCAGAGCATTGGCGATGGCAGCTTGCCCCACTTGCCCCGCGGCATCATTGCTGTGCACGATAACCGTGTTCGTTTTGCCTTGCCTGCCCGCATAATTCACCAGCCGGTTGGCGGTGTTTTCAAAGGTCGGTCCAAGTACAAATACATTGCCACCCGCAATGCTGGTGTTGTTCGAGAACGAAAGAACATTCACGTTATTGTTCAGTACGGCCAGTCCGGCAGCGTTTGCCGCCTGGGCGTAAACAGGGCCGACAATGATCTTGGCGCCTTCGGCAACGGCCTGCTGGGCCACCGCTGTCGCCGTGGTCGGGTTTCCTGCCGTATCGTAAACACGCAGGTCGATTTTGACGTTAGGCAGATCGGACATTGCCATACGGGCCGCATTCTCAAGGCTCTGCGCCAGCGCGGCGTCGCCCGAGCGGGGAACCAGCAAAGCAACCGGAACAGGATTCGACGTGTCAATCGAAGGGCCACCCCCAACGCCGCCCGGCTCACAAGCGGCCAGAAACGCTGCGGTCGTCAGGGCAATGGCGGCTTTCGCCAGCTTGCTTACGGGCTTGCAAACGGTAAACATCTAAATGAAAACTCCCTGATCCGGCGGCTGTGAATGCTTCTGTTCTGTTGAGCCGCGATAATAAACGTCATGCTGTGAGGGTCCAGCTTTGAATTTCCAAAAGATCAGATTGGCTGCGGGCCTGTATTTTGTTGCCACTCCGATCGGAACCGCGCGCGATATTACGCTCAGGGCGCTGGATGTTCTGGCCTCGGCTGATGTGATAGCGGCGGAGGACACCCGGAGCCTGCGGCGGTTGATGGAAATCCATGGCATTCCCCTGGAGGGTCGGCATATCCAAGCCTACCATGATCACAGCGGCGCCGGGGCGCGTGGCAAGCTTATGGATGCCCTGGCGCAGGGGCAATCGGTCGCCTATGCATCCGAGGCGGGTATGCCGCTGATCGCTGATCCGGGATATGATCTGGGCAAGCAGGCGGCCGAAGCCGGGCATATGGTGACCTGTGCGCCCGGGGCATCCGCTGCCATAACAGCGCTGACCCTGGCGGGCCTGCCAACGGATTCATTCTTTTTCGCAGGTTTCTTGCCCAATGCATCGGGCGCACGCCGGACCCGGATTGAGGCTTTGAAAAACATACCAGGCACCTTGGTGTTCTATGAATCCCCAAAACGCGTCTCGGCCAGCCTTGCAGATCTTGCGGAATGCCTGGGGGCAGACCGTCAGGCGGCTTTGTGCCGTGAACTGACGAAAAAGTTCGAAGAAATTCGCCGTGGAAGACTGGCCGATCTGGCGGCAGAAATTCAGGAAAAACCGGTCAAGGGTGAGATCGTTCTGCTGGTTGACCGTAGCCATTCGCAAAGTGTTAACGAATCCGACGTAGAAGAGGCTTTGAAGCGAGCTTTGGAAACTCATTCGGTCAGGGACGCAGCGGATCTTGTGTCAGAAATGTATGATCTGCCGCGCCGTCCAATTTACCAGAAAGCTCTGAAACTGGGAAAGGGATGACATGGGGCGGCGTGCAATTCAGGGCTCGGTTTCCTACCAGGCGGGGCAGTCGGCCGAGCTTCGGGTCGCCTCGGACTACGAGCGCCGGGGGTTTGCAATTGCGCATCATCGGTGGCGGGGTGCCGGTGGTGAAATCGATCTGATTGCGCGGGACGGCGATGGGCTAGTGTTCATCGAGGTCAAGAAAAGCTCCAGTTTCGAAAATGCTGCAGCCCGGATCAGCCAAAGACAAATTGACCGAATCTGTGCCTCGGCCGCGCAATACCTGGAAAACGAACCGGGTGGGCAATTGACCAATGTCCGATTTGACGCGGCACTGGTAGATGGTACTGGCGCGGTTCAAATCATCGAAAACGCCTTCGGTCACGCCTAAGCCCCATTGAACCCTCAGGCCTGCTGGGCCATGTATCTTGCGTGAAACTGAGGGACACGCCATGAAAATCGCCTTTCAAATGGACCCGATCGGGGCCGTGGACATCAACGCCGACAGCTCATTCCGTCTGGCGGAAGAGGCGCAGGCGCGCGGTCATTCGTTGTTTTTCTATGGGCCGGATCAGCTGGCCTATCAGGAAGGTCGTATCACGGCGCGCGGCCATGACATGACCGTGCAGCGGGTCGCCGGCGATCCGGCGGTTCTGAGCCCCGAACGTGAAGTTGACCTGGCCGATTTCGACGTGGTCTGGCTGCGTCAGGATCCACCCTTTGACATGCATTACATCACGTCCACCCATCTGCTGGACCGACTGAAAGGGCAAACGCTGGTGGTCAACGACCCGTTCTGGGTTCGGAACTATCCTGAAAAACTGCTGGTTTTGGATTTCCCTGACCTGACGCCGCCGACAACGATTGCCCGTGACATAAAAACGATCAAGGCGTTCAAGGAAAAGCACGGCGATATCATCCTAAAGCCGCTTTATGGCAACGGCGGTGCGGGCGTGTTCCGACTGGATGCCAATGACCGCAACCTGACCTCTCTGCACGAGCTGTTCACGGGGTTCTCGCGCGAGCCTCTGATCGTGCAAAAATTCCTGCCGGATGTTAGCAATGGCGACAAGCGGGTGATTCTGGTGGACGGTGAACCGGTTGGCGCAATCAACCGGGTGCCGGCCGCGGGCGAAACGCGGTCAAACATGCATGTGGGCGGGCGCCCGGAAAAGATCGGGTTGTCAGAGCGTGATCTGGAGATCTGTGCCGCCATCGGACCGTTGCTGAAGGAAAAAGGGCAGATTTTTGTCGGGATCGACATCATTGGCGACTATCTCACCGAGATCAACGTGACCTCGCCGACCGGTATTCAAGAGCTGGAACGGTTCGACGGCGTGAACATTGCCGAAAAGATCTGGCAGGCGATTGAAGCCAAGATCTAAGCCATCACGCGGGCGCTGATGCGAAAGCTCAGCGCCTCTGCGACATGTGGCCTGCGGATGTCGGCTGAGCCGTCCAGGTCGGCGATCGTCCGCGCCACCCTCAGAATGCGATGAAAGGCACGGGCCGATAGGCCGAACCGATCTGCGGCCTTCAGCAAAACCGCTTTTCCTTCTGCATCGGGTGTTGCGATCTGTTCCAGAACTTTGCCTTCGGCGTCGGAATTCTGACGCATCTCTGGCATTCCCCGAAACCGCTCTGTCTGTACGGCGCGGGCGTTTTCAACCCGCGCGGCAACTGTCGCCGAGCTGTCGCCGGATTGGGGCAGATCAAGATCGGTGAAGCCCACAGGCGGAACTTCGATCCGCAGGTCGAACCTGTCCATCAGGGGCCCCGAGATACGGTTCAGATAATCCTCGCCGCAGCCGGGTGCACGAGAGCAGGCGCGCGATGGATCCGTCAGGTAGCCGCATTTGCACGGGTTCGCAGCGGCCACCAGCATGAAACGGCAAGGGTATTTCACATGGGCGTTGGCCCGCGCCACCATGACTTCTCCGGATTCTATTGGCTGGCGCAGGGTTTCCAGAACCGTACGCGGAAACTCGGGAAACTCATCCATGAACAGCACGCCGTTATGCGCCAATGAGATTTCACCGGGCTTGGCACCTTTGCCCCCGCCGACAATGGCTGCCATCGAGGCCGTATGATGCGGTTCCCGAAAAGGACGCGTGCGGTTGATTCCGCCTTCATCCAGCAACCCGCACAGGGATTGGATCATCGAAGTTTCCAACGCTTCGACTGCGGTCAGCGGAGGCAAGATGCCCGGAAGCCGTGCAGCCAGCATGGATTTGCCCGACCCCGGCGTGCCGATCATGATCAGATGGTGACGCCCGGCTGCTGCGATTTCCAAAGCGCGCTTGGCGCGTTCCTGCCCCTTTACGTCGCGCAGATCTCGCACGCTGGGCGTCAGATTCACCTCGCCGGGTTGTGCCGCGGGCAAAGGGGACTGTCCCGAGAAATGGCGGACAACATCGCCCAGGGAACCCGCGCCGATAACCTGAGTGGCGTCGACCCATGCCGCTTCGGCGCTGGAGGCTTTGGGACACAGCAACATGCGATCTTCGGACGCGGCCGTCATGGCGGCGGGCAGGGCGCCGACGACAGGTACCAGAGATCCATCAAGCGACAACTCTCCCAGTGCGACCGTTCCTTCGGCGGCATCGGCTGGGATGACCTCGAGTGCCGACAACAGCGCGACTGCGATGGGCAGGTCGAAATGGCTGCCTTCCTTGGGCATATCGGCAGGAGACAGGTTGATCGTAATTCGTTTCGAGGGCAGAGCGATGGCCATCGCACTCAGCGCGCTGCGGACACGGTCGCGGGCTTCGGACACGGCCTTGTCGGGAAGGCCAACGATGGAAAAGGCCGGCAAGCCGGGCGATACGGCACATTGCACCTCGACCGGGCGGGCTTCGACGCCGTGAAAGGCAACAGTGTGGGCGCGGGCGACCATGGCAGTCCTGTTCTTGGTTAACAGGGTGTTGCTGCCATGATTGTGGTTTAAGAGTCGTTAACGGTTGCGCGCAATGCAGCGAATTTTGGCCACGCGTCGGGATCGGCAACGGTTTTGTCGCGGCAGAATGGATTGCAGAAGCCCCAGCATTTGCCATCTAACTCCAGAAATTCCGCAACGGGTTTGCCGGAATACGGGCAAACTTGGTTGATTGACGGGCCGGAGGCCGGCTTGGCGGTTGAAACCCCTCTGATCGGCCAGGGCTTGGACGGCAAATCCTGACGATAGGGAAAAGGGTCGTATCTGACAGTCAGGCCCATTGCGCGCCATTGTCTGACGGCGGGGTCTGACAAAAGGTCCAGGCAATAGGTCCGGTTCACCTTGGATACTGGCAGCCCATATCCGATGATCCGCGCTGCGACAGGTGTGTAAAACACGTCCGCCAGCGAATACGTGCCAAACAACGGGCCTTGTTCCACACCTGACACTGTGCGCGCATGATCCCAGAGTGTTTCGATGCGTGCCAGATCTGCCAGTGTTTCATCTGATGGGTCGAAACCCTGCCAGACGTGCAGCAATTGCATCGGGCATTCACCCCGCAAGGAAACAAACCCTGCCACCATCTCGGCGCACAGCCAGCGGGCGGTTGCCCGGGCGGCGGGATCTGATGGCCACAACCCGGCATCAGGGTGGCGCTCGGCCAGGGTTTCAGCGATGGCCAGGCTTTCGCCCACCACAGTTCCTTCCGGTAAGCGCAGGGCAGGAACAAGTCGCGCTGGGGCCAAGGGCTCCATATCCTGTGCCATGGTGCCCGAATACAGGCCAATCATGTGGCTTCTGTAGGGCAGGTTGAATTTCTCAAGCATCAACCAGCCACGCATTGACCAGCTGGAGAAGAGGCGGTCGCCGATATACAAATCATATGTCATGCGCAGACGATGCCGCAGGTTCGCAGTTCGGTAAAACAGTGATTTGTGCGGGGTCTGTTCACGGAAGGTGATTGATTGTACCGACGGACCACCTGTCTGCGTCGATCAGGATATCCGTCACCGACAAGTTGTCGATTCGGTGTGAAAAAGTCTGTTGTCCGTCCAGATCAAGGGCGCGCTGCACCTGAGTTAGGATAACGCCGAAATGCGCAACGATGACCAGATCGCCGCCTGAATGTGCTGAAACAAGCGTGTCGATCGCCGCGTCGACCCGATTGCGGACGTCGTTCCAGCTTTCACCCTGCGGCGGGCGGACATCGCCGGGGTTGTCCCAATATGCAAAGGCCAGTTCCGGGTCTTCGGCTTCGATTTCGGCAAATCCGCGCAACTCCCAGTGACCAAAATGGATTTCCCGCAAGCCCGGATGATGAGGAAGACGTTGACGTTGGCCTTGTATGGCCGTGGCGGTTTCAACTGCCCGTGACAGATCGGACGAGATCACAAGCGCCTCGGGCGGCAAATGGTCGTTCAGACGTTTCAGTGCGGCTGTATCACTCAGGTCGGCGGGCAGGTCGGACCAGCCGACCATGGTTTTCGCGTGCGTCGGCCCGTGTCGAACAAGGTGAAGGCGCGTCACGGCAATTGCCCTTTCAGAACCAAGGGCAATCCGGCGGTGATCTGCACCACCAGATCGGCCTGCGCTGCAAGTGCTATATTCAACCGCCCCTGGGCTTCGCGAAACCGCCGGGCCAGGTCGTTGTCCGGGACAATACCGTGGCCAACTTCGTTCGAGACCATCACGATTTGCGCGGGGCATGCACGAAGGGCGTCAAGCAGGGCGGTTTGTGCCGCTTCCAGATCGGTATCCGTCAACAGGTGGTTGCTCAGCCACATGGTGGCGCAGTCAATCAGGCAAATCTGATCGGGCGACAACGTGGCCAGAACCGGCCCCGGATCGAAGGGTTCTTCAACCGTAGTCCACCCGTCGCCGCGTTGTTCAAGATGGCGCTCAATCTTCTGGCGCATCTCGTCATCAAACACTTGTGATGTCGCAAGGTAAACTCGGCTTTTCCCCTGAGAAACAACCAGTTCTTCGGCGAAAACCGACTTGCCTGACGCGGCCCCGCCCAGAACCAAGGTTAAATCCGGCGACACAGTACTTACCTATAGTTGATCCGTTTGGTGCTGTTTTGCGTAATGGTCATAGGTCGGCAAAGCAAGTCTGACCAGTACCTGCAAACAGGGGAGAGGTTTATGGCACTGGATAATGCGACGGACTTTTCGATGTCCCGGCAAGCAATGAAGGCCGAGCTGCTGGATGCGGAAACCGAACTGAAACTGGCTTATGCCTGGCGTGACGAGCGTGATGAACAGGCGTTGCACCGTCTGATCACCGCCTATATGCGTTTGGCGATTTCGATGGCGGCCAAGTTCAAGCGCTATGGCGCGCCGATGAATGATCTCATTCAGGAAGCAGGCCTTGGCCTGATGAAGGCCGCAGACAAGTTCGATCCAGATCGCGGCGTGCGGTTTTCGACCTATGCCGTATGGTGGATCAAGGCAAGCATTCAGGACTATGTGATGCGGAACTGGTCCATGGTTCGGACCGGGTCAACCTCATCTCAGAAGTCGCTGTTCTTCAACATGCGGCGAGTTCAGGCCCGGCTGGAACGTGAAGCCGCCACTGAAGGTCAGGAACTGGACCGTCATCAGTTGCATCAGATGATCGCCACGGAAATCGGTGTGCCGCTGCGCGACGTCGAGATGATGGAAGGTCGTCTGTCCGGCTCTGATTTTTCGCTGAATGCGGTGCAATCCGCTGATGAGGATGGGCGCGAGTGGATCGATGCTCTGGAAGATGACCGCGAGCAGGCAGCCGAAGCAGTTGAACACAGCCATGATACCGAACAATTGCGCAAGTGGCTGTTGACGGCGATGAATGCCTTGAATGATCGCGAGCGTTTCATTGTGCGCGAGCGCAAGCTGCGAGACCCCGCGCGAACCCTGGAAAGCCTGGGAACCGAGCTGGGCCTGTCCAAGGAACGTGTACGACAGCTTGAGGCCGCAGCCTTCGCGAAAATGCGCAAGAACCTTGAAGCCCAGTCGCGCGAGGTGCAACACTTCATCGCATGAAACAGTTTGCGATTCTTGTGTGCCTTCTGGGTCTTACGGTTGCGGCAGCGCGACCGGGGCTGGCAGATAGACTTGTTCCCGCTGATGCCATGTCCGCGATGCGGGTCGCCGATGTCGTGATATTGGGGGAAGTTCACGACAACCCGACGCATCATCTGGTGCAGGCCGAGGCGCTTGAAGCTGTTTCACCCTCGGCCGTCGTCTGGGAAATGGTCACGGAAGAGGGCGCGCAGAGGCTCGCTCAGAAAGCTGTGTCCAACCCAGAAGAACTGAGCCGTATTCTGGAATGGGCTGAAAGTGGCTGGCCGCCGCTCAGCATGTATTATCCGGTGTTCGAAGCGTCGGGCGCGCCGGTTTACGGGGCCATGGTTCCGCGTGCTGCTGCGCGTGCCGCGATGGAACGCGGTGCCGCCACGGCGTTGGGTGCAGACGCGGCGCGTTATGGTCTGACGGTGCCTCTATCGCCTGAAGAACAGGCCGCGCGCGAAGCCGACCAGTTGGCGGCGCATTGCGATGCGCTTCCGGCTGAAATGTTGCCCCAGATGGTAGCGATCCAACGATTGCGCGATGCTGTGCTGGCCCGTGCCGTGGTCCGTGCGATGGACGAAACCGGGGGTCCGGTTGCCGTGATCACCGGAAATGGTCATGCGCGAAAAGATCGGGGCATACCGACCTATCTTGCGCGCCTCAGACCTGGTTGGAAAGTCGTGGCCGTCGGACAATCCGAGGATGGAGTGATCGACGGAGAATTCGATATCGTGATTGATAGCCCTACGGCCGAGCGCGAAGACCCCTGTGCGGCATTTCAGGTTCAGAATTAATCGCTGGAACTACCTGCGGGCCTTGCCTAATGTCGGGGCCGACCGGGACGGGAAGGGCTGAACATGCTGTCATCCAAACGCATTCTGCTGATTATCGGTGGCGGAATCGCGGCCTACAAATCGCTGGACCTGATCCGCAGATTGCGCGAGCGTGGCGCGGACGTAACCCCTGTATTGACGCGCGCTGCGGAAGAGTTTGTGACACCGCTGTCCGTTTCGGCTCTGGCAGGTGAAAAAGGCTATCGCGATCTGTTTGACCTCACTGATGAGGCCGAGATGGGGCATATTCAACTGTCGCGCTCTGCGGATCTGATCGTTGTGGCCCCCGCAACGGCGGATCTGATGGGCAAGATGGCCGCAGGGCTGGCCAACGATCTGGCCTCGACCCTTCTTATGGCCACGGACACACCCGTTCTGTGTGCGCCCGCGATGAATGTGCGCATGTGGACCCACCCGGCAACACAGCGAAACCTGAAGCAGCTGCAAGCGGATGGCGTGCGCTTTGTGGGCCCGAACGAAGGCGACATGGCCTGTGGCGAATACGGTCCGGGGCGCATGTCAGAGCCGCTGGAAATTGTCACGGCGGTTGAGGCTCGGTTGTCTGCGGGGCCCTTGGCGGGCAGGCGGGTGCTGGTGACGTCCGGCCCGACGCATGAGCCGATAGATCCGGTCCGGTACATAGCCAACCGTTCGTCCGGGGCCCAAGGTGCCGCCGTGGCCCGGGCGCTGGCGGAATTGGGGGCCGAGGTGACCTTTGTGACCGGCCCGGCAGACGTGCCGCCCCCGGTGGGTGTGCGGGTCGTACCTGTCGAAACCGCGCAACAGATGTCTGATGCAGTTGATGCAGTTCTGCCCGTCGATGCCGGAATATTCGCGGCTGCGGTCGCGGACTGGCGTGTCGCCAGCGCGTCGGACAAGAAGCTGAAGAAAAGTCGCGATGGCCTGCCGGTACTGGAATTCGCCGAAAACCCGGACATTCTGAAACGTGTTTCCGGGATGGGCGCGAACCGTCCGCCGTTGGTTGTCGGCTTTGCGGCCGAGACGGACAATGTGATTGAACACGCCACGGCCAAGCGTCTGCGCAAAGGCTGCGACTGGATCGTCGCAAACGATGTCAGCCCTGCAACAGGCATTATGGGCGGGTCGGAAAATGCGGTCACCCTGATTTCGGACAACGGGGCCGAGGAATGGCCCCGTATGGGTAAAGACGAAGTTGCCCGGCGTCTGGCGGCGAAAATCGCGGACGCGTTGGCAGGCTGAAGGAAAGGCAAGGGCATGGTTGCAATCCGGGTGATCCGCGAAGACGGGGCAGACCCCGCCGTGGCGCTTCCCTCTTACGAAACCTCGGGGGCGGCCGGCGCGGACGTGCGTGCCAATCTGCCCGGCGGCGCGCCGATTACGCTGGACCCCGGTCAGCGGGCGCTGGTGCCGACCGGCCTGCGCATTGAAATCCCACAAGGGTATGAGGTGCAGGTTCGGCCCCGCTCGGGCCTTGCGTTGAAGCATGGGATTACACTGCCCAACACGCCGGGCACTATCGACAGCGACTATCGTGGGCCTTTGGGCGTGATCGTGATGAATGCGGGACAGGAACGGTTCGAGATCGCCCACGGAGATCGTATCGCGCAGCTTGTGGTCGCGCCGGTAGTGCAGGCAACGTTTGAACTGGCTCAGGCTCTGGGCGAAACCGATCGCGGGGCTGGCGGTTTCGGCTCGACCGGGCGCGGCTGATGCTGTTGGTTTTCATCCTGGCTGCTGGGCTTTGGGGTGTCGGTTATATCGCCGGCACGTCGAAAAAAGCGCGGGTGGTTTCCGTGAGTATGTTGCTGGCCGGCGTCATACTGTCCCATCTGATCTTGCCGGATGGGCACCCTCTTCGCGAAGCAACGGGTGGGTCTGCGGCGCTTTGGCTGATCCTCGTGGGTTTCGCGGCGCTGGCTTTGCTGTATGGCAGAATACTCAAAGCCTTGCGTAACCGCGCAGTTTCAACTTCGGAACCGGAGCCCGACATGCCCTCGGACCGATTTACCGAGGCCGAGCTGGACCGCTATGCCCGCCATATCGTTTTGCGCGAACTGGGTGGGCCCGGTCAGAAAAAACTTAAAAAAGCCCGCGTACTGGTGATCGGAGCAGGTGGTCTGGGTGCACCTGCGCTGCAATATCTGGCGGCTGCGGGTGTCGGCACGATCGGGATCATCGACGATGACGTTGTCGAGAATGCCAACCTGCAACGACAGGTCATTCACCGGGACGCGGATATTGGAATGCCCAAGGTCTTTTCGGCGCAGCAGGCGATGGAGGCGCAAAACCCGAACGTCGTTGTTCTGCCCTATCACCGCCGCTTGAGCGAGGAAATCGCCACCGACCTGTTTGCAGACTTCGATCTGATTCTTGACGGAACCGACAATTTTGAGACCCGGTATCTGGCAAACCGAACCGCCGTCGCGCTGGGCAAACCGCTGATCTCGGGGGCTTTGTCGCAGTGGGAAGGTCAGCTGAGTGTGTTTGACCCGGCCAATGGCAGCCCCTGCTATCAGTGCATCTTCCCAGAGGCCCCGGCCCCCGGTCTGGCCCCGTCCTGTTCCGAGGCCGGCGTGATCGGCCCGCTGCCGGGCGTCGTCGGATCGATGATGGCGGTCGAGGCGATCAAGGTGATAACGGGCGCCGGCGTGGCGCTGCGCGGCGAGATGCTGATCTATGACGCGCTGTACGGCGAAAGCCGAAAGATTGTTCTGACCCGCCGGGACGATTGCCCCGTTTGTGGCATGAGAAACGATTAACCTTTCTTCACATGGGATGGGTGTTCTGGAACACCCGGCCATGGCGACATAGCTATGGGATCAAAGGAGATCCGCATGACCAACCCGATCCTGTCCAACTGGACCACACCGTTTGAAATCGCCCCTTTTTCCGATATCTCGGATGATGATTTCTCGCCGGCACTGGAGCAGGCGATGAAAGAGCATAACGCCGAGATTGACGCGATAGCGGCAAATCCGGATACCCCCACATTCGCCAACACGATCGAGGCGCTCGAGGCTGCGGGCGGGCAACTGGACAAGGTTCTGTCGGTCTTCTTCACGATTGCGGGCGCGGACAGCAACCCCAAGCGGGAAGAACTGCAACGCGCGTTTTCCCCCAGGCTTTCGGCGCATTTTTCGGGCATTTCTTCCAACAAGTCGCTGTTCAAACGTGTGGCCGACCTATGGGCACGGCGCGATGATCTTGACCTGACCGAGGAGCAGGCGCGTGTGCTGATGCTGACCCACCGGGGCTTTGTGCGTGCCGGCGCGGCTTTGGAAGGGGACGAAGACGCCCGCATGCAAGAGATCAAGTCGCGCCTCGCGTCGCTGGGCACGTCGTTTACCCAGAACTTGCTGGCGGATGAGCGGGACTGGTACATGGATCTGACCGAAGAAGATCTGAACGGCCTGCCGGATTTCGTCGTGGACGCGGCGCGTGCCGCGGGGCAGGAGAAGAAAGCCAAGGGGCCGGTGGTCACCTTGTCACGGTCGCTGATCGTGCCGTTTCTGCAATTCTCGCCCCGCCGGGACCTGCGTGAAAAAGCCTATCGCGCCTGGGCCGCACGCGGTGCCAATGGGGGCGAGACAGACAACCGAGATATCGCGGCCGAGATCCTGGCCTTGCGCGAAGAGCGTGCCAAGCTTCTGGGCTATGACACGTTCGCCGACTACAAGCTGGAAACCGAGATGGCGCGCACGCCGGATCGGGTGCGTGAACTGTTGATGCAGGTTTGGGAACCGGCCAAGTCCCGCGCCGACACCGACGCGGATGTTCTGACGCAGATGATGCAGGAAGACGGCATCAACGGCCCGCTGGAAGCCTGGGATTGGCGGTACTATGCTGAAAAGCGGCGCAAGGCGGAACATGATCTGGATGAGGCCGCGTTGAAACCCTATCTGCAACTGGATCGTATGATCGAGGCTTCGTTTGCCTGCGCCAACCGGCTTTTCGGGCTGGAATTCAAACCGTTGGACGTACCCCTCTATCACCCGGATTGCCGGGCTTGGGACGTTACCCGCGACGGGCAGCATGTTGCCGTATTTATCGGAGACTACTTTGCACGAGGGTCCAAGCGGTCAGGTGCCTGGTGCAGCGCGATGAGGGCGCAGGCCAAATTCCCAAAGAAGCAGACACCGGTTGTCATCAATGTCTGCAACTTTGCCAAGGGGGATCCCGCCCTGCTGTCCTATGATGACGCGCGGACTCTGTTTCATGAATTCGGCCATGCCCTGCACCAGATGCTGTCCAACGTGACATATGAAAGCATCTCGGGCACGTCTGTGGCGCGCGATTTCGTAGAATTGCCCAGCCAGCTTTACGAACACTGGCTGGAAGTGCCCGAGGTTCTTGCCGAGTTTGCGACCCATGCGGAAACGGGCGAGCCGATGCCGCAGGAAATGCTGCAAAAGGTGCTTAAGGCGGCCAATTTCGATCAGGGATTCCAGACGGTGGAATATGTCGCCTCGGCCCTTGTTGATCTGGCCTTCCACGATGGCGAGGCGCCGACAGATCCGATGGCGAAACAGTCAGAAGTTTTGGCCGGGTTGGGGATGCCGAAGGCCATTGGAATGCGCCACGCTACTCCGCATTTCGCGCATGTCTTCGCAGGCGATGGCTACAGCTCGGGGTATTACAGCTATATGTGGTCCGAAGTGATGGATGCCGACGCCTTTGCCGCCTTTGAAGAGGCGGGAGGTGCCTTTGACCCCGAACGCGCCAAAGCGTTGGAGGACAACATACTGTCCACTGGCGGTTCGCGCGAGGCAGAAGACCTGTATCTGGCGTTCCGGGGAAGATTGCCGGGGGTTGACGCCCTGTTGAAAGGCCGCGGTCTGATCGCGGCCTGAAATCAGTAGCCCAAAGCGCGATCCACCAGGTGCACGAAGGGCTCTCCGGCTTCGCCGCGCCGGATGTTTTCGCAAATGACCTGCGCGGCTGTGGCCGGGCGGGTCTCGGACGCGATATGAGGGGTCACCGTCACGTTCGGATGTGCCCAATACGGATGATCGGGGGGCAGGGGCTCGACCCGGAACACATCCAGCGTCGCGTGACCGACCTGACCCGCGTTCAAGGCATCCAGCAGCGCATCGTCATCGATCAGAGGTCCGCGACCCGGGTTGATGATCCGCGCGCCCTTGGGCAGCAGGGCCAGCGTTTCAGCATTCAACGCGTTTTCGGTGGCAGCGGTGTCAGGCAGCAGCAGAACCAGTATCTCGGCCTGGGAAAGCGCGTCACGTAGACCGTCAGGACCATGCAGGCAATTTACGCCGGGGATGTCCTTGGCGGTGCGGCTCCAGCCTGTGACCGTGAAATTCAGCGAGGCCAGGGCGCGGGCCGCGGCTTCGCCCAACGCGCCGAGGCCCAGAATGCACACTTTGCGCTCTTGCGCCAAAGGTGGGGCATCCGGGGCCCAGACGCCATCCTGGATGGTGATGTGGCGATCCATTCCCAGATGATAGCGCAGCACATGGCCCACCACCCATTCGGTCATACCCTGCGTCAGCCCGTGATCCACCATTCGCGCCAAGGGGACGGTCAGCGTGTCATTGTCCGCGATCTTTTCAACCCCGGCCCAGAGGCTCAGAACCGCCTTCAGGCGTGTAAAGGGCGAAAAATCCAGTAACCCGCCATTTGGAGCGTAGACAACGTAATCGACCTGATCCGGGTCAAATTCCGTACCGAGCCGCGCCTCAACGCCAGTTTCCGCAAGGTATCGAGTGAGCAGCGGTTCATAGACGGGCCACAGGGCAGGGCGCGCGGAAAACAGAACGTTTACGGGCATCGGGGGCCTTTCAGATCAGCGGGGACGATGGATATGAGCGCTTTGGACGATGCCGAACGCGGCCATCAGCACCAGCATGGCCGATCCGCCATAGCTGACCATTGGCAGAGGGACGCCCACAACCGGTGCCATGCCCATCACCATCGACATGTTGACGGCAAAGAACAAGAAGAAGTTCAGCGCGATGCCCAGAGTAACCAGTGACGAGAACCGATCCTTGGTGGCCAGTGCGGTCGCCATGCAGAACACAAGGATCAGGGCATAGAGAATCAAGAGCGTGATGCCACCGACAAACCCGAACTCCTCTGCGAGGGTGGTGAAGATGAAATCGGTGTGTTTCTCGGGCAGGAAGTTCAGCCGGGATTGCGTACCCTGCATGAAACCGCGCCCGTTCCAGCCGCCGGAACCAAGGGCGATCTTGGATTGCGTGATGTGATATCCGGCACCCAAAGGATCGGTAGAAGGGTCAAGAAACGTGTCGATCCGGCGGAACTGATAATCCTTGAGCAACTGCCATTCGGTCCCGCGACTGTTGAACACGGCGGCGATCAGGCCCACGACGGCGGCAATGACGGCTGCAAAGTAAGCCCAGTGGACACCCGCAAGAAACATCAGCCCGCCACCGGCAGCCAACAGCAGGATCGACGTGCCGAGATCCGGCTGCTTCAGAACCAGCAGGGTTGGTAGGACAATCAGGGCCACGGGAATAAAGACCCACAGAGGGCGCGACGTCTTGTGCGATGGCAGCCAGTCGTAATATGCCGCCAGAACCATGACCAGGGCCACCTTCATGACTTCTGAGGGTTGCAGGCGCATGAACCCAAGGTCGATCCAACGCTGCGCACCCATGCCGATGGTGCCGAACAATTCCACGAAGACCAGCAACGCAACCGACCCGAGATAGGCCAGCACGGACATGTTGCGCCAGAACCAGATCGGAACCAAAGCAATGATGAACATCGCGATCAGGCCAAGCCCAAACCGCTCCATCTGCGGTTCTGCCCAGGGTGTCCACGACCCGCCTGCAACCGAATACAGCATCAGGAACCCTGCGCTGGCCGTGCTGATCAGCAACAGGGTCAGCGGCCAGTTCATGTACAGGAATTTCCGAAACCCCGACGGCGTGGATTTCACGGCATATTCAAGATAGCTCATGCGCGGTCCTTTCCATCGGGACGCGCTTTGGGGCGACGGTCGCCCTCGAGCCGTTTTTGCTGTTCCTTGATGCGCTCGCGGTCGGCAACCGGATATGCTTCAAGCGGCGGAGTACCGTTATAGAGCGCCTGAAGCATGATATCGCGGGCGACCGGTGCCGCCGCCTTGGACCCGCCGCCGCCATGTTCAACGACCACGGCAACCGCGTATTTCGGATTGTCATAGGGCGCGAAGCAGACGAACAAGGCGTGGTCGCGACGTTCCCATGGCAGGTCTTCGTTGCGTATAACGCCGGCGGCACGCTCGGCCTTAGTGATGTTGCGGACCTGGCTGGTGCCGGTTTTGCCGGCCATGCGGAACTCGTCTGCGATGATGCGACTGCGATAGGCCGTCCCCCGCCGATCATTCGAGACCGAGTACATGGCCTTGCGCACCTGTTCCAGATTGTAGGCGTTGATGTCCAGCGGTTCCCCTGCGCCCGAAGGCTGCTCGACACCGTCGATCGATCGTACAAGGCGCGGTGTCACCGATCGGCCGGTGGCTATACGAGCCGTCATGACGGCCAGTTGAAGCGGTGATGCCAGCATGAACCCTTGCCCGATGGACGCGTTGGCCGTGTCGCCCACCAGCCAATCCTGACCGTGTGTCCGCTGCTTCCATTCCTGATTGGGGGCAAGTCCAGCGGCAACCGCCGACATCGGAATATCGTGCTTGACGCCCAGCCCCAATGTACGGGCCATTTCGGATATCTTGTCGATCCCGACCCGCAAAGCCACGTCGTAGTAATAGACGTCGCAGCTGCGTTTAAGCGACAGGTTCAGATCGACCGTACCATGCCCACCGCGCTTCCAGCAGTGGAACCTGCGGCTGCCGACCTTCAGATGTCCGGGGCAATACACTGTGTTTCCAGGGCCTATTACGCCGGCCTCCAGCGCGGCCAATGCGGTGACCATCTTGAACGTCGACCCCGGAGGATAAGTGCCTTGTACGGACTTGTTGGCCAGAGGGCGATACTTGTCCCCCGTCAAAGCCCGATAATCCGCGACCGAGATACCGCGCACAAACAGATTAGGATCGAAACTGGGTGTAGAGCTGACAGCGCGCAGGTCCCCGGTTTCGCAATCCAGAACAATTGCAGCCGCGCTTTCACCTGCCAGCCGCGCTTGCGCATATTGTTGCAGGTCGGCATCGATCGCCAATTGCAAGTCCGCACCCGGCTGACCTTCCTGCCGGTCCAGCTCGCGCATTACGCGCCCTGTGGCGTTGACTTCGACACGCTTTGCGCCGGCTTTGCCACGCAAGGCAATTTCCTGCTTGGCTTCCAACCCGACCTTGCCAATCTGAAACCTGGGAATTCGCAAAACCGGCTCGGGGTCTTCGAGTTTGCTGAGATCGTAGTCGCTGACCGGGCCGACATAGCCGACGATATGGGCGAAATCCTCATAGCGTGGGTATTGCCGTGTCAGGCCGACCTCGGGCGTCACACCCGGCAGGGCCGGGGCATTGACCGCCACTTTCGAGATGTCTTCCCAAGTGACCTGATCCGCCAGAGTCACCGGCAGGAACGGCGCTGATCGGCGCATTTCGGTCCGGGCGCGTTGGATCTCATCATCGTTCAGCGGGATGAGTTCCGACAATTTGGCAATCACCTTGTCGACGTCTCCCGCATCCTCACGCACGATGACGATTCGATAGGATGGTGAGTTCTGACCGATGATCTGACCATTGCGGTCATAGATACGTCCACGGGTTGGCGGGATGAGTCGAATGTTGATGCGGTTTTCTTCGGCCAGCAGGCGGTATTCGTCGGCCTGATCCACCTGCATGAAACGCATCCGTGCGGCCAGCCCGCCGATAAAAGCCGCCTGCAAACCGCCCAGCAGCAGCGCCCGGCGTGGCAGCCGTTTATAGGCAAGGCCCTGCGACTTAGGCTTGCGTTGTTTCATGCTCCGCCCCCTACGGCTCCGGCATCCGCAGCAGACAGACGGTGGACGCCAAATACGCTTTGGCTCAACAGCACGATGAACGGGTAGAAGGCGATTGTCAGCACAAGTTGCATCACGACTGGCCACAAAGCGGCCTGCTGCACAGACAAGATCGACAAAACGACTCTATTCGTCAAAAAGACCATGGAAATCACCACACCGACAGACATCCATTCTCCGACAAATCCGGTGTCCTTCATACCCGGAGCGGCAGAGCGCAGATAGGCTGTGCCAAACACCACCAGCGCAGCCAGAAGGCCGGGCGGGCGTTGCAGCAACAGATCCGCCATCAGCATGACAAACGCGACCAACAGAGTGGGCACATAATCGGGGCGCCGCAATACCCAGGCAAAGGTCAGCGCAATCAATACATCAGGAAAAGGCCAGCGATCCGGTTGCGCATCAAGCGGCAGCAAATGCAGAAACAGCACGACAAAGGCCAGCGCAACGTAAAGGCCGCGCATTGCCCAGTTGTATGAGGCGGGCCTATCCATCGCTGACCTCATCCGGTACAAGCGCAGTTTCGGGCCGAGTTGGCCCGACGATCCCACCCGGATCCTGAATTGGCGGGGGCGAATGGAAGCGCAGAACGCGAAGAAACTCGAGCCGTTCAAAATCCGCTGAAAGGCGAACGCGCAAACGGCCGCCCGGATCCGCGGCGATCTGGCCGATCAAAAGGCCTGCCGGAAAAACGCCACCGTCGCCGGATGTGATCACCCGATCACCGGGGCGGACCAGCTCTCGGTTTTCCAGGAACTCGACCACTGGGGCCGGAGTATTGTCTCCTTTGATCAACGCGGTCTGGCCAGAAGGCTGAATCGTTGCCGGAATGGCGCTGGTGGCGTCCGTCACCAGGATCACCCGAGCCGTATCTGGTCCGACGCCGGAAATTCGGCCAACCAGCCCGATGCCATCCATCGTGGCCCAGCCATCAACGATCCCGTCGCGTTCCCCCACATTCAACAGGACGGACTGCCGGAAGGGTGATCCGCTGTCGGCCATCACAACACCCGTGATGTATGTCAGGCGCGGGTCGAGGCGGACATTGTTCAGATCCAACAGCCGCGCATTTTCCTGCTCCAATTGCAGTGCGGCCTCTTTCCAGGCACGCATCAGGCGCAGTTCGCTGCGCAGCTCGCGGTTTTGCTCGCTCAGACGCTGGTAGCTTTGGAAATCGCGCACAAGGTTCACAGCGGCGGTCACGGGCACCATGGCCCAATCCATCGACGGTACGACCGCGTCCACCACCTGCGCGCGGAACCGCTCGACGCGCGGGCTGTCGATCCGCCAGACCAGAAAGATGCCCAGCAAGCACAGGATGACGATCCCCAGCAACAAGCGGCGCAGAGGGGTCGTGTAGTCATCGCGCTGTGATCGGTCTTTTGCCACAGGTTACCTTCCCGTGCTGCTCGTGCCGAATTCAGACTGCCCCTAAAAGGTGCGCGCCTCAGCTTTCGTAGTCAATCGCGTGGCGCAGCTGTTTTTCGTATTCTAGCGCCTTGCCGGTGCCCAAAGCCACACAATTCAGGCTTTCGTCGGCAATCGACACGGCCAGGCCGGTCTGTTCGCGCAGGGCCAGATCCAGATCACCCAGAAGCGCGCCACCGCCGGTCAACATCACGCCCCGATCCACGATATCGGCGGCCAGATCGGGTGGAGTGGTTTCCAGCGCAGTCATCACCGCTTCGCAGATCTGCTGGACGGGTTCCGACAGTGCCTCGGCGACCTGGGCCTGGCTGATCTCGATTTCCTTGGGTACGCCGTTCAACAGGTCACGACCCCGAATATGCATCGACTGGCCGCGTCCATCATCAGGCATCCGCGCCGTGCCGATGGTGGTCTTGATCCGCTCGGCGGTGGATTCACCGACCAGCAGGTTCTGCTGGCGACGCAGGTACGAGATGATGGCTTCATCCATGCGGTCGCCACCCACGCGGACCGAGCGGGCATAGACGATGTCGCCCAGCGACAGAACCGCCACTTCGGTTGTACCACCACCGATGTCGACGACCATGTTGCCGGTCGGGTCGGTGATCGGCATGCCCGCGCCGATGGCGGCGGCGATCGGTTCGGCGATCAGGCCGGCGCGGCGGGCACCAGCGGACAGAACCGACTGACGGATCGCCCGCTTTTCAACGGGTGTCGCGCCATGGGGGACGCAGACGATGATCTTGGGCTTCGAGAAAGTCGAACGCTTGTGAACCTTGCGGATGAAGTGCTTGATCATTTCTTCGGCTGTATCGAAGTCAGCAATCACACCTTCGCGCATGGGGCGGATGGCTTCGATAGAACCGGGCGTCCGGCCCAGCATCAGCTTGGCATCTTCGCCGACAGCCAGAACTTTCTTCACGCCGTCCTTGACGTGATAGGCTACGACCGAAGGCTCAGACAGGATGACACCGCGCCCCTTGACGTAAACCAGCGTGTTCGCCGTTCCAAGGTCGATGGCCATGTCCGCTGTGAACAGGCCGCCCAGATTGCCAAAGATCCCCATGTTTCCCCTGATCCTGTATGTCGGTTTTTCTACTGCCCGCGACTCGACGGTTCCGGGACGGATGACTTATAGGGTGCCATCACGCCCGGTAAAAGGGCTGATTCCGCGACAATCAGCACCTTTCCGCCTTATTGAATGGGACTTTAGAAGGCAAAATGCTCTCTTATCAACACATTTACCACGCCGGGAATCTGGCTGATGTCCAAAAGCACGCATTGCTGGCCTGGGTGCTGAATTATTTGACGCAGAAGGACAAGCCGCTCAGCTATGTCGAAACGCATTCTGGACGGGGGCTGTACCAGTTGGACGCGGACGAATCCATGCGGACGGGCGAGGCGGCGGCGGGAATCGAGCGCGCGAAACGAGAAGGGTGGTTCGGCCCCGGACATCCGATGGCGCGGGTTCTGAAAAACATACAGGCCCGGCACGGCGACGCGGCCTATCCGGGATCGCCGATGATTGCAGCACATCTGTTGAGGGATCAGGACAGTCTGCATTTTGCCGAGCTGCACCCCCAGGAACATGCCGCGCTGTCTTTGGCAATGTCACCGTTCGGGGCGAAGGTGTATCGGCAGGACGGGTTTGAACTGGTGCAATCCCTGATGCCTCCGACGCCGCGAAGGGGGCTTTTGCTGATTGACCCAAGCTATGAGATGAAGACCGATTACGATCGACTGCCCGGAGTGATTGCCAAACTGCACCGGAAATGGAATGTCGGGGTGATCGCGCTGTGGTACCCGGTTCTGACGGACAAACGCCACGCCCGGATGATCGCGACGCTTGAAGCGCAAAACTTCCCCAAGGCCATTTGTCATGAGGTGACATTTCCACCGGTGCGCGAAGGGCATCGGATGGTGGGATCAGGGATGTTCATTCTGAACGCACCATTCGGCATCGAGGAAGAAACGACACGCCTGTCGCAGCTATTTGCAAGCCTCTGAGGTCAGCCACCAGAAATGCAACCGATACTCCTGCCCTGTTTGCCTGCATCAGAGATGCCGTCAAGCATGTTGGGCCCGGCAGCGCGCCGCAGGCGCGCTGCCGGGCCCAAAGCTGCAAGGGTGCTCGGCGCAGCCGGGCAACCGCAGGTGCGGGAGCCCCTCACCGCGCCACTTTGGATCAGGTCAGGTCTTTGTAGCTGATTTCGCGGGCATCCGCGCCCGGGCCGGTCTTTTCCCGGCGCACGATCAGGCGGTTCAGCGCGTGGATATAGGCTTTGGCCGAAGCCACGACGGTATCCGTGTTCGCCGACTGACCCGTGGCGATCATGCCATCTTCTTCCAGCCTGACCGAAACCGTGGCCTGCGCATCGGTGCCTTCGGTCACCGCATGAACCTGATACAGCTGCAAACGGGCCGTGTTGGGGTGAATCGCACGGATTGCCTTGAAGGTCGCGTCTACCGGCCCGTCGCCATGTTCAGTTGCGATGACGTCCTTGCCGTCGACTTCCAGCTCAACCGTCGATTCCGCCTGCCCGCCGGTGCCGCAGGTGACTTTCATCGACACCAATTGCAGATAGTCGTCCGCCTCGTCCAACGTCATCAGCGCAATGAGATCGTCGTCGAACACTTCTTTCTTGCGATCCGCCAGATCCTTGAACCGCACGAAGATGTCTTTGAGTTGATTGTCGCCAACTTCAAAGCCCAGCGTTTCCAGTTTGTCGCGCAGAGCCGCGCGGCCCGAGTGCTTGCCCAGAGGCAGGGATGTGCCCGACAGGCCGATATCCTCGGGGCGCATGATCTCGAAATTGTCGCGGTTCTTGAGCATGCCGTCCTGATGGATGCCGCTTTCGTGGGCAAACGCGTTCTTGCCGACGATGGCCTTGTTGAACTGAACGTTGAAGCCCGACACCGTAGCGACCCGGCGCGAGATATGCATGATCTTGGTCGTGTCGATCCCGGTGTGGAAGGGCATGATGTCATTGCGCGTGCGCATAGCCATTACGACCTCTTCCAGGGCGGTGTTGCCAGCGCGTTCGCCCAGGCCGTTGATGGTGCATTCGATCTGGCGTGCGCCACCGATGACCGCCGCCAGCGAATTCGCTGTCGCCATGCCGAGGTCGTTGTGACAATGGGTGGCGAAGATCACCTCATCTGCGCCCGGAACCGTTTCGATCAGGCGTTTGATCAGGTCAGCGGATTCCAGAGGCGCAGTATATCCCACGGTGTCGGGGATGTTGATGGTGGTTGCCCCGGCCTTGATCGCGATTTCGATGACGCGGCACAGGTAATCCCACTCGGTCCGGGTCGCGTCCATCGGCGACCACTGCACGTTTTCGCACAGGTTGCGCGCGTGGCTGACCGTTTCGTGAATTTTGTCAGCCATCTCGTCCTGTGTCAGGTTCGGAATGGCGCGGTGCAGCGGAGAGGTGCCGATGAATGTGTGAATGCGGTTCTGTTCCGCGTGTTTGACCGCCTCCCAGCAGCGGTCGATATCGGCGAAATTGGCGCGGGCCAGACCGCAGATGCGGCTGTTTTTCGATCGTTGTGCGATCTCGGACACCGCTTTGAAGTCACCTTCGGATGCGATCGGAAAACCCGCTTCGATGATGTCGACGCCCATGTCATCCAACAGTTCGGCAATCTCGAGCTTTTCGTCATGGGTCATGGTCGCGCCGGGGCTCTGCTCGCCGTCGCGCAAAGTGGTATCAAAGATCAAGACGCGGTCTTGGTCGGTCACGTTGGTCATGGGAATCTCTTTCTTGTCTGTCCTAAAGCCTGTTGGCGCGCTGGCGTCCTCCTCTGAGCGGGCGCGCCGGATGGCACGCTCAGAGGCGGATTAGGATCAGTAGGCCACGCAGAACCGCGCCGTGAGGGGCGGCTTTGGCAAAAGGGATATCTGCGCAGTTGATCATGGGTTTGAGGTTATACAGACGCCGCCGGGAATGAAAAGAACCAATTTTCGACAAGTTGCGGTGTACGGGGTTGGAAATTCCCGTCCCTTGATTGATCCGTCCATGCCGCTAGCTGGTCGCAGATGGATACTGCTTTGATCATTGGTGCGTCCGGCGGGATTGGTGCGGCCGTACGCGAGCAATTGGAGGCACAGGGCGTTGCGGTGACGTGCCTCTCGCGCTCTGTCGAGGGGTTCGATCTGATGGAGCCAGATCGAGCAAGCCGGATGCTTGATCGCCTATCGGGCCCGTTCGATCTTGTTCTCGTCGCTTCCGGGGCGCTGGAAATTTCAGGCAATGCGCCCGAAAAGACCATTCGATCTGTTTCGGCAAGGGCAATGATGGACCAGTTTGCTCTGAATGCCGTTGGTCCGGCGTTGGTGCTAAGCCGGGCCCATCAGTTGTTGCCGCGATATCGGCGTTCCGTATTTGCTGTATTGTCCGCGCGGGTCGGGTCCATTGGCGACAATCGGATGGGCGGCTGGATCAGCTACCGCGCGGCCAAGGCCGCGGTCAATCAAATCGTCCATACTTCGGCAATTGAATTGGCCCGGACCCATAAACAGGCGATATGTGTTGCGCTGCATCCCGGCACGGTCAAGACAGAGTTTACTCGGAAATATCTGGGACGGCATCCTGCCGTTGAACCCGGTGAAGCCGCGCGCAACCTGATGTCCGTGATCGGCGGGTTGCGCCCGGCGGATACCGGTGGGTTCTTTGACTGGGCCGGAAAACCAGTTCCCTGGTGAGCGATCATTCGCCAGACGGATCTGGCTGTGCCGTCTCTGAGTCCGGGTCTGTCTGCTGTGCCGGAGCGTCTACGCCGCCCTGCTGGTCCAGGGTTTGATTTGGCAAAACACCGTTTTCCCAGATACCGGTTTCTTCTTGCCCGTTGGCATAGCGCATGGTTCCGCTGCCCTGCCTTTTGTTGTCGACAAAGTTGCCCTCATAGACGTCGCCGTTCGAATAGGTCGCTATGCCTTCGCCGTTGATTTTGCCTTCGGACCAGTCGCCGACATACTTGAACCCGGCACGGGTCACGATTTCTCCTTTGCCGTGACGCTTTCCGTTCACGAAGTCCCCGGTGTAGACCGTGCCGTCAGAGTATGTCGCCTTACCTTTTCCCTGACGAACCCCGTTGACCCAGTCTCCGTCATATATCGAACCGTCCGCGCGGGTCATCACACCCTTGCCGTGGCTTTGCGCGTTTTTGAACTGACCCTTATAGATCATGCCGGTGGCATAGGTCGCCGTACCCTGGCCTTCGATGACGCCGGCGATCCACTCACCCTCGTAAGTGGAGCCGTCGGGATAGGTGATGCGGCCGTTTCCTTCCGCCAGATCGGCCACGAAATCGCCCACATAGACCGAACCGTCGGGATAGGTCAGCTCACCCAGGCCTTCTATCTGACCCTGGTTCCAGTCGCCGGTGTACACAAAACCATCGGTTCCGGTGAACGTGCCTGTGCCATGGCGGCGATCATCGACAAAATCGCCCTCGTAGACGTCCCCTGACGCGTGAGTTACTTTGCCTTTGCCCTGACGGCGCCCCTGCACAAGCTCGCCTTCATAAACATCGCCATTGGCATAGGTCAGGCGACCTGTCCCGGTGATCTGGTCCTGCGTCCATTCGCCTTCGTATACCATTCCGTCAGGCATTGTCTGGGTGCCCGTGCCATCGCGCAAGCCGGCGTTGACATCGCCTTCGTAAACGCTGCCATCGGCATAGGTGATCGTGGCCTTGCCTTGCCGCTGACCGTCCACCCAGTCGCCATCGTAGACATATCCGTCGGGAAAGGTCAGTTTGCCCTTGCCGTGCCGTTGTGCGTTCCTGAACTCACCCTCATATCGCGAGCCATTGGCAAATTCAGCGACGCCCGTGCCGTTGATGGATCCGTTGGACCATTCTCCATCATAGCTGCTGCCATTGGCGTAAACGATCTTGCCGCGCCCTTCCGGCTGACCTTTGACGAACGCGCCTTCATAAACCGATCCATCCGGGTACTTGGTGACGCCCTGGCCCTGAATTTCGCCTTCCACCCACTGGCCGGTGTATTCGAACCCGTTGGGCAGCCGATACGTACCCGTCCCGTGGCGCAGGCCATTCTCATAAGTGCCCTCGTAGACGCCGCCCACTTCGTCATCCTTGACGATAATCGTGCCGTCCTGTGCAAAAGCGGTCGCAGCTGCCAGGCTCATGGCCACAGCCCCAATTGAGTTTCGGATCACGTTCATTTTGGTCCTGCCTGCCGGATCATCGTTGGTTGCATCCCTGGGCGCAAAACTAGGGTACCGTCGCGGGCAGGGCAACGGGTTTTGCCGCATTGGCCTTTTACTCGCGCGATGATCTGCTAAATGGCAATAGGACTGACGAGGCAAGAGGGCAGCATGGCCGACCGTTTCCGCATCACTCTGGCGCAACTGAACCCGACCTTAGGGGATATCGACGGCAATGCGACCAAGGTCGTTTCCGCGTGGGAACAGGGCAAGGCGGCGGGGGCCGATCTGGTGGCGTTCCCCGAGATGTTCATCACCGGATACAACACGCAGGATCTGGTGCTGAAGCCGGTGTTTCATCGCGCGGCCATGGATGCGGTCGAGTCTCTGGCGGCGAAATGCGCCGATGGGCCCGCGATTGCCCTGGGTGGTCCGTGGGTCGATGATGGCAAGTTGTACAATGCCTATCTGATCCTGAAGCGGGGGCGGATCACCAGCAAGGTTCTGAAGCACCACCTGCCGAATGAGACTGTTTTCGACGAAGTGCGCCTGTATGATGCGGGTCCTCTGGGCGGTCCGTATTCGGTTGGCAACTTCCGGATCGGCAGCCCCATCTGCGAGGATGGCTGGCACCCGGATGTGGCGGAAACGCTTGAGGAAACCGGTGCCGAGTTTCTGCTGATCCCCAATGGGTCGCCCTATTTTCGGAACAAATACGATGTACGTCTGAACCATATGGTCGCGCGCGTGGTCGAAACGGGCCTGCCGCTGATCTACCTGAACATGGTCGGCGGGCAGGACGATCAGGTCTTTGACGGCGCCAGCTTCGGTCTCAACCCGGGCGGAGAGTTGGCCTTCCGGATGCCGGTATTCGACGAAGTGGTTTCTCAGGTGGATCTTGAGCGCGGCGATGATGGCTGGCGCATTGTGCCGGCAGAAATCGTGCCCCAGCCGGATGTGTGGGAGCAGGATTATCGCGCGATGGTGCAGTCCCTGCGGGACTATTTTGGCAAGACCGGTTTCAAAAAGGCACTTCTGGGACTGTCCGGAGGGATCGATTCCGCCTTGGTGGCGACCATCGCGGTGGATGCCATCGGGGCCGACAATGTTCGCTGCGTGATGTTGCCGTCGGAATACACCAGCCAAGCGTCATTGGACGATGCCGAGGCCGTCGCCAAGGCGCTGGGTGTGCACTATGACCATGTGCCGATTTCGGAAAGCCGGGCTGCCGTCACCAACACGCTCGCTCCGCTATTTGCGGGGTTGGACGAAGGCTTGACCGAGGAGAACATTCAGTCGCGCCTGCGCGGGCTTTTGCTGATGGCGATCTCGAACAAGTTTGGTGAAATGCTGTTGACCACCGGCAACAAGTCCGAGGTTGCGGTGGGCTATGCCACGATCTATGGCGACATGAATGGCGGCTACAACCCGATCAAGGATCTGTACAAGACCCGCGTGTTCGAAACCTGCCGCTGGCGCAACGCCAATCATCGAGACTGGATGATGGGGCCTGACGGAGAGGTCATTCGCCCGTCCGTCATTGACAAACCCCCCAGCGCCGAACTGCGCGAAGATCAGAAAGACAGTGACAGTCTGCCGGACTATCCCGTGCTGGACGCGATACTTGACATTCTGGTCGATCAGGATGGCTCCATCGCGGATTGCGTCGCCGCCGGATTTGACGAGGCGGACGCGCGAAAGGTCGAGCACCTGATCTATATCAGCGAGTACAAACGATTCCAGTCCGCTCCGGGCACGCGCTTGAGTAAGCGGGCATTCTGGCTGGACCGGCGGTACCCGATCGTAAATCGCTGGCGTGATCGTCACTGAAATCGAAGCCAAACTCGTCAGATCGGAAACAGTGAAGTTTCGGTGCTTTGCATTGTTCCCTGATCGAGGGGCAAAGCCCGTGCAACCGGGCGAAAAAGGCCATCCCTGGCTTGCTTGGGTGACATTTTTCTGACACATTTTTGCTTGGAAGTTGCCCAATGTGGGGCGGATGCGACGCATTGCCGTTGATGGCGAAGGCTAAATGTGACGAACGCAGCGTATCCGGGGTTGGATGTCTGAGTGAATGGTTTGGTGTTAAAATGTACGAGGATTATGAAAGATCGCTTCATGCGCCTTTGAAGTGGCGTACGATGGAATCTCCGCCGCAAGAATTGGATGAAGAAAAGCTGGATGCAGCAATTGCCGATTTGTTGAATGAGCAGCGGCAGTCGGAAGATCAGAGAGTGGCGATGTTGCGGCCAGAGTTTCCGCAATTGCTTCCACAGGAAGATGTGTCTGCGCAAGCTGCGCTGAAGGAAAACCGGTTGTCCTCGATCTTGCGTCAGAAATGGGCGGAACTGTCCGGCGCAGCGTAACCTTCGGCCCGCAATCATAGCCTCGGGCGTCTGGGTCACAGATGCCAAAATTCGCGTGGTCGCGGTGACGGTTTGTATTGCCTATGCTTTGTCTCTTGGTCTCCATAACGGTCCAAGTGACAGAGTAAGGCCTATCGATGACCGCGCCCAAACCGACTCCTGTAGAACCTGATCTTGCCCTGCCCAAAACCGTTGATGTCGTGGTCATCGGCGGCGGAATCATCGGCGTTTCAACCGCGTTGGAACTGGCCGAGCGGGGTGCCTCGGTTCTTTTGTGCGAAAAAGGGCAGATTGCCGCCGAACAGAGTTCTCGCAATTGGGGGTGGGTCCGTCTTGGGATGCGGGACCCAAGAGAGATACCCCTGATGCAGGAATCGTTGCGCATCTGGCAGACGCTGGATGACCGGCTGGACCGCAAGACAGGTTATACCCGATCCGGTATCCTTTTTGGCGCATCGGGCAAGCGGGATGCGGGGAACATGGAGCGTTGGCTGTACCACGTGGAGGGTTTGCAGACCGGCGCGCGGATGGTTTCGGGCGGTGAGTTGGCAGACCTTTTGCGCGGCAACCAAACGGGCTTTGAAACAGCGCTGTACATGCCGCAGGATGGTCGTGCAGAACCACAGTGGACAGCCCCCGCCATTGCCGAAGCTGCGCGGGCTCGGGGCGCGGTGATCATGACGAATTGCGCCGTGCGCAGCGTGGACGTTCAGGCTGGACGTATCGCCGGTGTCTTCACCGAACGCGGCAGAGTTGCCAGCGGGCGCGTCGTTCTGGCCGGGGGCGCGTGGTCGCGCCTGTTTGCAGGCAATGCGGGGATCGAACTGCCGCAGCTGAAAGTTCTGAATACGGTCCTGCGCACATCCCCCATCGCAGAGGGGCCTGAGGCGGCGTTGTGGTCGGATGATTTTGCGATCCGAAAGCGGGCCGATGGCGGTTACACAATTGCGTCCGGTCATGAGAATACCGTTGACATCGTGCCAGACAGTTTTCGATTGGCGATGCAGTTCCTGCCGGCATTTGTGCAGGAGTGGAAATCTCTGCGCTTTCGCCTGTCCAAACGCTGGACGATCGAAGCAAAACAGGACCGGAGATGGCTGCCAACCGATGTGACACCATTCGAAAAGTGCCGGATCCTGGACCCTGAGCCGTCGCAAAAAACGTTGCGACGCGCCTGGGCCAGTGCATGCAAGGGATATCCCGCTGTGCAAACGGGCGAGATCGTACAAAGCTGGGCAGGTATGATCGATGTGACGCCGGATGCCATTCCCGTCATCTCGGGTGTGGATGATCTGCCGGGAATGTACATTGCCACCGGGTTTTCAGGCCATGGTTTTGGGATCGGACCCGGGGCGGGGCGGCTGATGGCTGATCTGGTTTCAGAAACAGTGCCTTGCGTGGACCCGGCTGCCTTTCGCCTGTCGCGGTTCAGCGACGGTTCAAAAGTGCGACCGGATCCGGGGTACTGACAGCCTAACCCATCATCTGGTAGCTGACCGGGACAAAGCGGAAGCCTTCTCCGCGTGCCTCAACATAGCCTGCACCGGGGAAAGGCATGTGATAGCCGACCATAGGCACTTTGTCGGCAGCCAGCATGCCAAGGACATTGCGGCGCGCGGCAGTTGCTGCGGCCTTGTCCATGTCAAACCGGACTTCCCATTCGGGATGAGCGAAAGACCAGACATAGTGGTTGGCCAGATCCGCCGTCAGCACCAGACGTTGCCCGTTGCTTTCCAGATGATAGACCGTGTGGCCCGGTGTATGGCCATAAGCGGCAACCGCGGTAATGCCCGAGGCAACCTCGCCCCCGTCTTCGACAAAGGTCATTTTCTCGGCCAGTGGTGTGACTTTTTCAGCGACCAGATCGCCCACGCGATTGCCTGCGTCCTGCGCAGCCCAGAAATCATATTCCGGAGAAGCCGTCACGTAGCGCGCATTGGCGAAGGTGGGCGCGCCTTCGGTGGTCATGCCACCGATATGGTCAGGGTGCATATGCGTTATCACGACCACATCGATCTGATCCGGGGTTACACCCGCATCTGCCAGCGCGGCCTGTATGCCACCTTGCCCCAGACCGGTATCAAACAGAACCAGCTCTGAGCCTGTGTTGACCAGTGAGGGGGTAAAGAAAAACTGTGCGACGTCTGCGGGAATGAAGTTCTCAGCCGAAACCTTGGCGAATTCTTCGTCCGTCGCACCGTCCCCAAAAATCTCTTTGGCTCCGTCGCGTGGAAAGCTGCCATCCAGCAGGGTCGTGACCGTGAAGTCGCCAACATGAAATGACTTGGCGATGGTCGAGTTTGCTTTGGTTTCCGGGCTTGCGGCCAGAACCGGTGCAGCTGCGGTTGCAAACGGCAAGGCGGCGGCAGTTCCCAAAGCGGCGCGGCGTGTAAGTTTTATTGTCATCTTCGTTCTCCCTGTCAGGACATCATTGTTGCAGTTAGGGCGTCGAGAGTCTGTTGCCAGTGTATACGCCATTCAGATGGGGTGCATGGATGAATATTACGTGTTAATTTTTGTTCATGGCGCGATCAGACAACAAGACAGTTCCGACAGATCAAAGCGTCGAGAATTTCCTGAGAACGGTTCAACCGGCGCGCCGTGCTGAAGACGCGCACCAGCTTGACAAATTGTTTCGCGCCACCACCGGGTTTAGCCCGGTCATGTGGGGCCCGTCGATCGTCGGGTACGGCCGCTACCACTATCGCTACAAATCGGGTCGTGAAGGGGTCTTTCTGGCAACCGGTTTTTCGCCGCGCAAATCAGCTTTGGTGATTTACATCATGCCGGGTTACGCAGATTTTGCGGATCTCATGGCCAGATTGGGAAAGCACAAGTTGGGCAAGTCCTGTCTTTACGTCAACAAACTGGCGGATATCGACACGGGCGTTTTGCGCGAACTCATTCGCGCCGGACTGGACGACCTCGACAGGGTGTGGCCGGTGAAACCTTTCTGAATCACCTGATGGATCAAGCGGCGGCTGGACAAAAACGCCCCCATGTGACAAGAGCCGCGCCAACAGGAGACACCCATGACAACCACCCGTTTCGCCCCGTCGCCCACCGGTTACATCCATGTGGGCAACCTGCGCACCGCCCTGATGAACTATCTGATTGCCCGCAAGGCAGGCGGTACGTTTATCCTGCGCATCGATGATACCGACCCCGAGCGGTCGAAAGAAGAATATGTCGATGCCATCAAGCAGGACCTGGAATGGCTGGGTTTGCATTGGGACCGGGTCGAGCGTCAGTCGGACCGTCTGGACCGCTATGCCGAAGCGGCCGACAAGCTGCGCGCGATGGGTCGTTTGTACGAAGCGTTCGAAACGCCGACCGAGCTGGATCTGAAACGCAAGAAGCAACTGAACATGGGCAAGCCGCCGGTCTATGACCGCGCTGCGCTGAACCTGTCCGAGGCCGAGAAAGAGAAGCTGCGCGCCGAACGTGGCAACGGCGTCTGGCGCTTCAAGCTGGATCATGAACGTATCGAATGGAATGACGGCATTCTTGGCGACATCTCGATTGATGCGGCTTCGGTTTCCGATCCGGTTCTGATCCGTGGCGATGGTCAGGTTCTCTATACGATTGCGTCGGTTGTGGATGATACTGAAATGGGCGTGACGGATGTTGTACGGGGTTCGGACCATGTGACCAACACGGCGACGCAGATCCAGATCATCGAGGCGCTGGGCGGGCGTTGTCCGCGCTTTGCGCACCATTCTCTGCTGACTGGTCCGCAGGGCGAGGCATTGTCGAAACGGCTGGGCACGCTGGCCTTGCGCGATCTTCGCGAACAGGGTGTGCAACCGATGGCATTGCTGAGCCTTATGGCGCGACTGGGCTCGTCTGATCCGGTTGAGCTGCGCTCGGAAATGGCCGAGCTGATCGAAGGGTTCGATGTAAACCGGTTTGGCGCCGCGCCGACCAAGTTCGATGTACAGGACCTGTTCCCGCTGACCGCCAGGCATTTGCAATCGCTGCCGCTGTCCGAGGTGGCCAGTGCCGTTGCGGATGCCGGTGTTCCCGATGAATTGGCAGAACCTTTCTGGGCCATGGCCCGCGAAAACATCACCACCCTGGCCGATCTCAAGGGCTGGTGGGAGCTGTGCCGTGACGGGGCCGATCCCCTGATCGCCGATGAAGATCGGGAATTTATTGCCCAGGCGATGGCGTTGCTGCCCGAAGGACCGTTCGATGGTGACACGTGGGGCACCTGGACCAAGGCCGTGAAAGAGGCAACCGGTCGCAAGGGCAAAGGCCTGTTCATGCCACTGCGCAAAGCGTTGACCGGCATGGAGCGCGGCCCGGAAATGGCTGCGCTGATGCCGTTGCTACAGGTGATCCGCGCGCGCGGCTAACGTGGTGGCACACCAATTTTCTGGGCCACGTCATCGGCGTGGCCCTTTTTTTGTTACGCCGGCTGTACGAACAGCACCGATAAACTTGTCAGGCGGTCATCGACAAAATCACGTTCGACAGGTTTGAGTTGCTGATGGCGTGGATAACGCGGTTCGGCGCGATCATTCAGGATCGGGGCATCCCAGCCTGTTGTCGTCTCAAAGAATCGATCCGCGCCGTCTTCGCCGAATGCCCGCAAGTAACCCTGCACGACAACATCGATATAGCTGAGCAGCAACGGGTGGTGATTGCTGGGCTGGCTGTGCCGATCCTGCGGGACGGCGTAGACAGCTATTTCGACGTCGTGCGTCAGGGGATGTGAAACCGACTGCGTTGCGGGAATTCGGTCATACGCCCATTCCCGTTCATCCAGCGCGGCCCAGTCATTATTGGGAACATGCGCAATCATGCCTTCGATCTCCGACTTCGGGTCGGGCACGGCAGTCAGAAACGCCACGGGTCGCAGATCGGTATGCCGCCAGGCCCGCCGCCAACCCTTCAGTCGCGCGGGGCGCGGATCGGGGAAATCATGCGTCGCGAGGTTCACGAGGCTGCCATAGCCAAAGAAATAGGGGTCGGCCATCCAAGAAGTGTCCTTTGGGTCGATTGATGTATGTCAAACCGCTTTTTTCCCGGACATGCAATAAGGTTGCATCTTGAATTTAGGGAGGCCCTCATGCGGATTACCAAAAGGACGAATATCGCTGTGCGCCTGTTGATGTATTGCGCAGCTCACCCGGACAGGCTGGTCACGAAATCCGAAATCGCCGAAGTGTGCAACATTTCGGAAAACCATCTGGCGCAGGTGATCAATCAGCTGAGCCAGCTGAACTATCTGAGCACGCAGCGCGGTCGAAACGGTGGCATGTCGCTGGCGCGCCCCGCGGATCAGATCCGCATCGGTGCGGTGTTCCGGCATGTTGAAGGGGCTTTGCCTATTGCCGAGTGTTTCGCCGACGCGGACAACACGTGCCCTCTTACGGATGCCTGCCGGCTGAGGCTTGCGCTTCAGGACGCGGCAGAGGTGTTCTATGCGTCCCTGGACGATGTTACACTGGATGCGCTGGTATGTGACAATGATCCGCTGCTGAGGCTCTTGCAGCCCGTGGCCTGCGTGCGCTGATTTCAATCGCTCGCTCGCAATATGCGCGCCGGACGCACCGAAAGTGGACGCAGGGCAAATGCCAGCCCAGCACATAACGTGACGCCTATCCCGGCCAGTACGATGCCGAAGGCCGATGACCAGATGACCGTGAACTCTGTGTCGAAGATGTAGGTGGCAACGGCCCAGCCGCCCAGAATGCCAACGAACAGCGCGACGCAACCCGCAGCGGTCCCAAGCAGAACGGATCGCAGGCCGAAGCTGCGCAGGATACGGCCACGATCTGCACCCAATGTCCTGAGGATCGCTGCTTCGTATCTGCGGGCAGGTTCGCCTGCCGCCGCAGCGCCGATCAGAACCAGAAATCCGGTCAGCAGCGATACTCCTGCACCGTACGAGGTTGCTGCGGCGATGCCTGCCAGCAGGCCCGAGACACGATCAATGGCGTCGCGCACCCGGATGGCCGTGATATTGGGGAACTGGCCTGCAAGATCCCGCAGGATGGCCGCCTCGGCCTGTTCTTCGGCATAGACCGTCGCGATAAAGCTGTGCGGCGCACCAGCCAGCGCAGAGGGGTTCATCGACATGACAAAGCCCATTCCCGCGGTAGAGAAATCCACCTCGCGCAGGGACGTCAGCTCTGCCGTGATGTCTCGCCCCAGGATATTGACGGTCAGTTGGTCGCCCAGGTTCAGGCCCATCTCTTCGGCTTCTTCTGCGGCAAAGCTGACCTGGGGTGCACCTGCGTAATCTTCGGCCCACCATTCCCCTGCGGTCAGGCGTGCGTTCAGCGGCGGTTGAACCGAATAGGTCACGCCGCGATCCCCTTCCAGCACCCAGTGACCTCCGGCCACGTCCCGAGCGGGCTGGCCGTTGATCTGCGTGATGATCCCGCGCAACATCGGCGCGCTTTCAATGCGGCTGACCGCGGGGTCGTTTTGCAGGCGTTCGGTGAAGCCGAGCATTTGATCTTTCTGGATGTCCACAAAGAAGTACGACGGCGCAACATCCGGCAGGTTGCCCGAAATGGCGTTGCGCAGGGTCCCGTCGATCTGCCCGACTGCAGCCAGCACCGACAGGCCCAGCCCCAGTGACAGAACCACAGATCCTGCACCTTCGCGTGGGTCCGAGATGGCCGACAACGCCCATCTGACTGTGGGTCGCCCGCGGGCCAACGAAGTCCCAGCCCGGGCCAGTTTGCGAATGGCATAAGCGGCGAGGGCCAACAGCGCCAGTGCACCGACAAGCCCGCCGCCGGTCCAGACAGTAAGCCACGTCGAGCCGCTGAACCATGATGCCAGGGCGATCAGCAACAACAGCCCGGCACCGGTTGCCACGACGTAAATCAGACGTGGAAAGGGGCGGGCCGAGCTCAGCGCGTCGCGAAACAACGTCGCGGCGCGCACATCTTCGGTGCGGGCCAATGGCCAAAGGGTGAACAGGAACGCTGTGAGCAGACCGTATATTGCTGCCTCGATCAGCGGCTGTGGATAAAGGGAAAACACTGCTGGAACCGGCAATTGGCTTTCCAGCAGCGGGGCCAGAACAAGCGGCGCCAATCCACCCAGCGTCAGGCCGATCGCGATCCCGAAGACGGACAGAACGCCAATTTGAATCATGTAGGTTTGAAAAATGGTGGCGCGATCGGCCCCCAAGGTACGCAGAGTCGCAACCGTTTCTGTCTTCTGCGCCAGATAAGCACGCACGGCGGCAGAAACGCCGATGCCGCCGACGGCAAGCCCGGACAGCCCGACAAGGACAAGAAATGCACTCAGGCGATTGACGAACTCGGATATCCCGGGGGCACCGTTGCGTGCATCCGTCCAGCGCATTCCCGTGCCTTCGAATGCCGCGTCAGCCCTTGCGGATACATCCGAAAGATCTGCGTTCCGGGGCAGGATCATCCTGTACTTTGTTGAAAACAGTGTTCCGGGTTCCAGCAGACCGGACGCCTGCAACGCCTTGGTTCGCACCAGAGTGCGCGGCCCAAGGCCAAACCCATCCGCCGCGCTGTCGGGCTCGTCCAGCAAGGCAGCCGTCAGGATGAACTCTTGCGTCCCAAGTGAAAACCGATCACCGACGGACAACCCAAGCCGGTCCATCAGCACAGGTTCCATCACGGCCCCGGGCAAGCCGGAACTGCCGTTCAGGGCGTTTTCCAGCGGGATCTCGGGTTCCAGCCGTACCGAGCCGACAAGTGGGTACGCGTTGTCGACCGACTTGACCTGAGTCAGCGCTCGTTCCGGACCTGTCGCGCCGGGCACAACGGCCATCGAGCGGAAATCAACAACCTCGGACATCTGGACGGATGTCTGTTGCATCCAGGAGCGCTCTGCCTCATCGGCAAAACGATAGGTGAATTCAAGTTCGGCATCGCCCCCCAACAGCGAGGCCCCTTCTTGCGCAAGCCCAGCCTGTATGGCTTGCCGCACCGACCCGACGGCTGCGATGGCGGCGACCCCCAACGCCAAACAGGCCAGAAAGATCCGAAAACCGCTCAGGCCTCCGCGTAGCTCGCGGCGGGCGAGCCGCCCGGCCATCCGCAGGCTCATTCCGCGGCCTCCTGCCGGGTCTCTTCGGCGATCCTGCCGTCACGCAACCGAACGACCCGATCACATCTTTCGGCCAATGAATGGCTGTGGGTCACCAGAATCAGGGTTGCATCGTATTTCCGGCGCAGACCAAACAGCAAATCAACAATTGCGGCCCCGTTGGTTTCGTCCAGATTCCCGGTCGGTTCATCAGCCAACAGGATTTTGGGACGCGGTGCAGATGCTCGTGCCAAGGCAACACGCTGTTGTTCTCCGCCCGACAGTTGCGCCGGGTAATGATCGCGACGGTGCGACAGGCCAACGGCGTCCAGCTCTTGCTTGGCCCGGTCGAACGCATCCTTGTGCCCTGCCAGTTCCAGTGGGGTTGCCACGTTTTCAAGCGCGGTCATCGTCGGGATCAGGTGGAAGTTCTGAAACACCACCCCCATACTGTCGCGCCGAAACCGGGCCAGAGCGTCCTCATCCATGTCGGTCAGGTCTTGACCCAGCGCCATGATTTGACCGTGCGTCGCCTGCTCCAACCCCGCCATCAACATCAGCAGCGAAGACTTGCCCGAGCCAGAAGGCCCGATAAGCCCCAGCGTCTCGCCTTTGTTCACAGTCAAAGTGATGTCGTGCAGAATATCGACCCGCCCGGCATTGCCATCCAGGGACAAAGAGGCATCTTGGAGGGCGAGAACAGCAGTCGTCATGGGTCTACCCGAAAAAGGAGCGGTCTTTTGGGATATGGAGCGATCACCACGTTGCGCAAGGCTTTGATGGCAGGCCTTTTCACGTGGTGCGGTTTTGCGGCCACAGCCGAACAAGTGGTGATTGCGGCTTTAGGGGACTCGCTGACTCAGGGCTATGGGCTGGTGGAGGAAAGCGGGTTTGTTCCACAGCTTGAACGCTGGTTGCAGACGCAGGGCGCGGATGTCCGCGTCATCAACGCAGGCGTTTCGGGTGACACGACGGCGGGTGGGGCCGCACGTGTGGACTGGACCCTGACACCGGATGTGGATGGCATGATCGTTGCCCTTGGCGGCAACGACCTGCTGCGGGGGATCGACCCTGCCGTATCAAAGGCCAATCTGCGCAGGATCCTGGACGTGGCGCGGGGCACGAATGTACCGGTTCTGCTGATCGGTATGCAGGCGCCGGGCAACTACGGGGCCGATTACAAGCAAGCTTTCGACGGAATGTACCCAGACCTGGCAAATGAGTTCGACGTCCTCTTCGCCGCCAGTTTCTTTGAAGGTCTTGCGGCCGAGGGCGACCCCGGTGCGGTATCGCAGTTCATGCAGCCGGACGGAATACATCCAAACGCGGATGGGGTGGCAAAGATCGTTGAATCACTGGGGCCGTCCGTTCTGAAGCTGGTTGATCAGGCGGGTCGAGCGGAATAGGCGCCCATCCATGGGCACCTAGACGACCGTGACAACGGTTCCGATCGGGACCCGGTTGTACAAATCGATCACATGCTCGTTCAGCATTCGTATGCACCCGTTGGACACCGCCCGGCCAATGGTCTGCGGCTGCGTCGTGCCGTGGATGCGGAAATAGGTATCGACACCGTTCTGGAACAGATACAGCGCGCGCGCGCCCAGCGGGTTATCTCCGCCGCCGGGTTGGACATAGTCATTGTCCTTGAATTTGGCGTAAGCGACGGGATCACGTTCGATCATCTCATCGGTCGGGCGCCAGGTCGGCCATTCCTTTTTCACATCGATGGTGGCCGTGCCGGTAAACTCCAACCCCGCTTTTCCGACGCCGCATCCATAGCGGATCGCCTTGCGAGGTTCCGTGACGAAGTAAAGATAGAACGACCGGGGCGCGACCAGCAGCTGACCTGGTACAAACTGTTTCTTGATGCGCACGAATTGCGGTGTCGGATCATACTCGACCGCCTTTTTGGCGCGGGCGATGCCCGGCAACATGCTTGCTGCTGTTCCGGCCAGAAAAACACGGCGTGTAAACATCGAAACCCTCGTCGAATGACCAAAGAAACTGAAACCAATTTCATCATGATACGATATTTGGTCAATTCTAGGGCAGACATCACGTGGACGTGATGTGTCCTGCCTGCCACCCGAGGTGGTGGCGGGAAAGGGGCGAGGGGGATCCCCTCACCCGAAATCAAGCTCAGGCCAGCTGGATGCTGTCGGCGCTTTCGCGGCCGTCACGACCGGCGCGCAGCTCGTACGTGACTTTCTGGTTGTCGGCCAGACCGGTCAGGCCCGAACGTTCGACAGCCGAGATGTGTACGAATACATCTTTGCCGCCCTCTTCCGGTGCGATGAAGCCGAAGCCTTTGGTGGTGTTGAACCATTTTACGGTGCCTGCTGGCATATCCGTGTCTCCTGTTTGAGTGCTGCCCACGGAGTTGCGGCAGCCTGGCGTCGTCGGTCTGTATCGATAGACTGACTGCCGATGAAGGAGACAGTAGGTCGAATAGATAAACGTAAGCTCTTTTCATATGGCATCGGGGCGGGGGTGTGACAAGGGATTTTGTTGGGTTTGTGCATGGGTATGAGCGATTTCCGCCGTGCCCACATGCCCGGGGGCCGCGTATTCTTTCAAGGTGCCGCAGCCTTGCCCAGAATCGACGAACAGGTTGAACGGCTGCATTTGGTCATCACAGAAACCGTGCAGAGTGGTGTTCATGTCGGCAGATGGTCACGCGCCCTTTTCGCAGCAATGCAGGTCGCGATACGGTTGGCGCCAATCGCGATCGCTTTCCTGTTCAGGCGTGGGCGATCAAGCCAGTCACGATCGGGATGAAGGCACCTTAGTCGCGCCTGCGTTTGCACCGGCAGAATACCGGTTTGTGACGCGCGCATTCTTTGTCAAAATCGCGCCCGAGAAAGTCGTCGCGATGGATGGAGGCTGTCCCGCGCCACACGCCTGCCGTTGACGCAAGGCACGCGCTGCGATTCCAGAAACGAAAGCGCTAGGCATGCCTGTTACCCATAAAGTGCGCGGGCTTCGGCGAAGGACAACAGGCGACGGTTCTTCTCGTCCCACAGGTGAAGCCGCGCATTGGCGAGGCTTTCCCGGATGGTCATCCGGTTGCTGTTTGCCAGTTCTTCATGATCGCGCAGCACCTCGGTCAGGCGGTAGAACGGAATGCGGCTGTAGAGGTGGTGTACATGGTGGATGCCGATATTGGCGCTGAACCATTGCAACACTGAGGGCAGGATATAGTGCGAACTTCCGTGCAGCGCTGCTTCATGCAGTTGCCAGTCTGCATCGGCGTCCCAATGCGTGTTCTCGAACTGGTGTTGTACATAAAACAGCCAAACTCCGGCCGTTGCGGCAATCAGAGTCGACGGCAGAAAGATCAGCAACATCGGCATCAGCCCGCCAAAATAGTAGATGGCCACAAGGGCAATCAGAATGGCAAGATTGGTCGCCATCGCGCTGACCCAGAACCTGACGCTGTCTGTCAGGCCCAGCGGAAGGCGGTTTTGAAACAGAAACAGATAACCGGGGCCAAGCACGAACAGAGTGATCGGGTTCCGGTACACGCGGTACCAGAACCTGTTCAGTGATGTTTTGGCGCGGTATTCCGCCACGGTCAGGGTGTGGACATCGCCCATCCCGCGCTTGTCCAGGTTGCCGGAACTGTTGTGATGCGTGGAATGCGTGCGGCGCCAGACATCATATGGTGTCAGTGTCAGAACTCCGATGCCGCGCCCGATCCAGTCGCTGACGGCCCGGTTTTTGAAGAATGCGCCGTGCCCGCAATCATGCTGGATGGCAAACAAGCGCAACAGAAAGGCCGCATTGAGGGCGGAAATCACAAAGGCCAGCCAATAGCTGACTGAAAGTGACATCCAGGACAATGCCCACAGTCCGATAAAGGGGATAATGCTTACACCCAGCTCAAAAGCGCTGCGCATTTGGTCCGGTTCGCGATATTTGGCAAGCGTTGTTACCCAGTCACGTGCGGCGGTGGTCTCCGGCTTGTCGCGGAGCGAGAGAGAGGGTTCAGTCATACGCCTGCCAGTCAAGTGTTTGCTGGCCACCGGATAGACGACCACCCCGACATAGCAAGCGGTTTTTGCAAAAGTTGCTGCATTTCACGGTCACTTTTCGGTCAAAGGCCGGCAGAGGTGCCCTTTGCGTAACACTGGGCTCAAGACCTCATGCCGGCATCCCGCGGCGCAAGGCAATCTACAGGCTTGTCAAGTGCGGTTATCGGGCCTATACGCCTGCGGTGGCTTTCCGCCACGAGAATCAAAACCAAGAAATGCCGTGTTTGGCCCATCACGCTTCGGGGTCATATCCGGCTTAGGAGAAGCGACATGAAACTGAACGAACTGCGCGACAATCCAGGCGCCAGCCCGAAACGCACCCGCGTTGGCCGTGGTCCGGGTTCCGGCAAAGGTAAAATGGGTGGCCGTGGTATCAAAGGCCAGAAATCCCGTTCGGGTGTGGCCATCAATGGCTACGAAGGCGGCCAGATGCCATTGTACCAGCGTTTGCCCAAGCGCGGCTTCAACAAGCCGAACCGCAAGGAATTCGCCGTTATCAATCTGGGTCTGATCCAGAAATTCGTCGACGCCGGCAAGCTGGACGCTTCGGCTGCGATCACCGAAGACGCTCTGGTTGCGTCCGGTCTGGTGCGCCGCAAGCTGGACGGTATCCGCGTTCTGGCCAAAGGCGAAATCAGCGCCAAGGTGAACCTGGAAGTGACCGGTGCTTCGAAATCTGCCGTCGAGGCAGTCGAGAAAGCGGGCGGTTCACTGAAGGTCACAAAAGCTGCTGCGGCAGAGTAATCGCTTGTGAGCGGGCAAAGACCCGCTTACATAGACCTCAGAGTTTTCCAAGACGCCGTCCGAGCCGGAAAACGGTTCCGGGCGGCGTTTGCATAAGAGAGACCGATTTATGGTATCAGCAGCAGAACAAATGGCAGCCAACACAAGCTGGGCTGCTTTGGGCAAGGCCACCGATCTGCGCAACCGCATCCTGTTCACGCTGGGTTTGCTGATCGTCTATCGTCTGGGCACCTTTATTCCGGTGCCGGGGATTGACGGAGCAGCTTTGCGCGAATTCATGGAACAGGCGGGGCAGGGCATCGGCGGCATGATTTCGATGTTTACCGGCGGGGCGCTGGGGCGGATGGGTATCTTTGCCCTCGGCATCATGCCTTACATCTCGGCCTCGATCATCGTTCAGCTTCTGACATCCATGGTTCCCGCGCTCGAACAGCTCAAGAAAGAGGGCGAGCAGGGGCGCAAGAAGATCAACCAGTATACCCGGTTCGGCACCGTGGCTCTGGCCACCGTTCAGGCTTATGGTCTGGCCGTTTCGCTGGAATCGGGCGATCTGGCGACTGATCCGGGGCTCTATTTCCGCATGTCGACCATGATAACGCTGGTTGGCGGTACCATGTTCCTGATGTGGCTGGGTGAGCAGATCACTGCACGCGGGATCGGCAACGGTATCTCTTTGATCATCTTCGTCGGCATCATTGCCGAGGTTCCGGCTGCTCTGGCGCAGTTCTTTGCAAGCGGCCGCAGCGGTGCGATCAGCCCTGCCGTGATTGTTGGCGTGATCGTCATGGTCATCGCGGTCATCACCTTCGTGGTGTTCATGGAGCGCGCCCTGCGCAAGATCCACATTCAGTATCCCCGCCGCCAGGCCGGTATGAAAGTCTACGAAGGCGGCTCAAGCCACTTGCCGGTCAAGGTCAACCCTGCGGGTGTTATTCCGGCGATCTTCGCCAGCTCGCTGCTGCTGCTGCCGGTCACGATCTCGACCTTCTCGTCCGGTGCTGCCAACGGGCCGGTCATGTCGTGGCTGCTGGCCAATTTCGGCCCCGGACAGCCGCTTTACCTTCTGTTCTTTGCCTCGATGATCGTGTTCTTCGCCTATTTCTATACGTTCAACGTGTCGTTCAAACCGGACGATGTGGCGGACAACCTGAAAAAGCAGAACGGTTTTGTGCCCGGCATCCGGCCCGGCAAGAAAACCGCCGAGTATCTGGAATACGTGGTCAACCGCGTGCTGGTTCTGGGTTCGGCCTATCTGGCGGCGGTCTGTCTGCTGCCCGAAATTCTGCGGGGCCAGTTTGCCATTCCGTTCTATTTCGGTGGCACCTCGGTTCTGATTATCGTCTCTGTGACCATGGACACGATCCAGCAGGTCCAGAGCCACCTGTTGGCGCATCAATATGAAGGGCTTATCGAAAAGTCCCAGCTGCGCGGCAAAGGCAAGAAACGCGGCAGAAAGGGAGCTGCTCGTCGATGAACATCATTCTTCTGGGCCCCCCGGGGGCAGGCAAGGGAACGCAGGCGCGTCACCTGGTAGAGACCCGCGGGATGGTGCAGCTCAGCACCGGGGATATGCTGCGCGAGGCCAAGACCAGCGGAACCGAAATGGGCCAGAAGGTTGCTGCGATCATGGACGCGGGCAAGCTGGTCACCGATGAGATCGTGATCGGCCTGATTGAAGAGAAACTGACCACCGAAAAGGGCGCCGGTTTCATCTTTGACGGCTTCCCCCGCACTTTGGCGCAGGCCGACGCGCTGTCGGCTCTGCTTACCAAGCTGGGCCAGTCCCTGCACACCGTGATCGAGATGCGCGTGGATGACGATGCTCTGGTGGAGCGGATTACCGCACGGTCAACCTGCGGCGGATGTGGTGAGGTCTATAACGACAAGACCAAGCCGATCCCGGCTGACGGCAAGTGCACCAACTGCGGCAAGGAAAATGACTTCGTTCGTCGCGCCGACGACAACAAAGACAGTCTGCGCACGCGGTTGATGGAGTACTACAAGAAGACCTCTCCGCTGATCGGCTATTACTACGCCAAGGGCGATCTGCGCCCCGTGAACGGGCTGGCGGACATCAAGGAAGTCACAGCGTCGATCGAGGCCGTTCTCGGCTGATTTCAATATGGGCTTGACGGCACCGCCAAAAGCCCATATCGACCCCCATCCCTAAAGGGAATCAAGACCGCGTGCGGGATTCGTCCCAACCGCCCCGACCACCTCGAATAATGCTGAACCCTCTGGCTACACTGCCACGGTAAAGCGTTGTGAAAAAAGGTTCTGGAGTTACGGAACCGCAACGAAAAGGAAAGTGACACGTGGCACGTATTGCCGGCGTAAACATCCCGACTGCAAAGCGGGTACCTATCGCCCTCACATATATCACCGGTATCGGAAACACTTCGGCCAAAGCAATCTGCGAAGCCGTAGGTATTGAAGCGCACCGTCGCGTCAACGAACTGTCCGACGCCGAAGTTTTGGCCATCCGCGAGCACATCGATGCAAATTTCACCGTTGAAGGTGACCTGCGTCGTGAAGTTCAGATGAACGTCAAGCGCCTGATGGACCTGGGCTGCTATCGCGGTCTGCGTCACCGCCGCAACCTGCCGGTTCGCGGTCAGCGTACCCACACCAACGCTCGTACCCGCAAAGGCCCCGCAAAGGCCATCGCTGGTAAGAAGAAATAAGGGAGGGTCTGACCGATGGCACGTGACAAGACTCGCGTTAAGCGCAAAGAGCGTAAGAACATCGCATCGGGCGTTGCCCATGTGAATTCGACCTTCAACAACACCAAGATCCTGATCTCGGACGTACAGGGCAACGCCATCTCGTGGTCGTCTGCCGGTACCATGGGCTTCAAGGGATCGCGGAAATCGACCCCCTACGCCGCTCAGATGGCTGCCGAAGACGCAGGCAAGAAAGCGCAGGAACATGGCGTCAAGACGCTGGAAGTCGAAGTTCAGGGCCCCGGTTCGGGCCGTGAATCGGCACTGCGCGCGCTGGCTGCCGTGGGCTTCAACATCACGTCGATCCGCGACGTGACACCGATTGCTCACAACGGCTGCCGTCCGCCGAAGCGTCGTCGCGTCTAAGCGATTTTGAATTGAGCTGGGGCTGTGTTTCTGCACGGCCCCAGCACGTCATTTTGAACCTCGGGCGTCTGCACCTTGTTGGTCATGGGGCGCGGACAGGAATGGAGGGATTACATGATCCACAAGAATTGGGCAGAATTGATCAAGCCGACCCAGCTGGAAGCCAAGCCGGGCAATGATCCTGCACGTCAAGCCACCCTGGTTGCCGAACCGCTGGAGCGTGGCTTTGGTCTGACCTTGGGCAACGCCCTGCGCCGCGTCCTGATGAGCTCGCTGCAAGGTGCGGCCATCACCAGCGTGCAGATCGACAACGTCCTGCACGAGTTTTCGAGCGTGGCAGGCGTTCGTGAAGACGTCACCGACATCATCCTGAACCTCAAGCAGGTTGCCCTGCGCATGGAAGTCGAGGGCCCCAAGCGCCTGTCGATCAATGCCAAGGGCCCCGCGGTCGTCACTGCGGGTGACATCAGCGAAAGCGCCGGCATCGAGGTTCTGAACCGCGATCACGTCATCTGCCACCTCGACGATGGCGCTGACCTGTTCATGGAGCTGACCGTCAACACCGGCAAGGGCTATGTCTCGGCCGAGAAGAACAAGCCCGAAGACGCACCCATCGGCCTGATTCCGATTGATGCGATCTATTCGCCGGTCAAAAAGGTCGCCTATGACGTTCAGCCGACCCGTGAAGGTCAGGTTCTGGACTATGACAAACTGACTCTGAAAATCGAAACCGACGGTTCGATCACGCCGGAAGACGCGCTGGCCTTTGCCGCTCGTATCCTTCAGGATCAGCTGTCGATCTTCGTCAACTTCGACGAGCCGGAATCGGCAAGCCGCCAGGACGAAGACGATGGTCTGGAGTTCAACCCGCTGCTGCTGAAGAAGGTGGACGAGCTGGAACTGTCGGTCCGTTCGGCAAACTGCCTGAAGAACGACAACATCGTCTATATCGGTGATCTGATCCAGAAGACCGAAGCCGAGATGCTGCGCACCCCGAACTTCGGCCGCAAGTCGCTGAACGAGATCAAGGAAGTGCTGTCCGGCATGGGCCTGCACCTGGGCATGGACGTCGAGGATTGGCCGCCGGACAACATCGAAGATCTGGCCAAGAAATTCGAAGACGCGTTCTAAGCGCGTCTTCCCCAATGCCCGGCCCGAAGTGGGAATATCCGGGGACCATATGGGCATTCCCGCCCCAAGGAGAGCCGGTGACACGCATCGCCGGCCAGACAAAGCAAAACGCAAAAGAAGGAACTAGAAAATGCGTCACGCACGTGGTTATCGCCGCCTGAACCGTACTCATGAGCACCGCAAGGCGCTGTTTGCGAACATGGCTGGCTCGCTCATCGAGCATGAGCAAATCAAAACAACTCTGCCCAAGGCAAAAGAACTGCGCCCGATCATCGAAAAGCTTGTCACTCTGGGCAAGCGCGGCGACCTGCACGCCCGCCGTCAGGCCGCTTCGCAGCTGAAAGAAGACAAAGACGTAGCGAAGCTGTTCGAAGTTCTGGGTCCCCGCTACGCCGAGCGTCAGGGCGGTTATGTCCGCATCCTGAAAGCTGGCTTCCGCTATGGCGACATGGCCCCGATGGCGATCATCGAATTCGTTGATCGTGACGTCGACGCCAAGGGCGCGGCCGACAAAGCCCGCGTTGCCGTCGAAGAGGCAGCAGACGAAGAATAAGATCTGACCCAAGGTCACGGTCGAACCTCCGTTCGGGAAACCGGACGGAGGTTTTTTCGTTATGGCATGTCCGACATGTTGCGGGGCATACCCGACCGCCGACTTGCAATTCAGATTTTGTGTCAGCATATCTGGGCCAATCGCAAAAAACGGAGCCACCATGATCCGCGTAATGCTGACCCTTGTTGCCTTGACCTGCGCGACGCAAGGAATGGCCGAAACGAAAGTTCCGCAGTCACAGGCCGAGATTTCGTTGGGATTTGCCCCGGTCGTGAAACAGGCATCGCCGGCGGTTGTGAACATCTATGCCAAGATCGTCCGGCAGGGCCGGGCTAGCCCGTTTTTCTCGGACCCGTTCTTTCAGGATTTCTTTGGCCGGGGATTTGGCGAACCCCGTCAGCGTGTTCAAAACTCGCTGGGTTCTGGGGTTATTCTGTCTGACGATGGGTATGTTGTTTCCAACTATCACGTGGTCGGATCCGCGACCGAGATCCGGGTTGTCACCACGGATCGGCGCGAGTTTTCGGCCGAGGTTGTGCTGGGCCATGAGGAAAGCGATATCGCGATCCTGCGGCTGAAAGAGGCCGAAGATCTGCCCTATCTGACCCTTCGCGATTCCGATCAGGTCGAGGTTGGAGAGCTGGCGCTGGCCATCGGAAACCCGTTCGGGGTGGGGCAGACGGTATCGTCCGGCATCATCTCGGGGCTGGCGCGCACGGGCACGGCAACCGGGAATGGCCGCGGATATTTCATCCAGACGGATGCGGCAATCAACCCGGGCAACTCCGGCGGGGCGCTGATCGATGTGAATGGCCAGCTTATCGGGATCAATACCTCGATTCTGACCCGATCGGGTGGGTCAAACGGAATAGGCTTTGCCATCCCCGCCAATCTGGTGGCGCAATTCCTCAAGCAGGCGCAGCAGGGAAACGAAACCTTCGTCAGCCCGTGGGCGGGAATGTCGGGTCAACACATGAGCGCGGATATCGCGGAATCCCTTGGTCTGGCCATCCCGTTGGGCGTTGTGATCTCTGATCTGCATGAGCTCAGCCCTTTGCGCGACGCAGGGTTCAGAGTGGGAGACGTGGTAACCCATGTGGACGGGGATGAGGTCAATTCACCCGCCGAGATGAAGTTTCGGATGTCGGTCGCCGGAGTGGGCGGAACCTCGGTTCTGACCCGTCTACGCGGCGACCAAAGTGAAAGTGTCGAGGTGGCGCTTATCAAAGCCCCCGATGTTCCGGCCGCCGAAGAAACGACGTTGAATGACAGAACCGTTCTTCCGGGGTTGGTGGTGTCGCGGGTCAATCCCGCGGTGATCACCAGGATGGGATTGTCGCTGTCGCTGACCGGTGTCGTCGTGGTGGATCCCGGCCCGTATGGCGGAAGGGCGGGTTTGCGAACCGGTGATATTCTTGAAAGCATCAATGCCGATGAGATCCAGCGCCCTCGGGACGTTGAGACCGCGCTGACCGATCCGGGCCGTTACGTGCAGATAGGTCTGGTGCGCGGGGGGCGGTCCGTCTCTTTGCGGTTCCGGTTGTGACCTGTGAGTGATCTGTTCGATACCGGGGCGGCGGAACCTGCCGCTTCTCCTCACCAGCCTCTGGCTGACCGGTTGCGGCCTCGATCCCTGGCCGAGGTGATCGGGCAGGAGCAGGTGCTGGGCCCCGAGGCCCCTCTGGGTGTCATGCTGGCGGCAGGCAGTTTGTCCAGCCTGATCTTCTGGGGCCCACCCGGAGTTGGAAAGACCACGATTGCACGGCTGTTGGCACAGGAAACCGATCTGCATTTCGTTCAGATCAGTGCGATCTTTACCGGTGTGCCGGATCTGAAGAAAGTCTTCGAGGCCGCGAAGATACGCCGCCAGAACGGGCAGGGTACCTTGTTGTTCGTGGACGAGATTCACCGCTTCAACAAGGCTCAGCAAGATGGGTTTCTGCCCCATATGGAAGACGGGACCATCCTGTTGGTCGGCGCAACCACCGAGAATCCGTCATTCGAGCTGAATGCCGCTGTGCTGAGCCGGTCGCAGGTGCTGGTGCTGGAACGGCTGAGCCTTGCCGATCTGGAGCGTTTGACCCAGCGGGCTGAGAAAGAGTTGGGCCACGCGTTGCCATTGACGCCTGCCGCCCGCGATGCGTTGCAAGAAATGGCCGATGGCGACGGTCGGGCTTTGCTGAACCTGATCGAACAGGTTTCGGCGTGGAAAGTAGACGAGCCGCTGGGCCCCGATGCGCTGTCTACGCGTTTGATGCGGCGGGCTGCAAAATACGACAAGTCTGGTGATGAGCATTACAACCTGATCTCGGCCCTGCACAAATCGGTGCGCGGATCTGACCCTGATGCGGCCTTGTATTGGTTTGCGCGCATGCTGACCGGGGGTGAAGACCCGCGGTATCTTGCGCGCAGGATCACACGCATGGCGGTCGAGGACATAGGCCTGGCCGATCCGCAGGCGCAGGCCATTTGTTTGCAATCGTGGGAAACCTACGAACGTCTGGGTTCACCCGAGGGCGAGTTGGCGCTTGCTCAGGCGCTGGTCTATCTTGCCCTGGCGCCAAAATCCAACGGCGCCTATGTCGGCTACAAGGCGGCAATGCGGCTGGCCAAGCAATCCGGCAGCGAGCCACCGCCCAAGCATATCCTGAACGCGCCGACCTCTTTGATGAAGGATCAGGGTTACGGCGCGGGCTATGCCTATGACCATGATGCCGAGGACGGGTTTTCCGGTCAGAACTACTTCCCCGAGACGATGAAACGCCCGGTGTTGTATCAGCCGGTCGAGCGCGGTTTCGAGCGTGAGCTAAAGAAACGCCTCGATTACTTTGCCAAGCTGCGGACACAGCGGAACAGCGAGTAACGCAGGGTCAGTCGTAAAGGTTCCGCGGCGTCACAGGCGACAGGATTGAAATTGGACGCTTCCCTTGGGTCAACGCTTGCAGGGGAGGACTTGATATGCCGGTTTCAATCGAAAAATCCGAAGATGTCTGGACCGTCATTCACGACAGGCCGGATGCGCGGAACGCCGTTGATACGGAACATGCCGAGGCTCTGGTCGAGGCATTTCTGAGTTTCGAGGCCAGTTCGGCCAAGGCTGCGGTATTCTGGGGCAAAGGTGGCAATTTCTGTGCAGGGTGGGATCTGAAACTTGCCACATCGCTGGCCGATCCCGAACGGCGCGAGGCGTATTTCGACAAACATGGCTTTCCCATCGGTTCGGCCCCGTCAACGCTGGGGCCCATGGGGCCGTCGCGGCTGGAGCTTTCGAAACCTGTCATAGGCGCGATAGAGGGCGCGGCAGTGGCCGGAGGAATGGAGCTTGCCTTGTGGTGCGATATCCGGGTCATGGCGGAAACGTCTTACTTGGGTGTGTTTTGCCGCCGCTGGGGGATTACCCTGATGGATGGTGGTTCGGTCAGGTTGCCGCGTCTGGTGGGGCAGGGCAAGGCGTTGGAGATTGCTCTGACCGGGCGCAAGGTCGAGGCGGAGGAGTGTTACAGGATTGGGCTGGCGGAAAAGGTCGTTCCGCATGGCACAGCACGAAAGGCGGCTGAAGACATGGCACATGATATCGCCCGTTTCCCGCAAGAGGCCGTTCGGGCAGACCGCCGGTCGATCATCGAAACCCGTGGAATGCCGGTTCGTGACGCTCTCAAGGTCGAATGGGCCAACGGGTTGGATGCCATTCGCCGCGAAGGAACCGCTGGTGCGACCCGTTTTCGGGACGGAGCAGGGCGGCACGGCGACTTCTCGAACATCTGAGATCCAGAGCCAGATACCTTGACTCTTGCCGCGTTGCGCGCGACAGACGCCCATGATTTCTGGGACACGGATAAATACGCAATCTGGGCGGATCACCCGCGCGGAACAAGGGGTAATGGCATGAGTGGCGTGCAGATGATTACAGTCGCTGAAGGGGATGGGGACCAGCGCGTGGATCGCTGGCTGCGCCGCCTGTTTCCGCATGTCAGCCAGGGGCGCATTGAAAAGATGTGCCGCAAGGGAGAATTGCGTGTTGACGGAAGCCGCGCCAAGGCCTCGACGCGGCTGGAGGCAGGGCAGGTGGTTCGCGTGCCGCCTTTGCCGGACGCTGATCACAAACCGGCTGAGGTCAAGCATCACATCTCGGATGCGGATGCCAAGATGATCCAATCTTGCGTGATCTACCGCGACGATCACATTCTGGCGCTGAACAAGCCGCATGGTCTGCCGGTGCAGGGCGGCAGCGGGCAGACAAGGCATGTTGACAGCTTGTCCGAAGCGCTGCGGTTCGGCTATGACGAGAACCCTCGGCTGGTTCATAGATTGGACAAGGACACGTCAGGTGTTCTGCTGCTGGCACGCACGCGTGAGGCCGCCAAGGGTTTGACGGCCGCTTTCCGTCACCGTGATACGCGCAAGATCTACTGGGCGCTGGTTGCCGGTGTTCCAACGCCGTACCTGGGTGAGATCAAGACCGGCCTTGTCAAGGCGACCGGTCATGGCAAGCACGGCGAGGGTGAAAAGATGATCCCCGTGCATATGAACGAAATTGACAGCACTCCGGGCGCAAAACGCGCGCATACGCATTACGCAACACTCTATCGCGTTGCCGGCCGCGCCGCCTGGGTCGCGATGGAGCCGATCACCGGACGTACGCACCAATTGAGGGCGCATATGGCCGCAATCGGACATCCGATTATCGGCGACGGAAAATACGGCGGTTCGGGTCAGGAAAACCTTGGCGACGGATGGGGCGCGCAACTGGGTGGGATCATCAGCAAAAAGCTGCATCTGCACGCACGGCGGCTATCCTTCCTGCATCCGGTGACGCGGAAACCAGTGACCGTGACGGCGCCCTTGCCCGAGCATATGAAGCATAGCTGGGACACGTTCGGATGGAGCGAGGATCTGGCGGCCGACGACCCGTTTGAGGCGCTGCAATGAGCGCACCCTTGCGGCTGGTCCTGTTCGACGTCGACGGCACTCTGGTCGACAGTCAGGGCAGCATCGTTCATTCCATGACCGCCAGCTTTCAGGCCGCCTCCGTGCCGGTTCCGACGCGAAAGGCGATCCTGTCCATTGTCGGCTTGTCGCTGCCGCATGCCATCGCCCGGTTGGCGCCGGAACAGCCTCTTTCGGTCCAGAACGATCTGGTCGACGGGTATAAAGAGGCCTATCACGCCCATCGTCTTGAATTGGGCGCGGCAAGTTCGCCGTTGTACCCCGGTGCGCGCGAGGCGATTGAAGCGTTGCATGCCGTGCCCGAAGTGCTTCTTGGCGTGGCAACCGGCAAGTCGCAGCGCGGGTTGGACGCATTGATCGAAGCCTACGGGCTGGAACCGTATTTCGTGACCCGGCAGGTCGCGGATCACCACCCGTCAAAGCCGCATCCGTCCATGGTGCAGACCGCATTGGCGGAAACCGGGGTCGATCCGGCCTGCGCAGTGATGATCGGCGACACGAGCTTTGACATGGATATGGCCGCGGCCGCCGGTGTTCGCGGCATCGGCGTCACCTGGGGCTATCATGACCGATCGGCTCTGACCGCAGCTTCTTGCATTATCGAAACCTTTGACCAGTTGCCCAATGCGCTGGCTGGGATGTGGGATTGAAAGATGAGTGACTGGAAACCGAAACGCTTTTGGAAGGACAGCACCGTTGTCGCGGTTGATGGCGGCTTCACCGTCGAACTGGATGGCCGCAGGGTCAAAACACCCGCCAAGGCAGACCTGATCCTGCCAACCCGCCCCATGGCCGAAGCGGTGGCAGGGGAATGGGACGCGCAGGAAAAAGAAGTTGATCCTGCCGTGATGCCGTTCACCCGTTCTGCAAATGCAGCGATTGACAAAGTCCGCATCCAGCACGGGGAAGTGGCCGACATGCTGGCCGATTACGGCGATTCCGATTTATTGTGTTATCGCGCAACCCACCCGCAGGAGTTGCAGGATCGTCAGAGCGCCGAATGGGACCCCGCCCTGGATTGGGCCGAGACCGCGCTGTCTGCCCGTCTGGTTCCGGTTGCGGGCGTCCTGCATCAACCGCAGCCGGAATCCGCCCTGGCGACATTGCGTTCTCGAGTGCACGGGCTGGATGCGTTCCAACTGGCCGCTTTTCACGATCTTGTCAGCTTGTCGGGGTCATTGATTCTTGGCTTTGCGGCCGCCATGAATTGGCGCAATCCGGACGAAATATGGCGCATTTCAAGATTGGATGAAACCTGGCAGATTGAACAATGGGGCCATGACGAAGAAGCCCATCAGGTTGCCGAGGCCAAGAAAGCAGCCTTTATGCATGCCAAACGCTTCTTTGAATTATCGGTTTGATCCTAAATTCCGGTTTTTTGAGCAAATCTGTAAACAGCTTGGGGCCTGATCCATCGATTTCGATGATCCGGCCCTTGACGTTTGTTTATGAATACGCCCAAACTCGGTGCCACTAAAGGGGAGACACCTTTGGGGTAACCTATCCGGCATCCACTTGCCGGGCAGAGCCGTCTCGGACGGGGCGGAAAATCAGGAAGAGGTAAAAATGAAAAAATCCGTAATCTTGGGCGCGGCAACGATTGCCGGTCTTGCTGCTGGCGCAGCCATGGCAGGGACCGTTGACGACGTTAAAGCACGCGGCAAGCTGAATTGTGGTGTGACCACCGGTCTGGTTGGTTTTGCTGCGCCCGACGCAAATGGCGAATGGCAAGGCTTTGACGTATCGCTGTGCCGCGCCGTTGCTGCTGCCGTTCTGGGTGACGCCAACGCCGTTGAATTCGTTCCGACCACTGGTAAGACACGTTTCACCGCTCTGGCCTCGGGCGAGATCGACATGCTGGCAAGGAACACCACCTGGACCTTCAGCCGCGACGTCGACCTGAAGTTCGAATTCACCGGTGTGAACTATTATGACGGTCAGGGCTTCATGGTTCCCAAGGCGCTGGGCGTCAGCTCGGCCAAGGAACTGGACGGCGCCCGTGTCTGCATCCAGACCGGCACCACCACCGAGCTGAACCTGGCCGATTTCTTCCGCGCCAACAACATCAGCTACGAGCCGGTTCCGATCGAAACCAACGCCGAAGCGCAGCAGCAGTACCTGGCTGGTGCATGTGACGTTTACACCACCGATGCATCGGGCCTCGCCGCAACCCGCGCCACCTTCGAAGCGCCGGACGAGCACATCCTGCTGCCCGAAATCATCTCGAAAGAGCCGCTGGGCCCGCTGGTCCGTCATGGCGACCACGAGTGGGGCGACGTTGTTCGCTGGACCCTGAACGCACTGATTTCGGCTGAAGAGCTGGGCGTGACCTCGGCAAATATCGACGAGCTGAGCGCTGGCACCGACAACCCGGAAATCAACCGCCTGCTGGGTACAGAAGGCACTCTGGGTGAAATGCTGGGTCTGGACGCCGACTGGGCGGCCAAAGCGATCAAAGCTGGCGGCAACTATGGTGAAATCTTCGCCAAGAACATCGGTGAAGAAACACCGATCGGCCTGGCGCGCGGCCTGAACGCACAGTGGACCGAAGGCGGCCTGCTGTACTCGCCGCCGTTCCGTTAAGGCATCAATGGAAGAGGGCGCGGGGCAACCTGCGCCCTCTTCTACAATAAATTGCTGCGGGCAGATGCAGAGCGGGGAAAACCTCGCCGAAATGAAACAGCTCGCAAGCCACGGGGATCCCAAAATATGTCGACTATGACTGACCCACCGAAAGCTGATTTTCGGTTGTCTATGCTCATAAACGATACCCGCTATCGCTCTCTTACATTTCAGGTGATTGCGGCCATCGTCATTGCGCTTTCCATCTGGTATCTGGGCAACAACCTGATCCAGAACCTCAGGGCCGCAGGGCTCAATATTTCCTATGCTTTCCTCGGCGATTCCGCCGGGTACGACATCAACCAGCGTCTTGTTGAATATGACAGTCAGTCATCGCATGCACGCGCGGCACTTGTCGGTTTGCTGAACACTTTGCTCGTGGCCTTCCTGGCCTGTATCACCGCAACGGTTTTCGGTGTGATCGCGGGTGTTCTGAGACTGTCGAACAACTGGCTCGTGTCGAAGCTGATGGCAGTATATGTCGAGATCTTTCGGAACATCCCGGTTCTGATCTGGATCATCATCATCTTCACGATCATGACGGCCGTGTTGCCGGCGCCCAGCGCGTTCCGGGGGGAAAACCCGACGTCTTCAATGCTGTTTGGGTCCTTTGCCTTTACCAATCGAGGCATTTATTTTCCCCGTCCCGAGTTCGCCAATGGCCTGTTTGCATCGACAGCCCTGAACTGGTTGCTGGTCATCGCCGTCCTGATCGGATCGTGGTTCGTCAGTGGCGAAGTCGAAAAACGCGCGACCAAGAAGCAGGAGGAAACCGGCGAGCGTCCCGCGACGCTGTTGCCGAAACTGGCAATCTGGCTGGTGCCTTTTGTGCTGTTGATGATCATCATGGGCCTGACCTGGGATGTCCCCGAACTGAAGCGCTTTAACTTCAGCGGTGGAATGAATGCCGGCGGCCCCCTGATTGCGCTGTGGTTTGCCCTGTCGATCTATACCGGTGCCTTTATCGCGGAAAACGTGCGTGCGGGTATTCAGGCGATCAGCAAAGGTCAGACCGAGGCTGCCGCCGCGCTGGGCCTGCGTCAGGGACGGATCATGAAACTGGTCATCCTGCCCCAGGCATTGCGGGTCATCATCCCGCCGCTGATCTCGCAGTATCTGAATATCACCAAGAACTCGTCTCTCGCGATTGCCGTTGGCTATGCGGATATCACCGCAACACTGGGTGGTATTACTCTGAACCAGACCGGCCGGGCGATTGAATGCGTTCTTCTGCTGATGTTGTTCTACCTCACGGCCTCGCTGCTGATTTCGACGGGGATGAACATCTACAACGCTTCCGTCAAGCTGAAGGAGCGCTGAGCCATGAGTGATCAAGCAACAAACCCGATCGCCTTCGTGGCCGAAGGCACCATCCCGCCCTCACCGCCGCCGGCAAATGAGACCGGCGTCATCAAATGGCTGCGCGAGAATCTGTTTTCAGGGGTCGTCAACTCGATCCTGACAGTTCTGTCGCTGATCTTGATCTACATTCTTCTCAAGAATACCTTGCCATGGATTCTGAACGGAGTGTGGAATGCCAACTCGCTCGCGGAATGCCGCGAGATTCTGGGGGACAAGACCGGAGCCTGTTTCGCGGTTCTGACGGAACGCTGGCCGCAGCTGATCTATGGGTTCAAGTACCCCGTCGATGCCTATTGGCGGCCGAACCTGGCCTTTGTGCTGATGCTGGTGGCGATTGCGCCGGTGCTGTTCTTTGACTTGCCTCGCAAGATGCTGTTGTTCACTGCGGTCTATCCCTTCCTGGCTTTCTGGCTGATCTGGGGTGGCACGATCCTCGTGCCTCTGGTTGCGCTTGTTGGCTGCATGGCCGCCGGTGGTGTCTTCCAGAAGCTGGGCAACAACAACTTTGCCGCCGGGTTCTTCGGAGCGATTGTGACGGCACTGGTCATCTGGAACGTCGGAGGGGCCCTGATCCCGGAAGGCGCATCAGAAAACGCGTGGCTGACGGCCGTTCCCAGCCGTGATTTGGGCGGTTTCATGCTGAACATGATGCTGGGCGTGACCTGTGTGTCGCTGTCGGTACCACTTGGGATCGCACTGGCCTTGGGGCGACAGTCGAACATGCCGCTGATCAAGTGGGTCTGCGTCATCTTCATCGAGTTCATCCGCGGCGTGCCTCTGATCACGCTGCTGTTCGTGGCTTCGGTGATGCTGGCCTATTTCTTCCCGCCTGACAGCACGGTCGACCTGTTCCTGCGCGTTGTGATCATGATCACCATGTTCTCGTCCGCCTATATCGCCGAGGTGATCCGCGGCGGCCTGGCAGCGCTTCCGCGCGGGCAGTACGAGGCCGCAGACAGTCTTGGGTTGGATTATCCGCAGGCGATGCGGCTTATCATCTTGCCGCAGGCGCTGAAGATCTCGATCCCCGGGATTGTGAACGTGGCCGTGGGCCTGTTCAAGGATACGACACTGGTTTCGGTCATTTCGATGTTCGATCTGGTGGGCATGATCCGGGGACCCATCCTGGCGTCGACCGAATGGAACGGCGTCTACTGGGAGCTTCTGGGCTTTGCCGCGCTTCTGTTCTTCGTCGTCTGCTACGGCATCTCTCAATATTCTCAGTGGCTCGAGCGTCGCCTTGCCACAGATCATCGTTAAGGAGTTCAACACATGTCTGAACTTGCAATCGACCGCGAAATCGACCGCTCCAAGATGCAGGTGAGCGACGAGGTCGCCATCGAAATCAACCAAATGAACAAGTGGTACGGGTCCTTCCACGTGCTGCGCGACATCAATCTGACCGTCAATCAGGGCGAGCGGATCGTGATCGCGGGCCCGTCGGGTTCGGGCAAGTCCACCCTGATCCGCTGCCTGAACGCGCTGGAAGAACACCAGCAAGGCAAGATCGTGGTGGACGGGATCGAGCTGTCGAATGACCTGAAGAACATCGACAAGATTCGCTCCGAGGTCGGAATGGTGTTCCAGCACTTCAACCTGTTCCCGCATCTGACCATTCTGGAAAACTGTACGCTGGCCCCAATCTGGGTGCGCAAGACGCCCAAGAAAGAGGCTGAAGAGCGTGCAATGCATTTCCTTGAAAAGGTGAAAATCCCCGAGCAGGCTGACAAGTTTCCCGGTCAGCTATCCGGCGGTCAACAGCAGCGTGTGGCGATCGCCCGCTCGCTCTGCATGATGCCACGGATCATGTTGTTCGATGAACCGACATCGGCGCTGGACCCCGAGATGATCAAAGAGGTGCTCGACACCATGATCGAACTGGCCGAGGAAGGCATGACCATGCTGTGCGTGACTCACGAGATGGGTTTTGCCCGCCAGGTCGCCAACCGCGTGATCTTCATGGATGCCGGTCAGATCGTGGAACAGAACGAACCCGAAGAGTTCTTCAACAACCCGCAAAGCGAGCGGACCAAACTGTTCCTGAGCCAGATTCTGGGTCACTGACCTGCACAAAGGCTGAAAGAATTATGGCGGGGTGTTGCCCCGCCTTTTTCTATTCGATCAACTCACGCGGGATGGTGAACCCCAGCACCGTCCCGGTTTGCCATCGGACCTCGGCCCAGCTGTTTAAGTCGAACGACATGACGGTTGTTGCACAGGTTGGATAATCGAAAAAGCGTGTATGATTTGGCGGTTGTCGCACCAGACGGTTGGCAAAATCGGCGATCCCGGGATTGTGGCCCAGCATCAATACCGCCGGTTCCGTAGCACCTGAAAGCTCTCGCAGCATGACCTTTGAATCAGCGTGGTAGAGCGCGCTGTGAAAGCTGACTTTATCGGCCTGCAAACCCATGCGATCCCATGTCTCGCGGGTGCGAGTTGATGTAGAGCTTAGGACTTCATCCGGCAACCAACCGTGGTGACGCAACCAAGCAGCGATGGCCGGGGCTGACTTTCGTCCACGCTTGTTCAGCGGGCGGTCATGATCGCCAAGACCCGGGCTATCCCAGCTGGATTTCGCATGACGTGTCAGGATCAGAATTCGGGTCATGACGGATGAAAGGCTTTCATGTGATGGGCCGATTGTTCCGCGTCGCGTCCTGCGCCCGCGCTCAGAGGGCAGGCTAGGCGGGCCAGACACCCGCCCGCCATACAGGTTTGACCTTCAGCGGTGCCCAGATAGTCGTGGCATGCAGCGACATCATAGAACTCCTGCGCGTTCAGCGCGCTGACCGGACAGGTCGTCGTGCAAGGCGCGGCGCAGCTTTCGCAAGGCGACACGCCTGAAGGGGCCGGGATGGCGAACTCTTCGGCAAAATGCAGTGCGCCCCGATAGGAAATCATCATCCCAACGGTATCATGCACCAATGCCCCGACCGGGCTGCTGAACGTCCGCCCAGATTTGAGCGCCCAGTCAATGAATGGCGTGTACGGAGGGCCGCCGAACGGGAAATACGCCTGTGCGCCGAGCCTTTCGGCCATCTGACCGACGATCCTTTGCGACCATCGGTCAACGGGGTCGGCCTGGTGCCATTCCGGTGAGGCCTTTAGTACGGGCCAGAATTCCGGCCCGGCCCCCAACAGGATCAGCGTGCCGGTTTCGAGGTCTTTGGCTGCAACGTGGCGAGGATGCAGCGCTCCCATGACCAACAATCCAGCATCACGGGCGGCGTTTTCAACCTGTTCATAAGGCGTCGCGTCAGGATCAGAGGAAGGCTGTGCAAGATGTGTCATGTCTCCTCCTCCTCTCTTGCGGGGATCAGTCCGGGCGTATCAGCGACCCGGCCCCATGTTCCGTGAACAGCTCCAGCAGCACGGCATTGGGTGCGCGCCCATCAAGTATGACGACAGCCCGAACGCCGCTGTGCAGGGCGTCCAGTGCGGTTTCTGTCTTGGGTATCATACCGCCTGCAATGGTGCCTTCGCGGGTCATTTCCCTTATCTGACCGGCCTTGAGTTCGGTCACGACATCGCCCGCCGCGTTCTTGACACCGGAAACATCCGTCAGCAGCAACAGACGGTCTGCCTTGAGCGAAGAAGCGATTGCTCCGGCTGCCGTGTCACCATTGACGTTGAATGTTTCACCGTCGCGGCCTGCACCAAGCGGGGCGATGACCGGGATTACGTCATGTGAAAACAGATCATGCAGGATCTTCGGATTCATCTCGGCAGGGGTGCCGACAAAGCCCAGCGACGCATCCGTTTGATCGCAAACCATCAGGCCTGCGTCCTTGCCGGACAGGCCCACGGCTGATCCGCCCTGATCATTGATCGCCTGTACGATGCGCTTGTTCACGAGTCCGGACAGAACCATTTCGACCACTTCAACCGTGGCCTTGTCGGTCACTCGCTTGCCGTTCACGAATTCGGATTGAATGTCCAACTTGCCCAGCATTGCATTGATCATCGGACCACCGCCGTGGACGACCACCGGGTTCACACCCACCTGGCGCATCAGAACCACGTCCCGGGCAAAGCTTTCCATCGCCTCATCGCTGCCCATGGCGTGTCCGCCAAGTTTGATGACGACGATGGCTCCATCATAGCGCTGCAGATAGGGCAGGGCACTGTTGAGTGTGGCTGCGGTGGCGATCCAGTCCCGGTTCATATCTCGTGTCTTCATAGCTAAAGTCCTTCTGGAAAACCGTGTTAGGACCTTTGCCCCACGCTGCCAAGGGCGAAGCTATTCCAGATGCGCAATGATGGACCGCAGGATCGCGATGCCATCACCCTTTTCGGAAGAGGTAAGTACAATTTCCGGAAAAGCCGCGGGATGTTTGGACAACGCGGCCCGGGTTTGCTCCAGCACCTTCTCGCGATCCTTGGCTTTGACCTTGTCTGCCTTGGTCAGAACGCATTGAAATGTCACGGCGCTGGTGTCCAGCAACTTCATGATTTCGTCATCGACCGGTTTTACCCCGTGGCGCGAGTCGATCAGGACAAAGGCGCGGCGCAGTGTCTGGCGCCCGCTGAGATATTGTTTCAGCAGCTTCTGCCACTTCTCGACCACTTTCACCGGGGCGTTTGCATAGCCATAGCCCGGCAGGTCCACGAGATAGAGTTCAGGGCCTTGGGTGAAAAAGTTGATCTCTTGCGTGCGGCCAGGCGTGTTGGATGCGCGGGCCAGACCCTTCGTGCCGGTCAAGGCATTGATCAGGCTGGATTTGCCCACGTTCGAACGCCCCGCAAAACAGACTTCCAACCGGTCAGGGGCGGGAAGGCCATTCATGGCGACAACGCCTTTGACGAACTCGGACGGGCCTGCAAACAGTTTGCGGCCTCGCTCCTGGGCGAATTCATCCGGGTCTTCGGCCAGGGGGAAGGGAAGCGCGGTCATAGCAGCTGCACCTCATCGTTGACGCGGATTTCGCCACCCTGGACTACCTCGGCGTAAACGCCGAAATCCTGATGGTCCCAACTGTTCAGGGCGCGCAGGGTGTCTGCGTCCCTCTCACCGGTTTCGGGATTGGCGGTGGTGGCCATACATCGCGTGATCCGCTCGCGGACGCGAAGCACGGCCTCGCCAATGCGCACGTCACGACCCAGCCAGTCAAACTCATCCCATAACGGCAGACCTTCGAACCAGATATTGCCGCGCCATCGAACAATGGACAGAGTCCGGTCCAGTTTCTGTTCGACTGCGCGATGCGATGCCATGTTGCACAGGCTGATCGATGGAAAGTCGCTGTCCGTCATACCGCGCCCCGGAACCCGAACGATCCGGGCAGATGCGGCCCGGTCCGCCGGCATAAGTGGCTTTACCCAGTCCAGAAAAGCCTCTTGTTCGGTGTCCGGCGCAAAACCGAGATCCGGTCGCTGCGGGTGGCGCAATGTAACCCGGTCGCCCTGCAATTCGGCCGAAATGGCCATCAACTGAGGCGCTTTTGAACCGCGGCTGAAATTGAAACAGGGTGCCCATTCCGAACCATCGGTTTTGGCGGCCTCATGAGCGACCGCCCAAACGCGATCCCCGGGCATGGTCTGCCCGGGGATGAGTGTGACTTGGCTCAGGGCTTCTCGCCCATGGCTTTTGATCGGGTGGCGCCAAAGGCTTGAGACCGTTCCGCTCATTTGTTGTCCGTTTTTGGCGTCCGCTTGAAACCGGACTTTATATTTCCGAATACATCCGGCTTATAGCCCTGGCTGCGCATGATCAGATATTGCTGTGTGAACGTGATAGTGTTGTTCGCGATCCAGTACACGACCAGACCACTGGCGAAACCACCCAGCATGAACATGAAGACCCAAGGCATCCAGGCAAAGATCATGGCCTGCGTCGGATCGGTTGGCGCCGGGTTCAGTTTCTGCTGCAACCACATCGAAATACCCAGCAGCAGCGGCAGAATACCGATGAAGATCAGCGCCATCAGGCTTTCGGGTGCAGGTGCGGCCCAAGGCAGCAAGCCAAAGAAGTTGAAGATCGACGTCGGATCCGGCGCACTCAGGTCCTGGAACGGGCCGAACCATGGGGCCTGACGCAGTTCGATCGTCACGAAAATCACCTTGTACAGCGAGAAGAAGATCGGAATCTGCAACAGAATTGGCAAGCAGCCTGCGGCAGGGTTCACCTTTTCCTTTTTGTACAGCTCCATCATACCCTGCTGCATTTTCTGGCGATCATCGCCTGCGGCTTCTTTCAGGGCTTCCATTTGCGGCTGCAATTCCTTCATCTTCGCCATCGAGACGTAGGACTTGAAGGCCAGCGGGAACAGGATGGCCTTGATGATCAGCGTCAGGCCGATGATTGACCAGCCCATGTTTCCAATCAGGGCATTGATGTTGTGCAGCAGCCAGAAGATCGGCTTGGTCAGGAAGTAGAACCAACCCCAGTCGATGCTGTCGATGAACTTCTGAACACCTTCTGCCTGATACTCCCGGATGGTTTCCCACTCCTTGGCACCGGCGAACAGTCTGGTCGTGACCTCTTCCGTCGTACCGGGCGCGACTGTCAGTGTCGGCAGCACCGTTTCCGTTTGATAGATTTTGCGACGTGAATCGTATTTGGCAGCGGCCTTGAACGCTGCACCCTCGGCCGGGATCAGGGTGGTCATCCAGTAGTGATCCGTGAACCCGATCCAGCCGCCTTCTTTGACCTGATAGACCTCGGCCTGTGCGCGTTCATTGGGGTCGATATCGAAATCGCGCACATCGCCATAGTCGATCTCATCCAGAACGCCGTCAGACATGACCATGACGCCTTCGTGAAGAATGAAGAAGTTCTTCAGGCCCGGCAGATCACCGTCTTCGCCCATGCCGTGGCGGGCCAGAATGCCGTAGGGGGCCATGCCGACTTCGGCGTCCGTGGTGTTCTCGACCGACTGGGTGACCGAGAACATATAGTCTTCATCAACGGCAATGGTGCGGCGGAAGGTGAGGCCGTTTCCATTGTCCCAGGCCAGCGTGATCGGAGTGTCAACACCCAGAGTTTCGCCCTGCTCAAGCGTCCAAAGAGTGTTCGGGCCGGGAACGTCCGTGACCGAAAGGCCCGCGCCGGGGGCCCAGCCATAAAGCGCATAATAGGCCGAGTCACTTCCAACTGGGGACAGAAGTTCGACGATCGGAGAATCCTCGGCCAGTGAAACCTTGTAATCCTTCAGAGACAGCTCATCAATTCGGCCACCGGCAAGCGACAGGCTGCCCGTCAGGCGGGGCGTGTCGATGCTGACGCGGGGCGCCTCGGGTTCGGCTTCGGCTTCAGTGGCGCTTGCAGTTGCTTCGCCGACCGTACCGGTATCAGCGGCGCTGGGCGTCTGAACCTCATTCCCTTCGATGCTGGCGATTTCAGCCTGTTCCGTGGTTGGTGTGGGTTCCGGCGGGGGGAACAGCACGAACCAGACCAGGATCACGAGAAAGCTGAGCGCGGTTGCGAGGATGAGATTCTTGTTCTGATCGTCCATCTGGGACAGCCACCTTGAGCAGTGAAAGACACCCGCAGGGTTCAACAGAGTGCAGGCCCAAAGGTCAAGCGGAATCGCTCGTCATTTCGTCACGGATTGGTCTTCTGTGGCGCAGTTTCCGGTTCTTCAGCCGGTTTGCCGCCCGATTTTGCGCATTCCGTCAATCTTGTTGCAATGAGACGTGATCCAGCCCTTGGTTTTTTCGAAAGGCATGGGCTTGCCGATGCCAAACCCCTGAACATGGTCACATCCCAATTGCGCCATCAAGGCGTGCTCCCCGGGTGTCTCGACCCCTTCAGCAAGGGATTCCAGGTTCAGCCGTTCTGCCATGGTCAGAATTGCGCTGGCCAACTGCTGCTGGCTTGGGTCCTGGTCCGCCTTTGTCACGAAAGAGCGGTCGATTTTGATCCGGGACACGTTGAACCGCTTGATTGACGCGATCGAGGCATGCCCTGTGCCGAAATCGTCCAGATCAATACAGCACCCCATCGCGGCCAAGCCCGTGACATTGCGGGTGATTACGTCATCCGGCCCTCTGGAAAACACGGTCTCCAATACTTCGACCGCCAATCTGTCCGGGGTCAGATCGCATTGATCCAATTCCCATTTCAGGCGGTCGATCAGCCCCGGGTCACGCAATTCGTCCGACGAAAAGTTGATGCCGATGCGTGGTACGGTCAGACCGGCGCGATCCCATTCGCGCATTGCGCAAAAGGCGTGATGCCGCATCGCCTGCCCCAGTTTGCCCATCAACTCCGCCTGTTCGGCAAAGGGCAGAAAGACATTGGGACCCAGCACTCCTTTTTTCGGGTGTTCCCAGCGGGCCAGAGCCTCGAACCCGGACACGCGCCCGGTATCCGTCGAGATCTGCGGTTGAAACCATGGACGAATTTCACCGCTTTCCAGCGCCGCATCAAATTCCTTGCGCAGATTGGTTCTGACCTGAGCCCGGCGACGTGTTTCGGACGAAAAGGCACGAATCGTCGACGGCCCGTTTTGCTGTGCTTCTTGCAGCGCGTTGTTTGCAGCGTTGCACCAATCCGCCGCGGTGCCGTCGGGGACATTGCTGCTGAGGCAGAAACCGATAGAGCAGGACAAGTAAACTCCGGTTCCGTTCAGCATGATGGGGTCTTCGACCGCGGATTGCATTCGTCCCGACATCTGAATGCAGGTTTCCAGATCAAGCTGTTGCGCCGGGTGCAGAACAACCATCATCTTGTTTCCATCGATCCGGGTCGCGGAGTCACTGGCGCGGATCATGGACATGACACGAGAGCAGAATTGCTGTGCCACATGGTTTGCTGCTGCTTGGCCATGCAGATCGAGCATTTGCATATAGTCGTCCAGGATCACAGCGAAACAGGCCGACGTTTCACCGCTGCGGCGACTATCCGTGAGCACCTCTGCCAGAACGGTTTCGAACTGGTCATTCGGCAGCAGGCCACCCTGTTGCCGTTTCCTGTCTGCCGGGTTGGGGGCCATTGCGCCTATACCGGCAATCATCAGGGGCAAGCCCAGGGCCACCGCGACCAAAGCGCGTTCACCGCCAAGCCAGAACGCCCCCAGGCTTGTTGCCGGAACAAAGGCAAGAACGGCTGGGCCGTATGCCACGTTTCTCAAAGCTTCAATAATACGGTCGACGAAAGGATGATTCCACATCGGGTCCTGACCTTGGGCATGAATGGTATGCCGAGCCTAGGAAACCAGTCTGAGTCAGTCGTTAACGCAGAAGCGGTATTTCTTCCAAATTTTCCGCTTTTTCGTCGGAGTTTACGGAAAGATTAACAAAATCAAAGAGTTTCGCATCCAGAAGGTGCGACGGGCGTGCATTTGTTAACGCGCGGAACATAACCTGACGCCGACCCGGACTGTTCGATTCCCATTGATCGAGAATCTGTTTGACCTGCTGCCGTTGCAACCCGTCCTGACTGCCGCACAAATCGCAGGGGATGATCGGATACTGCATGGCCTTGGCAAATTTCTCGCAGTCGGCTTCGGCGACGTGGGCAAGCGGGCGAAAGACAAAAAGATCTCCCTCTTCATTCACCAGTTTCGGTGGCATGGTGGCCAGACGGCCTCCGTGGAAGAGGTTCATGAAAAACGTTTCGAGAATATCGTCGCGGTGGTGGCCCAGCACGACGGCGGAACAGCCTTCTTCCCGGGCAATGCGATACAGGTTGCCGCGGCGCAGTCGCGAGCACAGAGCGCAATATGTTCGGCCCTGCGGAACCTTGTCCATCACAACAGAGTATGTGTCCTGATACTCGATCCTGTGTGGCACACCCATGCGGTCCAGAAACTCTGGCAGGACCGTTGCCGGAAATCCGGGTTGTCCCTGATCCAGATTGCAAGCCAGAAGATCGACAGGCAGCAATCCGCGCCATTTGAGTTCGTAGAGGACGGCCAGCAGCGTATAACTGTCCTTGCCGCCCGACAGGCAGACAAGCCAACGCGGCGGTGTGCCGGTCTTGTCATGGGCGGAGGGGTCCACCATCCCGTATTGCTCGATCGCTTCGCGGGTCTGGCGCACGATGCGTTTGCGCAGTTTCTTGAACTCGGTGGTCGAGGGCGCGCCGGCAAAGAGCGGGTGGATATCGTCTGCATCATCAAACATGCGCTGCCCCTACAGCAGATGGCGCAACCGGGCAAGTGGCGGGTCAGCCAAGCCGCGCCAGCAGGGCGCCGGTATCCAACCCGGCTACTGCTCCGGGAATGCGGCCGCTGTCACCGGAAAGACGTGTGGCAACAAAGCCATCAGCCACAGCGCCGGGCGCATGGCGCAGCAATTGCGAGGCCGTCAGCAGCAGTGCCGTGCGTTCAGCGTACCAGCGCGCTTCGGCCTCGGGCGGCAGACCGGGCCAGCGGCTGCGATGCGCGGTCAGTGCTGCGTCATATCTTCTGTCCGTGCCTCTCACCGCATCCAATTCGGCTCCCAGAACCTCGGCGGCCTGCGGCTCACGCGTCAGGGTGCGCAGGATATCGAGGCAGATCACATTGCCTGACCCCTCCCAGATGCTGTTCAGGGGCGCTTCACGGTAGATCAGGGGCAAGGGCGTGTCTTCGACGTACCCCATGCCGCCCAGCACTTCCATCGCCTCGACGACGACGACCGGGCAGCGCTTGTTGTTCAGGAACTTGGCCAATGCGACGCTGATCCGGGCAAAGGCCTTGTCTTCGGGTGTCTGGCCGTCAAATGCCTGCGCCACACGCATTCCCAGGGTCACAGCGCCTTCCCAGTCCAGAACAAGGTCGGACAGGACCGCTCGCATCAGCGGTTGATCAATCAATCGGCGCTGAAATGCGCTGCGGTGTTCCACCCAATGATGCGCTGCGCTGAGCGCGGCACGCATCAGCCCGGCCGGCGCCATGGCTGTATCAAGCCGCGTGTGGTGCACCATTTCCAGTATGGTGCGCACGCCCGCGCCTTCTTCGCCCAACTGATAGGCCAGCGCGTCATGATACTCGATTTCCGAAGATGCGTTGGATTTGTTGCCCAGCTTGTCCTTCAGACGCATCAGGTGGATCGCATTGCGTTCGCTCTCGAGCCAGCGGGGCACCAGAAAACAGGTCAACCCGCCGGGCGCCTGCGCCAGTGTCAGGAACCCATCCGACATTGGCGCGGAACAGAACCACTTGTGCCCGCGCAAGCGCCAGTGATCCCCGTCGCGGGTCGCAATGGTCGTATTAGCGCGTATGTCCGAACCGCCCTGTTTCTCGGTCATGGCCATCCCCAGCGTCACGCTGGTCTTTTGACCGATCGGTTTCTTCGAAGGATCATAGTGGCGGGCCATGAGTTTTGGCTGCCAGAGTGAGGCAATGTGTTCATTGGCGGCCAGTGCAGGGATTGCTGCATAGGTCATGGTCATCGGGCAGCAATGCCCGGGTTCGACCTGTCCGGCCAAATAGACCATCGCCGCATGGGTCGCGTGCCCTCCGGGCTGTCCATCCCAGGCCAGTGCGGCATAGCCCGCCGATTGGCTGATCTGCATCATCTGATGATAGGCCGGGTGAAAGCGCACCTCGTCCAGGCGCCTACCGCCGGGATCGAACAGCCGCAGCTCTGGAGGATGCCGGTTGGCTTCCCGCCCCAGTTCCCGCGTTTCTTCGGTTCCGAGTGTTTTGCCATATGCCGCCAGCTCCAAAGCGCGCGCGCCCGCTGTCTTTGCTGCGTCTTGCAGGACCGGATCAGACAGCCAAAGATCGGTGCCGCCGCGCGCGGGCGGTTGGTTCAGGACATCGTGGGTTGGCAGGGTATCGCGCGCTGGGGATTTCATCGGGACCTCGGGTTGGACTGGTCCAACTGTTCAGGCGCGGCACTTGCCGGTCAAGTCTGACGAGGGGTCAGGACGAAGGGTCGTTATGCTTGTCGTCAGGTACCGGATCGTATCCGTCGCCGCCCCAAGGGTGGCAACGGCAGATCCGATGAGCGGCCAGGTAGGATCCTTTGACCGCCCCGTGTTTCTCCAGCGCCTCAAGCGCATAGGCGGAACAGGTGGGTTGGTAGCGACAGTTGAAACCGACCCATGGGCTGAAGATCAGCCGATACGCCCGAACAGGCAGGGCGACGATATGGGACAGGAAGGTCATTTTTCGGCCGCATGCACCTTGCGGAGCGCATAGCGCAGGTCGTCCAACAGTGCGTCATAGGGGCGGTTGGCGGTAACCTCGGCGCGGCCGATCAGGACGTAATCCCACCCGTCGCGGCCGGCTTCGGGCAACACGGCCCGCGCGGCTTCGCGCAGACGGCGCTTGGCGCGGTTGCGGGCCACGGCATTGCCCACTTTTTTCGAGCAAGTGAAGCCCACGCGAATCCCGACGCCCTCGCCGGGCGCGCGCTTGCGGGCCTGAACCATCATCGAAGACGTGCCTTGTCGGCGGGCACGCGCCGCTTTCAGAAAGTCGGACCGCTTCTTGAGAACGGTCAGGGGTGCAGATGCACAAACGGACGCCGCCGGGGGCTTGTTCCCGGGGTGGTTCCTACCAACCTCAGGGGCCTCCGGCGGCGTCATGTTCATAACCTGATCGGTGAGCGGTTTACGCGCTCAGCGATTTGCGGCCGCGTGCGCGGCGTGCGTTCAGGATCTTGCGGCCGGCCTTGGTGGCCATGCGCGCGCGGAAACCGTGGCGGCGTTTGCGAACCAGGTTCGAAGGCTGATAGGTGCGTTTCATCGCTCCGTCTCCAATCTATAGCGGTCGGGTGCGGCGCGGATTCGCCTGGCCCTAGTGTTCGAAGCCCGTCCTCTACTGCCAAGCGGGGGGTAAGTCAAACCCCAACGGCCAGGTTTTCGCAGCTTTTGCAACAATTCTGTTACCGGCAACGGCAAAAGGTTTCAAAATACCCGTTTATCGCCGAAATCTCTCACATTCGGTGCCACAAAGATCAAGGCCCCGTGATCCCCCTGTTGCTGGCCCGTCAGTCAGCGCATCTTGGGCACAAGATGAAGCACAAAGAACCGGAAAATCTGATGTCCGACACAATCCAGGCGCCGCGCAATGGTTTCGCGCGCCACATTCCGTTGCTTGTAATCCTGAGCGTTGCCGTTGTCGGCTTTTTCACACTTGGGGATTACCTGACTTTCGAGACCTTGCGGGACAATCGCGAGGCGCTTCTGGCGTGGCGGGACGGTCACTATTGGATCATGGCAGCCGCTTTTGTCGCCATTTACATCGTCATTGTGGCCTTTTCACTTCCCGGTGCCGCGGTGGCTTCGATGACGGGCGGTTTTCTTTTCGGTCTTTTTGCGGGAACCGTTTTCAATGTCGTGTCCGCCACCATCGGTGCGTCGGCGATCTTTCTGGCGGCGCGCTGGGGCTTGGGCGAAGCCCTGACGTCGCGCTTGGAATCATCAGAAGGCACGGTCAGGAAACTGAAGGACGGTCTGCGGGAAAACGAAATCTCGGTGTTGTTTCTGCTGCGACTGGTGCCGGTCGTGCCGTTCTTTGTTGCCAATCTCGTGCCGGCTTTGGTCGGTGTGAAGTTCCGCAATTTTCTTTTGACGACCGCGCTGGGCATCATCCCCGGAGGTATCGTGTACACGTGGATCGGGGTCGGTTTGGGCGGTGTATTCGACCGTGGGGAAACGCCTGATGTTTCGTTGCTGTGGGAACCGTTCGTGATCGGGCCGATTACAGGGTTGTGCGTATTGGCCGCCTTGCCCATCGTTTTCAAAGCACTGCGCGCGAAAAGAGGCACCTGAACCATGAAAGAGTTGAAAACCGATCTCCTGGTCATTGGCGCCGGGTCCGGAGGATTGTCCGTCGCTGCGGGCGTCAGCCAGATGGGCGCGGATGTTGTCCTGCTGGAAGGGCACAAGATGGGTGGGGATTGCCTGAATTTCGGCTGTGTCCCGTCGAAGGCGCTGATCGCAAGTGGCAAAGCGGCCCATGCTCAGGCGCATTCCGTTCGTTTTGGCATCGCTGATACAATCCCTCAGGTCGACTACGCCGCAGTAAAGGATTATGTTCATGATGTGATCGCGCAGATCGAACCGATGGACAGTCAGCAGCGGTTCGAAGGCTTCGGCGTGAAGGTCATCCGCGAATATGGCACGTTTTTATCCCCTGAAAAGGTGCAGGCCGGGGATCATGTCATCTGTGCACGTCGCATCGTCATCGCGACCGGTTCATCACCGCTGGTGCAGCCGATTCCGGGGTTGGACACGGTGCCCTACTATACGAACGAAACCATCTTTGACTTGAGAGAGCGGCCAGATCACCTGCTGATCATCGGGGGCGGCCCGATCGGGATGGAGATGGCGCAGGCCCATATACGCCTCGGCAGCAGGGTGACGGTCGTCGAAGGGCTCAAAGCCTTGGGCAAAGACGATCCCGAGGCTGCCTCCGTGGTGCTGGATACCCTGCGCAGTGAAGGCGTGGACATCCGGGAAAACGCCATGATCGCGCAGGTGCGCGGAACAGAGGGCGCTGTGGAAGTCGTTGCCGAAAACGGTGAAATTCACCGGGGCTCTCATCTTTTGATCGCTGCCGGTCGCAAAGCCAATATCGAGCGTCTGAACCTGGAGGCAGCCGGAATTGAACGCACGAAAACCGGCATCATGACGGATGATGCGCTGCGCACGACCAATCGCCGCGTCTATGCGATCGGAGATGTGGCCGGTGGCCTGCAATTCACCCATGTTGCAGGGTATCATGCAGGTGTCATCATTCGTTCGGCCCTGTTCGGTCTGCCGTCCAGGGCGAAAACGGAACATATTCCTTGGGCCACCTATACGGACCCGGAGCTGGCCCAGATCGGACTGACCGAAGCTCAGGCCCGCGAGGTGCATGGTAAAAAGCTCGAAATCGCCCGCTTTGACTATCTCCACAATGACCGGGCGATTGCCGAGCGCAAAACCAAAGGCTTCGTCAAGGTCATGGTCGTGAAAGGCCGACCCGTCGGCGCCACAATCGTCGGGCATCAGGCGGGTGAGTTGATCAACTTGTGGTCGTTGGCTTTGGCCAATAACCTGAAGATGGGGCAGATCGCCGCCATGGTTTCACCCTATCCGACGATCGGAGAGCTTAACAAACGTGTGGCGGGTGCTTATTTCTCGCCAAGGCTGTTTGAGAATCAGACAGTTAAACGAGTGGTCAGGTTCGTCCAGCGCTGGATTCCCTGACCTGAGGAGGGGCGCAAATTGAACTCGCTTTCGGGCCGATTTCTGATCCTGACGACGGTCTTCGTCATGTTGGCCGAGGTTCTGATCTTTGTCCCGTCGATCGCTCGGTTCCGCGAGGACTTTCTGCTGAACAGGCTCGAACGCGCGCAGATCGCCTCGCTGGCTTTGCTGGCGGATGATATGCTGGCCGAAGATCTTGAGGCGGAACTGCTGGCAAACGCAGGCGTCTACAATGTCGTATTGCGACGGGATGAGGTTCGGCAACTGATGCTGTCGTCGCCGATTCCCGATCCAATCGCCGGCACGTTCGATTTGCGGGATGCAAGCCCCTGGATTCTTATCCGGGATGCGATCAGCCGCTTTCTCAAACCCGAAAACGAAGTCATCCGGGTCATCGGAGAACCGGTCAAGGGGGCAGGCCTTCTGATCGAAGTCACCATGGACAGCATACCGTTGCGAACGGCGATGATTGACTACGGGTTGCGTATTCTCGGTCTGTCCTTTGTGATCTCCATCATCACGGCGTTTTTCCTGTTTCTCGCCGTACGCGTCGTACTTGTGCGGCCCATCAAAAGCGTCGTCGGCTACATGCAGCGCTATGCCAGTGCGCCAGAGGACGCGCGTGGCATAATCTCGCCGAATTCGAAGGTGACGGAGCTGCGAGAGGCCGAGGAGGCACTGAAGATGCTGCAAACGGACCTGACCCAGGCGCTCAAACAGCGGGAAAGGCTGGCGCAGCTTGGGGGGGCCGTAGCCAAAGTCAGCCATGACTTGCGCAATATCCTGACGTCGGCGCAGCTGTTTACCGATCGGATCGAGGCCAGCGATGATCCGCTGGTGCGGCGGATGGCGCCGAAACTGGTGAATTCCATCACCCGGGCCGTGTCCCTTTGTGAAAGCACATTGGCCTTTGGCCGCGCGGAAGAGCCCGCGCCCACTCTGACTATGGTTCCGATCCGCGCAATCGCGGCGGATGTCGCGGCCAGCGAACAACTCGCCGTCGCCGATGCCTGCGTCGAAATCGTGAACGAAGTGCCGGACGCGCTTGTGGCCCGCGCCGACCCCGAACAATTGTACCGCGTCATCATGAACCTCGTGCGCAACGCAAGACAGGCTCTGGTTGCCTCCGGAAAACCTGGCCGGGTTACCATTGCGGGGTGTGAAAACGACGATGCTTGGTGCATCGAAATCCGTGACACGGGGCCGGGTCTTCCCCCCAAGGCGCGCGAAAACCTGTTCACGCCTTTCCAGGGCGGGGTCCGAAAGGGTGGCTCGGGTCTGGGGCTGGCAATCTCGCAGGAGCTGGTGCGCGGCCATGGCGGGGATCTGGTTTTGAAAGAGACCGGACCCGAGGGAACTGTCTTCGAAATCAGCCTTCCGCGCGGGGACATGACTTTTTGATTTTTTTTTGAAGAATCGGCTTGCACGTCTCGGGCAGCAGGTCTAAACAGCGCCTCACCAACGCGGACCGATAGCTCAGCTGGATAGAGTACTTGACTACGAATCAAGGGGTCGGGGGTTCGAATCCTCCTCGGTCCGCCACTTTCCTTTGTGTCAGGCGACACATAGTTCTGCCACCAGCGACAGAACCTTGCCATTTTCGCCTCACTTCCTTCATCCAGCACCTAGACCGATTTCAATGATCCTGACTTCCCATTTGGGATAATCAGGGCTGATTTGCGGATCAGACGCCGAAGGCGCTTGTTCCTGCTGATCTGCCACGTGGCGAACGCGGATGGGGGCGAGGCAATGCTATTCGACAATAGTGGTGCGGCCCGCAGGCGCAGCCGAGGACACGGTGTTGTCTAATAGGGTTGCCCGAGGGGGAAGGCAGCGTCTTACCCCTGATGGACAGGGGCGTTTGGCTTGTCCAAATCCCACTGTCCCCAAAAGATGTGCGGCGGTGTGGGCTGCGCCGTAACTCTTTGCGCCAGAACACTTTGTTTTTCTAAAGAACAAGGCGGATGGCAGACATTCTTTGAAGTTGCGATATGAGCCTCCCCAACTGAACGGGTCCACCGTTATGTTTAGGAAACGGAGGACTGAGAATGGCAAACAAGCGACCGAAG
>NZ_WQDQ01000005.1:0-353328 GCF_013033235.1 Ruegeria sp. HKCCA0235A | reverse complement strand
GGCCCCACAGTGCACTGGGCTATCGCCCGCCAGCGCCCGAAACCATCATACCAATGGATCGCAGGCCGACAATGCACCAACAATCAATTTGGACCAGTCAGATGAGGCTGCTCAACGGGGCGGATCAACTCCCAGACCGAAAAAATCGGCAGCTACTTCACATATAATGCCATGATGCATCCGTATTCACTGCGCGGCACGGTTCACGGCTTGAAAAACGAAGCGGTGACACACGTCATTTTTTCTGGTTGACCGGCGCGCAGATGGCTAGGCACGCTCCCTTCTTCGTGAAGTCGCACGGCGGGCCTCGGGTTGATGACAAACCGGTGTTACGCAGGATTATCTTCATCAACTGCAATGGTTCGCGGTGGCGCGATACTCCCGAGGAATACAGAACTCACAAGACGCTAAACAGCCGGTGGAAGCGTTGGTGCAAGAAGGGTATCTTCGCCCGGATGCTGGCCGAACTGGTTGCCGGGCACGGCGAAAGGAAGAACACGATCCCCTGCCGGGCAATGGACGCGACCTATCTCATGGCAAACGGCACCGAGACCAGTATGGCCGAAAAAAGGGGGGCGTGGCCGACTGATCGGGCGCACCAAGGGCGGCATGAATACCAAGCTGATGCCCGCCTGCGATGGCCAGGATTGCCCGATCAACCTGTTCGTGACCGCCGGGAGCGACAGTGATTACATCGACGCCCGGGCTCTGCTCAGTAGCATCCCAAATGTGGATTGGCTGCTTGAGGAACCTGGCCGTGATGTTAGTCAAGGAAAACAAGCGCGGTACAAGGGTCGAAACTGCATCGAGACTATGTTTGGCGGGTTTAAGAACTGGAGGCGTGCGGCAACCCGCCATCACCGTTGTTCCGGGGTCTTCCAATCAGCGATCGCACTCACAGAAACCGTCATCCACTGATTAGGAATCCTGACCAAATTACAATAACACTTTTCGAAACCTTTCCGCCGGAATAGAGATGCGAAGCGCTGTGCTCTTAAATCCTCGCGCTACGTCAGTCACATTGTTTTTTTGTTTTCAATATAGTTAGTCACTGTATCTTGATCGGAACGACCCTGAAGAGAGACGCAGGAGATTTCAAAATGGAATTGATTTCTGAGCAGCTTCGTACCTTCCCGATTATGGCGCTGTTTCTTTGTCTGGGCTTAGGTTATGGCGTTGGAAAGTTCAGGGTCGGCAAGTTCGAACTTGGTGGCATCGCCGGAACCCTTTTGGTGGCCGTTCTTGTAGGTCAAATCGGGGGCATTAACCTGAGCACCGATGTCCAGAATATTTTCTTCTCTCTCTTCATTTTTATGGTCGGCTATAATGGTGGCCCTCAATTTTTTGCAGCTCTGAACCGAACCGCACTTACCAAGTTACTGGCTGCATTTATGATGACTGTCTGGGGACTTTTCTTTGTGGTGGTCGTCGCCCGTTTGGCTGGGTTGGACAAAGGGTTGGCCGCCGGGCTGGCTGCAGGAGGGCTTACGCAATCCGCAATCATTGGTACCGCTGGAAATGCCATCGACCTGCTTGGGCTGGCCGCTGACGAAGCGGAAAAGCTCAAAACCAACATCGCCGTGGGATATTCAGTCACTTACATCTTCGGCTCGATCGGGCCAATTTTGGCGGTGAGTGTCATTCCAATCATAATGCGCGTGGATCTGCGTAAAGAGGCGATTAAGCTGGCCCAAAAACTCAGCGGAGGTGGCCGCAAACTGGAAGAAGGCGAGTTCCTCCCAATGAACCGCTTTAACGCCCGCGCCTATCAGGTAGGTTCCGACGCCTCGATTGCAGGAAAGTCAGTTAAATCCATCGAAAACACTTACGACGGCGACCTGATCGTCGAGAAAATTCTGCATGAAGGTGCGCCGTTAGATCCCAAACCGGACATGATTATCAGCCCAGGAGACGTCATCGTTGTATCGGGGCTTGTTACAACCCTGACCCGGTTCGAAGGTAGTGCAAGCGGAGAAATTGGTGAGTACCCACCTGAATTGACGGTAGTGGAAGAACGTCGAAATGTTGTTGTCACAAATCGGAAACTGACAGGTAAAACTCTTGCCGAATTACGCGAAGCCCTGACAGCCGATCAACGACGCGGCGTTCACATCTCAAAAATTACCCGAATGGGTCACGAAGTGCCGGTGTTGCAAAATACCGAAATTCATGCAGGCGATGAGATCTGCATCGTCGGCCACAAAGACGACTTGAACCGAGCGGCAAAAGAGGCGGGATACGTACCGCCATTGGCTTCGGCCACAAATTTCATCGCGCTGGGGATTGGTGTGGCAATTGGCTATTTGATTGGCGAAATCAGCTTCGTGATCGCTGGAACCAAAGTGTCGCTCGGCTCGGGCCTTGGGTGCCTCGTGACAGGGTTGATAATCGGGTATTTGCGTATTCGCCGACCAAAGATCGGCGGGATCAACCATGGGGCCGCAAATTTTCTGCAGAGTTTCGGATTGGCGGTATTCGTCGGGGTTGTTGGTTTGAATGCCGGTAAACCTGCTCTGGAAGCAATTCAACAGTACGGCGTTACCCTGCTTCTGTTGGGAGTCCTGGTCACAATGATGCCAATGATTGTTCAATTCCCTATTAACTACTATGTCTTGCGCATCAAAAACCCGGTCGAAGCCTGCGCGGTTGTTACCGGTTCCCGGTCCGGGAACCCGGGGTTTGCCACGTTGCTTGAAAAGGCAGGGAACTCCACCCCCACGCCAGCGTTCACCATGACCTATGCGGTTGCAAATATCTTTTTGACGCTCTGGGGCCCGCTCGTTGTGGCGTTCGTACCGTAAGTCGCTTCAGAATTACCTCAACTTTCGATCGCGACTATGTGGCATGTGGCTAGGACATGACCCGCTGAGAAGACAGGCTGATAGTTTGGGTCGCCTGCGTCCTCAGCGGCCATGTTTTTAACCGTGCAACGGCAATCCTTTTGACGCGCGATAAGCCTGCACATATCCAACGGCCACAGCCCGTACAGCGCGACCGATCTGGCGATAGGCGCTGTCGTCCAAATTGGCGAAAGACACGCGTGCAGACCAGTTGGGCGCATCAAAACCGGACCCGTTCAACAGCACGATTCCGTGGTCCTGCGCCAGTTTGAACGAGATATCCAACGGGTGAACGTTTTCCTTGATCCATTCGACCACATCTTCGCCGACGTATTTCCGCAGCCAGAACTCGAAATCTATGATGCCATAATACTTGTCGAACAACGGGTTGTCGGCGACTTCAACGCCCAATCCGTCGACCAGTTCATCAAAACGGTGCTTCAAGATACCCCAACAGAACTTCTGATAAACTTTCTCTTGGTCCATCAACTCGACAAGCGAGAATAATGTCATCATCACTTGTTGTGGCACCGACAAACCCGCAGTGTGATTTAGTGCGACATCCCGGCTGTCGGCGACGATCCGGTCAATGAACTTGAACGACGACGGGTCGGGTGTCAGCGATTCATACCGGGCGTTCACCACAGCTTTGGTCTCGTCCGGTGCCTCAGCAATCATCTTGTCGAAGATGTTGTTCTCGGCCACCAGAATTGCGCCCAGACGCCAGCCCGTGCAACCGAAATACTTCGAGTAGGAGTAAACCCCGATCGTATTTTCAGGAAGGTGCCCCATCACCGATTGAAAGTCAGGTACGAAGGTGCCGTAGACATCATCTGTCAATATGATCAGGTCAGGACGGCGGGTCTTTACGAAGTCCACGAGTCGGGTCATGACTTCGGGGCTGATCGCGACAGAGGATGGATTCCCTGGGTTGACCAAGAACAGCGCTTTGACTTTGGGATCGGCCAACAGTTCAAAATCGTTGTCGTTAAGTTGAAAATGATCTTCTTCAGCAGAAGACACATCCACAGTATTCAACCCGTAATCTTCAAGCACTGGCATCTCCAGATAAGGCGTGAAGATCGGCGTGCCCAATGCAATTGTGTCGCCTGCATTAAGCAACCGCTGGTTCTTGAGCGCCTTGAAAATATAGCACATTGCAGCAGTTCCGCCCTCTACTGCGTAGATATCGAACTTTGCGTCGGGCCGATGGCCTGCGCACATTGCCCACATCACGTATTCGTGGACGATCGCCTCATTGTGTTCCAAGCACCTGTCCGGCATCGGGTAGTGGTCGCCAATGATACCGTCGGTCAATTCGAGTACGAAATCGTCTGCTGTGAAACCAAATTTTTCAATCGCAAAGTCCACCACGGCCACCAAAGTATCTGCGCCTGGAGGACCGTTTTTTTCCGACGTGTCGGCGCAGTATTCCTTGAGCCGTTCGTAACATCCCGGCCCTTGTGGCATACCGGCTAGTCCAACTTGTGGTTCATTGCGATGTCGCTGTGCTTCGGTCATCGCGAACTGACCCAAAAGGAAGAACGCCTCTCGTGCCTTGGTAGCGATCCAATTCGGGTTGCCGCGCCCTGCGTTCAAATATGGCAGCGCCATTTGGCGCGACTCTCTCTGCGCCAGCTTTATGAGTTCGTCTTTGATCTGGAAAGGACTTAGGTTCTCGAACTTATGCAGGTCCAGCGTTTCTGCCATGGCATCAAACCTTTGCGTTAGAACAATCGAAAGAATTCAACCGGATCGTATGCAAGGTGATGCGCAAATGTAAACAGAACTATCAGAATGGAGCGACCGACGAAAAGAAAACCATGAACTTCAAAACAGGCTCTGGGGTCGCGATTCCTAACCAGTAAACGACGGTTGCTGCGGGTGCGATCGCTGATTGGAAGATCCTGGAACAGGTCGCGCCTATTGCCCAACAGGGTAGCACGCCAATGATGTCACGAGAGGGATCATCACAGTCTTCTTCTTCTCGCCCTGCCCGGCAACAAGGCCGGCCAACATTCGGGCGAAGATACCTTTCTCGCACCAACGCTTTCTCCGGCTGTAAAGCGAGTTGTACGCTCTGTTTTTTTGGGAGTGTCGCGCCACCGCGAACCATTGCGATTGATGAAGATAGTCCCGCTTAATACCCGTTTGTCATCAGCCCGAGGCGTGGCACGCGACCCTGCTAAGAAGGGGGCGAGCCTGGCCTCCTGCTCGTCAGTCAACCAGAAAGGATCACGCGTGTCACCGCTCTGTTTTCTAGGACGTGTACCCTGAAGTACCTTGAAATTGGATGCATCGTGGCACTATGAGGGTGATTTCAAACCCAACTGTTTCAGAGCTTCGTCCGCTGACCGAGCCCAACGTTCCCGAAGGGCAGCGTTGGTGCTATGGCGCAAACCAAGTGATCTCAGATGCTCAAATCGGTTCGGGTCATCCCTCCCGAAAGACACTGCTACGCGTGGCCACCAATAGTCCACAGCGTCTTGCATGTCTTGCGACGCTCCGTTTTCAACCAGCTTCACAGCGCCTTCCAACGCCAGTTCGCCGTGATGCGCCTCGATCGGTGCGATCTGCCGGAAAGCCTCGGCCAGTGGCTGGTAAGAGACGGTCGAGAACTCCGCCAGTTGCTCTGCCACGGCACGGCTCATCAGCAGGTTCATGGCGACGGCATCAGTCCAACCGGAAATCGGATAATTGAACACCGCAAGCCGCATGTCATGTTCGCTGCGGGTCGCGCCGATATCCGCTTTTCGATCCAACCGGGCAGTCCACGGGTGATGCGTGGCATAACGATCCGTGTCGGCGCCGAACTCACCCATGATTTTCAGAACCCTGTCCGCATGGTCCGTCTTTTCCAACACGATCTTCGCCGCCGCGATGCGTTCCTTTATGCCGGGGCCCTTGTTGATGACATCAGCAAACCCTGCGGCACCTGCGAGTTCGCTGTCTACAAACGTAGCCATCAGTTTCATCAGCTCGGCGCGGTAACGCGGCGGTACGTTGGTCGGATTGGTCAGCACTCCGCCTGCGGCCAGATAGCTGTCAAGTGTCATGGCGTCGGTCATTGATCCTCTCCCTTTACTGGTCGTAGTCCACGACCACGCGGTCGGTCACCGGGTAAGCCTGACAACTCAGCACGTAACCTTTTTCGACCTCGTAATCTTCCAGCGCGTGATTGGCGAGCATCTCGACTTCGCCCTCAAGAACACGGCAGCGGCAGGTTGAACAGACCCCGGCCTTGCAGGCGTAAGGCGCGTCCATGGCATTTTCCAGGGCGGCATCCAGAATGGACTGATCCTTCGGCAAGGTGACGGTCTGCGTCGCGCCGTCGAGTGTGATCGAAGCACTGGTCTGGTTTGCCTGCGTGCCTGCGTCGGCCGCGTCTGCCGTGCGCCTGGCCCGACCCGGCTGGGCGCTGGCGAAGAGTTCGAACTTGATCTGGCTGTCCTCAAGTCCGTGTTCCCGCAGAGCGGCGGCAATACCCAGCATCATCGGCTCTGGGCCACAGATGAATGCGGTGTCTGTATTCTTGACATCGATCCAGTGCTTGAAAAGCTCACGGCATTTTTCCTGCGTTACCAGACCGGTAAACAGGTCAATCTCCTGCGCGTCGGTTTCCAGAATGTGGATGACGTTCAGCCGGCCCATATAGAGGTTCTTCAGATCCTCCAGTTCCTCACGGAACATGATCGTGTTGATGCCCTTGTTGGCATAGATCAGCGTAAATCGGGATTTGGGTTCGCGGGCCAACGTAGTTTTGAGGATCGACAGAACAGGCGTGATCCCCGATCCGCCGGCGAAGCCAACGTATTGTTTTTCCGCATCCGCATCGATGGGCACGTGAAAATTGCCCATTGGCGGCATCGCCTGCACGACGTCACCTATGTTGAGGTCCTCATTTGCCCAGCTTGAGAATGCGCCACCCTCGACACGTTTTATGCCAACCTGAAGAACACCGTCATCCTTGCCGGCACAGATGGAATAGGAGCGGCGCAGTTCTTCACCGTCGAATTCGCGCCGGAACGTCAGGTACTGGCCGGCGGCGAAGTCGAACTGTTCCGCTGCGCCGTTAACGGGCTCAAGCGTAACGACAACCGCATCGCGGATGGTTTTGTGGATGTCGGTGACTTTCAGGTCGTGAAAACGTGCCATCCGGTGCTCCTCCTCAGATGCACTTGAAATAGTCAAAGGGTTCCAGACAGTCCGCGCAGCGCCAATGGGCCTTGCACGGGGTCGAGCCGAACTGGCTGACCTTTTCGACTGCTTTGCTGCCGCAATGGGGGCAGCGATCCGGGCCGCCCGCGGGTTGCGGCGGCGCAATGCCATAATCTTCTAGCTTGGCGCGGCCTTTTTCGCTAAGCCAATCTGTGGTCCAGGCGGGTGAAATGCTGGTTTCTATGCGCAGATCCCCGATGCCGTGATCGCGCAGGGCGGTTTCGATATCCATACTGATGATGGATGTCGCCGGGCAACCGGAATACGTTGGCGTGACGGTTACGACCAGCGTGTCAGCGTCCCAGCGCACATCGCGCACAATGCCCAAATCCACGACGGAGATCACCGGGATTTCGGGATCGGGCACGGCATCCAGCCAGCTCCATATCTGGTCAGTCGAGACCCGCATCCGCTTTTACCACTTTGCTCCGGGATAGGCGCGTTGCAGCCATTGCATCTGCGTCAGCAGATGGCCCAGATGTTCGGTATGCATGCGCCCGTCGCGGCCGCCTTTATGGGCAAAACGGCTTTCCGGAATGGTCAGAGTTGCCTGATTGAGGACACGCTCAACCAGAGCGTCGTATTCCTCTCGCAAATCCGCCGGATTCGGAGCGATACCTCCGGCGACCATCTGGGCGTCCACCTCGTCGCTGGCAAACATCTCGCCCACATAGGGCCACAGGTAATCCAGTGCGTCCTGCATCCGTACATGGCTTTCCTCGGTTCCGTCGCCAAGCCCGACAACCGTGTCGCCCGAACGTTCCAGATGGTAGGTCACTTCCTTGCTGGCCTTGGCGGCGATTGCCGCGACCCGCTCGTCCGAGGAAGCCATCAGGCGCCCCAGCATGATCGAGTGCCATACATCGAACAGGAATTGACGCATCAGCGTACGGCCGAAATCGCCGTTCGGCACCTCGACCAGCAACACGTTGCGGAAATCCCAGGCGTCGCGCAGGAAGGCCAGATCGTCGGCGCTTTTGCCACCATCCGCCTCTCCGGCAAGGCCCAGCCACATCTGGGTCTGGCCAATCAGGTCCAGCGCAGTGTTGGCCAGCGCTATGTCTTCTTCCAGAACCGGCGCATGGCCGCACCACTCACTGACACGATGGCCGAGGATCAGGGTGTTGTCCCCCATCCGCAGCAGGAATTGCAGAAATGCCTCGTCCCGGGTCATCACATTGCCCCCACTTCATCGGGAATGTCGAAGAAAGTCGGGTGGCGGTAAACTTTGCTTTGGCTCGGTTCGTACAGCGGGCCTTTGTCGCTGGGCGACGACGCCGAGATGTTGTTGGCTTCGACCACCCAGATCGAGACGCCTTCGTTGCGGCGGGTGTAGACATCGCGCGCGTTCTTGATTGCCATTTCCGCGTCAGGGGCATGTAGCGAACCGACATGTCGGTGGCTCATCCCATGCTGACCGCGGATGAAGATTTCCCACAGGGGCCATTCGGTATTCATCGGGTATCCTCCTCAGGGTAAGCTTATTCAGCAGCCAGATTGCCGGCCTGTTTCTTGCGGGCGTGGGCCAGCAGCCCGTCACGGACCCACTTGCCGTCGTCCCATGCCTTGTTGCGCGCGGCCAGCCGATCCACGTTGCAGGGGCCGTTGCCCTTGATCACGCCAAAGAATTCCGACCAGTCGGGTTCCGTAAAGTCGTAATGCCCCCGCTCTTCATTCCACTTCAGATCCGGATCAGGGATTGTCAAACCCAGATATTCAGCCTGCGGCACAGTCTGGTCGACGAATTTCTGGCGCAGCTCGTCATTGGTATTGATCTTGATCTTCCAAGCCATCGACTGGGCCGAATGCACCGAGTCCTTGTCGGAGGGGCCGAACATCATCAGTGACGGGTACCAGAAGCGGTTCATCGCATCCTGCGCCATCTTGCGTTGCTCGGGCGTACCTTCGGCCATTTTGCGAATGGCATCGTAACCCTGGCGCTGGTGAAAGCTTTCTTCCTTGCAGATGCGGATCATGGCGCGCGAATACGGCCCGTAGGACGTTCTTTGCAGCGGCACCTGGTTCATGATCGCCGCCCCGTCAACCAGCCACCCGACGGCACCGATATCGGCCCAGTTCAAGGTCGGGTAATTGAAGATCGACGAATATTTCATGCGGCCATCCAGCAGCATCTCGGTCAGTTCATCGCGGCTGACACCCAACGTTTCGGCGGCACAATACAGGTAAAGACCGTGCCCGGCCTCGTCCTGCACCTTGGCGAGAAGGATCGCCTTCCGCTCCAGCGTCGGCGCGCGCGTGATCCAGTTGCCTTCGGGCAATTGGCCCACAATCTCGGAATGAGCGTGCTGTCCAATCTGACGGATCAGCGTCTTCCGATACCCGTGCGGCATCCAGTCCTTTGGCTCGATCTTGATATCCGCGTCGATCCGCGCCTGGAATTCAGCAAGCTTGTCCGGATCTTCATTCGACGCTTCGGATTCTACCATCTGAGCATACATGTCCCGTCTCCTCCGTTACACGCGTTCAAGTATAAGGGCCGCACCCTGCCCGACACCCACACACATGGTGCACAGGGCATAGCGCCCGCCGGTACGTTTCAATTGATAGGCCGCGGTCAGCACAAGACGCGCACCGCTCATGCCAAGGGGATGGCCCAGCGCTATTGCGCCACCGTTGGGGTTCACGTGGGGCGCATCGTCGGGAAGACCCAGCTCGCGCAAGGTGGCAAGGCCCTGAGACGCAAACGCCTCGTTCAGTTCGATCACGTCCATCCGATCCACGCTCAGCCCTGCGCGGGCCAGCACCTTGCGGCTGGCCGGCACCGGGCCGATGCCCATCACACGTGGCGCAACACCCGCAACCGACATGCCAACCACACGGGCCATCGGGGTCAGACCGTTCTTGGCTGCTGCGGCCTCATTCGCCATCAGGATCGCTGCCGCGCCATCATTCACACCGGACGCATTCCCCGCCGTCACGGTTTTGTCGGGCCCGTTCACACCTTTCAGACCCGCGAGTTTTTCTGCCGTAGTTCCCGGGCGCGGGTGCTCGTCCGTATCAACGACAATCGGATCGCCCTTGCGCTGGGGAACCGAAACCGGGGTAATTTCATCCTTGAACACCCCAGCGGCATGCGCGGCGGCCCAGCGGGACTGGCTGCGCGCGGCAAAGGCATCCTGGTCTTCCCGGCTGATACCATAATCTTCGGCGACATTGTCGGCCGTTTGCGGCATGGAGTCGACGCCGTATGCCTGCTTCATCTTCGGGTTCACGAAACGCCATCCGATCGTGGTGTCGTAAACCGCGTTGCTGCGAGTGAACGCCGAACTTGCCTTGGGCATCACGAACGGCGCGCGTGACATGCTTTCCACGCCACCCGCAATGACCAAATCATAGTCGCCCGCCTTGATGCCGCGCGCCGCCATTCCCACGGCGTCCATGCCGCTGGCACACAGACGGTTCACCGTCGTTCCCGGAACGTCAATCGGCAAACCCGCCAACAGCGCCGCCATACGCGCAACGTTTCGGTTGCTCTCGCCCGCCTGATTGGCATCGCCATAGATCACGTCGTCAACACTGGCCCAGTCGACCTGAGGGTTGCGCGCCTTCAATGCCGCCAACGGCAGAGCAGCCAGATCATCTGTGCGGACCGACGAAAGCGCTCCTCCGTAGCGTCCGATCGGAGTGCGCGTCGCGTCACAAATGAAAGCGTCCATCTTAGAGTACTCCTGTTCCCACGGAACAATATCAACCGTCTGGTCGGTTAATAAATCTTCCCCTGATTCGATGCAAGTCTTATGTTACTCAATCTTCTCATGTATCGCACATCTTGTAACATTAAAGGTGACTGCTGACCAAAGAGGTTTTCTTGACTGCAAAAAAGACGACGCAGCCCTTCTTAACAATGGCAGGACATCCAGCAGCTCGCCCGAACTTTGCCCCGCTGTGGGTCAGTCCATCAGCTCGGCTTCCAAGCTCGATAGCGAGGGGCGCGGCAGCCTGTCCAACAAGTGCGAGACAGCTTCTCTGCATGCGGCGCCTTTCCAGTCGTCCGGCAGGAAAACCGGTGGCAGGCTTGGGTGGCGCAGAACGATACGTCGCCAGGCATGCACCACCAGTACGCGCAGAACCGCCGACCGCATCGGATCGCCCGCCCCCTCTGCGGGCAAAAGCCGCTCAACAATCTGAATGGCATCCCAGAACTGATCATAGGCGGTTTTCAACGGCTCCGGCCCGCACAGGTCGCGAAGCCAGTTCGGGACGGACATCGTGTCGCTCTCGAAACCCAGAAGCTCCTCAAGATCATCCGGCATCGGCCCGGGCGCCATGGCCGTGGACGCATTCAGCGAGAAGTAATCCCCTGTCAGCATCAGGTCCGACAATTCCTTTCGGGAACTTTCCGAGTTGCTGGCGATGAGGACATGCCAGATATCCGGCATGTTCGGGTCGCGGGAATAGATACGCGGTGCGGCTGCAACGCTTTGACGGCGGCCAAAGCTGGTCAGCCTGTGCACACTGTTCCGACCAACCCGCGTGCTTTCAATCCAGCCTTCCTTGCGCAACCGATGCAACGCAACACGCGTGGCCTCGGCCCTGATCCCCGCCAGACGCGTAAGCGCGGTGATGAGTGATCCGCTGATCTGATCTGATCCATCCTGTGCCAGATCGCCGAAAATCGTGACCAGAACAGACCACACCCGCTGGGTGCTTGTCGTGGTCAGCCGGCTGACACAGGTTTCAAACCAGTCTGGAGCGGTATCTTTCATTTGCCCAGTATAATCGGGCTCGAAGGAAATGCCATCCGGCCCCGCGCGCCCAGTTTCGTTCAGGGTCAGGATTTCGCCAACGGGGTCGGTTCAGTCAAGCGTCGTCGGGCAAGACAAACGATCGACCGAGGCAGCGCCATCTGCGCGCGCGTCGCGTTGCCTGCCGCTCTGTTTGGCGTGCATGTCACGTTTGCGGTTGCGAGTCCGTTTCGTGGCCTCTTCCGAGCCATCATGATAGGTTCCGAACCACTTGTCCCAGGGCATTTCCGCGTTGCCGTAATTGCATTCGTAATACCGGTGATGCAATTGGTGGAAAAACGCCCCGATCAACAACGCCTGACGGTCGCGCGCCCAGATGGCCTCGTACCCGGAATGAGACGAGGCGGCACCCAACATCAGCCAATACCCCAGAAAGATCATGTGCACCGGGTTGCTGGGCAGTACCAGCACGATCAGGATGGCACTGAGATACCCCAAAGCCTCGACCGGATGCATCGACATGCCCGACCATGGGCCGGTGTTGACGTTGCGATGATGCACGGCGTGAACATGTCTGTAGATGAACGGCTGGTGCAGAAACAGATGCACCACGTAGAAATGAAAGCTCTGCCAGATCGCCAGGATCGGAAACAGCAGCACGAACCAGACCGGATGCGCCGCGAAGCTGAGCGTGGCGATATAGTCGTTGGCGTACATCCAGCGCAGAAAGCACTCCAGCATCGACAGGAATGTCGCGCCAAAGACCATCGAATGGTAGATGTTGTCCCAGGTCTGATAGCCGAACTTGTACAAAGCGTTCTTGCGCTTCATGTAAGGCCGTGGGTCGTATTTCAGCAGCTTTCCCTGCCCGTCAACGCCGTAGAACCACATGTGCAGACCACCGGCGACGATCAACAGCAGCACCCAGTTCCGAATGAATACCCATGACATCCAGCCCGGGGCAAACGAGGCCTGCCCGGCATCGACGGGTTGTACCCAGAAGGCCACAAGGAAGGCCAAGGCCAGAAAGATCGAGCGATCCGAGAACTGAAGCCAGTTCTGCCAAACCCATTTCGCCAGGACGCCGATTTTCGGCGGCCAGTTCCAGTACGGGGCGTATTTCACCGGCAAGTCCGGGTGCCAATGCCATTCGCGGCTCATGGGGCCGGGCTCGGGCGGCGCCTTGGTGGTGTCCTGACGGTTCGCGTCTTGGGTCGTCACGTGATTGTCCTTTCCTGAATAAAGTCGCCTTTTTCAGGACCAGGCCGGAGGCGGCTCGTAAGGATATTTGCGTGATGGCCGGCGATACATGATGTGACCTATTCGTGGAACGGGCGGTGGTTATCGAGCGCCTTGCGCAACCTGCCCCGCCCATCCGGTTTCTTGCGGACACCGGCAGCGGAAAGCGAACCGTTCCCCTCAGAAACGGCGGCACGAAAAACGGCCAGACGTTCCAGCCGATTTGCTTCAGGCGTGGTGCAGGATCCCCCCATGTCGGCGAATGTAACGGCGCAAGAATGATGATCCGCCATGCTGTAGATCCGTTTCCTGCCCGCCGCGCACCGCCCTATTCGGCGGCCTTCAGGTCAGATCCTTGCGGGATCACTTCGTAACCTGGCTCTTCGGGTTCATCGTCCAGCATTTCCGATGGGAACCCCGGCGCGCGAATATCCAGCCCGGTTTTGTCTTCGAGCCGGCGGATGATGTTGGGGGAAAACTCACGAGGGCCGTATTTCTCGATCCCGTCCTTGAAAATCTCGATCATCAGCGGATTGACCTCCAGCGGCACCCCGGCGCGATCCGCCACCTCCTGAAACAGGCCGATATCCTTCAACACCAGGTCCATCGTGAACGAGATATCGCGAGATCCGTTGAGGATGACCTGACTTTCGGTTTCATGCACGAAGGATGTTCCCGAACTGATCTTCATTGCCTCATACGCCGTATTCAAATCCATTCCGGCGGCCTTGGCGACCACAAGCGCCTCTGAACAGGTGATCAGGTTTGCAGTGGCCAGATAGTTGGTCAGCACCTTCAACACCGAAGCAGATCCCAGCTCACCGGTATGAAGGATGCGACGCCCCATCGTGGTCAGAAAGGGCAGAATACGTTCGAACGTGGCGCGATCACATCCGGCAAAAATCGAAATGTTGCCGGTATCCGCCCGATGACACCCCCCCGAGACCGGACAATCGACGGCAGCGCCACCGCGTTCCTTCACCATCGCACCCAGACGCTTGACCTCTGCTTCATCCGTGGTGGACATCTCCATCCAGATTTTGCCCGCGGTCACTTCGGGCAGCATGTCCTGCATCACAGCGTCCGAAGCCGCCGGAGAAGGCAGGCAGGTGATCACCGCATCACAATCCCGCATCAGTTGTGCCGGATTCTCGGCAGCCTTTGCCCCGCGGTCGACGAAACCTGACACCAGGTCAGAGTTCAGATCATGTACGGTCAAATCAACGCCATTGCGCAGCAAACTGCCACTGAGTTTCCCGCCGACATTTCCAAGGCCGATAAATCCAACTTTCATACCTGCGTTCCCTTTCCAGTGGCCAATCAGAGGACCAGCGCTGTTTTTCCCTGATGAAATCTACGGGCGTTGAATGCAGCATGTAAAACGAATAAATATCGCCGGTATCCATAAAATTTTTTGGTGCTGGAAATGTCAAAATCGCCCAATCTGGTCTGGCTGCGGTCTTTTGACTGTGCCGCACGGCATATGAGCTTTACTGCTGCGGCAGAAGAGCTTGGCATCACACAGACGGCCCTGAGCCTGCACGTCCGCTCATTGGAAGCACAGCTGGGCTGCCCTTTGTTCTTTCGTGCCGCGCGCAACCTCAGCCTGACAGAGGTCGGGCAGGCGTATGCGTTTTCAGTTCGGCGTGCCTTGGGCGACATCGACTTGTCGACCGCAAGCCTGTTTGGCTCCAGTCACAAGCACGAGCTGGTCGTGCGTGTGCCGATTTCCACGGCCAGCTTGTTCCTTGCCGGCAGATTGCCCGAGTTTTCACGCGCACACCCGGGTGTATCGATCAGGTTGGTTTCAAATATCTGGGCAGAATCCGCGGGCAGGGAAAACGTCGATGTCGAGCTGCGTTTGGGAAACGGGGAATGGAACGACGGGCCGTTCAGCAAGATCTCGGATGAGCGTATCGTTCCGGTTGCAGCCGGATCACGAGATCGGAAATGGCCTTCGACGGAAGAACTGCTGGTCAAACCCCAGATACAGATTTTGGGATTTCAGGACATGTGGCACCGGTATTTTTCCGCTTTCGGCACAGAATATTCTCCTGCGGCGTCTTGCTTCACCGTGGACACGACAATTGCCGCCGTGGACATCGTGGCGGAAGGTGGAGGTTACGCGGTAATCCTTGAGCGCTTTGCCAGAACCGCAATCAAGGCCGGAAGGTCCATCGCGATTGTCGGGGACGCCGTTCCAATCGAACAGAGCCATTTCCTTGTCGATGGTCAGAGATCAAACGCGAACTCTGCTGCAAAACAGATGTTTGAAACCTGGCTCAAACAGATTTTCGCCTGAGATGTGCCTGCGGGCAATGAGTTCGATCTTCTGTATTTGACCAGTTACGCGCGTGCCCGCGTCTGCTTGCTGATCCAGTTTGCAAAAACTTGAACGGCGTCGTTCTTCTGACCTGTTGGCGTCGCGATGTAATAGGCGCTGTTCGACGTGTTGGCGATCTGGCCGATTTCGGTCAGAACACCGGACGCCAGCTCTTCTTCAATCAAATACGAGGGCAGAATGGCGGCACCCAAACCGACGACGGCGGCCTCGATCAGCATCGAGAACTGATCAAACCGCATCCCCGGAAAAACCGCTCCCGGATCCAGCCCGATCTGAGAGTGATAGGTAGACCACAGCTCGGGGCGCGAGGTCAGATGCAAAAGCGGCAGCTCAAAGGTTTGCGCGCGGGTGTCCAGCCTGTGACGTCTCAGCAGCGCGGGTGCTGCCGTGACCACCAGATGCTCGGGGAACAACCTGCGCAATTGCGCGCCCGGCCAATCCTCCTGCCCGAAATGGATGGCCAGATCCATACGTCGTTCTTCAAGGCTGAAAGGCGTCGTGTAAGAGTGCAGATCCAGTTCGATCCCGGGATGACGCGTTTTGAAATCCGGCAGGCGCGGCACCAACCACCGTGTCGCAAAGGTGGGCAGGACGGCCAGGGTCAAAAGCGACGCACCGTCTCCGGCTGCAATCGCACGGTTGATCGTACCACTGAGACGTTCAAGATCACCTGCCAGCTCGTCCCGCAAGGCCCGCCCCGCTTTGGAAAGGCGCACTGCGCGTCCAACCCGCCGAAACAGCGTAACGCCAATCGCGGCCTCAAGCTCTCGGACCTGGCGGCTGATCGCGCTTTGCGTCACGCCAAGCTCTTCGGCCGCCATGGTATAGCTTTCATGGCGCGCGGCGGCTTCGAAACTGCGCATAAGGGCCAGCGATGGCAGTGAGTTGATCCGGGGCATGGAACTCATGAGTTTTAGTCACTGAAAAGATACTCATTGGCGTATTTTTCTCAAGTGACTTTGTGGCTAAAACCGAACCTGTTTGCAGAGGAAAGTTCATGGTGTTCCAGCGCGCTGACCGGTTGAACGGTATCGAATTGTCGGAAATCGTCCAGATCTCAGAGGCCGCCGCCCGCCTGCGCACCCAAGGGCGTGATATTCTGGCGCTGTCAACCGGCGAACCGGACCTGCCGACGCCGCCCCATGTGGTCGAAGCTGCGCATTCAGCGGCACTGGAGAGCAAAACCAGGTACCCGCCCACTGCGGGTGTGCCTGAACTGCGCACGGAAATTGCCCGACAGGCAGGTGCCGAGATGGCTCAGGTCATCGTATCGACAGGCGCGAAACAGGTGATCGCAAATGCGATGCTGGCCAGCCTTAACCCCGGCGACGAGGTCATCATGCCCGCCCCCTATTGGACCAGCTATTCCGATATTGTCCGGATGGCAGGTGGGGTGCCGGTTGTTCTGCCTTGCCCGATGGAGCAGAGCTTCAAACTGCTGCCTGAACAATTGCAGGCCGCCATCACACCGCGCACGCGCTGGCTGATGCTGAATTCACCCTCGAACCCGTCGGGCGCGATTTACTCGAAGGAAGAACTTGCGGGGCTGGCAAAAGTGCTGGAGCGTCACTCGCAGGTCTGGGTTCTGGCCGATGAGATTTATCGCCATCTCAGCTTTGCACCTTTCACGTCCGCGGCCGAAGCCGCCCCGGCGCTGACCCATCGCATGCTGATCGTCAACGGTGTGGCCAAGGCGTGGTCGATGACCGGATGGCGCATCGGCTGGGGGATCGGACCGTCCGATCTGATAAGCGCCATGGTCGCTGTTCAGGGTCAGGTCACATCGGGGGCATGCTCGATCTCGCAATGGGCGTCGCTGGCCGCCATCACTTGCGACCCCGAGTTGCTGGAGGAGCGTCGCGCCCTCTTTGCCGCGCGCCGCGATCTGGTCGTCGACGGGTTGAACGCAGTACCCGGGCTGCGCTGTTCCACCCCGGACGGGGCGTTTTACGCCTTTCCGTCCTGCACTGGCCTGTTGAAGGAACAAGGCGGACCATTTGACAGCGACGCGGAATTCTGCACGTGGTTGCTGGAAGATGCCGGCGTTGCCCTGGTGCCCGGCCGCGCCTTTGGGATGCCGGGCCATCTTCGCCTGTCATTCGCATATGCTGAAGATACAATTGCAGCGGGCCTTGCGCGTCTGAAAACCGCTGTGGAAAGGAAACTTGCATGAAACCTCAATCCGCCCCGCACCTTGGCCCCTTCACCTGGGACGATCCGTTCCTGCTGGAAGACCAGCTGGCCGAAGACGAACGCATGGTTCGTGATGCCGCACATGCCTACGCGCAGGACAAGCTGCTGTCTCGGGTAACTGCCGCGTTTGCCAATGAAGAAACCGACCCGGCCATCTTTCGCGAGATGGGTGAGATGGGTTTGCTGGGAACAACCATTCCCGAGGAATACGGCGGCATTGGGTCCAGCTATGTGACCTATGGTCTGGTCGCGCGCGAGGTCGAGCGTGTGGACAGCGGCTATCGTTCGATGATGTCGGTGCAGTCCAGCCTGGTGATGTATCCGATCTACGCTTACGGCACCGAAGAGCAGCGCCAGAAATACCTGCCCAAACTGGCAACCGGCGAATTTATCGGCTGCTTCGGGCTGACGGAACCCGATGCCGGTTCGGACCCCGGCTCGATGAAGACTGTCGCGAAGAAAACCGAGGGCGGCTATGTGCTGAACGGGTCGAAAATGTGGATCTCGAACGCCCCGATCGCCGATGTGTTCGTCGTTTGGGCCAAATCCGAAGCGCATGGCGGCAAGATCAAGGGCTTTGTCCTGGACAAGGGAACGGCAGGACTGTCGGCCCCCAAGATCGAAGGCAAGCTGTCCTTGCGCGCCTCGATCACCGGTGAGATCGTGATGAACAATGTCGAGGTCGGCGAGGACGCCCTGCTGCCCAATGTCGAAGGTTTGAAAGGCCCGTTCGGCTGTCTGAACCGTGCGCGTTACGGCATTGCCTGGGGGTCGATGGGCGCCGCCGAGGCGTGCTGGCACGCGGCCCGGCAATATGGGCTTGACCGCAAACAGTTCGGCCGTCCACTGGCGCAGACACAACTGTTCCAGCTGAAGCTTGCCAACATGCAGACCGAAATCTCGCTGGGCCTGCAAGCCGCGTTGCGCGTGGGTCGCCTGATCGACGAAGCCCGCGCCGCGCCCGAGATGGTCAGCCTGATCAAACGGAACAATTGCGGCAAGGCCCTTGAGATCGCCCGCCATGCCCGCGACATGCATGGTGGCAACGGGATCAGTCAGGACTTCCACGTGATCCGCCACATGGTGAACCTTGAAACCGTCAACACCTATGAAGGCACCCATGATGTGCATGCCCTGATCCTGGGCCGTGCGCAGACAGGTCTGCAAGCCTTCGCCTAAGGACATCTGACATGGATCGCGCCGCAATCGTGCATGACAATTTCCTGCGCCGTGTTGCGGCGCGGGACTTTCCCGAAGGGTCCGCACCGACCGGGCCGCTGAGCGGTCATGAAGCCGTCGCGCTTTACAGGGCGCAATGCCTGAGCCGGGCGCTGGACCGGCAAAGCCGCGCGATGCAGAAGGCCGGTCAGGGGTTCTATACGATCGGGTCGTCCGGACATGAGGGCATGGCGGCCGTTGCCGCCGCCCTGCGCCCGACCGATCCGGCCTTTCTGCACTACCGCGATGCGGCCTTTCAGATTACCCGCTCGGATCAGGTGCCGGGCCAAAGCCCGACATGGGATATTCTGCTGTCCTTTGCCTCGTCTTCCGAGGACCCGATCAGTGGCGGGCGTCACAAGGTTCTGGGATCGAAAGCGCTGTGCATTCCGCCGCAGACCTCGACCATCGCCAGCCATCTTCCCAAAGCGGTCGGCGCGGCATATGCCGCCGCCGCTGCACGGCGTCATCGCCCTGAGCATGCAGACATGCCCGAGGATGCCATCGTATTTTGTTCCTTCGGGGATGCCTCGGCCAACCACTCCACCGCACAGGGCGCGTTCAACACGGCGCAGTGGACGTCCTTTCAATCTGTGCCTCTGCCCCTGATGTTCTGCTGCGAAGACAACGGGATCGGCATCTCGACCAAAACGCCGAAAGGCTGGATCGCGGCCACTTTCGCCAACCGTCCGGGCCTGAAGTATTTCTCGTGCGACGGGTTGGATTTGTTCGACACCTACCGCGTCGCGCAACAGGCGGCCGACTATGTGCGCAGCCGCAGGAAACCTGCTTTCCTGCATGTTCGGACTGTTCGCCTGTACGGTCACGCCGGGGCCGATATGCCAACCACCTATATGCCAAAAGCCGAGGTTGAGGCCGAAGAAGCCAACGACCCGCTGCTGCATTCCGTGCGCCTGCTGGATCAGCGCGGCGCGATGAGCCCGGAACAGGCGCTGAGCGTCTACAATGATACCTGCGCCCGGGTCGCCCGCGTGGCCGATCAGGCCATCACACGCCCTCGCCTGCAAAACGCAAAAGAGGTGATGGCCAGCCTGATCCCGCCCGCACGCCCCTGCGCGCCGACCAATGGCCCAACACCCGAGCGTCGGGCCGAGGTGTTCGGCGGCGATCTCAAGGCACATTCTGAACCGCAGATCATGTCGCGATTGATCAACTGGGCCCTGACCGATCTGATGCTGGAACATGGCGAGATCGTCATGATGGGCGAAGATGTCGGGCGCAAGGGCGGCGTTTACGGCGTGACCCAAAAGCTGCAAACACGGTTTGGCCCTGACCGGATGATCGACACGTTGCTGGACGAACAGTCGATCCTGGGCCTGGCGATCGGCATGGCGCAGAACGGGTTCACGCCAATGCCAGAAATCCAGTTTCTGGCGTATCTTCACAATGCCGAGGATCAGCTGCGTGGTGAGGCCGCCACCCTGCCCTTTTTCTCGAATGGTCAATATACCAATCCGATGGTCGTGCGCATTGCCGGGCTGGGGTATCAAAAAGGGTTTGGGGGACATTTCCACAACGACAACTCGGTCGCTGTATTGCGCGACATTCCGGGCCTGATCCTGGCCTGCCCGTCGAACGGTGCCGACGCCGCGCGGATGCTGCGTGAATGCGTGCGCCTCGCGCGTGAAGAACAGCGGCTGATCGTTTTCCTCGAACCCATCGCGCTTTACCCGATGCGGGACCTGCACGAGGCCGGGGATGGCGGCTGGATGCAAACCTATCCCGACCCTTCTGAAAAGATCGGCTTCGGCGAGGTGGGCGTGGACGGTGACGGCGACGATCTGGCCATCGTCACCTTTGGAAATGGCGTCTATCTCAGCCATCAGGCGCGCACGGCCTTGCAGGCCGACGGGATCAAGACACGGATCATCGATATGCGCTGGTTGTCCCCTTTGCCCAAAGCGGCACTGACACAGGCCGTGACCGGGGCCAAGCGCATCCTGATTGTAGACGAAACCCGCCATCATGGCGGTGTGGCCGAAGCTCTCATGGCGCTTTTCCACGAAACCACCGATGTGCCGCTGGCTCGCATTACCGCCGAAGACAGCTTTATCGCCACGGGCCCGGCATATGCTGCAACCATGCCATCGAAAGACAGTATCGAAGCCGCCGCGCGATCCTTGATGGAGGCCGGCACATGAGTTCCGCCAAACAGACTGCCGTCGTCATCTGCCCTGGCCGGGGTACTTACAACAAACCCGAACTGGGTGTCTTGGGCCGGCAATTCAGCGACAAAGCGCTTCTGCGGCGCTTTGATGACATGCGGCGCGCGCAGGGGCAAGATACCCTCAGCGAACTGGACGGTGCCGCCCGATACTCCATTGCCAAGCACACGCGAGGCGACAATGCATCTGCTTTGATCTATGCCGCTACTCTGGGCGATTTCCGCGCCATCAACCCTGACAAAATCGAAGTGGTTGCGGTTACGGGAAATTCGATGGGCTGGTATTCGGCGCTGGCCTGCGGCGGTGCGCTGTCAGCCGAAGGAGGGTTCGAGGTGGTCAACACCATGGGCACTCTGATGCAGGAAAACATGATCGGTGGACAATTGATCTATCCTTTCGTGGATGCCGACTGGCATCCTGACCAGACCCGCAAGGCAGAGCTGCTTGCCTTGGTGGATGACATTGACCGAACCGATGCAACGCTGACCCTGTCGATTGATCTGGGCGGCATGTTGGTGCTTGCAGGTGACGACGCCGGTTTGGCCGCGTTCGAAAAGGCCGTACCGGTGGTTCAGGAACGTTTTCCCATGCGATTGGCCAACCATGCCGGGTTCCATTCGCATCTTCAGGCTCCGGTCTCGGCGCAGGGCCGCACGCAACTGGGCGCTGGCCTGTTTCGGCAACCAGACCTGCCCCTGATCGACGGTCGTGGCCGGATATGGTGGCCCGGAGCTTGCGACCCGAATGCGCTTTGGGATTACACATTGGGCCACCAAGTGACCGAGACTTATGATTTCACCCATGCCATAGCGCAAGCCGCGCATGAGTTCGCACCGGATCTGTTCATTGTGACCGGCCCCGGCACCACGCTGGGCGGAGCCGTCGCACAAAGCCTGATCCTGACCAATTGGTCCGGACTGTCGGACAAGCCCACATTTCAATCTCGCCAAAGAAACAGCCCGATTCTGTGTTCGATGGGAATGGATGATCAAAGGAAACAGGTGACATGAACCTGCGGGCCCGCCGGTCAGCCTCAGAGCCGGCGCGCCGGGATTGCCAAGCCGTTTAAGAAAACCGGTGCAGGAAGTCCGGTTTGTCATTTCCGGCGCTATTCAATGCGATAGAAACGTTCTGACGTGCCGCGAAAGACGTCGCCCAGCATCGACCCCGGGATGAGCGTCTCATGCCGGGAAACGGTTTCCTTGTAGGTCGAGGTAAGGCTGTCGACCGGAAAATTCGATCCGAACATGCAGCGATCGGCGCCAAACTTGGACAGGCAGGTTGAAACGATCGGCGAGACGCTCTCAGCATTCCAATCGTGGTCGAACATTCCCAGGCCGGAGAGTTTGCAAAAGACATGTGGCAGGTTTGACAGGGCCGTCAATTCATCTGCCCACCGTCGCAACCCTTGCGGAGTCCGGTCGTAAGGCGAACCTGCGTGGCAAAGAGCGATCCGGGTCTCCGGGGCCCGTGCAAGGATATTCGCGGTTTGACCCATCAGCTCTGGCAGCAGTTGAAGATCAAAGGAAAGACCGCGCGCGCCCAGTTGCTTCAGACCAGCCAAGAACTTTGGGTCTTCAAGTATCGCGTTCGTGCCAGTTGAGGCGTCTTCACCCGGAGCGCGGCCAATAATCTGACGAACGCCACGCACCGAAGGCAGGGTTTGAAGACGGTCGAGCTGTGCATCCAGATCATCCGAGGTCAGATCGCAGAATGCCACCTGCACCAACGGCCAGTCAGGGAACTGGTCGGCAACGGATTGTAACCACTGCGCCTCGGCCCAGGGGTCAGCGGCGCCGACCTGAATGTGAACCGAAGCGCCGAACCCCATGGCTTCGGCGTCTGCGCGAAACTCCGGGAGCAAATAGTCCCGCTGGATGGAAGACGGATCGCCGAAAAACCGAACGATACCTTTCTCCATGAGCCAGGGGTAGTGCACGGCCGAAAGGTCCCACAGGTGGTGATGCGCATCTATCCTCATGATGCTTCAATCCCGGTGGTGCGCGCCAGAATATCCACACCCTGCCCTTTCCAGAAATGCAGCAAGTCGATGAAGATCCAGTTTTCGGCCAGCTTGTCTTCGACGCGGCGATAGATATCGATCACCCTGAATTCGCCGGGTTTTCCGGTGGCTGGCATCCCCATGAAACCCCCTGTGGGCGTGGCAGTAAAATTGGGCCATCCAAAGAAGCCACCGTAATGCCCTTCGGCCAGACGGCAGACGTGATTGGTCTTTGACCGGTCCGTGAAGGCGGCGCGAAACGGTCCGGAGTGTTGGCTGGCATAGCGTTCGATCGTGTAGGTCGCGCCAATTCCTTCGGGGCCCCACCAGATCATGTCCTGGTGCCACGTGCGCGCCAATTCTTCTTCCAGCGACAGTCCGCTGTCCCAACGGCCCAGATCCGCGATCATCGCGTTGATGACCGCCAGCGTTTTTTCGCCTTCGTCAGCGGGTTGCTCATCATGCAGCAAACCATCATGGGTCCTTGGTCCGGGCTGAACCAGATGTGCCGCGGTCTGCGGGGGGAACGGATTCTGGCCAGCCTGGACCATCAAGTGCGGGATATCGAAATACATCGCCGTTTCGACAATTCTTCCGCCGGCCACCTTGTAGAACGCGCAATACCGCAGGAACGCCATCTTGCCGGTTGGGCGAATACCCAACCACGGTCGGTCGAACAGCCCCACCAGATGGCCCATGGCGACAACCCAAACGTCGGTTTCTTTCCGCAACGAGTTTTGCCCCGCAAACAGAATATCCACTCGGTTCTGCAAATGAGCAAGGCTGCCCTTCAGCGGCTGCCAGAATTGCCGCGCAACCTGTTCGGCGCCGTTGATTTCGTTGAACGGATGAAAGCCGCGCCACCTCGAGTCCGAAGCGCAGAATTGGCTCATCACCTTCGGAGTTTCCGTCACTGCGGCGGATTCCAATGCGGTGTGAAACGCAGAGACCAGTTTTTTTTCTGTCTGAAAGTTCACGGTATTTACCATTGTAGTCATAGTTTTGCGAGCGGCGCGAAGCCAGGTTGAGTCGGATTTCTCCGCTATTTTTGCATACGTATGCAAAAAAGTCTTGCCTGATTTGATACATGCGAATTACAGTTTTGCAAACGTATGCAAAACGATTCCTTGCAGGGGGCACCATGGCGGAAATTCAATTGCGGAACGTCGGCAAGCGATGGGGCTCATTCGTTGGGGTTCACAATTTCGACCTGACGATTGCAGATCGTGAGTTTCTGGTGCTGCTCGGCCCATCAGGCTGCGGCAAGACAACCACCATGCGAATGATCGCCGGCCTCGAAGACGTGACGGAGGGCGAAATCCTTGTCGACGGCAACGTAGTCAATGATCTGGAACCCAAGGACCGTGACGTGGCGATGGTGTTCCAAAGCTACGCTCTGTATCCCAACATGAACGTTTACGAGAACATCCGCTTTCCGCTGAAAGTGCGTGGTATCGACCCGGCAACACACGACGAGAAAGTGCGCCGCGCCAGCGCCATGGTTGAACTGGACGATTTCCTGCATCGCAAGCCAGCCGAGTTGTCGGGTGGTCAGAGACAGCGTGTGGCACTGGCACGTGCCATCGTGCGCGAACCCAACGTGTTCCTGATGGACGAGCCGTTGTCCAATCTGGACGCCAAGCTGCGGGTTTCCACTCGGGCCCAGATCAAGAACCTGAGCCATGAGCTGGCTGTCACCACCATTTACGTCACCCACGACCAGATCGAGGCCATGACCCTTGCAGACCGCGTCGTCGTGATGAAACAGGGCGTGGTTCAGCAGGTCGGAAGCCCGACAGAAATTTATGACCGTCCCGCGAATACGTTCGTCGCCAGCTTCATCGGTTCACCCGCCATGAATTTGATGGATGGCGAAGTGGCGGGCGGAATTTTCCGCGCCGAACATGTCGAAATTGCGGTGGATGCACCGGATGGCCCAATGACACTGGGTTTCAGGGCCGAAGATGCCAGCCTTGCCGATGGCAAAGGTCAGATCACCGCTCCGATCTATACGCTGGAACTGCTGGGCGACGCGACCATGATCTCGGTTCGGGTCGGCGGAGCTCTGGTTTCGGTGAAAGCAGACAAAGCATTCCGCGCCGAGATTGGCGAAACGGTCTCGTTCTCGGTGCCAACGGATATCTGTCACCTCTTCGAAGCTGGAAGCGGTGCGCGGATCGGGGGCTAACCCCACAAACGGCCCGCAAGGGCATAACACCGGTCCGGACGTCGACGACGGACCGATCCTGACAGGGAGAAACCTATGAAACTCAAGACGATCCTCATGGCCGGTGCCATGTCCATCGCGACCGGCGCGTGGGCAGATTGCGCCTTTGAAAACGAAGTGCCGCTAAAATCGCTGTCCGCCGGTTTTGAAGCGTGGAAAGCCGTCACCGATGCGATGGCAGAATGCGGCAATTTCAGCGCATCGCTGGATCAGGAATTCCGCGAAAAGCAGCCCGAAGCATTTGCTGCGGATCCCGCGCTTTATCAGATCGGCGGTGTTTCAAACGCGACCCTGGTGCCGTTGCTGAACGCAGGCACGATCCGTCCGCTGGATGATCTGGTCGAAAAATACGGCCAGGACCTGCTTCCCAACCAGTTGATCAAGGTCGATGGCAAGACCATGGCCATTGCAATGATGGTGAATGCGCAGCACCTGATGTATCGCGATGATGTTCTGGCTGAACTGGGCATCGAAGAACCAAAAACCTATGATGACGTCCTGGCCGCAGCTGCCAAGATCAAAGAAGCCGGCGTCATGGACTATCCGATCGGGGGAACGTTCAAGACTGGTTGGAACCTCGGCCAGGAATTCGTCAACATGTACCTTGGCGAAGGCGGCTCGTTCTTTGGCGACGGCAACGTTCCAACGATCAACAACGAGCAGGGCGTCGCTGCGCTGGAAACACTGAAAGCCATGACCGAGTACATGGATCCGGAATATCTGGTTTCCGACTCGACATACGTGCAGCAACAGTTCCAACAGGGCAAGATCGCCATGGCGAACCTTTGGGCCAGCCGTGCCGCCGCCATGAATGATGAGGCCGAAAGCCAGGTCGTCGGCAAAGTCACCATGGCAGCCGCTCCTATGGGTTCGGCAGCGCCGGCAACCACCATCTGGTGGGATGGCATCGTTCTCGCTTCGAACATGAGCGACGAAGAGGCCGACGCCGCATTCCGCGTCGCGCTTGAGGGCATGGACGGCGAAATGGTCAGCGCAAACAACGACGTCGCTGTTTGGCTGAGCCCTGCCTATTCAGCGGGTGCTTTGGCGGCAGGAGCAGCCGCTTCGGCTGAAGCGGGCGCAAAGGCTTACCCGGCATCTGGCCCGATGGGCATCATGCACACCGCCCTGGGCAACGGTCTGGCCGACTACCTGACCGGCGCCAAGGATGCTCAGACAACGCTGGCGGATATCGAGGCAGATTACATCACTGCCGCGAAAGAAGCAGGTCTGATCAGCAACTGATCCTCCCGTGGGAGGGCTACGGCCCTCCCGCCCCTTCCCCTCGAGAGTCATGAGAAAGGCAGAGCCATGAATTTCCGGACATTTGCCGCATTTGTCGGCCCCTCTGTCTTTATGATGCTTCTCTTTATCGCGTTTCCTCTGGTCAGCGTGTTCAAGCAGAGTTTTTACGTGACACAGCCGATCTATGAGACGGTCGAAAAGGAAACCTGCACGCCAGGTTTCCTGACGCAGACCTGCGTGACCGAGATGGTTTCGCAGCCAAAGCTCGACGAACATGGCGAGGTCATTACCCAAACCCAATATGTCGGCTTGCAAAGCTATCGCAACGTATTGGAGCCTGAACGCGCATGGCGCGCCATAAGCGACGGCAGTTGGCATGTGCTGTCTACGATCAACTTCTGGAAGGCGCTTCGGTTCACCCTGACCTTCACCTTGATCACTCTGCCACTGGTGGTCGGGTGCGGGCTTGGGATCGCAATACTGATCAACAACGCGGCGCGGTCCATCCGCGGGCCGGTGATCTTTGTGTCCTTGCTGCCCTTCATCATCACACCCGTAATCGGAGTGCTGTCGATCAACTGGCTGTTCCGGGGCGACGGCATCCTGACCGCAATGATGGAATGGTGGCTGAACCGGGACATCGCCCTTTTCGCCCAAGCCTGGACCATCGAAGTACTGATGATGCTCTACCGCGTCTGGCATGTGGCACCCTTTGCAGCAATCGTCTTCTACGCTGGGCTGCAAACGGTCAATCAGGACAGTCTTGAAAGTGCCGTGATTGACGGTGCGACCCGTTGGCAGCGCTTGAAATACATCGTCATTCCACACCTGATGCCACTGATCATTTTCGTGTCGATGATCCACCTTATGGACAGCTACCGCGTGTTCGAAGAGATCGTCGGTTTTTCGAGCCAGGGCTACGTCATCTCGCTACAGTGGCTGACCTTCGACTACCTGACGCCGGATCAGGCCGGCAACCGGTCGATCAGCCGGGCGTCCGCCAACTCAATGCTGACCATGATCGGTGTCGTCATCCTGCTTATCCTTCCGCTGCGCCGTACATGGCGCGACCATAAAGGAGGTCACTGACATGTCCTCGCGTGCGCTTCGCCAGCCCTTAAGCCTGCGGTTGACCTCGAACATCTTCCTTGCGCTCTGGTGCCTGATCGCGGCCTTTCCGATCTTCTGGATCGTGGTCATGAGCTTCAAATCACCCGTCGATGCGTTCGACAGCAACGCGCTGAACGTGATCTTCGGGCCGGCCACGCTGAGCGTCGGAAAGGGCTTGTCGCTGCTGGATATCATTCTGGGCATCGCGGTTATCTGGGGCACGATCTTCGCTGCCACCAAAACACTGCCTTCGATGATAAAGTCCTACACCAAGCCCGGTCAGGAATGGTTTGGATGGCTGATCGGTGTTCTGGTATTGCTGGTGGGTTTCCTGCTGGTGTTCTTCGTGGTCCTGCCTGCAATCCTGAACGTGTTGAACCCGCTGTTTGGCCCACTGGGACGGGATGTGCTTGGTCTGACGACCGAGCATTACAAAACCGTCTGGATCGACCGGGGCTTTTCAAACAACTTCAAGAACTCGCTGATCGTAACGACGGGCGTGGTGACAGTGTCGCTGACCGTGGGCACATTGGCGGGCTACGGTCTAGCGCGGTCAGGATCAACGTTGGCCTTCTGGATCCTGATCGTCGCACTGGTGTTCCGGGCATTGCCCCATTCGGTTCTGGTAGCAGGCTATCTGCCGGTGTTCATCAACTCGGCCGAATGGCTCAGCCCGATCTTGGGTGAGAACGCACCAACCTTGTACGGCAAGCCTTTTGCGGTGATCGCTGTTCTGGTTGCGATCAACCAGCCATTTACGATCTGGATGCTGCGCTCGTTCTTCCAGAACATCCCGGCTGAGCTGGATGAGGCAGCCCGCGTGGATGGGTGCAGCCACTTTCAGGCCTTCCGCCGTGTCATCATGCCGGTGATGTGGCCAGGCGTGATCACCACAGGACTGTTCAGCTTCTTGCTGGCGTACAACGATTTTCTGGTCACCGCGCTGCTGCTTGATGCGCAGAACCAGACCATGGTTCCCGCCATCGTCGGCATGTTCAATCGCGAGACGACGACAACCGATCAGGTCGTTGCGGTTGCCGCTGCCGTGTCGATCACCGCGCCTCTGATCTTCCTTGTGCTGATTTTCCAGCGCCAGATTGTCAGCGGTCTGACAGCCGGGGCGGTGAAAGGCTGATGAGCAAGAACGCCCGACATAACGCCATGTCGCGCCACCCGGCGCTGAACAGGATGCCGAGGGACTTTCTGAGCATTGGGGCCGCACGTCCCAATCCCTCCCTTCGGCAACCTCAAAGGATAGAAAAATGAAAGGTTCCCGTCCCGAACAAGCGGTTCTGACCCGCGACACGGACATGAGCAAGACGGAAGACACGCGCCGCGTGATCGAAACGATGGTTGATGGTCTGAATGATCACCGCATTGATGACATCGGTGAATTCTTCGCCCAAGGTTTTCGCTGGATGGGCAATCAGGGCTGCGGCACCAAGACCGGCCTGCAGGAATTTCAGGATAACTGGCAGCGCCCGTTTCAAGCCGCGTTTTCGGATAAGGTCTGCGTTGACGAAGCGCGCCTTTACATGGGTGAATGGGCCGCCGCCTTCGGCCGCCAGGAAGCCACGCATTCCGGCGAATTTCTGGGCATTGCCCCCACAGGCAAGCGTGTCGAAATCAGGTACATGGACTTCTGGAAAGTGGTCGACGGCAAGATTGTCGACAACTGGGTAAATGTCGACTTTGCCCACGTCGCCGCTCAGCTGGGCGTGGACCTGTTCAACGGCGAAGGCTGGGAAGCATTTGACCGCGGCGAGAAGACTCCGCCACGGCCGGAAAACTGAGGATTGGAAAGATGGCAATCGAGTATCTTAAACGCGGCAAATCCGATGCGGATCGGGCGGAAGATGATGCCAAGACCCGTGCCGTGGTTGAAGCGACGCTGAAAGACATCGAAACCCGTGGGGATTCCGCGGTGCGCGAGCTGAGTGAGAAGTTCGACAACTACTCACCTGCCTCGTTCCGCCTGAGCCAGCAGGAAATTGATGACCTGATCGGGCAATTGTCCGATCGTGAGCTGGCCGATATCAAATTCGCGCAGGAACAGGTGCGCAACTTTGCGCAGGCGCAGCGGGATTCAATGCTGGACATCGAGGTCGAAACCCTGCCCGGTGTCATTCTGGGGCACAAGAACATCCCGGTGCAATCCGTGGGTTGCTATGTTCCGGGCGGCAAGTTCCCCATGGTCGCCTCGGCGCATATGTCGGTGGCGACCGCCTCGGTCGCCGGTGTTCCGCGCATCATAGCATGCACACCCCCGTTTCAGGGCAAACCCAATGCAGCGGTGATTGCCGCTATGCACCTGGGTGGCGCGCATGAGATCTATGTCATGGGCGGCATTCAGGCCATCGGGGCCATGGCATTGGGCACCGAAACAATCGATCCGGTTCACATGCTTGTTGGCCCCGGCAACGCCTTTGTCGCGGAAGCCAAACGTCAGTTGTTCGGTCGTGTCGGGATCGATCTTTTTGCAGGGCCGACCGAAACGATGGTCATTGCCGACGAGACCGCCGCAGATGCGGAGCTGTGCGCAACCGATCTGCTGGGGCAGGCCGAGCATGGATACAACAGCCCCTGCGTTCTGTTGACCAACTCACGCAATCTGGCCAATGACACCTTGGCCGAGGTCGACCGGCTGCTGGGCATCCTGCCAACCGCAGATACCGCACAGGTGTCGTGGGACGAATATGGTGAGGTGATCGTTTGCGACACTTATGATGAGATGTTGCAGGTTGCCGATGACATCGCCTCGGAACATGTACAGGTGATGACCGACCGAGACGACTGGTTCCTTGAAAACATGACCTGCTATGGGGCGTTGTTCCTTGGGCCGCGCACCAATGTTTCGAACGGGGACAAGGTGATTGGCACCAACCACACGCTGCCCACCAAAAAAGCCGGGCGTTACACGGGTGGTCTTTGGGTTGGTAAATACCTGAAGACGCACAGCTATCAAAAAGTTCTGACCGATGAGGCCGCGACGCTGATCGGCGAGTATGGCTCGCGCCTGTGCATGCTTGAAGGGTTCGTTGGCCACGCGGAACAATGCAACGTTCGTGTGCGCCGATATGGCGGAATCAATGTTCCCTACGGTGCGCCCGCCCCTTACCGGGACGCTGCTGAATGAGTGACAAACACACACATCACAAGGCCCTGGTCGAACCGCTCAGGGCTGCGATGTACGATTTCGATGAGGCCGGCGTACGCCGGGCTTTGGCGGAGGTCACGTCACCGGATGCCGTGTTCCGTCTGTGTCATCCCTTTGGGGACAGCGTCGGCAGTGATGCGTTCTATGACACTGGCTACAAAGACTTACTGGCGGCCTGGCCCGATCTTGAACGACGGGATTACATCGTCATGGCCGGCCCGGATGAGTTCGGCGCAGATTGGGTCGGGTGTGGTGGGTATTACACCGGTGTTTTTACCGGCCCCTGGCTGGACATCCCGCCGACGGGTCATCAGGTCACGATGCGGTTTCATGAATTTTACCGCTTCGAAAACGGCAAGATCGTCGAGATGCAGGCCCTTTGGGACATCCCCGAAGTCATGATGCAGGCGAATGCCTGGCCGATGGCACCGAGCCTGGGCCGAGAATGGCACATCCCCGGCCCTGGCACTCAGGACGGGTTTGTCCCCGGCCCTTATGATGAAGCCAAGGGCAAACAGACCTGCCAGCATATCATCGACATGCTGGAGCATCTCAAGAAACACCCGTCCCAAGGCGGCCCCGAAGTGATGGAGATGGAACGGTTCTGGCACCCGCGCATGAACTGGTACGGCCCTTCGGGCATCGGCACCGGGCGCGGGTACGCGGGGTTCCGAAATTGGCATCAGATCCCATTTCTGAACGGTATGCCGGATCGCGGGCAGTTCGTGGACGACATCACCTATCACTTCTTCGGTGACGGGGAATATGCAGCTGTGACGGGCTGGCCCAACATGATCCAGACCGTCACAGACGATGGTTGGATGGGCATCGCTCCGTCAGGCAAGAAGATCACCATGCGCAGCCTCGATTTCTGGCGTTTGGAAAACGGCAGGATCCGGGAAAACTGGGTGCTGGTTGATTTGCTGGATGCCTACCGGCAGCTTGGCGTTGACGTCTTTGCCCGCCTGCGGGAATTCAACAAGGCCCGCAATTTGGGCCGTATTGAAATACCGGATGGAATGCACTGATGACGGAATTGCCACGCACCCCTTCGTTTTCTCTGAACGGAAAATCAGCCCTCGTTACCGGAGCCTCGTCGGGTATCGGTCAGGGGTGTGCGGTGGCTTTGGCCGAGGCAGGCGCGCATGTTGTTTGTGCGGCCAGAGGGGCGGACCGGTTGAACGACACCGTCTCCGCCTTGCGGGATCACGGCTGGTCGGCCGAAGCGCTTGTGATGGATCAGGGTGATCTGGATGCCCTGAAAAAGCTTTTCGATCACCGCACCTTCGATATCGTGGTGAATTCAGCGGGCGTGGCGCGCCACAGCCCGGCCATCGAAACCACACCCGATGACTTTGATGTTGTCACCAACGTCAATTTGCGTTCGGCCTATTTCCTGTCGGCCTACGCCGCCCGCGCTTTGATCTTGGCAGGAAAGCCGGGATCGATCATCCACATCTCCAGCCAGATGGGGCATGTCGGTGGGGTCGACCGGGCGCTTTATTGTGCGACCAAACATGGGCTTGAGGGCATGGTCAAATCCATGGCCATCGAATGGGGCAAACAAGGCATTCGGATCAACACTGTCTGCCCGACTTTCATCAGAACCCCCCTGACCCAATCCACTTTCGACAATCCTGAACGCGCCGCGTGGATCATGGAAAAGATCAAGTTGGACCGGGTCGGAGAAGTCGAAGACATCATGGGCGCGGTGCGTTATCTCGCGTCAGACGCCTCTGCACTGGTCACCGGCACGTCAATGCTTATCGACGGGGGTTGGACGGCAGATTGATGGCGGAAAAAGTAACATCCCTTCAGGTCGCCCAACTGGCTGGTGTCAGCCAGTCCGCCGTCAGCCGCGTATTCACGCCCGGCGCGTCCGTCAGCAAAAAGACCGAAGAGAAGGTGCGCAAAGCCGCTGCTGAACTGGGCTATCGTCCAAACGTTCTGGCCCGCGCCATGGTGTCCGGGAAAAGCCGGATTATCGGTTTGGTGGTAGGCTACCTGGATAACTATTTTTATCCGGAAGCGCTCGAGAAGCTGTCCAACGCCCTTCAGGAGCAAGGCTATCACGTGCTGATCTTCATGGCCTCACGATCGGCCGGGAACATCGACGATGTGATGGAAGAGATTCTTGATTATCAGGTGGATGGCGTCATCCTGGCCTCGGTGCCCATGTCGTCGGATATCGCCATGCGCTGCCAACAGGCCGGGGTGCCAGTGGTGCTGTTCAACCGCAGCCAGGACATCGAGGGCATCACCACGGTCACGTCCGACAACTATGCCGGGGGCCGCAAAGTCGCGGAATTTCTGCTAGCCGGTGGGCACCAACGGATTGCCTATATCGCAGGTTGGCAAGGGGCCTCGACGCAGCGGGACCGCGAAGCCGGGTATCGCGCCGCACTGGCCGAGGCCGGGCAGGAACTGTTTGCCCACGAAGTAGGGGAGTTTCACACGGAAAACGCCCGTACAGCAGCCCGTCGGATGTTCGATGTCGCCCCTGAACGACGGCCGGATGCCGTATTTGTGGCCAATGATCACATGGCATTGGCGGCGATGGATGTGATCCGTTTTGAACTTGGCCTGCGCGTCCCCGAGGATGTCTCGGTCGTGGGCTATGACGACGTGCCGCCGGCCGGTTGGCCAGCTTACAATTTGACAACGATCCGGCAGCGGGCCAACCTTATGGTGGCCGAAACCGTTGCCGCCCTTTTCGAACATATCGACACCCCGGCGAAAGCCGAACCGCGCAAAGTGGCCATTGATGGACCACTGGTTGTGCGGACCTCGGCCCGATTGCCAAAGGGGTGGGCCCCACAAAGGACAGAGACATGAAAGGCTTCGATCCGAAATTCCGGGATTTTCCGGACTACATCATCGGCATCACCAAAGAGATCTGGGAAGATCGGGGGATCGCCACGCTGCATGAGTATTACAGCGATGACATCGTCGTCCGTTCGCCTGGTTCGGTTGTTTTGGGCAATCAGAATGTCATTGGGGCCACAATGGCAACGCTGGCCGAGTTTCCGGATCGGCAGCTGCTGGGCGAAGACGTGATTTGGTCCGGCACACCGGAAGAGGGCATGTTGAGCTCTCATCGGATCATTTCAACGGCCACGCATTTGGCCGAGGGTGTCTATGGCAAGCCCACCGGCACCAAGCTGCGTTACCGGATTCTTGCGGATTGTCACGCCATCGACAATCAGATCAACGATGAATGGCTGATCCGCGATCAGGGCGCGATTGTGCGCCAGATGGGCTGGGATCCCAAAGAATACGCCGCTGATCTGATTGCCCGGGAAGGCGGCAAAGAGAACTGCGTTAAACCTCTGACGCCCAAAATCGATCAGCCTGGACCATACAAAGGCCATGGGAATGACAATGAATGGGGGCAGCGCTACGCCGATATTCTGACGCGGATCATGAACGCAGATATGGGCGTGATCGGTTCAGAATATGACCGCGCTGTTCAGTCAGAATATGTGGGTGGCGTAACAGGGCATGGCTGGCAGGCCATCGATCGCTTCTGGATGGGTCTGCGGGCGAGTTTTCCGAATGCAGAATTCAAGATCGAGCATCAGATCGGGCGAGATGACCCCGATATGCCTCCGCGCGCGGCAATTCGCTGGAGCCTTTGGGGCAAGCATGACGGCTGGGGCGTGTTTGGCGCGCCGACTGGTGCGCAGGTTTATGTCCTCGGGATCAGCCACGCTGAATTCGGCGCGCTTATTACAGGGCAGCCGCAGTTGCGCCGTGAATACACCCTGTTCGATGAAACCTCGGTCTGGAAGCAGATCCTGTTGCAGAACGGCGAGGTCTGAGTGGGCCGCCCGGTCTCATATCGCATCCTGTCGGGCGGTCTGTCCGAGCCCCGGACCGTTCGGCTTTTCCATATGTACCGTCAAAGCCTGAGGGCGCGGCGACTGAACCTGCGCCCGCCCGGAAAGTAAGGGCCTGTCCTGCTTGGGCACACGAGCTTTCTTTCCAAAAACGTTCAATCGGATCGTACGTCATGACAAAATCATCCATCCCTTCCCGCATAGTCCGCTATGGCGAGCTTCAACCTTGTAAAACCGCTTTTATCGATGCCCATACTCCCGGCAGCGACCAGAAAGAGAACTTCACGATAATCGGCGGCGGCGTCTCGGAATCTCCGGACCAGCATGTCCACATCACGGACAAGATCGGATTCAACATCGGAGCGGCCGGGCAGCCGCCGAAATGCCGCAACTCACTGCACAGCCACACCACCGCCGAGGTCTTTTTCGTTGCCAAGGGTCGTTGGCGGTTTTTCTGGGGCCGCTATGGTACGGCCGGGGAATTCATCGCCGAGGAAGGAGACATCTTCAACATTCCAACGGGTATTTTCCGGGGCTTTGAGAATGTCGGCCAGGATTACGGAATGATCATGTCGATCCTGGGCGGAGACGATGCGGGTGGCGGCGTCACCTGGGCGCCTCAGGTGATCGAAGATGCGCAGGCACATGGTCTGATGCTGGGCGACAATGGCGTTCTGTACGACTCCAAACTGGGCCAGGAACTGCCCCACAATGTCCGCCCGATGCCTTTGCTGACCGAAGAACAGCTGAAAAGCTATCCCGAAGTTCCTGTCGAAGATGTGGTCGGCAAATACGTTGCGCGGTATTGGGATCTAATGGCGTTGTCGGCCAAAAAGCCCGCAAAGGTGATTGGCGAAAACGCGTTGATCAAGGACAAACCCGGATTCGAGGTCGATTTTCTGGGGCGCGGATCCGCAGTGACCCAACCGATCGCTGCCGAGAAACCAGTGGTTCTGATGCCGGCCAGCGGTCACTGGCGTGTTTCGATCGACGGGTACGAAACCTCGATCTCGGTGGGCGACACGGCCTTGGTTCTTCCCGGCGAAACCTATGGTATTCAGCCATCTATGACCGGACAGGCGGGCCTGTACCGCATCACCGCAACCGATGACCCGGCAGGAGCGACCTGGACAGGATGAACGCGGACCCGAATGACACCCACGCCGTTTATGAACGGCAGGCGACCGAATATGACAGGCGCCGTTCCAAGGCCCTGTTCGAAGCGCGCTGGTTGGCGCGCTTCACGGCCAGCCTGAAGCCGGGTGACCGCGTATTGGACCTGGGCTGTGGTTCGGGCGACCCGATTGCCCGTTGGTTCATGGCCGAAGGGTTTGACGTCACGGGTATCGATTTTTCCGACGCCATGCTTGCCATTGCCCGCGACCGTTGGCCCGATGGCGACTGGCGCAACGCGGATATGCGGAGTTTTGAACTGGATCAACAGTTCGACGGCATCATTGCCTGGAACAGCTTTTTCCACCTTACGGCGGACGAGCAGAAAGACTGTATCGCCCGGATGGCGCGCCATTTGCGACCCAAGGGAATGCTCATGCTGACCGTCGGACCTCGTGCCGGAGAGGTCAGCGGCACAGTGGGATCAGAGCTTGTCTACCACGCCTCGCTGTCCCCGGCCGGTTACGCCGGGTGTCTTGAGAAAAACGGGCTGCAAATGACCGGATACCTGGCCGAAGATCCAGAGGCCCAAAGCCACACGATCCTGATGGCACGAAAAATTTAAGGAGGTCCCCATGACCGTAAAAACAACACATGTTGGCTCTCTGCCCCGAACGCAGGACGTCGTGGATTTTATTTTTGCCCGCGAAAACGGCGAACCTTATGACACAGGCGCCTTTGATACCTGCATGGCCAACGCCGTGGCCGAAACGGTGCGCAAACAGGTCGAAGCCGGTGTTGATATCGTCAGCGACGGCGAAACTTCGAAAATCTCCTATGCGACCTATGTCAAAGATCGCTACACCGGGTTTTCGGGCGACAGCCCTCGTAACGCGCCGGCAGACTTGAAGATGTTCCCCGGCTTTCTGCAAAGACTGGCCGATGACGGCGGTACCCCACAATACGCAAGGCCGATGTGCACGGGTGAGGTGCGATCAAAAGGGCAAGGTGAGTTACAAAAGGACATCGCCAATCTCAAAGCGGCCATGGCTCAACACGGGGCCGAGCGCGGTTTCATGAATGCCGCGTCTCCCGGAGTGATCTCGTTGTTTTTGCAGAATGATTTCTACCCTACGCGAGAGGCTTATCTGGCAGCGTTGGCCGACGCGATGAAGGACGAATACGAAACCATCTTCGCCGCCGGGTTGGACCTGCAACTGGATTGCCCCGATCTTGCCCTGTCGCGCCACATGCTGTTCACCGACCTGTCGGATGAGGCGTTCATCAAGATTGCCGACATGCATGTCGAGGCCCTGAACCACGCGCTTCAGAACGTCCCGCAGGATCGGGTACGGGTACATATTTGCTGGGGCAACTACGAAGGCCCGCATTGCTGCGACATCGCCATGGACAAGGTCTTCAGCACCCTGATGGCGACCAAGTCGCGCTATGTCCTGTTCGAAACGTCCAATCCGCGGCATGCCCATGAATGGACTGTCTTCCGGGACCGCAAGGCCGAGATTCCCGATGACAAGGTTCTGGTGCCCGGCGTGGTCGACACCACGACCAATTTCGTCGAACATCCCGAACTTGTGGCCCAACGGATTGACCGGTTCACGGAAATCGTGGGACCGGACCGGGTGATCGCGGGCAGCGATTGCGGCTTTGGCACTTTTGCGGGTTTCGGCGCCGTCGATCCCCAGATCGCCTATGCCAAGCTGGCGGCGTTGTCCGAAGGGGCAAAGCTGGCTTCGGCATGAAACCTCTGATCTTGTTGCCGGGCATGATGTGTGATGCCCGGCTTTTTGGCCCCCAGATCAATGCTCTGTCGGGCAGAATGCCCGTGATGACCTTTCCGTTGTCTCATCACGACAGCATAGAGGCCATGGCCCAGGATATCCTTGGAAATGCGCCGCCGGTCTTCGCGCTGGCCGGGCTGTCCATGGGGGGTATCGTGGCCATGGAGGTAACGCGCCAAGCCCCCGAACGTGTTTCGCGTCTGGCCTTGCTTGACACCAATCCAATGGCAGAAAAGCCAGAGGTAAAAGCGCGTCGCACGCCGCAGATATCCGCCGTTCGCAACGGTCAGATGAGGACCGTGATGCGTGACGAGATGAAGCCCGGTTATCTGGCTGACGGACCGAACCGGGGGGCGATTCTGGATCTGTGCATGGCAATGGCCACCGACCTGGGCCCTGACGTTTTCATACGTCAGTCCAAGGCGCTTATGAACCGACCGGACCAAAGCGAGACGCTGACGGCTTATACCGGAAAGGCTCTGGTCTTGTGCGGACGTGAAGACCGGCTTTGCCCAGTTGAACGCCACCGACTTATGCATGATCTGCTGCCACGAAGCGCGCTTGAGATCATCGGCGACGCGGGCCATCTCCCGACATTGGAACAACCTGAAAAAACAACAGCGGCGCTGTCCCGCTGGCTGGAGGACACATGACACCGTCCCTTTTGTCTTTGCTTCGCAAAGTCGATACGCCAACTGTCTGCAATGCCATCGAGGTGGCACAGGGCAGGCGCGGATTCGACAGGTTCACGCGTGGCACCATGCTAAGCTCGGCCCCCGAAGGGCCTGCCATCGTCGGCTATGCGCGCACCGCCAAAATTGCTGCGGTCAATCCCCCGACCGAGCCGCCCGACGTCATCAAAGCCCGACGTATGGCCTATTACAAGTACATGGCCGAGGCACCCGGCCCTTCAATCGCCGTGATCGAGGATCTGGATTATCCCGATTGCATCGGCGCTTATTGGGGTGAGATCAATACGACGGTTCACAAGGGTTTCGGCATGTCTGGCGCTCTGACCAACGGTGTCATGCGGGATCTCGGGGATTTGCCCTCAGGGTTCCCGGTTGTCGCTGGTTCCATCGGACCGAGCCATGGTTTCGTCCACGTCCGCGAGATTGACACTCAGGTTTCGATTTTTGGTCTGACAGTTGACCCCGGTGATCTTGTTCACGCCGATCGTCATGGCGCATTGGTCATACCGAATGATGTCGTTGATCAATTGGAAGCTGCAATCCATAAGCTTTTGGCGACAGAACGTATTGTTCTGGACGCAGCCCGCGAGCCCGCGTTTGATTTCGAAGCATTCGAAACCGCCTGGGCCGCCTTTGAAAAAGCACGGGTCTGATCACAAGGGTCGGAGACAATGAAAGCCGGCTGGGCAAAAAACACTTACAAGTCCCTTGCTCGTCCACCCAGAGCAAGACGGCCTCTGCCAACGCAATGCCCGTGACAAAGGGTTACCCAAATCTGTCTGTCCGATGGCGGCGTCGCGCCGCTGCCGGTGAAGCCCGAACGCAAACCGGACCGTTTCAGACAGCAGTCCATTACACCGGAGCGTAAGGGGGTTCAGATCCGTTCAGCCCCGCGTACAATCCGCGTTTCCAGACAGTTTCCCGAAAGAACAATCAAACCTTGTGAGAAGCGGCGCCCTGCGCATCCCTTCGCTGTTCTCCGATCACGTTCAGCATGGCATCTACATCTGTACGTACGGTTTGTGTTGCCGCTTCGCGCACCGGGCCAAAACCGCGGATATCCAGCGGCGCTGACAGGATCTTCAGGCAGGTTTCCGCCTCCAGCTCGGGGCTGACTTCTTCGATGCGATCCAAGACAGCCAAAAACCAGGCCAGGGTTTCGTTTTCAAGCTTGCGGTCCCTTGATAACCGGAATGGATCAAGCCAGCCGCCGCGAAGCCTGCGTGCACGCGAAAGGAGCCTCAGAACGGGGGTCATCCAACCACCGTAGCTTCGCTTGCGCGGTCGCCCGCGTGCATCCTTGCGACCGCTCAGAACCGGTGGCGCGAGGTGGTATTTGATCCGAAAATCCCCTTCGAACTCGGACCGCAATTGTTTCTCGAATTGTTGCGATGTCAGCAACCGAGCAACCTCGTATTCGTCCTTGATTGCCATGAGGCGAAACAGGGATTTTGCCGCAAGCGAAAGCGCTTCCTCGCGTATCTGGTCAGGCAGTGCTGCTGACAGACGGGTCAGGCGATCCCGGTACTGTTGCGCATAAGCGTCATCGTGATAGGTCGCCAATTCATCGGACCGGTAATCGATTATCTGCTGCGATGTTTCTTGCGAATAGCTCTTCTCCTTCGCATTCAGCATCTGCGGGTTTGCAGCGATCACCCGCCCCAGATCAAAGGCCATGATGTTGGCCTCGATCGCGGTTCCATTGAGCTTGATCGCCTGTTTGATTGCAACCTCACTGATCGGAATGTTCCCCAGCTGCCACGCGACTCCAAACAGCAAGGTATTGGCAAAGACCGAATCCCCCAGCAAATCCACGGCCAACTGGTTTGCATCCAACGCGAAGACATTTTCTTCGCCGACGGTCCGGCGTATCAGCGCTTCTCGTTCGTCGACCTTGAGCTGGGCATCGCGGTGCAAAACAAGGTCGCCTGTTGGCATTTCCGCACGGTTCAGTACGACTTTTGTGCCCTTGCGATAGTGAACCGAGGCTTTGGGCGCCGAAGACACGACCACGTCACACCCAATGACGGCGACGGCGCTTTTGGCCTCAATTCGGACCTGATTGATTTCTTCGGGCGTGCGGGCAATGCGAACATAGCCGACAACCGTACCGAATTTCTGGGCGAACCCGGTGAAATCCAGCACGCTGGCGCCTTTGCCTTCCAAATGCGCCGCCATCGTCAGAACGGCGCCCACCGTTACGACACCGGTGCCGCCGACCCCACCGACCAAAAGATCGTACGGCGCGTGCAGGTCAGGAAGCTGCGGGTCGGGAACCTTGGCAAGAAGCGACGGGATATCCAGTTTCTGCCTGGGTTCCTTTCGCCGCACCGCCCCTTCCACGGTAATGAAACTGGGGCAAAACCCGTTCAGGCAGGAAAAGTCCTTGTTGCACGAGTTCAGGTTGACCTTTCGCTTGCGGCCCAATGGGGTTTCCAAGGGTTCGATACTCAGACAGTTGCTTTCGACAGAGCAATCGCCGCAGCCTTCGCACACCGCGGGGTTGATGAAAGCAAACCGCTTGGGGTCTTCTGTTTTTCCACGCTTGCGGCGACGACGTTTCTCGGTGGCACAGGTCTGCTCGTAGATCAAAACCGTCACACCTTGGATGTCACGCAGCTCACGCTGCACGGCATCCATCTCTTCCCGGGGGTGAAAGCTCGTTCGTACCGGAAAATCGCTGGAATCGAACTTCGTTATATCGTCTGAAACCAACGCGATCCGGTCGACACCTTCCGCGCGACAAGTCTGGGCGATCCCGGAAACGCTGATAGGGCCATCAACAGGCTGCCCCCCCGTCATTGCCACTGCGTCATTGTACAGGATCTTGTAGGTGATGTTCGTACCCGCCGCCACGGCCTGGCGAATGGCAAGCGACCCGGAATGATACCAGGTGCCCTCGCCAAGGTTTTGAAAGATATGTTTGTTGCCATTGTATTTCGAGGCAACAACATGCGGCACACCTTCGCCCCCCATCTGCGCATAACCGACCGTGTTGCGGTTCATCCAACTTGCCATCACGTGACAGCCGATGCCTGACGCAGCCGTGCTTCCATCCGGGATTTTGGTGGATGTGTTGTGGGGACAACCCGAGCAAAAATACGGAGCCCTGACCGCACCCGGAACATTCAGAACGGATGGCGGTTCGTCCGTCAGCGCCTTCGCCTTTTCCAGAAATCCCTCTTCCGGGAAAAAACGGTCGAGTCGCTCTGCAACGACCGGAATCAGGTTCAACGGACTCAACTCTCCGGTCCAGGGAATCAACGGATCGCCCGCTGCGCGGTGTTTTCCGACCATCTTTTCGGGTTTGTCCCCCGGCCAGTCATAGAAATATTCCTTGAACTGGCTTTCGATGATCCCGCGTTTTTCCTCGACGACCAGCACCTCTTTTTTGCCACGGACGAAAGACAACGCATCGCGCCGCGCCAAAGGCCAAACCATCCCCACCTTGTAGATGTCGATGCCCAAACGGCGGCATCCGCTTTCGTCGAGCCCCAGAAGACGCAGCACTTCCATCAGGTCCAGATGGCTTTTGCCCGTTGTGACAATCCCGAATGGGGCATCCTTGATGTCATAGATGCGCCGGTCGATCGGGTTCGCCTCGACAAAAGCCTCGACTGCCCGCAACTTGTGTTCGATCCGCGTCTCGATGGCCGGGCTTGGCAAATCGGCGCTGCGCACGTGCAAGCCGCCCGGCGGCAGATCTATTTCCGGCAAGGTAAATTTACGGTCCGGCTTCAACCGCACGGATTGCCCGCTTTCCACGGTTTCCGAAATCGCCTTGAACCCGACCCAGGTGCCCGAGTATCGGCTCAGCGCGATCCCGTATTCACCGAACTCCAGGTATTCAGCCACGTTGGCAGGGTTCAGCGTTGGCATGAACCAGGTCATGAAGGCGACGTCGGACTGATGCGGCATTGAAGAAGACACGCAGCCATGATCGTCACCCGCGACAACCAGAACCCCGCCCTTCGGCGACGAGCCATAGGCATTGCCATGGCGCAACGCGTCCCCTGAACGGTCAACTCCGGGGCCCTTCCCGTACCACATCGAAAACACGCCCTCGACTTCACAATCGGGATCAAGCGAGGCCTGCTGGGCACCAAGAACCGCTGTGGCGCCGAGGTCTTCGTTTACGGCCGGCATGAATGTGATCCTGGCCGCCTCGGTTTCCTCTTTCGCTCGCCACAGCTCCAGATCCAAACCACCAAGAGGAGACCCCCGATATCCGGAGATGAACCCGGCCGTGTTGTTTCCCGCTGCTGCGTCCCTGCGGGCCTGGTCCAACATGATGCGCACCAGAGCTTGCGTTCCCGTCAGGAAAACACGACCCTCTGAGGCTTTGTATCGGTCCGACAGGGCGTAAGTATCGAATTTCAGGGACTGGTCAGTCATGGATGCCTCGCCTTTTCTGGGTATTTTACCGGACTCCTTTGAGGAATCTGTTCTAGCTTCCCGCCATTTCCGGGTATTTTTGAAAAATCCTCTCTTATTTTGTCACGTAATGGGGTATTTTTCTCGGATGCTTCTCGACTCACGTGACTGCCAACTTCTCGCGCTGCTTCAAAAGGATTGCCGCATCTCAAATGCTGACCTTGCAGAACGGGTGGGCATGTCATCCTCTGCTTGCTGGCGTCGAATCCGCGTGTTTGAAGAGGCCGGCCTGATTTCGCAGTACCGTGCCGAATTGTCGCCTGAACGCGCCGGGCTTTCGTTTCAGGCCCTGGTGCATGTTCATCTGACCCGGCACAATCCGGAACATCTTGAACGCTTCATTGCAGCGATCGAAAAGCGCCCGGAAGTCATGGAATGCTACGCAACGACCGGGCAGGCAGATTACCACATGCGGGTGATCTGCAAGGATATCGGGGCTTACAACGTTTTTCTTGAAGAATTCCTGTTTCGCCTGCCGGCGGTGGAAAGCGCGCAAACAAATGTCGTTCTGCGCGAAATCAAACGCAGCAACGCCCTGCCCATTCCTTCCTGTTGAGATCGGTTCCCCGGGTGGGACTTGCCGTCTGGTGTGGGCTTTGTTGCAAAGCTTTGAACGCACCAAGCGAAAGATTCACTCGAACATGTTCCGAAGCTACGATTTGGCCCGCCAAACTCCACGGAATTGATGTTCATAGAATTTTTCACGGATCAGGTCTGGGAACGCCCCCAAAAACCGTTGCGCAATTCAGCTTCAAGGCAGGTAAAACGTGGTTGCCTTTTCGACCGCGACCTTTTGGATTCCGCCTTCTGCGCCGCGCTCTGGGCGGAAGCTTCCATCGACGCCGAAAAGCCGCAAAACCGAATTTCGAAACTGAAGCCATTTTGTTGCTTCGCGTTTCGATCTTCCTGTTTTCTTTACCCGTGCTTGCATCGAGTCCGGCTCCTGTTCGCTGCCGTCATCAAAAGTGTAGCATCATTCCTTTGCTTTTTCAGATTTTATTCAGAGAACCTTCCGGCTATTTCGCAATTTCGTCGATCAGCCGCGTCTCGAGAAGCTGGCCATTCTGGTACAGCACCGGGTAAGCAATAGATGCGATATGGCTGTTGAACTCCCGGAACGCCCGCAACGTCTCAAGATGAATATCACTGGTTTCGAAGCTTTCCCGTGACCCGTGCTGCAATCGGCGCAGATGTCGTTTTCGGCTTTCACGTTCCACCCGTTTGATTTCGGTCTTCTCGAGGCTGAGCAGGCGCGCGCTTTCCAGATCGTCTGAAATAAGCACGTTTGATGCCAGCTTCATGTTAGCCAGAATGCCCTCGTGCATCTGAACAAGTTCCGACCAGCCTTCCTGCGAGAAGCTCGAGCCTTTGGCTCGCATTTCACCCGCCAACACGGTCAAGCGCTTGGCTACGACATCACCGGCCGTCTCCAGCCGGATTGCGAATTCCATCAAGTCGCGTGCGGATTTTTCGTCCTTTTTATCATATACATCCGGCGGAATCGCCGAAACGAATGCCCTGATCCCGGACAGGCAATTGTTCACGTCTTCGTCGATGGCTTGTACCGCTCGAATCTGTTGTTTGTCGCCACTGCGATACAATTCCAGGCAAGGCCGGAACATGGTTTCGACAAGGTCGCTCATCCGCAGCAGCTCACGTTTGAGGCTTGGCAGGGCCTGGCTGGGATTTGCCACATTGCCTATGTCCAATGCGCTGGCGGGTCGTGCCGGTTGCGGAACCAGTTCCTTCTTCTGATCCGGCAAAAACCTTTCGAACAGAACTTTCAATCTCCCGCAAAATGGCAAGGCCAGAAGCAGCAGTGACAGGTTAAACAAAACATGCACATTGACCAGCATCTGCCCGCCTTGCGGGTCTCCTAACAACCCGGTCCGCAAAGCCATGTTGGCGGCAAACAAACTCACCAAAGCCCAACTGCCACGCAATGCCAGGTTGGCATATGGAATGCGCCGGGCCTGGACTGGCATGGCACGGGTGAGCCAGACCGGAATGAAGGCAGAGCCGAAGTTCGCGCCAAACACCAAAGACATCCCGGCGGCGAACGGGATCGCTCCGATCTGCACAAGGGTGACACACATGAGGATGGCCGCCACCGAGGAATGCATGACGAAAGCCAAGGCGCCCCCGACCAGAAACGCGGTGATATAGTCGCGCGCCAGATAATCTGCCACCGCGGGCAGAAACGCGCTGTCCCGAATGGGATCCATCGCCTCGCGAAGGAACCGAAGCGAGATCAGGATAAAGGCCACGCCCATCAGGATGCGCCCCATTTGCCGGGTTTTTTTGGCGTCGGTCTTTACGAACAGATACCCCCCAACCGCCAACAGCATCGGAACAAGCCAGTCCAGCCGGAACGAAAGAATCTGGATGATCAGCGCCGACCCCAGATCGCCGCCAAGAACAATCGCAAGGCCGGCAGGAAAACTGAGCATTCCACTGGCCGCAAACCCCGAGGTCAACAGAGCAACGGCCGCCGAGCTTTGCAGCACGACCGCCATCGTCAACCCAACCACCGAGGCCTGAAGGTAGCTGCGTTGTTGGGTCATTACCCGCTGGAACGACGCCCCATAGCTGCGCTCGATCCCGGTTCGCACCATACGAACCGCGTAAAGCAGCAGCATCGTCGCCCCGGCAAGGCTGATAAGGAAGCTGACAATTGCCATACTCTACCCCGTTATTCTTTTTGGCCCAGCTTGTCGCGGCGCATTGTATTATTCATGTTACCGGCCGTGATTGGGAAGGGATACATCCCATTTTTGGCCTACAAGGCGTAAACTCCTGTGAGCTTCACCGCAAGCACTTGACCGCGCTTTGGCGGAACATCCGTCACCTATGAACTTGGCCAAGGGCGCCCGGAAGGACGCGGCCCCTGATCCTCTATTGTGACACGAGATCGGTAAGGGGCGTCAACTCTCGGCCTTGATTGCAGCAATTACGATGTCGATTGCGCGGTCCAACTCCAAACGCGAGATGGTCAGCGGCGGTGACAATGTCAGAACGCACCCCTGGCTGATCTTATAGCTCAGACCGGCCTCGAGGCAGGCATAGTAGATCCGTTCGGCGCACGCGTTTCCCGGTGTTTTGTCGGCGCGATCATCCACGATTTCGATCCCGAACATCAGGCCCCGTCCCCGGATGTCTCCGACAATCGGAACGTTCTGAAGTTCATCCATCAAGCGACCAATGGCATGTTCACCCAATTCGGCTGACCGGCGAACCAGGCCTTCGTCTTCGATGATCTGGATCGTCGTCAAAGCGGCCCGGGCGGTGACCGGGTTCTTTTCGTGCGTGTAATGCCCGATGGCATAATCTCCGCAGACATCCAGCTGTTTGCGGGCGACACAGGCGGCAATAGGAAGGATGCCGCCGCCAAGCGCCTTCCCAAGTGTCACGATGTCCGGGATGATCTCGTCATGTTCAAAGGCGAACATCCTGCCCGTCTTGCCAAGACCCGTCGGGATTTCATCCATGATCAACAGCGCCCCGTGACGGTTGCATGCCTCGCGCACCGTCTTCCAGAACCCCGGCGGCGGGACATAGGGCACGGCGCGCATCGGTTCCGCAATGACCGCCGCCACATCTCCTTCGCGCTCGAGGACATATTCCACCATTTTCGCACAGGCCAGCCCGCATGTTTCGGGGCCCGCATGATTGTACGGGCATCGATAGCAGGCAAAGGGGGCTACATGTTCGGTGCCGGACAAAAGGGGCCCCGCAATGTGACTGCGAAAGGTCGCCTCTCCGCCGACACTTGCAGCGCCGAACCCCGCGCCATGGAAAGCATCCCAGAAGCTGATCGTTTTGAACCGACCCGTAGCGGCGCGCGCGATCCTGAGGGCAACCTCGTTGGCGTCAGAGCCGCCGGTGGTAAAGAGCATTTTGCCCAGATCACCAGGCACGATCTCTGCCAGTTTTTCAGCCAGCTCCACCGCCGGATCATTGGTGAAGCGGCGAGGCGCGAAAGGCAGATCGTCAAGCTGTGCCTTTATGGCGGCTACCAAGCGGGGATGGCCATACCCGATGTGGTGCACCGAGTTGCCGTGGAAGTCCATGTACCGGCGGCCCTCGATATCTTCGATCCAGAGCCCTTCGGCCTTTGCAATGGTGCTGACGCAGGGTGAGGACAGAGATTGATGCAGGAACACGTTCGCATCGCGTTTGAGCAATGGCGATGATTTCGGCCCCGTCGACTTTTGCAGCCACGCCTTGCGCGCCTCGGACGTGTTTGATTCCCCTTCAGTGTGGACAATTTGTGGCATCGCCGCTCCTCTTTGCCGTCATCAAAAGATACAGACCCCGCAAGGCCCGCCAGTACCAGGGAGGAACTGTGTTGCCCTTTCCGCAAAAGGGGTAAGGGCAACAGACTCAGTTAGGCCACGGCAGCGAATAGGTTTTGACGTTGGTGAAAAACTTCATCGCTTCGATGACGCCTTCCTTCACCCCGTTTCCACTGTCCTTGATGCCGCCAAAGGGCGACATTTCAATGCGGTAACCCGGCTGTTCCCAGATGTTGCAGGTGCCGACGTTCAACCCGTTGATGAAGGCAATCGCCCGGTTCAGATCGTTTGTGCAGACACCCGAAGACAGGCCGAACTCGGTTCCGTTGGAAATTGCCATCACTTCTTCGTCGTTGTCCGGCACGCGAACGATCGGCACGATGGGTCCAAAGGTTTCCTCCATCACCAGCTCGCTGTCATGGGGCACCTTGTCGACCACGATAGGCGGCAGCAGCGCCCCCTGGCGACCGGGGTGGTACAGAATTTCAGCACCTTCTTTTTCCGCCTGTAAAACGCGGTTTTCAAAAACCTCGGCGGCCTTGTCATGGATCACGCATCCAAGTTCGGTTTCCGGGTCTTGAGGATCGCCGAACTTGATCTTCCTGGCCTTCTCAAGAACCAGCGGCACGAATGTATCGGCCACGCTTTCCTGCACGAGAATGCGCTTGACCGCCGTGCAACGCTGGCCGGAATTTCCGGTAGCCCCCGCCACCGCAATGGCTGCCGCCTTGTCTAGATCGGCCTCACTTAGGTCATTCAGTACGATCAGAGGGTCGTTGCCGCCAAGTTCCAGCGCCTGACGCTTGTAGACACCTTTTTCGGCAATCATCTTGCCCACGGGCACACCGCCGGTGAAGGTGATGATATCGATGTGTTCATTGGTGATCATCTCGTCGCCAATGTCGGCGGGCCAACCTGTCACGACCTGGAACATCTCGGGCGGCAAGCCGGCCTCATAGAGTATGTCAGCCAGTGTCAATGCGGTCAGCGGCGTCAGCTCGGTCGGTTTGCAAACCATGCAATTGTTGGTGGCAATCGACGGCGCGATCTTGTGGCTGACCATGTTCAACGGGTGATTGAACGGCGTGATTGCGCTGATTGCTTTCACCGGCTCTCGGGTGGTGAAAATCTTGCGGGCCTTGCCATTGTGGGTCAGGTCGCAGGAGAAGATTTCACCATCATCCTTCAATGCCTCGGCCGCCGCGAATTGATACACGTCCTGCGCGCGCTTGGTTTCGTAGATCGCATGCTGGTGACAGATCCCCAACTCCAGCGTCAGCCATTTCGCAAGATAATCGCGCTTTTCGCCGATCAACTCGCCCGCCCGTTGCAGGATCTGGCTGCGCTCGTATCGGGTCAGCTTGGGTTTGTAATTCGCGGCAATCTCGAACGCCCGGCGCGCATGTTCGGCTGTACCGGCTGGTACGTGACCCACAACCTCGTTTGTGTACGGGTAGAGAACGGGAACGGTGTCGTCGGTAAAGACAATCTCGCCACCGATCCGCATTCCCTCGTTGCGTACTTCGATTTTCGACATGGTCTGATCTTTCATAGCTTACTGTGCCGCCGCTGTTGTTGCGTAGAAGAAGGCATCGAAATTGCGCAGCACGGGTTGGTTTGGCAGGTCGATGACACGGTTCACGATGAAGGGAACTTCCTGCTCGGTCAAACCACCATGACTGCGCAACGGTTCTTTGAGTGCTGCCAGATCGTGGCGGTGCTCGGACGTGCCGATGCAGATGTTTTCACCGGAAACCATCACGATGTCGCCAATGCGGTCACCCGGCAATTCGAATTGCTCGATCGCCTCGGCCTTGGTCAGCACATGAGTGATGCCGCTGGTCGCCTTGAGCTTGCGGATGATGTCGCCCTGGTCTGCTCCGTCAGGCAAATAGGCGGTTGCAAAAGACCCCAATGCACCATGATGCACGACGTATGGGTCGGTAATCGGAAGAATGACCCGCGCCGCATCCTTGCCCAACCATTCGTCCATCAGGTCCTGCACGTACACCACCGAGGGGGATCCATCCGCCAAATGCTTTGGCTTCATGCCGTGGTCCGCGGTCACCACGATGGCCGCACCCAATTCATCCAGTTCGCCCAGATACCGGTCAAACATGGCATAGAAATCGAGAGCGCCTTTTTGATCGGGTGCAAACTTGTGCTGGATATAGTCGGTGGTCGACAAATACATCACGTCGGGCTTGAACTCTTTCAGCAGCTTGACGCCAGCGGCAAAGACAAATTCGGAAAGTTCTGCCGAGTAGACCTCGGGGACGTCCATGCCCAGCCATTTGCTGGCGTTGTCGATGCCATGTTCCGCCAGCGTCGTTTCACCCGACCGTTCGGAAGAAAACGCAACCGCCCTGCCCTCGTCAAATTTTAGCCCGGCCCCTAACAGCGCGCGCAGCTTGTCCTTGGCGGTTACCATCGCCACGCGGAAACCCGCGTCGTAGAATTGGGAAAAAATGGTCGGCGCACGCAGGAAGCGGACATCATTCATCATCACTTCCTCGCCGCTGTCAGGGTCGATGAGGTAGTTGCCGCAGATGCCATGCACGATCGGAGGGCGCCCGGTGGCAATCGAAAGATTGTTGGGGTTGGTGAAGGACGGGATAACGGAATGGGCCAGTCGGTCCGTACCCTCTTCGCGTATCCGCTTGAGATTGGGCATCAGCCCTTTCGCAATCGCGACATCAAGGTATTCGGGCTCGCATCCATCAAGGCAGATGGCAATAGCAGGCACCTTCGGCGTCGGATAGACGCGCTCATTTGCTTCGACAGGGGTTTGAATGGTCATCTGTATTTTCCTTGATGTTTAAGCGGCCAGCTTGGCGCGTTCTTCCAGTGCCCGAAGAGGAGGAGCGGCGTTTGTCACGCCCATTTCTTCCAGGGATTCCTTTGCTGCGCGCACGACATTGCGCATGACGTCTTCGTCCATCTGACCGATGCATCCGACGCGGAAACTGTCGACGACGGTCAGCTTGCCCGGGTAGATAATGAACCCTTTGTCCTTCATCAGGTTGTAGAACCGATCGAATACGAATTTCTCATCGGCGGGGCAGAAGAACGTGACGATGATCGGGCTGAGCCAACGATTGTCCAGCAGCGTTTCGAAACCCAGTTCACGCATGCCTGCAACCATGACGTCCCGGTTGCGGGTGTAACGTGCGCCGCGGCCGGCAACACCGCCTTCAGCGGCATGCGCCCGAAGCGCTTCGATAAAGGCGGCGACCACGTGCGTCGGCGGGGTAAAACGCCACTGACCGGTCTTGTTCATGTGCGCCCACTGGGCGTGCACATCCAGAGACAGGGAATGACTGTTGCCCTTTGCGGCTTCCAGCTCGTTCTTGCGCGCCACAATGAAGCCAAATCCGGGAACGCCCTCGATGCACTTGTTGGCCGAAGACACCATGGCTTCATATCGAATATCCGAGGGCCTGAGCTCGATCGCGCCGAAGGCCGACATCGAGTCGATCAACAGCTTGCGGCCGGCTGCATAGGTGGCCTCGGATATTTCCTCGACGGGGTTCAAGATACCCGAGCTGGTTTCGCAGTGAATGGCAACAACATGCGTGATGGCCGGATCATCCGCGAGAATGCGCGCAACCTCGTCGCCCCGTGGCGGCAGGTAATCGCCCTTGTCCAGCACGATATGGTCTCGGCCCAGATACTGTAGCGTTTGCGCAGAACGTTGCCCATAGGCGCCATTGGCCAGTACCAGCGCCTTTCCTTCCGGCGGAATAAACGACGCCAGCATTGCTTCGACCGAGAAGGAGCCGCTGCCCTGCATTGGCACGCAATCGAAGGCGTCGGCGCCGTCACCAAGCAGGCCCAGCAGGCTTGACCGCAGCTCTCTTGTCATGGCGCGAAAGTCGTCGTCCCAGCTGCCCCAGTCCTTCAGCATGGCCTCTTTCACGGCATAGGACGTTGTCAAAGGACCGGGTGTCAAAAGGTATGGTTCGCCGAGGCGCGGTTGCTCGATTTTTGGATGGGATGGCGTCATTACCGGGCTCCAGAACAGCGTTTTCACAAACACCATTGCAGCAACGGTTGCTATATGTGAAATTGCAAATATCAATCTAATTATAAGTGCAGCCTATGCACAAATCATTGGGGACCGGTGATGCGGCACAGCCAGCTCAAAGCCTTTCATTACGTGGCCAAACATGGCGGGTTTTCCCGCGCGGCCGAGGCGCTTTTTCTGACGCAGCCGGCGATTTCCGAACAGGTTCGAAAGCTGGAACAGGATCACGACCTGTTGTTGTTTCAGCGCGAACGAAAACGCGTGAACCTCACCCCCGAAGGCGAACAGCTTTACCGGTTCACAAAGCAGTATTTTGAGATCGAAGATCAGATCGAGGACTATCTTTCGGAAACCAAGGCCGCAATCGACGGGGAATTGCGGATCATCGCTGATTCAGCGCATCATATGACGTCTTTCCTGGGGTCGTTTCAAAAGAAGTACCCCAAAATCACCATCACCGTGCGGTCCGGAAACACCGAAGAAATTCTGGAGGAACTTCGGTCGTACAATGCCGAGATCGGTGTTGTCGGCAGCCTGTCCCCCGGCAAGGACATGGATGTGTTGAACCTGGGGTCCACTGAAATCGTGGCCTTTGCTGCCCAAGGCGTGCTTTTGGCATCCAAACCTTCGCTTTCTTTGGAAGAACTGGCCGGTCTGCCGCTGGTATTCAGAGAGCACGGGTCAAAAACACGTCAGAAACTGGAAGAAGAAGCCGAAAGGCGCGGTATCACGTTGAATCCTGCAATCGTTGCGGAAGGGCGCGAGGCCGTTCGCGAGCTTGTGGCCTCGGGCGCAGGCATCGGATTTGTCTCTCAGGCAGAGTATGGGCATGATGATCGGTTGCGACAAATCAAGCTCAAGGACGTGAAGTTGCAAATGGGTGAAAGCATGATTTCGCTGTCGCAACGGCGCAACGTAAAGATCATCCGAGCCTTCATGGACTTCGCCCAGCGCGCGCTGGAAGAAAAAAGCCCCCCCGCCGATACCTGACCGGCGGAGGCAGGGTTCTTTTGGTTACCGGCTTCGCCAAGCCTGGGTGCGCTTGAGAATGCCTTTTGAAGCAATCAGGTGAACGATCCGGGCAGCCGCGTTGGTGTAAAAGATCATCATGCCCATCGCCGCCGCAGGCGCGATATCCCCGGCATCATCCATGTTCAGCACCGCGATGGACGCAAGCGTCGTTTTGGGAGAGTAAAGAAATACCACTGCTGACACGGTCGTCATCGCATTGACGAACAGATAGATTGAGATGTCCAACACCGCCGGCAGACAAACCGGAACCGTTACCCGTGCGAACAGCTTCATTGTCGGCTGTTTGAGCGAGGCAGACACTGACTCAAATTCTCTGTCCATTTGCTTGAGCGCGGTGACGGCCGTCAGGTGCGATACGGTGTAGAAATGCGTCACAGTGCAAATCACCAAAATCGCCATCGTGCCGTAAATCCCGTTCAGCGGATTGGACGGGTTGTTGAAGAAGAAAATATATGACAGCCCCAATACCATGCCTGGGATCGCCATGGGCAGCATCGCGAACATCTGGAAAATCGACCTACCGGTTCTGAACCCGTTTGATTTTTCCACCAGATAGGCCCCGAAGAATACAACCGTCGTGCCGATGACTGCCGTCAGCAACGCCAGTTTGATCGAGTTGAAATACGACCCCCAGCCGCCGCCGTCCATTCTGTTGAACTGATAGTTCTTGAGGCTCAGACTCAGGTCGTAGGGCCAGAACTTGATCAGCGCCGCAAACTGACACACAGCCAGAAGACCAACGATGAACAGGCCGATCAGGCTGCAATAGATCAGGAATATGCGGTCAGCTTTCGGGTTCGGCGTCGCCTGATATGGCACAGAACGCGCCGAAAGCAACGCCACCTGCTTGGACTGAACCATTCGATCGATGGCAAAAGCCAGAATGGCCGGGATGACCAGAACCACAGAGACCACGGCGCCCATTTCAAAATTCTGCTGGCCGATCACCTGTTTGTAGATATCCACCGCAAGGACGTTGAATTGACCACCGATAACCTTCGGCAACCCGAAATCGGTGATCACCAGGTTGAACACGACAAAGGCCGCCGAGATCAGGCCATAGCGGGCCCCGGGGATGGTCACGGTCCAGAAGGTCCGCCATGGCGTCGACCGCAAGCTGGCCGCAGCTTCATACAGGCGCGCGTCAGATATCGCGAGCGCGGTCGATATGATCAGGAACGCGTGCGGAAAGGTAAAGAAAACCGATCCGATCACGATGCCTATGGGGCCGTAAATGCTGGCACCGAACAGCAACTCCTTGATCATGCCCTGATTGCCGAACAGGTAGACCAACGCGATGCCCGGCAAAAGCGACGGAACCAGGATCGGTGCCATCGCAATGAGGCGAAAAACACCCTTGAACCGCATGCAGCTTCGGTTCAGCGCATAGGCGAACCAAAACGCCAGTGTCACCGTCACAATGGTGCTGACTACCGAGATCCAAAGCGAGTTCTTGATCGAATTGAACAATGCCGGTGTCGAGAAGTAGTTGATGAAATTGTCCAGCCCTCGCGACTGGACCGGCCGCATTTGCACCCGGCGGAACGTGTTGGAATCAAGCTCGACCCAATCGGTGCCTTCATTCAATGTCGATCCGACCAGAAAGCGCCCGGTATCCGTCGTGTTGCGGATCTTGTACATCACTGGACTGCGAAAGCTGAAATCAGGAAAGAGTCCGGTCACCGGCAAGCGCCCGTCCGAACCCGTCACCAGATCAGAGTCGGAATAGACCCCCAATTGCCTGTTCAACTCGTCTGCCGACAGGATCGTTCCGTCGAAGACGCCTGCGTCGTCACTTACCTGAAACTCGTACTGGGACAGCTCGACCCGATAGGTCGAAAACGACTTGGACAGCATCGTGTAAAGCGGCAACGCCAATGTCACGACCAGATACAGCGCGATCACCATCATGCTGCCGCGCATCAGGATATCATCACGGCTGAGCTTGGGCTTGATGTCCGGCCCGACAGGCAGGCTGTCCTGATTGGTAGAAACCGAGCTCATGCCTTGGCCTCCGGCACTTCAAACGCCATAAGGCGGTTCTCGGGAAGCTCAATCACCACGCTGCGCCCCTCTTCCAGTTCCAGACGACGCACGGCATTGATCGAGAAATCCGCGATCAGTTCCGATGATCCGAACTTCTCGTTGTTCAATCGGCAGCGCCAGAACGAACCCAGGAACTCCATCTCATCCAGCGTCACCTCTATGCAGTTCCGATTGCCGCCCGTGTCGAGATAACCAGCTTCATGAGGGATGATGTCTTCGGGTCGAATGGCCGCGATGATCGGGGTTCCATCGTTGAACTTGTGGCTCAGGCAGGCAAAGGTCTTTTCCCCGACGCTCAAACGTCCGCCTTTGGTGACCTGTGACCGGATCTGGTTCATTTCACCGATAAAGTCGGCAACGAACAGATTGGCCGGCTCCCGGTAGATTTCGGTAGGAGGCCCCACCTGTTCGATCACACCATGGTTCATGACCACGATCCGGTCTGCCATGGCCAGCGCTTCTTCCTGATCGTGGGTCACCATCACGGTGGTCACACCCAGCTTGCGCTGCAACTCCTTGATCTCGTGCCGCAGATGAACACGCACTTTGGCGTCCAGCGCCGACAAGGGTTCGTCCAGCAGCAAAAGTCCGGGGTTGGTCGCGATGGCACGCGCCAGCGCAATCCGCTGCTGCTGACCACCTGACAATTGCGCCGGATATTTCTTGCCCTGATCCGGCAGACCAACCAGGGTCAAGAGTTCGTTTACGCGAACAGCGATATCCGATTTGCTGCGGCCGGTGTTTTCAAGGCCAAAAGCGATGTTCTTTTCAATGGTCAGATTTGGGAACAACGCGTAGGACTGAAACACGATCCCGAAATCACGCTCGGACGGGGGCAGATTGGACACGTCCTTGCCATCCTGCATGACCGTGCCCTTGGTCTGCAAATCCAATCCGGCGATTGCCCGCAAAAGAGTGGTCTTGCCGCACCCGGACGGGCCGAGGAAACAGACAAACTCGCCCTCGTTGATTTCCAAAGAGATGTCCTTGAGCGCCAGAAAGTTTCCGAACGCTTTCCACAAATTTTGGATGCTGAGATACAGTTCACCGGGTGGTGTTTTCTGAAGCACGGGAGAAGTCCTCACATCTGCACCTCGGGCGCGGCCGGTCCTGGCCGGTTGAAACCGGGTGAGTAAGTTGTTTTTCGGGGAACAAGAGACTGGTGCGCAGGAGAGGCACGAAAGCCTCTCCTGCCAATGGGGTTACTTCGCTTCCGACTTTCCGTCATAGCGAGACTGCCATTCCTTCAGGATTGCCGCGCGATTGTTGGCGGCAAACTCAAAATCATTTTCGATCATTGCATCCAGAAGACCCTCTGGGAAGTGCTCAACCGGTTTTGCAACGCCCGGATAGGCGACAACTGCATAGCCGGTGTTGTACATCTCGTTGGCTTCCTTGGTGACGGTGAAGTCCACCAGCTTCTGCGCGGCCTCCAAATTGGCGGTGCCAGCAACAATTGCGGTGGCTTCCATGTCCCAGCCGACGCCCTCAGAAGGCACGATGATCTCAAGCGGCGCGCCGTCAGCTTTGGACTTTGCCCCGCGGAACGCAAAAGAAATGCCGATCGGGATTTCGCCTGCTGCGGCCAGTTTGCAGGGTTTTGAACCTGAATGGGTGTAACGCGCGATGTTCTCGTGCAGCGCATCCATGTATTCCCAACCACCTTCTTCACCGAACATCTGCAACCAGCTGGACACGTCAAGGAACCCGGTGCCCGATGAATTCGGATTGGGCATGATCACCTGATCCTTGTACATCGGGTCGGTGAGATCCTTCCAGGATGTCGGCGGGGTCAGCCCGGCTTTCTCTGCCTCGACTGTATTGTAGCAGACGGCAGCAACCCAGGCGTCCATGCCGACCCAGGCAGGGGGGTTGTCGCCATCAACAAATTTTTTGTCCAGCTTTTCCACACCGGCCGGCGCATAAGGTTCCAACATACCTTCTGACTTCAGCAGCAGCAGCGACGTGGCGGCCAGGCCCCAAACAACGTCTGCCTGAGGATTATCACGCTCTGCCAACAATTTCGCCGTAATGATCCCGGTCGAGTCGCGAACCCAATTGATCTTGATATCAGGGTGGCTTTGATTGAACGTCTCGGCATACCGGGCCAAGTCTTCCGCCTCGACTGCGGTATAAACTGTCAATTCCGTTTCCGATGCCGCCGCCGTCGCCGTCAGCGCACCGATAGTCAGAGCTGCGAGAAGTGATGCTTTGTGTTTCATTGTGATCCTCTGTTGGTAGTAATGTTATTTTCGCCATTCTTGCGCGGCGTTCGAACTCGATTATTGTGCACCGATTGTTTGACAGCAGTTTGACAGATAAAAATGCCAATAAAAATCGATTATATCTTCGATGTCATAAGCATTTCCTATAGATGAAATCCGCCCGCCCCAGCAGATCGGTGCGGAACGGGACCATGACGATCAACAGGGCATGTCAAAGGTTCTGAATTCTTCAGACTTTCCCTGCGGCGGCACAAAAACGCTCAACGTGTCATCGCAAGGAGTCCGATCCCGATCGCGACGATGGTCGCTGCAAGAAGCCTGTTGGATTTCGGTCCTTCGCCGAACCACATCACACCAATAAGCGACGCAAAGATAACCGAACTTTCCCTAAGGGCGGATACAACGCCCAAGGGCGCGACCGTCTTGGCATACAGCACCAACCCATACGCCAGGCCAGAGATGACGCCGCCTGTCAGACCTGCCCAGACATAACGCCTGGGCAGCGCGACGACACGCTGCCATCTGGTCGCGAAGATAAACCCGGCAACAAAAATTTCGGCAACGAACAGTGCCGCAATGTATCCCAGTATGTTCCCGGACAGCCGGATACCAATGCCGTCCACAATCGAATAGGACGCTATCATCAGACCCGTGCCAAACGCCGCCGCCACGGCGACCCAGCTTGTGTTTCGGCCCAGCCCGACCAGGGACAGGCACCCAATCCCAGCCGAGATGCAGACAATGCCGACCCACGCGATCGGCGGCAGAAACTCACCCGCGAAAAGAATGGCACCCACCGTGACCAGGATTGGCGTCATCCCGCGTGAGATCGGGTACACCACCGACAGATCCCCATGTTTGTACGCGGTGTTGAGAAACCAATAGTACCCCCAGTGGATCAGGGTCGAGCCGATGATGAAGGGAAGCGCCGCCCAAACCGGCAAGCCGATAAAAGGCAACGCAATCAGCGCAGGCACGGCGTGGCCAAGCGCCACCAACCCCAAAACAACCGCTTTGTCGGGCGCGCCTTTGACAACCGCATTCCAGAGCGCGTGCAACACGGCTGCGGTCAATACGATGAGAACTGCCTGTATTGTCATTGTGGCCCGGCGAATTGAGCTGAAAACTTGTCTTGCGTCACAATTCGGCTTTCAGAGCGCTTTTTGCGCGCGCATGCAGCGGCTCGACCAAAGCTTGACCTGTATTGCGGCGGCAACGGTTTAGGGGGCTCAAACCCGCTGGGCAATGCAACCCCGGCGAGCGGCGGATCAGGTTGGTCATCGCGGGCTGGCTGCACAACTGGCCAACCAGACCAGCCGCACACCATGTGATGCCACGGCTCAGTTGCCCATGCTCAAAACGCAGCACGTCGCGATGCCCCTTTCCGGTCTGATGAAACGCAACCGCGCAGCCAATGATGCCGCCTCCGACAATGACATGTCGCGCAGCGTGGAAGTCTGGTATCAGCCATCGGCTCGCTCCGTACTCAGGGATTCGGATTTCCCTTCACCCTATTTGTACTTTGCAAATTTTGGCAATTTTTTTCCTGTTATTGCGTCATGCGATCACAATATCCACGGGCTGGCTTTGCAGCGCGCCAGCTATGCTGTTGGGCAACTCCTCATCCACCACCAGAGTCGCTTTCACCGGAAGAGGTTTCATCACGATCGGACCAACCATGTTGAACTTGCTGCTATCAGCCAGGATCAGCGGCCGCTGCGCCCGCTGCATCATCATATGACGCAAGTTGGCGCCTTCCAGCGAGAAATCGGTAAACAATGCCCGAGAGCTCACACCGCCGACCCCGATCAACGCATATTCCGCATTGTATCGCGACAGGTGGTCGAGCGTGTCCAAACCCAATGTGGCATTCTCTGAAAAATCCAGCCGCCCGCCCAGCAGCGTGACTTCGGCGGCCGCCGGCGCCAACACAGATGCAATCGCCAAATCATTGGTATATATGGTAAGATTTTGCCGCACAGCGGCCAGAGCCTGCGCCGCCGCCACTGTCGTTGACCCGCTGTCGATTATCACGCTGGCCCCGTCCGGGATCACGCTTGCCACATAGGCTCCAATCCGTTCCTTGCCTTGCGGGTTGGTTTGAGCCCGGTCGGCCATCGGAGGTTCCCGCCTGCGGATACTGGTCGCGCCGCCCCGCACCTGATGAAGCTTGTTCTCCAGTGCCAACTGTTCAATATCCTTGCGCACGGTTTCCCGTGACACACCAAGCCGTTCCGTCAGCGAACGGATCGAGACCGCTGGCTGGCGCGAGACTTCTTCCAGTATGATGGCGTGGCGTTCAGGTGCGAGCATTGACCGGCCCTTTGGTTTTGGACTGCATGAATATGCCAAAACTTGCAAACATGGTACAGCCCAAACACCCAATCAGACACGCGTTGCCATAGCGCCGCGGTAACGCCCTCACACCAATGGTCCAGAGCGGTCAATGGACCCTGCCACCGGGCACGCAGTGACTACGCCGGGTAGATGGGGAACGATTTGCACAACGCAGCGACCGAGGTTTTGCAGCGCAGAATTGTCGCGCCGGTATCACCCGCGGCCTCAGCTTCGATCAAATCCGCAATCACGTTTGCCAATTGGTCGAACGCGGCCTCTTTCATTCCGCGGGTCGTTGCCGCGCTCACGCCCAGGCGCAATCCAACCCATTCTGGCGGTCGCGTGCTGTCATTGGGGATCGCGTTTTTGTTGGTCGTGATATTGGCCTTCTCCAGAACGACCTCGGCACGTTTGCCTGTGATACCCTTGGGGCTGAGATCCACGAGCACCAGATGCGTGTCAGTACCACCGGACACGATACGCAACCCCCGGGACTGCAAGGTTTCCGCGAGTTTGGCGGCGTTGGCTTTGACCTGCGCTCCGTAGTCCTTGAATTCATCCGTAAGCGCTTCGGCAAGGCAAACTGCTTTGGCCGCCAGAACCTGGCTGTGGATCGAACCCTGAACGCCGGGGAAAACCGCAGATTGCAGCCTCTTGAACCAGTCCTCGTTGTTGGTGAGGATCAGCCCGCCACGAGGACCACGCAGTGTTTTTGTCGTGGTGCACGTCACAATGTCCGCATGCGGAAAAGGCGAAGGATGCACGCCCGCGGCGACCAGCCCGGCAATATGGGCCATGTCCACATGAAAATGCGCACCGACCTTTCTGGCGATTTGCCCCATGCGCTCGAAGTCGATTTCCCGTGGATAGGCAGACCCACCCGCGATCAGCAGCTTTGGCCGGATTTCCTCGGCCAGTTTTTCCAGCGCATCGCAGTCAATGACCTCGGATTCGGCATCGACACCATAATGATGCGGTTCGAACCAGCGACCCGACAGGTTGGCCTTCAGGCCGTGACTCAGATGACCGCCGGCCGCCAGATCCAGCGACAAGACCCTGTCACCAGGCTTGAGCAGCAGAAAGAAAACAGCAAGGTTCGCCTGGCTGCCGGAATGGGGCTGAACATTGGCATAGTCGCATCCGAACAGTTCCCTGGCGCGGTCAATTGCCGCCTGCTCGACGACGTCGACAAACTGACCACCCCCGTGGAACCGGTTTCCCGGATACCCTTCAAGCGTCTTGTTGGTCATCTCATGCCCAAGAGCATCCAGCACCGCGCGGCTGACGATATTTTCGGACGCGATCAGCTCAATTTGGTCCTGCTGGCGCTTTTTCTCGTTTGCAAGAGCTTCTGCGACGACGGGGTCGGTCATCCTGACTGGGTTTTCAAAGTGCCGCGACATCCGGGCTCCTCCGATGCGATTGCGTTTTCACCAAAATTCCAGAGTTCCACTGGCCGAAGCAAATCAGTATTGCTATTTATTTGCCGCAGAAAAACTAAGGCTTAAATGGATGTCACTTTCCCCTCGTCGCCCGAAAGGCCCACATCTCAATGCTTTACGAGCATTTGAAGCGGCGGCTCGGCTTGGAAGCTTTGCCGCTGCGGCAGACGAGCTATCCGTTACTCCGGGCGCGATAACTCAGCACGTCAAGGCCCTTGAAGCCTGGGCCGGCACCCAACTTTTTGTCCGAAATGCCCGCGGGGTCGAGATGACGGCGCTCGCCGAAGAGCTTTTGCCCGGGTTCACCCAGGCGTTTGATCAATTGGGAATGGCCGTGCAGGAACTTCGAACCAAGGCCCTGCCGCGCAAGGTCAAGGTCGCCGCGCTGCCGTCGATCGCGCAATTGTGGCTGGCGCCCAGACTTGGAACGCTCAGGCAAATTGCCCCGGATTTGTCCGTGTCTGTCGTGGCCCTTGAAACGCCGCCAAACCTTGCGCGTGAACCATTTGACATGACTTTGTTCTTTTCCGGTGAAACGATCGGAATCAACGAAATCAAAATAGCCGAAGATGTGATTTTCCCGGTTTGCGCGCCCTCGGTCGCGGACAGATTGAAATCTGTTTCAGATCTTTCGCGGGAAACCCTTCTCCATGACGGGGCATGGGCAAATGATTGGGACATTTGGCTGAACAGCCAACCGGATGGCGCAGGTGTACCGAAGACGGGAACCGTGCACTCGTTGTATTCCGTCGCGCTGGAAGAGGCGCGTCATGGCGGTGGCGTGTTGATGGCGCACGAAGTTCTGGTTCAGAAATTGCTGGACAATGGCGATCTGGTTCGCCCGTATTCGGCCTCGTTGAAGCTGCCCCGCGTAATGGTGGCCAAATTCACACCCTCTTTCAGCAGATCCCCCGCCTTCAAAGAGTTCAGATCGTTTTTGCTGAACGCAAACTGAAAAGCGGTGCTCGCAAAACGGGGTGTTCGCGCCGATCAGGCCCGCCTTCCCCTGACAGTTTCGGCTGGCCAGTTTTGGCGACGGATCCTTCGGGAAATACCATCAAATCCGTGAAGCTTCACATACTTAAGTCGTGGTCCGGCCTCGGACTGGAAGGTTGAGAAACGCGCCCCGACGATGCAAGCTGCTGTCAAGAACCATGGTTCGGGACGGAGGAAGAATGTCAGACGCGCGCCCCTCGGCGGAAACCGATCCTGGTCTCGCCGTACGCGACCTGAGCTTTCATTATGGCGCCAAGACGGCTTTGGATGCTGTCTCTTTTGACGTGTCGGCGGGAATGTTCTGCGGTCTGCTCGGTCCGAATGGGGCCGGGAAATCGACACTGGTGTCGCTGCTCACGCGATTGCTTGTGGCGCCGGACGGTGAAATCACGGTCGCAGGCCATGATCTGCGCCAATCCCCACGCAAGGCGCTGGCAAAGCTTGGCGTGGTCTTTCAGCAACCGACACTGGATCTGGGTTTGACGGTGCGCCAAAACATGGCCTATTTCGCGGCTCTGCATGGGTTGTCGCGATCCGAAGTCCCCGGCCGTATCGATGCGGCGCTGGATCGGCTGAACATGCGCGACCGCGCCGGGGAACGTGTGCGCGATCTCAATGGTGGTCATCGCCGCCGGATGGAACTGGCGCGTGCCCTGCTGCACGAACCTTCGGTGTTGCTGTTGGACGAACCGACCGTTGGGCTTGATGCCGCGGCTCGGCACGCGATAACCGATCATGTGCACGACCTGGCGGAACAGGGGCTGTGCGTCTTGTGGGCCACGCATCTGACAGATGAAATGCGCGACGACGACCAGCTTCTGGTTCTTCATCGCGGTCAGATTCTTGCCAGTGGGCAGGTGAGCCGCCTGCGGGGGGATCAAACACTGTCCGATTGGTTCCTGTCCCGAACCGAGGTGCCGGCATGAACGGGTTCCTGGGAGTCGCCCGCGCCATCATCGGACGCGAGTTTCTGCGTTTCATCCATCAACGCGAACGATTTCTGGCAGCCCTGGTCCGGCCAATGGTTTGGCTTTTGATCTTCGCAGCAGGGTTTCGCGCGGCCCTCGGCCTGTCGATCATTCCCCCCTACCAGACCTATATCACTTACGAGACCTATATCGTCCCCGGCCTGTGTGCGATGGTTCTGTTGTTCAATGGGATGCAAAGCTCGCTCAGCCTTGTCTACGACCGCGAGATGGGCTCGATGCGCCTACTGCTGACCAGCTCATTCCCGCGCTGGTGGCTGTTGTTCTGCCGTCTGCTGGGATCAACCGCGATATCCATCCTGCAAGTCTACACGTTTCTCGGATTGGCCGCTGTGTTCGGCATTGTCCTGCCCCTACCCGGATATGTCGCGGTTCTGCCGGGGCTGGTTCTGGGCGGTCTGATGCTGGGCGCGCTGGGGCTGGTGCTGTCCAGTTTCATCAAGCAGCTGGAGAATTTCGCCGGGGTGATGAACTTTGTCATCTTCCCGATGTTCTTCCTGTCCTCCGCCCTTTATCCGCTGTGGAAAATGGCTGAAAGCTCGCCGTTGCTGCGTGATATCTGTGCGCTCAATCCGTTCACGCATGTGGTCGAGTTGATCCGGTTTCTGCTTTACTTGCAGATCAACTGGGGGGCCCTGCTGTGGGTTCTGGCGTCAACCGCGATACTGAGTGCGATCGCCGTTTGGGGGTATGATCCGGCCCGGGGCCTGATGAGGCGGAAATCATGACGGCCGCGCCTCAAAGCGCAAAGCGCAGTCTGCTTCTGAAAACCCGGTTGGGCCTTGGCGCCGTGGTGCTTGGATCCGGCACGCTGCTGGCGGCCGCGACCCTGTATTTCGGGATGCAGAACGTCGCCAGCCGTCTGGAAACCGCGCTGGCGTCTGAAACCCGTATGGCACGCTATGCCGCTCTGTCGACCCAGGCCGCCACATTCCTTGTGATCGCAACCGAGTCGATACAGACCGGCCAAACAGTCGAATCTCGACTTGATCGCCTGTCCCCGATCCGAGACCAGATTGCGACAACGTTTCTACAGCTTCGCTCTGATGTGGAAGATGCCGTGGCCGCGGTTCAGTCCCTGGGGCTGGACGAACAATCGCGTTACGGAACCCAATCCCTGGGTCTGGCCAGAATGGAGGCGCTGCTGGCCAGCACGCTGGAAGGGCTAGCCGACGCAGAAGCCGATCAGGCCCAGCTGCGCGCCTATGTCGACTCGTTTGCGTCGGCGTTTGATCCTCTACTCAGCCAGGCGGTGAATACCGAGGTTCTGTTTCGAAATTCCGTATTGGCCGGGATCGAAAGGACCCGCTGGGTTCTGACCTGGGTGGCACTGACACTGGCACTGTTTGCCTTGCTCAGCACGGCGTGGTTCTACTTTGGTCTGGTGCGGCCGCAGTTCTCTCGTCTGGATCGGCTGCGCAATGCGGCGGTTCAGGTCGGCCAATCCGAATTCGCAGTTTCTCTGCCGCAAACCCGCAATGACGAGATCGGCCAGTTATATGGCGAGACCAACCGAATGGCGGCTGCATTGAGAAAACGCCAGGCCGAGGTTGACGCAGAATGGACCCGGTTGAACGAGACCATTGCCCAGCGAACCCGGGAACTGAGCGCTGCAAATGAATCCCTGTCCAAGATCGACGAAAACCGGCGCCGCTTTTTTGCTGATGTCAGCCACGAACTGCGCACACCGCTGACCGTCATCATGATGGAAGCTCAGATAGGCCAGAGGGATATTCAGACCGCACCAGAGACGTTGGCAACGATCGAAAGCAGCGCCGCAAAACTGAACCAGAGAATCGATGATTTGCTGCGCGTCGCCCGATCCGAAACCGGTGAGCTGGCTCTGGAACCAACCAAAGTTGCACTATGCGATCTGATGCAAACAGTTGTGAGCGACATTCAACCTGAAATCGACGGCGCCGACATGCAGCTTGAAACGGGCGACTTCCCGGATTGTGCGTTACACTGTGACCTGAACTGGATACGTCAGGTCCTGCTCAGTCTGATACGCAACGCGATCCGACATGCGCGGGACGGGAAGGCGTTGCTGCTGTCGGGTCAATCGGTTGACGGTGACGTTCAAATACAGCTGACGGATAACGGCCCCGGAATTCCCCACGGCGCCCAAACCCGGATCTTCGAGCGGTTTGTTCAGGGAGGGGCGGCAAACAGTCAGGGTTTCGGTGTCGGGCTGGCGCTGGCAAGGTGGGTCGTCGAGGCCCATGAAGGAACCATTTCGGTTGCAAGCCCGGTTCCACGTGAAAACGCCCTGGGGTCAAATGCCGGTACAAATGTCTGCATTCGATTACCGCTGGCAGAGGCATAGAAAATGGTCTCCAGACTGCTGATCATAGATGACGACCCCAGAATCACGTCGGCCCTTGTCCGGGGCCTTTCGCTGCACGGCTACTCAGCCGAGGCTGAAAACCGCGCCGACCAAGGGTTGGAGCGGTTGAAAAGCGGTGCATTCTCAGGTGCGATTGTAGATGTGATGCTGGGAACGGATAGCGGTGTCGAACTGGTCCGGGCCGCGCGCCGTGCCGGGGTCGGAATCCCGATCCTGATGTTGTCGGCCCTCTCTGATGTCGATCACCGCGCCGCCGGGCTGGAAGCCGGGGCCGATGATTATGTCGTGAAGCCGTTCAGCTTTGATGAGCTTGTCGCCCGGTTGCAAGTACAGGAACAACGCGTGCTCTCTCAGCGCCCGGACCCCGCGCGCCTGTCGTCGCGGGACAGAACACTTTCAATCCGCGAGACAAGCATTGCGCTCACCGAACGTGAATTCGAACTGCTCACGCTGCTCAACAGCAAGGCCGGATCGCCAATATCCCGAGGAGAGCTGTTTGACACGCTCTGGTCACAGGACGGGTCCAGTAACGAAAACGTGGTGGACGTCTACATCGGATATCTGAGAAAGAAATTGGGATTGGATGATTTTGGATTTGAAATCAAAACCATACGCAACCAGGGGTTTTGCATTCAGGGGGTCGCCCCGTTGTCGGATGACACCTGAGTACCGACCAAAGTCTAATTCATACTTATTAATTAAGAGTCGCGCCAACCGGCAAGTCCTGCCACATTGAATATCAGCACACCCCAGGAGGAGGACCCTGATATGGCTTGGAACAGACCTGTTATTCGCGAGATCGAATGCGGCATGGAAATCAACATGTATGGCCCCGATCATGACGATGAGCGCGGTGGCGGCCTGATCTGATCAGCCGCAAGCGCCAACAATAGATGACGTTGCGCGCGATAATACTAGGGGCCGCTGCTGGTGGCGGCCTTCCGCAATGGAATTGCGGATGTGAAAACTGCAATCTGGCCCGAAGCGGACATATTCCGGCGCAGACGCAATCATCACTCGCGGTCTCACCCGATGGCCAGAACTGGGCCATTCTGAACGCGTCTCCGGATATTCGAGCGCAGCTTGGCAATACGCCCGTCCTGTATCCGACCGGGTTGCGAGAGGTGCCGGTTCAATCGGTGCTGGTGACGAATGGTGACATCGACCATGTGGCTGGCTTGCTGACGCTGCGCGAGATGCAGCCATTCACGCTGTTTGCGACCCAAAGTATTCAGGACGTCATTGCACAGAACCCGATTTTCGACGCCTTGAACGCCTCGGTCGTGACACGTGCGCCGATCTCGTTGAATCAGACGTTCGATCTGGTTCCCGGCTTGCAGGCAACATTGTTTCCGGTGCCCGGCAAAGTGCCTCTGTATCTTGAAGGGGAACATGTCGAAACCGAATTGGTTGGCGAACAAACCGTCGGGGTGGCACTGAGGGCGCATGGGAAGACGGCATATTACATACCGGGCTGTGCCGCATTGACGCCCGAGTTGCGCGCCCGGCTTGACGAGGCCGATCTTTTGTTTTTCGACGGCACGCTTTGGCACGACACGGAAATGGTGCAGGCCGGGCTGGGTCAGAAAACGGGCAAGCGCATGGGCCATATGTCGATGGACGGCCCCGATGGATCGATCGCTGGTTTCGCCGATATGAAAATCGGGCGTAAAGTGTTCATCCACATGAACAACACCAATCCGGTTCTGCGCCCCGACAGCGCCGAGAACGCCCAGGCACGGGCCAAAGGCTGGACGATAGGCCAGGATGGCATGGAGATAACGCTATGACCCAAAGCCGCAAAGAGTTCGAGGCCCGACTTCGTCAGATCGGAGCCGAGCGTTACCACGACCTTCATCCGTTTCATCATCGCCTGCACGGAGGTCAATGCACGCCTGACGAAGTACGGGCCTGGGTGATCAACCGCTACTATTATCAGCATTCCATCCCGATGAAGGACGCCGCCTTCATGTCGCGTGTAGAAGATCCTGCGCTGCGCCGAGCCTGGCGGTCGCGGATCGAAGATCATGACGGCACGGAAGACAACGAAGGTGGTATCCGGCGCTGGTTGCGACTGGCCGAAGCAGTCGGTCTTGATCCGGACTATGTCGCTTCATGCGACGGCGTATTGCCTGCCACCAGATTTGCGGTGGATGCTTACGTGCGATACGTCCGCGAAAAGTCGTTGCTGGAAGCGGTTGCGGCCTCACTCACAGAACTGTTTGCTCCCAAGATTCACGCCAACAGGATCGAAGGCCTGCTTCGGCATTACGATTTTGCGGATGACAGCTCACTTGCCTATTTCCGCAACCGCCTGAAAGAAGCCCCCAAGGATGTGGCTTTTGGTCTGGCATGGGTATTGGATCATGCCGACACCGCAGAAAAACAGGACGCGGCAGCCAAGGCTCTGATATTCAAGACCGATGTCCTCTGGTCGCAGTTGGATGCCCTGTGGAGCGCCTATGTCGAACCTGCCCGAATTCCGCCGGGGGCGTGGAAGCCGGACACCGGTTTACGGATGCGGCAGGCATCGTGATGTTGGCGCAGCAGGTCCCCTTGCTTCCACGTGGTGTCCGCATCCAGTACGATTCCGTGCGGGAACAATGGGTACTGCTGGCACCTGAACGGGCGGTGACGTTGGATCAGATCGGACATGCAATTCTGAGCGAAGTAGACGGCCAACGCAGCTTTGGTCAGATCACCGCAAGCCTGTCCAGGAAATACAACGCCCCGGAAGAACAGATTGTCGAAGACAGCTCGGGGTTTCTGGATGCCCTTCGGGTGCGTCGTTTTCTGGATGTCGTCTGATGCAGGTAAAACCCCCTCCCCCAATTGCCATGCTGGCCGAGCTGACGCATCGATGCCCATTGTCCTGCCCTTATTGCTCCAACCCAGTCGAAATGGCCAAACTCGACAGTGAAATGGATACTGAAACATGGGCACGTATTTTCAAGGAGGCGGCGGCGCTTGGTGTCTTGCAATTGCATCTGTCAGGTGGAGAGCCCGCATCCCGCCGCGATCTGGTTGCGCTGGTCAATGCCGCGCGTGAGGCCGGGTTGTATACCAACCTGATCACGTCGGCGATCGGCCTGTCCGAGCGACGCCTGCATGAACTGGACGACGTCGGCCTGGACCATATCCAGCTTTCTCTTCAGGGCACTGACGCCGCGATGGCGGATAAGGTAGGCGGCTATCGGGGTGGGTTTGACCGCAAGATGAAAACGGTCGAATGGATCAAGAAGATCGGGTTTCCGCTGACCCTGAACTTCGTGCTGCACCGTCACAATGCCCACCAGCTGCCGCAGGCGCTGGAACTGGCGCGCGAAATGGGAGCACGACGGATCGAGGTTGCAACGGTGCAGTTCCACGGCTGGGCCTTGCGGAACAGGGATGCCTTGATGCCGACGCGGGAACAGGCGCAACAGGTGACGCGACAGGTGGCCGAGGCCAGGAAAAACCTCAAGGGGCAACTGGTCATCGATTATGTTCCGGCGGACTATCACGACGACTACCCCAAGCGATGCATGGGCGGCTGGGGGACAACCGGGCTGAACGTGGCGCCAGACGGTCAGGTTCTGCCTTGCCATGCGGCACAGTCCATCCCGCATCTGACATTTGACCGGGTACAGGACAAACCGCTTGCGGATATCTGGTTCCATGGCAGCGCGTTCAATGCCTATCGCGGCACGGATTGGATGTCGGACCCGTGCAAAACCTGCGAACGCAAAACCATTGATTTTGGTGGCTGCCGCTGTCAGGCCATGGCCGTTATCGGAGACGCAGCCGCCACCGATCCGGTTTGCATCAAATCACCCCACCATCAGACCCTGCAAAACCAGGCAAACGAACATGCCGCCAAATCGGATGCACCCTTTATATATCGTACCGCACCCGGTGCCGCGAGAGAGCCCGCAGAATGACCCTAACCAAGAACCGCACCGCTGGGCCCGGGTACCAGATTCAGAATCCGGTCGGAAAGCCGCTGTGCTTCCGGTTTGGAATGCGTCACGAACAGGGTCGCCGGGCGATGCCGCGTGATGAGGTCCTCGGTCAGGGTCAGCATCGTCTCGGCCGTTTCGGAATCCAGTGATACAAAAGGCTCGTCCATAATCAGAAATTCAGGCTGCCCGGCAAAGGCGCGCGCCAGAGAAAGCCGGCGCTGCTGACCCAATGACAATTGACCGGGAAACAAATCCCCCTTTCCGTCCAGGCCAACGTCTGACAGCGCAGCGTCAATGTCAGCCTGCGACAGGTTACCATGGATCAGGGCGAGATTATCGAAAGCCGAGCGCCATGGCAGCAAAGTGGGTTCCTGAAACACAATCGCAAGCCGATCCGGCCGCACAATCTGGCCTTCGAAATCCGGGTCAATGCCTGCCACCAATCGCAGCAACGTCGTCTTTCCGATGCCCGATGGTCCGGTCAGCGCGACCGTTTCCCCGGCGGCGATGTCAAATGCAATGGGGCCCAGAACGGCGTGGTGTTCAAAGCGCTTCTTTCGGATGTCAATTCGGATCATGCAGTTCTCCACCGTCGAGCGCTACGCTCCAAAGGTTGAAGAACCAGCCATTCGACAACCAGCATGACGGCAATGAACGAAAACGCGTAGACCAGCACCATTGCCACATCAAACAGCTGAAAATACAAGTGGATTTGAAACCCGACACCGGATGAGCGCCCAAGAAACTCGACCACGAGCACGATCTTCCAGATCAGAGAAAGTCCGGACCGTGCGGCAGCTGCGATAAACGGGGCAAGCTGCGGCAGGATCACATGGCGCTGTCGCCTTTGCCACGGTATCCGGTAGACCCGTGCCAACGCATCCAGATCCGGGCTCAGCGCCCGGCCGCCCTCTCGGAGGATCGTCGCGACATTGGGAATTTTGTTCAGCGTAACCGCCGTGATCGCCGCAGCCTCGGTCAATCCGATCCAGAGGTAACACAGCACGATCAGAACCAGCGCGGGCAGGTTCAGGAAGACAACCAGCCATGGATCGAGCCAGCGGTTCAGCGCATCCGACCGCCCCATGGCCAGGCCAATGATCGTTCCCAATGTCATTGCCAGCACGAACGCCCAGATCACGCGTGACAGGGTCGCGCCAAGGCTGCGCAGCAACTCTCCTGACGCAAGCTCTTGATGAAACCGGGGGATCAGGTCCCAGGGTTGCGGCAGTATCTGAGGGTCTGCGGTCAGCGACGCCGCAACAATCCACAACGCCACAAGGCCTGCGATAGACATAAGCGGCGTGAGGCGCGCGTTTTTCATCTGATCCTATTCCACGTCGGCAAAAAGACCCTGCGGCACAGTCGTCGCGGCGCCCACCAGTTCAGCCCCGCCCAATTCGGCCATAAGTTCCAGCATCCTGTTGGCCGCGACCGCATCTACCGGGCGGCGATCGGGAATACCGGCAATCCAATCGATCTTGAGTTGTTCAAACTGTGCATCGGACTTGACGTTCATGCGCGGTCTGATCGCCTCCCATGCTTCGGGCGAATTGGCCAGCAGGTCCTTGGCGTCGCGGCTGGCGGCAAACAGGCTTTGCGCAAGGTCGGGGTGTTCGTTCAGAAAACTCTCTTTCAGGTAATAGCCCAGCAAGGGCATATTGGTGTCGAGCCCCAAGGCCTGCCCGGCATCCTCAACCGAGATCAGCTCTTTCATGCCGGACGCTTTCATCTTGGCCAGGAAATGCCAGAAATTGATCGCCCCGGCATAATCGCCGTTCAAAGCAGATTTGAAGATCAGAGGCGGCGCACCGAACACCTGTTCGGTGTCGGCTTTCAAGTCCATCCCGTATTCCTTTGCTGCATAGGCGCGCAGGATCAGCCAGGATTTATCCAGCGGTCCCCCCGCGATGCCGATCTTGCCGCCCGCCAAGTCCTTTAAACTGGTTGCCGGGCTGTCAGCGGGCACAACCACCCCGCCCACGGCTTTGGAATAAGGGATGAACACATAGTCCTTGCCAGCACCCCTTTGACGAGCAACCCAAATCCAGTCGGCAACCGCCAAATCAGCCTCATCCCCCTCGACCGCGATACGCGTTGCGCCATTGTCGGCAAAAGGTTGAACATCAAGGACAAAGCCATGTTTCCGATCCAAGCCGTTCCGGCGAATGGTCTCAAGTTCCCAATTGACCGTTCCGATCTTGAGTACGGCCGCGCGAATGGTCGGCAGGGTCTCGGCGGCCAAAGCCCCCGAACTGAAAGCAAATGCAAGGCACGCGGCAAATAGTTTGGACATGACCCGATCCCGTTTACTCGCTATTCCGCCTTTCGGCTGACTTCATTCAAGTCTTTGTCCAGTTTGATATCGAACTGGTTGCCACCCTTACAGATGACATCGTCCAGATCATAACCATCATCTTCAACCTCGATGTCATCCGGGTCCATCTGGCACTCGACAGAGGCAAGATAGGCCTCGATCTTTGCCACCGTTTCCGCGTCAATGTCGTCGGCGAAAGCCGGGGCCGCCAGAAGCCCGGCGGTTATCAACATTCCAAATCTTTTCATGATGTTATCTCTCCTCTATTGAATACTCACCGTAATGCGTTGCGTGTCACCGGTGGAACCGGGGATGCGAATTTCATGACTGCCGGGTTTGATTGCGATAAACGACAATTCGGCGACGCCGGCCTTGTCAAATTCGATGCTGTCCACCGCCATCGGACGGATTTCGATCTTGTTGATCACGATCTCATTCATCCAGATCGCGCGAAAGAAAGACGGCCCCTCGATGGCCAGTTCCGCCGAACCGTCCGCGGTGATCTCAAGCTTGTAATACGCGCCGGATTGCAGAACCACGTCCTCACCCAGCGGTTGCCCCGAAGCAAGCGTCAGCTTGATGGTTTCCCCACGGTTGCATTTCGCCAGAAGCCCGGCAAATCCCAGATCATCGCAAAGAGGTGCCGCCGATATCGGCCCACCGAGCGCCGCGACCATCGCTGCGATCACAAGTTTCTTCATTCCTGTCCCTCCCAGAACTTCAGTCAATGGTCACCACACCCCAGGGCTGTTGCCCGACCTGCACCGATTTGATCGCCTTTTCAGAGGCGACATCGATGATGGTGATGTCGTTTGAATTGCCATTCGTGGTCAGCAGATATTTTTCGTCCGGCGTGAAATCCAACTGCCAGACCCGCTGCCCCACCAGGATATAGTCCAGCACTTCAAGACTTTGCGCGTCAACGACGGCAACCCGGTTTGCGGGCCCCAAAGCAACGAACAGGCGTTTGCCATCCGATGTCACCTTGGCACCGACGGGCTGCAACCATTCCGGCTGCACGCCCGCCACTTCGAAGCTGATCTTGCCGACCACCGTCGGCGTTCCGTCTTCTGCGATGTCCATGACCGTGACGGTTCCGCCGATTTCCGATGTCACGAACAGGCGCTTTCCATCCGCTGTATATTGGGCATAGCGCGGGCGCTGGTCGACCAGGACATTATGCTTGATGGAATAATCCTCGGTGGAAATGAAATGCGCCATGTTGGTGGTCTCGGACGTGTTGACCACGAACTTGGCATCGGGGCTGATCCCCATGCCCTCGGGCTCGACGCCGACCGGAACCTCGGCCAGAATGGTGCGGGTTTCAGTGTCGGTGACCGTCACCAGATTGTCGTCCTCATTGGCGATATAGAGCCGCTTGCCCGAGGGTTCGAGAATGAAAAGTTCGGGGTCCGGACCAGAGGGCAAACTGGGAAGTTCCTCATAGGTCTCTGTATCAAATACCCGGATGATATTGTCATCCGAGGCACAGACATACAGCGTGCCGCCATCCGGGCTGACGGTGATCCCGCGCGGTCGGTTGCCGCCTGGAAATTCGGTGATCACTTCCCAGGTTTCGGTATCAACCACGGTAATCGTATTGCCCCGCTCGTTCGAGACAAAAGCCTTGCCCGCAAACACGGGACCCGCAGTCAGCGCAGCACAGGCAACGGTCAACAACAGTCGTTTCATCAATACCTCCGGTTACTCGAATGCGCGACAGCTGGATTCCGCCCGATCCAACCCCATCGTATCGAGCGGTGAGACCTGGTGCAGAAACCCCTCTTGCGGACTGACGCTGACAGTGATCGACCCGTCATACAGAAGGATCGGCTGACGCAACTGCCCGTTCCAATCGCGGAATGTCACTTTCTGTCCTTTGAATGCGGCAAGCTCAAACTCGTCCGACAGAGCATAATCCCGAACACCTTCGGGCTCTGCCGTACTGGCACGGGTCACGGCCTCGCCGATCACGCGCAGTGCAAGCCAGGTGTTGTAGTCTTCGGGGCGGACATAGCGCCCTGTCAGATCCTCGAAACGGGTCTGGAACTGGGTCGCGCCCCATGCCTCATGTGCGCCGTGAAACGTCGTCGGACGCAAGCCGCCTGAACCCATCACGGGGCGTGGGGTCCAAAGGTGATAGGACAGATACCGCGCAAAATAATCGGTTTCGTCCGCGGCAATCACAACGTCATGGTCTCGCGCATCTTGCGTGTCCAATGGCAATTGGCGCTGAACAAGAACATGACCGGAATCCGTTCTGCGAGATCCCCCGGTATCCGCAAAGGTCCGATCTTCGGCAATCTTCGCGCCGAACTTGTTCGCTGCACGGCGATACGCGTCCGCGAGCTTGACATCCTCGGGGTTGGATCCGGCCAATAGGAACCAGTCGCCCCATTTCTTCCAGACGGCAAACTGAGCAACCGCATCGGCGTTCATGGCGCGGGACGGGGCGATATGAAGCAGGTTGCCCCGGCAGTTTGCGTCGCGAAGATCGACATCAGGCGCGGACACGTTGAAGACAAGCGCCCCGGACTCTGCCGCCTTGTCCGTCAGGCGCAACATGTCCGGCGCCTTGGCCAAAAGGACGATCAGGCGCACGCCTCCGGCAAGGATCCGGTCCATTGCGGCGTCAGCCTCTTCCGGCGGAGCGGCCATCGTGATGGTCTCATAGGTATGTCCCAGAAATCCGCCCGTGGTTCCGTTATCCTCATCCCCAAGCGCGGCACCAGCAAACCCCAGATCGTCCGGTTTCAGATCATAACGCGAGATCGGCAGAAGCGACGGATAGTCGATCCGCAGCACCGCAGCCTTTACATCGAGCGCCGCCGCGGTCATCGCGGATGCACACCAAAGAAGCGCCGCAAGCAGCGGCAGCAGGCGAATATTCAAGATGTCCTCCCGTTGCCTGAAAGTCAGAGTTCAGGTTGAAACATCCGGGGCATAGCGCCCCGAAAAACGGAACCGATACTTTTGGCCGTGTTGTAAAACAAAGCCTATCAGCTTCATCATTGAGCTCGATTCTTATTTTATAAGAATGCGCGTATATGGTTGATCTTGCTTCGGTTTCCCGCGACACCCGCCGATTTTTCAAGGGGTGTGACGGGTGACCGTCAACGTGCGCTCGCACGTCAGGTCTGACAGAAGAAACGCCGCAAGCGCGCGGCGTGTGCCAACGCTCTGCGCATTCAGGGAGGACATGGAATGAATCGACGATTTCTTCTTGCCGCAACCGCCGCTCTGCTGGTTCCGGGTCTGGTTTGGGCCCACGGGCCGACCCGGCAGAAAGTCACGCTGACTGCCGAGGTCGCAGCCTCACCAGAGGAAGTCTGGGCCGTTGTCGGGAACTTTGATGACATGTCGTGGCATCCGGCTGTGTTTGCGACCGAAGGAAACGGCGGCAATAAGATTGATGCGACCCGATTGCTGACACTTGGCCAGGAAGGCGGGCCGACGATCAATGAAATTCTGTACAAGTACAGCGCAGAAAAAATGAGCTACTCCTACCGGATCACCGAGGTCGCGGTAGAGGTGCTGCCAGTCACCAACTATTCGTCGCATCTGACGGTAAAACCGCGCGACGGAGGTGGTTCGATCATCGAATGGCGCGGTGCCTTCTATCGCGGGTATCCAAACAACGATCCTCCGGCCGAGTTGAATGACGAAGCCGCCATTGCCGCCGTGACCGGCGTTTATCAGGCAGGTCTCGACGCGTTGATCGAGCGGTTCGGTGCGGCAAGTTAGCCACCCGCTGATGTTGTTCTTGGCGCTCTCTGGCAGCCCGGCACTGGCACAGACAGCATTCATCACCTGTCAGAACGGTGAGGAACTAAGCCGGATAGATCTTGCACGGATGCAGGAAACGGCCCGCTGGCCCCTACCTGGCAAGCCGGCGGGTGTGGCGGTTGGTCTGGATGAAACGCTGTTCACCGTATCCCCGGACAGCAAGATGGTCAGGCGTTTGTCTGCCGAGACCGGTGAAACGGTCGCGCAAGTCACGCTTGAAGGGGGGCCGATTGGAATCGCTCTGGATCAGGATCGCGGGCGGGTTTTCGTCTCGGACTGGTACAACGCCCGACTGTGGGTGCTGGACAGTGAAACTCTGAAAGTTCAATCCGAGTTGCCCACCGGAGCCGCCCCGGCGGGTATTGCGATATCAAAAGACGGGCGTTTTCTGGCGTCGGCCGACAAGGACGCGGACCAGGTGTCGGTTTTCGATGCCGACACTCTTCAGCCTCTGCACCGCAGCCCGGTTGGATCACGCCCCTTCGGGCTGCGTTTTGACCCGAATGGGCGTCTGTTCGTCGGCAATGTCGGCAGCAATGATGTCAGCGTGGTCGATGCGGAAACCGGCTCCGTTCTCGCAACGGTCCCGGTCGGGGAACGCCCTTACGGCATCGCCTTCGCCCACGGCCGGGCGTTCGTCACGAACCAATATGCCAATACGCTAAGCGTCATATCTCTGGAGACGCTCGAACATGAGGCCGTGATTGATGTTGGAGAATACCCCGAAGGCATTGATGCGACGGCGGGCGAAGATCTTCTGGTCATCGCAAACTGGTTCGACAACACCGTCAGCATCGTGGACCCGCAGGCACTGTCGGTGTTAGAAACAATGGAAACCTGTGATGGGCCCCGTGCCTTTGGCAGGTTCCTGCAAGGAGGACGACCATGAAAGTTTCTCATCTGATTGCAGTCCTGTTCTGTGTGCTGGCGGCTCCGGTTTGGGCGTCCAACGAGGCATGGGAAAATGTCCGAGCGATGTTGTATGGCGACCGACCGATGCAAAACGGAGATGCGTTCATCGCGATTGATGCCCCCTATCGCACGCCCGACGATGCGCGGGCTCAACTGGCGGCTCAGATTGCGGCCCCTCGGGGGACGAAAGTGGCCAAGGTGACTTTGGTGCTGGACGAAAACCCGATGCCGGTTTCTGCCGTGTTCGAGTTGGAAGAACCATTGCCGAGTTTCTACTTCGACGTGACCATGCGCGTGAACGGCCCGACGCCGATACATGTCATCGCCGAAACCACGGATGGCCACCTTTGGGTGTCAGAAACTTTCGTCAAAACCTCGGGCCTTGGCGCCTGCGCGGCACCTCCCGGAACTGATCCGGAACTGGCGTTGGCAAACCTTGGAACGATGGAGGCCGAACTGGTGGGCCGCGTCCCTGCGTTGAACACACGGGCACGATTGTCCAGCTTGGGGGCGAACCGGGCCAACAAGATGGATCTGAACATTGATCACCCGTCGCATTCCGGAATGCAGATGGATCAGATTTCCCTGCTGTTCATCCCGATGCGATATGTAGAGACCGTGGATATCGATCTTGATGGCGCGGGGTATGTCCAGATGACGGGGTCGATTTCACTGTCCGAAAATCCAAGGGTCGGCATTTCCGTTCCAAGCAGGGCGCAAGCAGTTGACGTGACCATGACGGATACGGACGGCACGGTCAGTCATTTACACAAAAAACTGGCGGGTTTTTAGATCAGCCGCCTCCGGCAACGGGTTGGCCCGGGGCTGGCTCTACCCGTTCCAGCGGATAGCCCCACAAGGCCCAGCCGTCGGTACCTTCCGGGAACCAATAGACTTTGGTGTATCCCCATTCGATTGCGCGTCGGGCGGCGTTCCAGCTCATCCAGCAATCTTCCAGACAAAAGAACACGAGACCGTGGTTGATATCGCCATTGGTGCTGGCTTCTAGGCCGGTTCGAAAATAGTCTGCCGTAACATCGGCAATTGCGCCGTAGCCGACATTGGGCAACCACAGTGATCCCGGAATGCTGTCGCGCGGCTTGTCGCGCCAGATCGTGCCTTCGGGCAGATTGGCCGGTTTGGGCGGCTGCGGCAAAACGTCGATGAACGCGACGCTTTGTTCCTGCCACAGGCCGTGCGCCTCTTCCGGGCCGATGACCGTCCCGCCGGTTATCTGATCCGGCACCGGCGCGCGGTAGTGGTCCATGCGATAATCACCTGGTTCGGGTACTGTCTGCGCTATTGCGGCAGTCGAGATCAACGTAATTGCCACCGATGCGCGCATCATTGCGACAGGTCCAGAACCTCGGTCCCCAGATCATTCACCAAGGGAACACCAGCCTCGGCCAATAACGAATTGATCTCGTCCTGGTTGCGCCGGATCAGGGAATTCAGCTGTCTCTGCCAAACCTTCTCACCCTGCCGTACGCCCATGGTGATGCGATAGAACAGGCGCGGCGGCAGCTCTTCCTTGACCAGTGGGATCACCTTGAAATCAGGATAGTCCGCCTTGACCAGTGGTCCGCCCAGCGGGCCCCAAAGAATGGCCGCATCGATCTCATTTGTTTGCAGGTCATCCAGCATGTCGATGGCCGGGCTTTCCACACGTCGGTCGACAAAAAGATTGTAAGGCTTGGCTTGCCCGATCAGCCCGTTCCGCGCCATATGAGCTGCGGGCGGTGTACCTGCCACGATCCCGATCCGTTTCCCTTTGAGCATGGGATCGTTCAGCCTGTCCACCTGGGCCAGATCACTGTCCATCGGCACGATCAGCGCATAGGCGGACGTGTAGTAGTGGTTGGTGTTCTGCACCAGCTCATGACCTTGCGCATAACCGATCACCACATCGCAACGCTTGGCGGCCAGCGTGTTCCGTATGAAGCCCGTCGCCTGCGGAAACCAGACATATTGCACAGGCAGTTCCAGCTTTTCGGCAATCAATTCGGCCAGTTTGTTTTCATACCCCGATCCATCCTTGGATGACACGGGATAGTTGGCTGGATCCGCACAGACGCGAAAAGCCGTTCTTGAAACCAGGTCAGACGTCTGCGCCGACACGGGCACTGCCTGACAAAGCCAGACGCAAAGTCCGAAAATCGGCAGGCAGGCCTTAGCCCATACACGCATCTTCATCCTCGCGGATCACGTCAGATTTCGCCTCTTTCTTGGGCGGGCGGCCACGCGGGATCGCGCCCGATCCATGGGCTTTGAGATATACATAGATATCATCAAGAAAGCACATCACATTCGGGTTGTCGCCAAATCCCGGCATCACCGAGTTTTCAGCGGCGTTCACCACCTGGCGACCATTTGTGACGATATCAACAAAGTCGTAATAATCCATTTCCAACGCTGAGTTTTTCAGAGCCGGCGCATAGGTCGAGCCCTCGCCATCAGGGCCATGACAGACATGGCATTCTGCGTGATAGCGCCGGAAGCCTGAAAATGTCATCCAGTCCACGGTTCCATCCTCGGCCACGTTGAATGTCGGGATATCGTCTTCGGTGTAATACCGTCCATCTTCGGAATACGCGACTGCCAGATTGTCAGCAATGGCGGCAACAGGAAGGCACAATGCAAGAATTGATGCCAGAAGACGTACAGAATGGTTCATGGAACGCTCGTTTCTTTTCAAGTGAAAACCGGCGCGGTCCGATTGAACCGCGCCGGCCAGATCTTTGGCTTAGTTCGGCAATGCGAACACGGTGAGCTGACCGCCCAGCGCGGTATAGTCGCTGAGTGCGGCATAGCCACCCACGGCGCCCAGACCGTCATTCGGGTTGGTCAAACCAGCCGCCAGACCAATACCGGCCCAGCCACCGACACCTGACAGGATGCCGATATACTGCTTGCCACCTTGCTCGTACGTCATCACGTTGCCGATGATACCAGAAGGTGTTTTGAACTTGTAAAGTTCTTCACCTGTCTCGGTATTCACCGCCTTGATGTAACCTTCTAGTGTACCATAGAAGGTGACGCCTCCTGCGGTGGTCAGCGAACCCGACCAGACCGAGAACTGCTCGGGTATAGACCACTTGATCTCACCTTTGATGTTGTCCCAAGCGATGAAGTTACCCATACCACCGTGGCTATCCGGTGCAGGATACATCGCCAGCGTCGCGCCCACATAGGGTTGACCGGCGGTGTAGCTGACACGGAACGGCTCGTAGTCCATGCAAACGTGGTTCGTTGGCACGAGGAACAGACCAAGGTTCGGGTCGTACGACGCCGGCTGCTGGTCTTTGGTGCCCAAAGCCGCCGGGCAGATACCGGTCGAGTTCACGTCCTCGCCGTTCTGTTCCGTCGAATACTGCGCAACCACGGCCGGGCGGCCATAGGTTTCGCTGTTGGGATCCATGTCGACGCCAGTTGTCCAGTTCACAACCGGGTCGAATTTTTCGGCCACCAGCAGCTCACCCGTGACGCGATCCATGGTGTAGGCCAGACCGTTGCGGTCAAAATGGGTCAGCAACTTGCGCTGCTCGCCATCAATTTCCTGTTCGGTGAGGATCATTTCATTGATGCCGTCATAGTCCCATTCGTCATGCGGCGTCATCTGGTAGAACCATCTTGCCATACCGGTGTCGATGTCACGCGCCATGATGGTCATGGACCAGCGGTTGTCGCCCGGGCGCTGCGCCGGGTTCCAGGTCGATGGGTTACCCGTGCCATAGTACATCAGGTTCTCGTCCAGATCCGCAGAATACCAGCCCCATGTGGTGCCGCCGCCGATCTTCCATTGATCGCCTTCCCAGGTGTTTGTACCCGAGTCCGCGCCAACCGGCTTACCCAGATGGGTGGTCTTTTCCGGATCAACAAGAATGTCCGAATCCGGCCCCATGGAATAGGCCCTCCAGACCTGCTCGCCCGAGTTCATGTCATAGGCCGTAACTGACCCGCGCACACCGAATTCGCCACCCGAGATGCCGACAATGACCTTGTCCTTGATTGGCAACACCGTGGCTGTGTTGGTTTCACCAATCGCCGGGTCGCCATTCTGGACTTCCCAGACGACATCCCCGGACTTGGCATCAAGCGCCACAACCTTGGTGTCGGCCTGATGCAGGAAGATCTTGCCATCCGCATAAGCCACACCGCGGTTCACCGTGTCACAGCACATAACCGGAATCACGTCCGGGTCCTGCTTGGGTTCATACTTCCAGACGATTTTGCCCTCATTTGCCAGATCCAGAGCATAGACAATGTTCGGGAACGGCGTGTGGACATACATCATGTCACCAATCACCAGCGGTGAACCCTCGTGCCCGCGCAGAACACCGGTCGAGAAGGTCCAGGCCACTTGCAGATCACCTACATTGTCTGCGTTGATCTGATCCAGTTCGGAATAGCGCTGATTTTTGTAGTCACCCGTCTGGATCGCCCATTGTTTTGCGTTCTCCATCTGGGCAACCAGGTCGTCATTTGCATAGGCCGTGGTGGCCAGTGCAATGGCAATCCCGGAGGTCCAAAGCGATAGATTTTTCATTCAATCTCCTCCCTTTCGTGCAGCGATCTCTCTCTGCATTGCAACACCTCACCCAGGTCGGATTACGGTGTCTGTTGATGCTCGCCCCGACCGACGGTTTTCCGGTCGCATAGGTGGGAGAGCAATGCGATCTCTTACGACCCGTTGTCTTCAAAGGTCGCAAGATATGCGATGATGTTGGCCCGATCGTCCTCTTTTCGCAGCCCGGCGAAGGTCATCTTGATCCCCTTCGCATAGTCGCGCGGTTTCGTCAGAAACGCGTCCAGTTCTTCAGGTGTCCAAACCAGCCCTTCTTCGGACAGCGAAATCAACACCGGTGAATAGCCAAACCCTTCGACGGTTGCGGCCTGACGTCCAACAATGCCGTTCAGCATCGGCCCCACCTTGTTTTCAGCCCCCTCGCCCACCGCATGGCAGGCCTTGCACTTGCGAAAGACCTTCTCACCCGCTTCGGGGTCGCCATCGGCACTTGCGAAGGCGGGGGAAAGCATGAGGCAGGTTGCTGCGAATACCGTTCTGATCACTATCAATCTTTCCTTGTTATTTTCATTGGCTGAGACGTTCCGCGTGCCATTCGACATGGTCGCGCGCAAAACTGTTCACGAAGAAATACGAATGGTCATACCCCTCCTGGATTCTGATCTGTCCGGGCTGGCGGCGCTTGGCCATCATGTTGGCCAGAGCTTCGGGTTTGAGCAGATCAAGGAACTGATCATCCGCGCCCTGATCGATCAGCAGGTCACCTTTCCAGCCGTGCTCTTCCAGCAGCAGGGTGGCGTCATGCGCGACCCAGGTGTTTTCGTCATCACCCAGATAGCTGCTGAGCTGTTTACGGCCCCAATCCGACCGCGTCGGGTGCGCAATCGGCGCAAATGCCGAAAGAGATCCGAATTTGTCGGCGTTGCGTATCGCGATCGTAATCGCACCATGTCCACCCATGGAATGGCCCGTGATTCCGTGGCGATCCTGCACGGGGAAATTCTTCAGTACAATGTCGCGCAGTTCGTCGACGATGTAGTCATACATCCTGAAATGGGCCCGCCACGGGTCCCGGGTGGCGTTCACGTAAAACCCGGCCCCCTGCCCCAAGTCATAGGCGTCATCATCGGCAACATTGTCGCCACGCGGGGACGTATCGGGAAATACAACCGCGACACCGTAGTCCGCAGCCGCCTCCTGAAATCCGCCTTTGGTCATCGCGTTTTCATGGGTGCAGGTCAGGCCGGACAAGTACCACAACACCGGCACCGGGCCGGATTTGGCCTGAGGCGGCAGGTAGACGGCAAAGGTCATCTCGCAATCACAGGTCTCGGACGAGTGGGAGTACACGGTCTGTTCCCCTCCGAAACTGCGGTTTTGCGAGATAACTTTCAAACCCATGTCAGTACTCCACGACCGCGCGGATCGACTTACCCTGGTGCATCAGGTCAAAGCCGTGGTTGATTTCATCAAGCGTCAGCTTGTGCGTGATCATGGGGTCGATCTCGATCTTCCCGGCCATGTACCAATCCACGATCTTCGGAACATCCGTCCGGCCCTTGGCACCGCCGAACGCGGTTCCGCGCCATGACCGGCCGGTGACCAGCTGGAACGGACGCGTCGAAATCTCGGCGCCAGCGGGTGCCACACCGATGATGATGCTTTCACCCCAACCTTTGTGTGCGCATTCCAAAGCGGTCCGCATCACGCCGACATTGCCGGTCGCATCAAAGGTATAATCCGCACCGCCGCCGGTCAGTTCGACCAGATGCGCCACGATATCACCACTGACGTTCGAGGGGTTCACGAAATCGGTCATACCGAAATGAGTCGCCATTTCGGCCTTGCCGTCGTTCAGGTCGACACCAACGATCTGATCACAGCCCGCCATGCGACAGCCCTGAATGACGTTCAGGCCGATTCCGCCCAGACCAAAGACCACGCAACGCGAACCAATTTCGACCTTGGCGGTGTTGATGACGGCCCCGATGCCGGTGGTCACGCCGCAGCCGATGTAACAAATCTTGTCAAACGGCGCATCCTTGCGCACCTTGGCCAACGCTATCTCGGGCACAACGGTGTGATTGGCAAAAGTCGAACAGCCCATGTAGTGGTGGATCGGTGTGCCATCCAACATGCTGAACCGCGTCGTTCCATCCGGCAACAGGCCGGCACCCTGAGTCGCCCGCACTTTCTGACACAGGTTCGTCTTGGGGTTCAGGCAATATTCGCATTCGCGGCACTCGGGTGTGTACAGCGGGATCACGTGATCCCCTACGGCAAGGCTGGTAACGCCTTCCCCGACCTCCAGAACAACCCCGGCACCTTCATGGCCCAGAATTGCAGGGAAAATCCCTTCGGGGTCATCTCCGGAACGGGTAAACTCATCCGTATGACATAGACCGGTCGCCTTGACCTCGATCAGGACTTCACCTGCTTTCGGGCCATCCAGCTCAACCTCCATGATTTCCAGAGGTTGGCCTGCCGCCACAGCAACCGCCGCGCGTGTTCTCATCTCCGTCTGTCCTCCCATGGCACCGGAATCAACCGCAGTCCGGCAGCTTGGGTCGAGTATGGGGGCGAGCACCACGTGCAAACAATTAAGACAATGGTGTGTATTGGGTTGAATGGACTTCGCGCGCACATTTCATGCATGATGTCCGCGTGGAGGAAAGCTGTGATGTCAAACGGCAAGCTGATTGTTTTGGCGCTGGCCTGTCTGGGTGCGGCTGGCCCTGGCTTGGCTGCGGATTTCTCCGATCCAACGTGGCCGTGCATTCAGCGCAAGGTCGAGGACCTGTCGCTGGGCCTCATGTGGCCGTATCAGGTTGTTGACGGCGAAACCGCTGAAAACAGTACCGACATCGACGAAATCGCCGGGCTGTTGGCCCTGAGGCGGATCGAACTGGAAGACCTTCGGCCCCAGGTTGCAGAGTTTGCCGCGCGGTACAACGGGGATCCGGATATTCTGGGTCAGGTGTTCCAGCGCGTCTTTGACACCTTGTCCAAAAGGCGCAAGCACATCATCGCGGGGATCGGAGAGTTTTCGCTGAAGCAGATCGATCTGGCCGAAAAGATTGATCTGGCCAGGGTGGAAATGGACCAAGCCCTGTCTTCCGACCCGCCCGACTATGACCGCGTTGACGCCCTGGAAGAGCAATTGGATTGGGATCAACTTATCTATTCTGACCGTCAACGCTCGATCACCTATCTGTGTGAAACGCCGCAAATCATCGAACGGCGCCTGTTCGCGATTTCGCAAATGCTGCAACAATTGACCTCAGACCAGGGTTGACGCAGCGCCGGCGGAGGAAGGAGGGACACATGAAACACGTATTGATCATCTTTCTGACGCTGTCGCCCCTCTCGGCCCTGGGCCAGTCCCCACTCAGCGGCGTTGACATGACCCTGCCCAAAATGACCCAAGCGCAAATGACCCGCGCCGATGTCGTGGCCCGGCTTACGGCTGCCACGGCCGACGCGCCCGCCGATTTCACCCGGGTCTGGCTGAACAATCTCGACTTGTCCGGGTTGGATTTCAGCAACGCGATCCTGCGAGCGACATCATTGAACGGCACCAATTTGTCGGGATCGACTCTGGACGGCGCGATTCTCAGCCAATCCTGGATGATCGGCGCCAACCTTTCAGGCGCATCTCTAGTCGGGGCCGAGCTGTTCCAGACTCAGCTCAGCCAGGCGGATCTGAGCGATACGGATTTCACAAACGCCAGAACAGCCGCCGATTTTACCAAGGCCAATCTGAACCGGGCAGTATTCAAAGGGGCGGATTTTTCGGCCGACATGCGCAACCAATCCATGGGGCTTATGCGCGGAGTTCTGTCCTCGGCTCGTGGATCGGACGTGGATTTCACTGATGCGCAAATGTCCCGCGCCGATCTGGAATTTGCCAAATTGCCCAACGCCAATTTCACCAATGCCGATTTGTCGATGGCAACATTGGGCGGGGCGGACCTGACAGGGGCCACTTTGTCCGGTGCCGATTTTACGAATGCCGATTTGACGGCAACGCGGCTGACTGATGTTCAGGGCGCAGATCAGGCCAATCTGAACGAAGCGAAAAACCTGGATCGGGCCATTCGCTGACCGGGCTATTCCCATTCAAGTTCGGTGAATGCGACCGTTGCATTGCGCGGGTTGTAGGCGTCAAACAAGTCCCAGTGCACCGCTTCTTCCTGAGCGATCGTTTCAACCGCATCCCCCAACCGCTGACCACTGTCGATTGCTTCGCGCGTGTCGCTTTCCAGTACGTTCAAATAGCGCATCATATCCTCGGCCCCTTCAGGCCACGCCAGGATCGGCCCACCATGGCCCGGCACGATTTGGGTGACCTCAAGCCTGGTCATCTGTTTCAAGACGCGTTGCCAGCCGATCAGTTGACCATCCAATGCCGGGGTGTGCCGGTGAAATACAAGATCGCCGGTGAACATGACGCCGGTGTTTGCATCCATGACGGTCAAGTCATTCCCGGTATGTGCCCGCGGCCAGGCCCGCAGGATCAGTTTGCGCCCACCCAGATCAATCTCGTGCGTGGTTTCGACGGCGATGTCGACGGAAATCGGCCCGACGCCCACATAGGCGCTTTCGCCGATCGCGGCGCTCAGGCTTTCGACATAGTTGCCCAACCGGTCAAGCAACGCTCGCTCCAGCCCCACATGGCCAACAACCTGCGCACCTGAAAGGACCAAAGGCTCTGTGCCCAATGTGTGATCGGGATGCATGTGAGTCAAAATTACGTGACTGACCGGCTTGTCCGTCTCGGCCCGAATGGCCCGCCAGACAGCCTCGCCTATCCATGGTGCCGTTCCCGTATCAATCACGGCGACACTGTCCTGGCCAATGACAAACCCGATATTGGACACGTCGCCCAGATTGTCCGCGTCGGGTTCCGCTATCAAGCCGCGATGCACGAACAGACCCGGCGCAGCTTCTTCAAATTCCAGAGCCTGGCCAATGGGTTGACAATAGGGCGCACCGCTGCGCCAATCTGACAGCGGCGGAGGAGTTGTTATCAGCTTCTGCTCGCATTCAGCCTGGGATCGGGCTTCGTAACCCGGCAAAAGTTGTTCTCTGCAAGGCTCTGTCGCAACCTGGGCGCATAGCAAAATCACGGCTTCAAACATGGCAGCCCTCCGACCGGAACATTGGCATAGATCTCTGCCCGAACCACCGCGCCTTTCGTCGGCATGTATTTTCCCCGCATTTTGTGGCACATTCTCGGCCACCGGTTGCCGGAGGAGACACCATGGCCAAAGCACTAGCACCCGCAGCGATCCTTTCTCTTGCGCTGTCCCTGCCGGCATGGGCACAGCAGCCGATCAAAAATCCTCTGGTCGACAGCGAAACCTGGAAGGACCTGCAATACGATGTCGTGGGCGACGCCCAGATCGGGAACGCGGACACGCTGCTTGCGCTGGACGCCCCTTACCGGGCGCATGATGCCGCAACGGTGCCGATCGTTTTGAAACAGCTTGATCCCGATGTCCGGATTTCCGCTGCTACCGTCGTGATCGACGAAAACCCGGCCCCGATCGCAGGCGTCTTCAGCTTTTCACCGGCCATGGGTCAGTTGGATTTCGAGATGCGCGTTCGCGTGAACCAATATTCGAATGTCCGCGTGATCGCTGAAACGCCTGACGGGCTTCAAATGACAGGCCGGTTTGTCAAAGCATCGGGCGGCTGTTCGGCACCGGCCAGCAAAGACCCAGAGGTCGCATTGGCGTCCATGGGCAAGATGAAGCTGCGCAGCTTCGGGGAAGAGGCGCAGATTTCAACATCACGCCGAGAAGCTCAAATCATGATCCGCCACCCGAACTATTCCGGCCTGCAACGCGACCAGGTCACGCAACTGTTCATCCCCGCGCATTTCATCGACCATATCGAAGTCTGGCAGGGGGATGAGTTGCTGTTCACGATGGATGGCGGCATCTCGATCTCGGAAAACCCGGCTTTCCGTTTTGCCTACAATGACAACGGCTCGACCATGTTGACGGTCAAGGCAACGGATACCGAGGGCAACACGTTCGAAAAAGACCTACCCAAAGCTGCGGCCAGCTGACGGACGAGCCTGCGTTTATCGGAAACAGACAACCTCGGCTTCGGCCTGCGCCCGGCGCAGGTCAGCCACCATGTTTTCGGCCAGTACCGCGCTTTTGAAAAACGCCATACGCTCTCCCCCGACCCGACGCATCGACAGAACAGTTTCCGCCTGTTCATATTGCTCATACGGCAGGATCGAAGCGATCAAATCGATCGAGCAGGAACACCTGTCCAGCATCTCGCGGGTTTGACCGTTGGTGACCATGCATGCAAACACGTAATCCGTGCGCGCCGCGGTCGGGTAGTCATTGAGCCGATCCGCAACGCTTTGTGCTGACGCTGCAATGGGCGCTGCCAGAATGCCCGCGACCAGCGCTTTAAAGGTCATGCGGCTGCGTTCCCGAATTTGGCCTGACGTTTTCATTCGCGACCCTCCTGCATTCCTTCAAACCGCATTTCCGATCGATAAACGGCCGTGCCGTCACGTTCGGAAACAGCCTCCGCCACAAGGCTCAGATACCAGCCCGGAACCTCTTCTGACACCGTGACGCGAAGAACCAGGTCTCCGAACCCTTGCATCCGATCGCGGTTCGGATCCTCGGCGAAAGGACGCATGAAAATGGTCCGAACGGGGATGGTTTTGCCACCAATCGCCGCCTCGCCCTCGACGATCTCGGCAGGTTGAACCAGCGCATCTTTGATACGGTTTCGGATGTAAAACGGGCTGCCTCCGGCGGACTCGGCCATATCCCGGATGGCGCTTTCATAGAAAACCATGATCATCGGATTGCCGACGCTGGCCGGAAAAACACCCATGGCGCGGTGTTTGTCATCTTGGCGAAATTCAAGATGGGCCATCTCGTTCCCGTCATCCGAAAAACTGAGAGAGATAAGACCGGTATCACGTTCCGCCGCATCGGGTCTTATCCGGTTTGTGACGGTACGTTGATAAATCAACTCCTTGTCACGTTCGATTGTGTCTAAAACGCCATTTTGGAACAGCAAATCATAGGCTTGCTCGGCATCAACCGATGCCGCGGATACGGCATTCAAACTCAGAAACAAAACGGCGATGCCGCAAAGAAGCCTTCTCATGACCTGGCCCTCCCAAGGATGAGAGTATGGGCAAATCGCCCCATGTCATCGCCGACTTTTGTCGGTGTTGAGCGTTTGCGCGTGCAGGGCATTCTGTATTTTCCAAAAGATCAAAGACCGCAGCCGAGGCAGCTTGACCGGTTTCGCCATAACCGAAATTTCATGCCGCAATCCGTCTTTGCGCAACGCTTCGCTGCGATCAGCCGTGATCAGAATCGCCGGAACTTGAGTCTGCGTCATCTCTCGGATCCGGTGAATGGCCATCACGCCAGTTTCCCCATCATCCAATTGATAGTCGGCCAGAATGATATCCGGGGGCATTCCTATGTCTTTTATGAATTGCAGCGCTTCTTTCGGTGACCGGGCCGGCAGAACACTGGCGCCGTTCTGTTCCAGCCACTGCGTTGTTCCAAAAAGAACGTCACGGTCGTTTTCAATCACCAGAATGATGAAATCCAACGGCACGTCGCCCGTATTGGCCAGAAGATCCAAGGGTTCGATGGTGCTTGGCCCGGTTTCGACCCTGTCCATTTCTATGCTGAACACTGAACCAATGCCAGGTTTGGACCGCAGCGACAGCTTATGACCCAACAACCGGCAGGCGCGGTCCACGACGGACAAACCCAGCCCCATGCCGGACCCCAATGGCACGTTTTCGGCCCGCGTGAATTCCTCGAACACGCGCTCCTGGTCTTTGCGTGCGATCCCGATACCCGTATCCCAGACCTGCAAAATGACCTTGTCGCCGCGCCTGCGGCACCCCACCAGAACCCGACCACCCGGTTCGGTATACTGTATGGCATTCACGACCAAATTCTGGATCGAGCGCAACAGATAGACCGGGTCGGATTTCACGATTTCCGAACACGGAACCACATCAAGCGTCACATTCTTGCTCTCGGCCACCAGCGTTTGGTCGCCCTGTATCCCTGCAATCATCGTAGCAAGGCTAACTTCCGTGGGTGAGACCGTGTCCGGGTCAGCGGTTTCAAGCCGCGATATATCCAGCAATGAGTGCAACAGTTGTTCAGCAGATCCAAACGCACCGTCCAAACGCTCCATCATCTCATGAAGCTCTGTCTCACGCGTGATCTCCAGCAGGGTCGAGATCATAAGTTTTGCAGCATTGATCGGTTGAAGCAGGTCGTGGCTGGCGGCCGCAAGAAATCGCGTCTTGGAAGAAACCGCAGCTTCGGCGCGTTCCTTTGCGATCCGCAGAGCCTCTTCCACCCGCGCTTTTTCTTCGTATTCCTGAACCAGCTTGGCGTTGGCATGGGTCAACTCTGCCGTGCGTTCCATAACCCGGTTTTCCAGGGTTTCGGTCGCGCGTGCTTCGAAAGTCACGTCTTTCAGTTCGACCAGAAAACCACCATCCGGCAGTTGGTTGACCTGAATGTCCAATACGCGGTCTGATCCGTCGCGCACACGTTTGCGCAACCAGCCTCGGCTTTTCAGCTCGTGTTGCCATTTGCCGATCCTGAGTTCATCATCGGCCTTGATCAACCCACGCGCCCGCATCAGATCCAAAAGCGTTTGCACCGGCATGTTTGCCTGCAAGACGGAAAGCGGCAGGTTCAGTATTTCCCGGAACCGCGCATTGTGCATCATGATCTTCGTATCTGATGAAAACGTGCAAACGCCTGAGCTCATGTTTTGGAAAACCGCCTTAAGGTAGTCCTCCTGACGGTCAATAAGGGTTTCTTTCTCATCACGGTTTCTGCGAACAACGGATGTGATATCGGTCAACAGAATGACCACATTCTGAGGCGACGTGTATTGTGCGCTGAGTTGATACCAACGATCCCCAATCAGTTCGATCACGTCGCTGGAAACCATCCCGGTATGGCAATTGCGCTCAAGCGTATCCAGCATTTTCGATATGCCATTGTCGGACGATACGAATTCGGGGCTGTTCTGCACCAACAGAAAAAACCGACCCAGGCTGAGGCCGGGCCCGACAATATCGGACATATCCGGGAAGATCGCCTGAAACAGCTCGTTGCACAGGTTCAATTCACCATCCGTGAACAGCGCAAACCCTTCTTCCATGGAAGACAGGGCCTTGACGAGGCTCTTGCGGGTTTGTTCGCGTTCGTACCTGGCGCTTTCAAGTTCGGTGGTCGCGCGTTCCAGATCGCGACTCTGCTTCATCACCTGCTGCTGCAACTCTATCGCCGATTGAAACGCCAGAAAGGCGGACGGGCCTACATCTTTCTGACGGTTGGCGCGCCGCATCAGCGCATCAATGATCTTGGCCTGTTTGGATATCTGGATCTCTGGCGGGTCGTCCGGATTAAGCATGGTCAGCTCAGTTCCCGCTTTTCGGGTTCAAAGAAAGCGACCCCTACAAAGGTCTGGTTCATGTGTACGCCGGATTGCTGCTCTCCGTAGGTGTTGAAGCCAACCACCCGGTGGGATTGCAAAACATCCGAAACCTGTTTGCTCAACTGCTTCTGTTCGATTTCGAGTTTCCGCAGAATACAGTCGAATCCAAGAATGAAATCCGGGGCCGCGCCGGTGTTGTCGCGCACATTCAGTCCAGCTTCGAGCGTTTCAATGATCTCCTTCCCGCGCCCCAGTGTCATGATAAGGCCGTCATCGATCGCCGCTAGAAAAGACAGGGATCCCCCCTCCATCGGTTCACGAATGGCACGCACATAGTAATTGAGGTTCTGCCTGAGAAGCAGCGGGTTTTCCGCGAATACCAGTGGCGAAAGATCTTCGGCCGCACACCCAACCAATCGTGCATATTCCTGCGCTGCCGGCGCCCCGTTGATCTCATACACCACGCGTTCTTCCGGGTTGGCGTCGGTGATGATGATCTCTGACCCGATGGGCAGGAAATGATCAAAACCGATACCCTGAAAACCAAGGTTGGTTTCAATCAGCAACAGGACGGCAGCATTGTTGTGCGCACTGCCACCGTGAAAAACGAACGTCTCTTCATATTGAAGGCCATCCCCGGCAGAGCCGCCGAATATCGGCAATCCATCCAGAACGGTTTCCAGCGTTGAAACCAGCAAGTCTTCCTGCTTGGACAATCCATCCGTAAACACCAGCGCCAGCCTGTTCCACCCCGCCGTGTGGCGGAATCTTTCGGCCAGTCGCTGCGCTGCGGCAGCGATCTCCATTGAATTGAGCGGCCTGAGCGACTCGAACAAAATCGACGAACACCGAAAGTTGGACTTTGGAAAGGCCAACAGCAAAAGCGCATGCGATTCATAACCCGATCGCGTGATTTGACCTGCGGTGGTGCAGCCAAAGACTGGAACACCCGCAAGTCTTCTGTTCAGGCAACGTGACACCTCTGCCGGGTCAAGAGTGCTGGGGACAAAGGCCAGGACAAAGCAGGACGACAGACTATCGATTTCCGCGCAGGCTTCTTCAACGGCGGTCGTCGGGTCCAAATCATCGGAACGGCCAATCGCAATGAAATTTGGTTCATGCTCCAGATCCCGCATGTGTCCCCCTAGTGTTGAAGAAAGGATTTGACCTCCGGTTCGTGTCGCGACTGTCTGGCGACAACCGAGTCGACCAGAACAGCGGCCTGGGTCCGGTTGCGCACCCCAAGGCGGCGCAGCAAAGCGGTGATATGCGCCTTGACCGTCGCCTCTGCCAATGACAGCTCATAGGCAATCTGTTTGTTGGATTGGCCCACGCAGATAAGCTTGAGAATTTTGACCTGCTGCGGCGTCAAGGATGAAAGCTCGGGGCTGGACTGGTAGACGGTGCTTTCGGATGGCTTCAGCTCTTCGACGCGGTTGTATTCGGTGGGCACGTATTTCCGCCCAGAGGTGATCTCCTGAATGGCGTGTTTCAGGGTTTGCGCCGGCGTATCTTTCGGCAGAAATCCCATCGCACCGTGATCCAGCAAAGATCTTACCAGCTCTCCGGATGCCAGTGACGATATCACCAGAACCGGCGCATTCGGACAGCGCTGCCGTAGCTGCTGAAAACCCGAGATACCCGTTACGTCAGGCAATTTCAGATCGAACATGATCAGATCGGGCTTGAAGCCTGCGCCAAGTATTTCAAGTGTCTGCTTCAGCGTGTTGGCTTTTTCAATTCGGCAGTTCTCGAAACTCAGCTGCAATGCCGCGGCCAACGCATCGCTGAACAGCGGATGATCATCCACGATAAGCACGCTGGACACCTGGTCCACCGGTTTAGGGCATCCCGCAATGTGCATTGCTTCTCCTCCGACAGGAAAGTTACAGCATTTCCCGATCAGTTCAACTGTTTCATTTTGAGACATGCGAAAGATACCATAGATAACAAATGCTTGATGACTCAGCCGGTCTGGTTCCTGAGGAAGACCCTGGCAAACGCGTTCAAATCGGGCGCCGCAGCATTGGGATCAAAATACTGCCTGTCAAAGTCTTGCATGTGTTTGAGTCGACTGGATGAAGGGCCGTCACGGCGCAGGATGGCAGAAGCCGCTTGCCGCAGCCTGTCTGCTCGACCAGCCCTGGCACTGCGTCGCAATTCCCGGGCCAACGGGTCAAAAACCCCAAAGCGACGCAGTGCCCTTGAAACGGCCAGTTTGTGGCCGGACAGTCCCAATCCCAAGCCGGCCAGAAAAACGACAATGGCGATTGCGGCCATTGGCCAACCCAACAGCGTTGCTGGTGGCGCATCTGCCTCTGCGACGCCAAGGCCTGCGTCTTCGATGGCCGTGCCATAAGCAATGCGTTGTGGCGAGATGACGACCTCTCGGGTTTCGCGGGCCACGGTATCAAAGTAACTGAATTGCAAGGGTTCAACGATGCCGGACGTGTCGTTCGAGGGGCGTATGGTCCAGCGCCAGAACGCATGGGTGACCGGCCCTTCCGGGGTCAGTTCGACAAGCCGTTTCTCTGGGTGCGCGAAGATCAGGGCCGAAGGCGAGGTCAACTCGGGCATGGGCGGGATCATCTCGGGCGTCGCGCCCAGGGCTTCCAGTCGAATGACGCGCAAGACCCCCTCACCCGGTGCAAGTTGATCCGGCGCATTCGACCACTGATCCGAAATCTGCAATTTGCGAACCGGAAACCACCACTCCTTGGTGGCCGGGGCTTGCGCCACCTGAATGGTCAGCGGCTCTGATTGAATCTCGTGTTCGAACCAGTCGTCATTTTCGTCTGTCAGGGTCAACCTGTGCACAAACGGACCAATTGTAAGCTTGCCTGCCTCGACAGGATAGATCGCCATCCGTCGGGTGAACACTTTGTATTTCCGGCCATTGATCCTTTGCTCCGACCAGCTGTCCGGGCCCAGTTGCGCCCAGCTGAACCCATCCAAGCGGGGTTGGATCAGCTCTTCGCGCGTGATGTGCCGACGATAGACACCACGGATCGTCAACAGCACCATCTCTTGGGTGAACGGAACCGGGGCATTGTCTTCGATGGCAACTTCGATCAACGCCTCGGACGGCAGCACTGTTTTCGACTGCGCCAAAACCTGCATCGGAAATGCAATAAGAAGCAGAAACAGCCACTTCATTCCGGGTTCTCCGCTTCTGGAGGCGAAAGACCAAGCTTTGCCCGGCGTTTGTGTTCGTGTGCGATCCGGGCCGCCATGAACTCACCCGGAACATCGGAAAGCTGATTGAGCCAGCGCAGATCGGCAACCATGAACTTGTCATCAAAGATGCGGCGCACGCCCAGTTGCCCGCGACTGTCCAATTCCGCCAGTCCCAGCATCGTGTTCGCGTTCGTGACCTCACTGCCGGTTCCCGCCGCCCGCGCATTCCCGCGCGCGACAAAACTGTCGGCCTTGGGGCCGGATTTGCGTTCGGGGAAAAGGCTCAACGCCTCTGGGGTGATCTGCTGCCCTGCGTAATAGGCGGCCAGCACATCGAAATTCGCCTGAGCATCCAGGTTTCCCCTGGCCATGGCCTGATCATAGGCTTCCAGCGCGGCGGCCAATTGGCCGGTCCGGGCGTAAGCATTGCCGAGGTTGTAATGGTTCCCGGCGCGCTCGAAAGCACTGGCCGCTTTGTCAAAAACGCCCGCGCGGTAGAAGGCAACACCTTGCCAGTCAGGGTCGGGAAACAGCTTTGCAGCCATTGGATACAGACCGATTGCCAATGTGACGCGGCCAAATGGGGCAGCGCCGCCCAGCGCAAAGGCAACGGCAATACAAGTGGCACCTGCAATCGCGAACCACCTCATGCCCCTTCCCTCCAGAACAAAAACAGCAGGGGGAGCAATGCGAAATACAGCAAGTACCGCCCCAGATCATGCCAGAACAGCACCGGATAGTCCGCCCGTATCAAGCGGGTTGCGGCATCATCTGCCAGCCAATTGGCCAGATCATCTGACTGGTCCAAAGTGAAGACAGCGCCACCGCCGAGCGCGGCGTGGGTTTGGATTTGCGCAGTCGTGGGGTGAACCGACACCAAGGACACGCGCACCCCTCGTGCGGCAAGCAATGCGACCCGCTGCAATGAGGGTGATCCCAGCCCGTCCCCGTCAGTGAACAGGACGACGTCCCCGGCCAGGATGCCCGCCCCTTCCATCCGCTGCAACGCCAAAGCCAGCGCGCGTTCGGGTCGCGATCCCTTGTCCGGAACGGTCTGACCATCGATGAGCGACAGCGTTTGTCCCAATTGGCGGTGATCGGTGGTCATATCCGTGGCGACATAGGCATCACCCGCGTAAACGATGATGCCGCCGGGGCGGGACCCAAGCGCACTGACACCCAAACGCCCCATGCTCAGCAGTTGCGGCCAGCGGTCGTCTTCCGCCACGCTGTCTGATGCATCCACAAGGAACAAAACGCCATCCAGGTTGCGATAGGTCTGCGCGTCGCGCCGTTCGATTGCCGGGCCGGTCAGGGCAATCGCGACGATCCCGGCGGTCAGAAGCAAGGCGGCTGGTTTAACCGGGAAGGAGCCGCCTTCGATCCGGCCGATCGCGGCCATCGCCTGGACAAGCTGCGGGTCGGTGATCTTGTCCCAGGCTCCGAACCCTCCGGCACGGGAAAGCAACCACCACCCTGCCCCGCAGATGACAGGCAACAAAAGCCCCCAGGCCGGTCTGAGCAGAGTGACATCCAGCTCAATCATCACGCTTGCCTCCACGCCGCCAACAGGGCAAGCGCGGCCGCCATTGCTGCGGGCCAGGTCCAAAATGATCGGTAGACCTCGGCCGTAAGGCCCGCGCTGTCCGTCGCTTCCAGCCGATCCAAGGCTTGAGTCACGTCGACAAGATCATCGGTGGTTTTGACGCGAAACGCTTCGCCGCCGGAAATTTCGGCAATGGCGCGCAGGGTTGTCGCATCGACGACGCCGCGCTCACCAGGTTCGGCGCTTTGCAGGTCTTTTGGACCCAGAGCAATCGTATGGACCCGCACCCCCATCTCCGCCGCCAGTTCGGCCACGCCACCGGGGTTCGTGGCGCCCGCGTTGTTCACTCCATCCGACAACAGAATGACGACCCGCGACGCCGCCTGGCTGTTGGCAAGGCGCTTCAAAGCAAGGCCCAGACCATCGGATATGTTTGTCGCACGGCCTGAGATACCGATCGTGGCCTCTTGGATCCGTCGCGCGACAGCCTCGGTATCGAAAGTGAAAGGCGTGGCGAAATAGGCTTCGGATCCGAAAACAATCAAGGCCACCCGGTCGCCGGCGCGGCGTCGGGCGAACTCGGATCCAACGCGTGTCACCGCTTGCAAACGGGTGATCTGGCGCCCATCGAGATAAAAGTCCTCCCGCACCATCGATCCCGAAAGATCCAGAACAATCGCAAGGTCCCGTCCGGACACTTTCAGGGCGTTGACGGGTTGCAGTTGGCGCGGACCGGACAGTGCAAAAATCATGAGCCCCCATATGATCCACAAAATCAGGAGGTCCGCCAAAGTCCGGGTCCTGGCCTGAGCCTGTGGGCTGGCCGCCATAAGCATTCCGCCTATGCGGTCCGGAACTGGGAACCCCCGCTCGAAAGCCGGCCGCGGCTTGACCAAACGTGTGATGACAAGAGGCAATGGCAGCGCCAGCAAGATCCAAGGGTCAGCAAGCTCAAACACGACCCGCGACCTCCTCTTGCAGGGTCGCCAGATCCGGTTCGCCGCCGGGTTGATAAAGATCACCCGTCAACTCTGCATAACGCTTCGGATTCTGAGCGCGCAGTTTGTGCAAAAGAGCCACCCTGCGGCGATCCACGGACCACCCCGGTTGTTCAGCAGATTTATCAGGTGGATCCGGCCGCCTGTTTGCCGCGGTCCTGACACTCAGCAACCGCAAGATGGCGACACAGCCGACCGAGGCCAGCGCCGCGATACCAAGAACAGCCGCGTATTCCGCAACCGCCCCGCCTGCGGCCTCGGCGGGCAAATGGATATCCCGCAGGCTGGCCAGCATCGTGGCTTCAGAGAGTGCTTTCTCACTCATGCCACATATCTTGCCGCGAAAACCGACGAAATGCGACGAGAGGTTTGTTCGACCGGGTCACTGGCATTCAGGACAAGCGCGGGATGTGCTGCCACCCGCTGAAACGCAAGTTCACCGGCAGGCTCTGCCCGGGCCAGATAGACCCGCTTTTGCCGCCCATCTGAAAGGCGGATCGGATACCAGCCCCTTGGCATCTCATGCGCTTTGCTTTCGGTCACAAGAAGCAGTCTGGGGGTGCGGCGATGATCGAGCCGGCCCAGCACGTCCGAAAAACCGTCTCCCTGCTGATCGAAGCCAGACGCTATGATAATCTCGGCCCCTGTCGGCGTCAGGCGCTCAACGCTGGCAAGTGCCTGTTCCAGCGTCCAGCTTTCATCCTCACCTTTTTGCAGCGCGGTCAGACTGCGCGCATGAGCCTGAACCAGGCCACCGATCACGTCCAGCATTCCGCGCGTTTTCCCTCGCAACGGTACGATGACGGGTGCGCCAGGGGTAAGCGCCAACAGACCAACACGCCCGCCGCTTTCAACCATGAACCACCCGATCAGGGTCAAGGCTTCGGCGGCAGCGACTGACAGAAACGCCCGCTGGATGCCCCAGAACATCGGTGCACGAAAATCCGCAACCAACAGGGCGACGCGGTCCTGTTCCTCCTGAAACTGCCGGATATGCATACGCCCCGTGCGGGCGGTTGTTCCGCGATCCAAATGACGAATGTCATCCCCGTCCACATATTCGCGTACATCTGCAACCTCGACGCCCTGCCCGCGCTTTCGGGTCAGAAATCCTCCGGGCAGGGCCGTCATTGTCGGGTTGCCACGGTCGGTCAATGCGATATGCCGCAATGCAATCAAGGCCTCGGTCGTCAGGCGAACCCCCGCATGTGCCAGCACCCCCGTCACAGCGGCTCGACCGCATTCAGAATGTCGGCCACCAACTCGCGCGGCTTTTTCCCATCTGCAACGGCTCTCCAGGTCAGCACCATGCGGTGGGCCAGCGCATCGGGCGCAACAGCGGCGACATCTTCAGGCAGGGCGAAATCCCGGCCCCGCAGATAAGCGCGCGCGCGCGATGCCGAGGCCAGGGCCAATGACCCACGCGGCGAGACTGCGTGTTCAATATATTCGGAAAACGGACCTTCACGGGTCGCAAGCACAAGCCGTACGATATAGTCCCTCAATTCTGGCGCGACGTGAACCGACTGGGCTTCGGTACGGGCAATCTTCAGTTCCTCAAGCGTCATCCGCTGCGCGTCCGGAGGCCCATTCCGGGTTTCGGCGATGACCAGATCAAGGATCTCACGTTCCGTTTCCAGATCCGGCAATGTCAGTACGACATGCAGCAGAAACCTGTCCAACTGCGCCTCGGGCAAGGGAAAGGTTCCATCATGTTCAATGGGGTTCTGGGTCGCCACGACCAGAAAGGGATCCGGCAGGGCGTATGTTTCATTGCCAACCGTAACCTGATGTTCTGCCATGGCCTCCAGCAAGGCGGACTGCACCTTTGGCGGCGCGCGGTTGATCTCGTCAACCAGCACCAGCGTGTGAAACACCGGCCCCGGAACAAATTCAAAGCGGCCTTCCTGAGGCTGGTAAACTGGTGTTCCGGTCAGATCAGAGGGCATCAGGTCAGGTGTGCATTGAATACGGGCAAAGCCGCCCTCGACAGCGTTTGACAGCCATTTGACCGCCCGCGTCTTCGCCAGCCCGGGCGGACCTTCTACAAGAAGATGGCCACCTTCCAGCAGCGCGATCAAAAGAGAGTCCACCAGATGCGCGTGACCGATAAGCCCCTGCGACAGGTACGCGGACAATCCCGCAATGGCGCGTGGCGGATTTTCAGGCCTCGTATCCATATGTCCTCCCATAGCCTCTGAGGGCGCATTGCCTGCGCTCAGGCTACCCGGAGTCACCCACCCGACAAAACACGTCAGATGGTATTACCTGGGCACACGAACCGAATTGGTGCAGCCTTCATCAAAAAGGGCTGCAAATCTGGGATTGGCGAGGGTTTCGTCCGCCTGCGCCCATAGCCGATCATATTGGGCGTCAATGTATTCGATAAAGCCGGGGTCTATGGTTTGATCCACCGGGGATTGCGCGACAGCATGCATCATAAAGACGTCAAACGCACAAAGACCGCTTGGGTTCGAAGCCAGCAATGCGCGCATGAAGTCGTGCGAACTCCAAGGCAGGCGCTGCAAGTTTACCGGCGTTTCCTGCAATTTCGACAAGAACCCTGACGATTTGTCATATAACAGGATGTCCATGCCAAAGGTGAAGGACTGAAACAGCTCTTCCAGCAGGATCGATTTGTGAAAATCCCTTTCAAGCTTGCTGGGCCGATCATGCGCCGGTTGTTTCACCACAATATGGGTCCCCTGCCCCCGATGACCAAAAAAGGTCTGTGCCATCGCCGGTGATGTCACCACATAGTTTCGACCCGCAGGCAAACCAAGCTGGTGGAGTTCGCTGAGCCAGTCGATATCTGACGAAAGGTCCCGATTGGGAGGGTACCCGGAATACAATCGCAAAACCACGGTTCGACCGGTTCCACAATCGCGCGCAGATTGGCCAGCGTAGCGCATGGGTGTCGGGTGGCCGAAGCTGTGTTTCAGCAACGCCCGAAAGGAATTAAGAACGACAAGCGTTTGCGGATGCGGTTTTTCGCCGACCAGGCACAAGGCTGCACCGGCCTGATCGCGGCCATCGATGTGAACAGGGATCGCCATATCACGCCCCAGCATCGTGGACCGCAGCTCATACCCCCATCCTCTCTGTGCAAGTTCGATATAATCGCTCTTCTCTGCACAAAGCGCGCCTGCAAAAGCGACAATCGCCAATATTTGCAACAACAGATAGCGCATTCAGCCCCTCTCAATGTGACGCACATTCTATCTGGGATACGGGTCTCTCGCAAAATTCATTGAGACCCGCCTCGATGGGAATGGCGATCCTTTTAGCCCACCAGCTGAGCAACCTGCTGAACCGGAAAGAGCGACCTGGCGTGAATTGAAATTGCTGGTCATGTTGACCAGTTCCATTCCCGCAAGGACATATATTTTTGTACCGACGGACTTAGACCATAGCATTGGCTTTGCCAGACATTTGTTGAACCGATGGCCTTGCTCAACAATGCTATCAGGAAATTTCAACCTTACGTTTACAATTGGGACCGAAAGCCATCCGCACGTTAAACGCAGGCGCACCAACCGCCAAAACTTTGCAACAGAGCCCCCGTCACAGGGCAATTTTTCGCATGAGCGATGGGGTCGCGGATATTGCGAAGGAGTGTTTCGGTGATCACGGTTGGGTCTTTCTGCTATGACGGCGCTTTGCGGGTAATGGCCTCGGCCATTTCCACCAGCGCGATATGGGTGGTGTCCTTGATGCCGTCCACATGGGGGTCGATGATCCCATCGGCAGAATTGATCAGCCCGTTGGCGGTCATGACCTTCAACAGGCGGGCTTCCATCGCTGGGGTGTGGATCAGGCGGGCGTCGCCTGTGCGCATGGCCATGGCCGCGCAAATCGCTGTGCAGCCCCAATTCGAAACCGCAGCGGTCATCAGGATATCGGCGCCAGAGGTCGCGCCGATCCCGCCGCCGCATGCGCAATCGCCGGGGGCAGCAAAGGGAACGGCGATCTTCACGATATCGGCGACCAGCCCCATGCCGATCTCGTTGCCGCCATCACCCACAGCCAGCGTCGGGATACCTCGCGCCATGGCAGCATCGAACAGCATGTCGATGCGCGCCCGGCCTAAGCCGTAGTCGCGCCCACGCATGTTGTAATAAATGCCGTTTTCGTTGCGCCCCACGCGTTCGGTCGAGACCATGATATCGGGCTTGAGCTGATTCAGCATCTTGGCCGCCGCAACGGCGCCCTCGGCATCTGTCACCGGATACGGCAGCAAGGTTGCGCAGGCCATTGAGCCATCCGCACTGGCCTTGCGCGTCGTCTCAAGATCCACGATCGCGACGCCACAGGCCTGCAGGGTAGCAGCCATGGGCGGGATCAGCGTTTCCTCAATCACCAATACGCAGGTTGCTTTTCGGGCGAGCCAAAGCGCGCGAATGAGGGCCGCCGCCCCGGATGGGCCATCGTTTTCGCCCAAAGCCGGAGACAGCCACGCCCGCGACACGGATCCCGTGGTGACGATTGCCGTCCCGCTTTCGGGCATGGCAAGCAGCAAATCCGCCGCGGCGCCGCACAACGCTTGGCCCGCCAAGGCGCGCGAGGCGTCATAGAGCGGCTCGATCCCCCGGTTGCCGAGGTCGAGGTTCACCAGCCGGTCCAGCCTGTCATCATACTTTGCAAATTCGCTCATGACTCGTCTCCGAACAAAACCGCCGTGAACCACGCGTCATCGTCAAGCCTGTGCGACACTTCTTCTGTGGCCGAGTCCAGCGCCGACACCAAAGCGGCAACCCCACCCACAGCGGTCACAGCTCCGGCGGTCGGTTTCAGGCGCAGCGAAACCCTTCCGCCCGGCGCGCCATGGGTGTTCACGGTCAAAACGCCGTGCTCTTTCAGCAATAGCATACCGATGGCCGCTGTCGCCTCTGCCGGGACAATGTCAGTCTTGTCCCGTCCTGCCAGTGACAGCACCCGCGCTAACACGTCCTCTTCATCCAGCATCGGCCCCAAATCAGACCGCAGCACAACCTCTGCACCCCAGGCCCCGGCCATCGCTTCTGCAATGGACGCGCCGTCGCTTGCCTCGATCCGCAAATCTTCCGGGTCAAAGGCCTGCAGGCTGCGCATCGCGCCGGCCGCTATGGGTGCGCGTGCCTCCTGGCCCAGTTCCGACGCCTTGGCAAGCGTGGCCAGTACCGGCGCGGACGCCCCACAAAGGATGCCCGCACGCGGGCCGCACAGGCCCGCCTTATCCGCATTCGTGATGGCTATGTCCGCTCCCATGGAAAGGCTCAGCGCTCCACCATGCAGCACCGGGCGCAGACGCGCGCCATAAGCTTCGTCCAGGAACACGGTGGCGCCCGCGGCCCGCCCCTCAGCTATGGCGCGGCTCGTCTCGGCGTCCGGCAATCGCGCCAACGTGCTTGTGACAGTCGTGATCACCACCAATGCGGGCGCGTGCGTGGCTATCGCTGGCCCTAGGTCCGCCGATCCTTCGATTTCCACAAGCTCGACGCCCGCCAGCCGACATCCGCGCACAACCGATGCGTGGCTGCGGTCCTTATCGGGCACCACGGAGACCACGGGTCGCCCATCGCATAGCGCCAATATGGCCGCCACAATACCTGCACTTGTGCGGTTGGTGACAGCGACCGTATCCCCGCCCCCGAAATGCGCGATGGCAGCCTGGGTCAGTTCCGCTGAAAACAGGCCCGGTCCCACCCATTCTTCGCAATAGGTCGACAGATCATCCGGTTTCAGCGGAAAGTAACGCGGGTTACCTGTAAAAATCCCAATTCCGTCAGCCCCGCGCGTTTCCACGACCTCTGCCGCGACCACTTGCGCATGGCGCAGCCGACGGATTTCGGTCGCGCTGGAGGACAAATATCGCCCCCGCGCATAGCCGACCGAAGCGTCAATCATGTTCCCGAATCGGTCTGTTTCCATGCCTACAGCGCCACGGTCACGCACTTACGATAGGTATAGGCCTCAAGCGCGCCTTCGATAGAATATTCGCTGCCCATTCCGGATTGCTTGATCCCGCCGTAAGACATCCCGGGGATTTGCCCGCCACCCTGATTGACCTGCACCCAGCCGGCCTCCAGCGCGCGGGTCATGCGGATGACGGTGCTCATGTCGTGGCTGAAAATGAACGCCGCCAGCCCGTAATGCGTGTCGTTGGCCTGCGCGATCATATCGGCCTCATCCTCCCACGGGATTGCGACCAGGACAGGGCCAAACACTTCTTCGCGGGCAATCCGCCAAGAATTGTCTAGCCCCGTCAGGATTGTGGGGATCGGATGAAACCCATTGTCTGTAGCCTTTGGCGTTTCGCCCGTCAGGAATGTGGCGCCTTGCTCTTCGGCCTCAGCGACATAGGCACAAATCTCAGAGTAGCGTTCTTCATTCACCACGGCCCCGATGTCGCTGTCTTCATCCAGCGCATCGCCGATTTTCATCGCAGCGGCTTTTTCTGCGACCAAGGGCATCAGGTCATCCCAGACAGATTTATGCACAAACAGGCGAGATCCGGCTGTGCAGCTTTGCCCCTGACGTGCAAATCGCATGGCATTGACCACACCTTGCGCCGTGGCGTCGATACTCTCTGGTGCGCAAGCGTCGGGAAAGATGATGCAGGGGCTTTTGCCCCCCAGTTCAAGCGTTACATTGGCCACCCGATCCGCCACGGAATGAGCCACCAGTTTGCCCACTTCGGACGATCCGGTGAACGACACTTTCGCGATACCGGGATGATTGACCAGCGCCGCGCCGGCCTCTTCCCCAAGCCCGGTGACCACGTTGAAGACACCTGGTGGAAAGATGTCGGCAGCCAGCTCAACCAGCCTCAGAACGGCGAGTGGCGCATCTTCGGCAGGCTTCAGGACGATGCAGTTGCCCGTGGCCAGCGCCATGGAAATCTTCACCGCGCCTAATTGCAAGGGCGAGTTCCATGGGATGATCGAGCCGACAACGCCCAATGGCTCGCGCGTGGAATACGACATCAGCCCGGGGCCAAAGGGCAGCGTTTCGCCCTTTTGCTCACCCGCAACACCGCCATAATACTTGAGCACTCCAGCCGCGCCCATCGCTTCGCCCCGTGATTGTGTGCGGACCGCATTGCCACTTTCGGCGGCCAGAACGCGGGCGACCTCTTCGGCATGTGTGGTCAGGCGGTTGCCCAGCTCGGTCAGCATTGCGCCGCGTTCTGCGGCAGGTCGCGCGGCCCAGTCCTGGCGCGCCCGCTCAGCGGCGGCAACGGCAAGGCTTACTTCTACTTTGGTCCCCCGGCCAATCTCGCAGATCGTTTCGCGCCGCGAGGGGTTTTCAACTGCCAGCATCTCTCCGCTTGCGGGCCAATGCCATTGCCCGTCTATGAAGGACCCGGCCAACCCATCTGTGGGCAAGGTGTAATCCAGAATAGCCATGTGTTATTCCTTCTGGTGCTCGGGCAATGCCCGAAGCGTGGTGTAAAAGGCCGAGAAGTCGCGGTCGCCGCGCGTTTCGGCAAATTTTGTAAAGGCTTTGGCCGCCTCGGCCCCGAAAGGCGTGGGCTGTCCGCTCGACTTTGCCGCCGCCTGAGCAAGTTGCAAATCCTTTGCCATCAGGCGCACGGCAAAGCCGGGGTCAAAGTTGTTGGACGATGGGGCGTCGGGAACCACACCGGGAATCGGGCAGCGGTTTTCAAGCGTCCAGCTTTGCGCCGCGGCCCCCGCGCACAACGCATAGAATTTGTCGAGATCGAGGTCCAAGGCGTCGGCAAGCGCAAATCCTTCCATCACCGCCATCGCGGTAATACCGCAGATCATGTTGCGACTGGCCTTCGCGGCCTGCCCCGTTCCGGGTCCACCGAAATGGGTAATTTTGGAACCCATTGCCAGCAGGATTGGTTGCGCCCGTTCGACGTTCGCCGCGTCTCCGCCGACCATGAGGCTAAGTGTCCCGGCCTCGGCCCCAGCAGGGCCGCCGGAAACGGGCGCGTCTAGCATTGCCAACCCATGAGACATCGCCTCAAGGGCGAGCGCATGCGCCGTGTTCACATCAATGGTCGAACAATCGATCACCAGCGCGCCAGGTTTGGCAGCCGCTCGGATCAGTGTCTCATGAACGCGCGCGACGTGATCGGCTTCTGGCAGCATGGTGATAATGACCTCTGCCGCTGCGATGCTATCCGACGACGGCGCGATCGCACCGACAAACGCTTCACGCATTTCGGGGCTGATATCCATGCCCGTTACGTCATGGCCTGCGTCCCGCAGAACTTGCGCCATCGGACGGCCCATCGTGCCCAAGCCAATAAACGCAATCCTCGCCATGTTATGTTCACCCCGCCGAAGTCGTAGAACGTCAAATGCTGGTCTGTAGTATTGCGCAGGAAAAGCCGACGTTTGCATGAAAGATTCTGGTCTGAGTGCGCGAATTTTCGAATTGCCATTGCGTGAGTTTGCGCAATCCTTGCGTAGATTATTCTTCTAAGGACCGCCCGATGGCCCGCAGAACCCGCTCAAAAACCGACCGTCGCGCGCCCCGCATCACTCCGCCTCCACAGGGTGGGCGGTTTGCGCCACTGGATGCTGCTGCGGTTGATCGGATCGTGCAGGCCGCGTTTGATATCCTTGCGCAGACCGGGATCGCAGAATGCCCCGACGCCATCGCAGCACAATTCGTCAATGCCGGGGCAACCAGACGTTCGGATGGGCGGGTCTGCTTTTCGCAATCGATGGTGGAAACCGCCATTGCGCGGGCGGCGAGGCGCGTAAATCTACCAGGGTTTGTGGAGGATATGGGCCTGACCGTTGGCGGCGGCCGTGTGCATATCGGAACAGGCGGAGCGGCGACAGAGGTTCTGGACAGCGCCACCGGCGAGTTTCGCGGTGCCCAGCTGTACGATCTCTACGATCTTATGCAGTTGGTGGGACGATTGCCGAACATCCACTACGGTTTGCGCCCGGTGATTGCACGGGACATGGACCAGCCCTTGCTGCTGGACCTCAACACCGGGTTTGCCTGTCTCAGGGCCTGCCCCAAACCCATCGGGATCAGCTTTGACAGCGCCGCGCATCTGGATCCGGTTATCGCCATGTTCGATATGGCCCTGGGCCACGAGGGCGCCTATCGGGCGCAACCCTTCTGTTTCGGCGTGATCGTGCATGCGGTCTCGCCGCTGCGCTTTGCGCCCGAAGGGTTAGAGATTATGCAACGGGCCATGGCCCACAGAATGCCGCTGCAGATCTGCACCGCGGCGCAGGCGGGGGCAACCAGCCCTGTCACTTTGGCGGGCGCGCTGGCGCAGGGTCTTGCGGAAACGCTGGCTGGGTTGATGGTCGTCGACGCCCTCGAGCCGGGGTATCCCTGCATCTTTGCGTTCATGCCATTCATTTCCGATTTGCGCACCGGTGCAATGACAGGTGGATCAGGCGAAGCTGCCGTCGCCGCCGCTGCCGCCGCGCAATTGCTGTTGCATCTAGGCTTGCCGTCAACCGCTTCTGCGGGAATGACCGATGCCAAAACCCCCGATGCGCAGGCGGGGTATGAAAAAGGGTACACGGTGGCTCTTGCAGCGCAAGCCGGGGCAGACATGATCAACCTGTCTGTTGGCATGCTCGGGTCCATAATGGCCGCCTCGCGCGAGGCATTGGTGATCGACGATGACATGTGTGGCGCGATCCTACGGTCGGTTCGCGGGGTCGAGTTGACCGAAACCGCGATCGACCTCAGCCGGATCGAAGCCGTGGCGACCGGCGACGGCCACTACCTGGGCGAGGCGCAGACACTGGAACTCATGAAATCCGAATACACTTATCCGAGCCTCGGCAACCGGCAGAGCATTTCGGATTGGAAAGATGCCGGGTCGCGCACGATCTGGGATGTCGCTGTTGATCGCAGCGCCGAGATGTTGCGCGAGCCACCAACCCATTTGCCCAAGGACCGGGAGGCCGCGATACGCGCCGCTTTCGATATCCGATTGCCCGAAGGAAAATAGCCCCATGAAAGACACTGCCCGCGTTGTTGTGATTGGCGGGGGGGCCGTTGGCACCTCAATCCTGTATCATCTCGCTTTGGCCGGCGTAACTGATACGCTTCTACTTGAGCGCAACGAACTGACCTCCGGCTCGACCTGGCACGCAGCCGGCAACATCCCGACCTACGCGACTTCATGGCTGGGAATGAGGGCAGGAAACTACGGCTGGTCAACCTATAAAGATCTGGCCGAAAAGGTGGGCAGCGCGATCACCTATCGTCATACGTCGGCGTTCTGGCCTGCCCATACGCCGGAACGGATGGACCTGTTCCACCATCTTTGCGGAATTTCGGAAAGCGCAGGCTTCGATCTGCAGATGCTGAGCCCGTCCGAGATGGACAAGATGCACCCGTTCTGGCATCCGGACGAATCCGTTCTGGGCGGTATTCTGGACCCTTACGAAGGTGACATTGACCCCAGCCAGCTAACGCAAGCGCTGGCCACGGGCGCGCGGGATCTGGGCGCGCAGGTGGAACGCTTTGCGCCCGTGAAAGCCATTGACCGCACGGCGTCAGGGGAATGGCTGGTCACTTGTGCGAAAGGCACAGTAAAGGCAGAGATCGTCATCAACGCAGGTGGCTTTTACGGCCGCAAAATCTCCGAGATGGCAGGATTGCCTGCCCCGGTGGTCACGCTCGAGCACCAGTATCTTGTGACCGAACCGCTCAAAGCGTTGGAGGATCATGCCGATCTTTTCCCACTGGTGCGTGACCCCGATATCCGCTTCTATCTGCGCCGCGAACGCAACGCTTTCCTTGTTGGTTCCTACGCCCATGATGGTCGCCCCGCGTGGGAGGAGGACGGCCCGCCGGATGACTTTGCGCATCAGCTTTTCCCTGACAGTGTTGAGGATATTCTGGATGTGCTGGAGGCGACGATGGTCCATGTGCCGCTGCTTGGCGAAGCGGGCGCGCAGCGGTTTGTCAACGGCCCCATCGCCTATGCCCCAGATGCCCTGCCGCTGGTCGGCCCGGCGGCGGGTGCGCCGAATTTCTATCAAGCGACTGGCGTGCAGGTTGGCATCACCCATTCGGCCGCTATCGGCAAAGCGATGGCCGAATGGATCACCGAAGGCGAAACAGAATGGGACCTCAGTGCGTGGGATCCGCGCCGCTTTGGCGATTGGACCACGCAGGACTATGCCCATTCCCGTGCCTCACAACACTATGATCTGCAATATGCCATTCCATTTCCGCATCGGAACATGCAGCGTGGCCGCCCGGTGCTTTGTACCCCGCTTTTTGAACGCCTGAAGGATCAGGGCGCCGTCATGGGCCAGATCGCCGGGTGGGAGCGCGCCTTCTGGTTCGAAACCGATGCGATCAAGGACAATGGCGATGCCGACCTGTCCTTCCGCCGCGAACCTTGGCAGGACGCTGTCGCGCAAGAATGCAAAACCGTGGCAAGAAGCGTCGGCGTCATGGATCACGGCGGTTTCACCAAATACGATCTGCGCGGCCCCGGCGCTGAGGCGTTCCTATCCAGCGTCCTGTGCGGCGGTGTTCCGAAACCGGGACGCGTCCGGCTCAGCTATATGCTGACCCCCAAGGGGCACATCTGGTCAGAAGCCACCGTTGCGCGACTGGCGGGTGACAGGTTCCTTCTATGTGGCCCGACCCTGGCCGATCTGCGAGACTTCGACTGGCTGAACGCCCACCTACCAGCAGAGGGTGTCACACTAAGCCGCGGCTACAAACACGATGCCGCTTTGCTGGTCATGGGCCCCAAATCGCGAGTGGTTCTGGCCCCGCTGACCGATGCAGACCTCTCTGCCGCTGCTGCCCCGTGGCTGTCAGTGGCCGAGATCACGCTGGCCGGCTTTCCTGTCACCGCGATGCGCGTATCATACGTCGGTGAACTGGGTTGGGAGTTGCATCTGGCTTCCGAGCACCTTGTGGCGGTCTACGACACGATCATGACGCGCGTGAACGAGGTTGGTGGCTGCCAGTTCGGCTCCTACGCGCTGAACGCGATGCGGATCGAAAAAGGTTATCACGGATGGGGTTCGGATTTCGGAACAGAATATACGCTTTACGATGCGGGTCTGGACCGGTTTGCCAATATGAAAAAGGGGGAGTTCATCGGACGCGACGCGGTCGAGCGGCAGTCTGACGAGGAGGCCAACTGGGAATGGATCGGGCTGGAAATCCGTGACGACAGCCCCGAACCGCTTGCCTCTGATCCGATCCTGAAGGATGGCGAATGGATCGGGTACGTGACCTCTGCCAGCCAAGGCTATCGCACCGGAACACATTGTGTTCTGGCTTATATCAAGCGCGGATCACTGGGTATGGGGGCCGATTGCACGGTGCGCGTGCTTGGCCAGCCCCGCAACGCTCGGCGGCATAATCCCCATGTCTATGACCCGGACAATCTGAAAATGAAAGCCTGAACGACTAAAGGCGTCTGTATGAATAGGCACCTTTTTCTTTTGTCAGAAACTCAATTGGGCCGATGCGATGAAATCGCTGATTTCCTACCATGATGGCCGCGTTCTGGATAAGTCCCAGGCGCGCCCTTTCACCTCGGCCCAGACACTGTCCAAGGCGGCTTTCAGGATCGCAGTTGCCTCGTCGATCTTATCTTCGTTGATAATCAACGGCGGCATAAAACTAATCCGATCGGGCGGGACGGACCGCAAGTACAGCCCCGCGTGTGGGCGCGATCCTGCACCATCGTCCCCACCTTCAGCGCCGGATCCCACAGCGCACGCGTCCCTTTGCCCTGCACCAGTTGAATACCGCAAAACAGACCGATCCCGCGCACATGACCGATCAGATCTATGTCGCCATAGACTTTTAGCGCCTCCAACGCGACGGCGGCACCGACAGGGTGACCAGCATAGGTGAACTCGTGGCCCAACACGCTGGATGCGTCTGAGCTCAGCATCAGATCGTCAAAGAAATCCTGCCGGAACATGATCGCCGATATCGGGAAAAACGCAGCGGTCAGCGCCTTGGCGCAGGTGGTGATATCAGGGGTTAGATCGAAGGCCTCTACGCCCCAGTAATGCCCGGTGCGGCCAAAGCCGCAAACGGTCTCGTCCACATGGAAATGAATGTCATACTTCCGGATCACGGTCTGCATCGCATGCCACTTTCCCTTTGGCGGGCGGATCGCGCCGCCGCCGGATTGCATCGGCTCAGCAAAGAAACGCGGCGATTGTGTCTGGTCCCGCCTCCAGCACGGTGGCTTCGAACTCGGCCGCCATGCGGGCAGAGAACTCCTCCTCGGTTTCACTGGCCTCGGCATTTAAATAGTAGTTCGACGTCGACAGCTTGAGAAAATCATGCATCGGCAGTCCAAAGCCCGCATGAATGTGAAGCTGGCCGGACAGAGCACCGCTGCTTTCGACGTTAGTGTGCGCGCTAAATCCGCGGCTCTTGGATGGGACCTCCCGTAAAATGTCGGCGCGAAAGGCAGTTCCTGCATCTGATCCATGGCCGCCCGCGCCAGCCGGTCGTCATGATTACCCAATGACACGCATCCCAACCCGAAAAAGCCGTCTATGATGCTTTGCCCATCATCCGTTTCAATCCGGACCCCTTGGCCGCGCGTCACCATCGCGGTGGGGCTATCTTGCTGATGCAGGCGGGCGTTCGTCTGTCCATGCACATGGAACTGACGGTCCCAAGCGCGGGGTGAATCGACGTCTGCGAGCTTGTCCATATGGATCTTGATCATCTGTGCCGGGGGTATTCTTGGCGAAAAATTATTGAGCAACACTCGCGTTAATCGTAGGTTTTCATGAACAACTTTCATGCAGAGATCAGTATGGAAAATCCCCGACTAGACATCCGCCACCTGCAGATGATCCGCGCCATTGGGAAAACCGGTCGCGTCGTTGACGCGGCCGATGAGTTGGGCCTGACACCGTCAGCGCTGTCCCACAGAATCCGCGAAGCAGAACGCAGGCTGGGTGTGCCCCTGTTTGAACGCATGCACAAGCGTTTGCGCATGACGGCTGCCGCCGAGTATCTTGCCCGATTCAGCGACAAGTTTCTGAGCGAGATGTATGTGATCGAAGATGAAGTGCGTCGGATGAATGCGGGCATTGATCACGTCGTGCGCATCGCGGTGGAAAACTACAGCGCCTATCACTGGTTCCCCGCGTTTCTGCAAATGTTTCGCGCTAAACACCCAGCGATCGATATTCAGATAATGGCTGGTTACCGTCGTGACATGGTCACATCGCTTCTGGACCGTCAGATTGACCTGGCCATCGTCGCCGGAGAGTCGAGCCATGCAGCGACGCGGTCGTTGCATCTCTTTCAGGATCCTCTTGTATTCGTTTGCGCGCCAGAACACCCGCTGGCCGGGGCTGCATCGGTATCTGCACGTGATATCGAAGGGCAACGGTTTATCACATTCACCAAGATCCCCGAGCCTGATCAAGAATTTGCAAGGCTGTTTCGTGCAGAACGTCGCTATCCCAACTGGACTGCAGCCGTCGAGTTGCCCGAAGCCATTGTCGAATTGGTTGCTGCAAACCAAGGTACAAGCATTCTGGCGCAATGGGCCGTCTCGCCACATGTGGCGTCCAAGCGTATCCTGGCAATACCGCTTGGCCCCGATCCGGTGCTCATGAATTGGAGTTGCAAGTTCCGCACAGACGAGCCTGAGGATGGGCCGGTGCTCCGCGTCGCGCATGCGCTTCAGGACTGGCAAATCGCTGGAAGGGCGTCTCGCCCCGCTACTGTGTCTTCGACAAGGATCAGCGCATCACCCATGCCGCAATCACCGAGAACAAGCGCCTCAGTTCCGTCCCGGAGTTCATCGAAGAAGAACAGGACAAAGCGCCACTGAAGAAACGATGTGCTGGCAAACAACGCTCAAGATACAAGCCAAACGGCCGTCGCAATGACGGTTGAAGCTCATTGGCTGATCGTAAGCGCATCAACGACCGCAAAGCCAGCTGGGGCTACGATTTATGAAACCTCTGCACTGTCAGGCTTTGCTGCCGCCGCGCACTATGGTGATATTTGTACTTTGCAGAACCAGCGACGTTTCTACTTGATTGCAACCAGTGCCGAGACATTGAAAACCTGCAATACAGCTAACACTGGTTGGAGGAAACCACTTGCGCTGCATTGATTAAGATTTACGCCAGTGCCGTGTCATGAAGATTTCTTTGTTCCATGTAACAATCAGTTCAGCATCCACCGTCGTATGCCCGAGCGATGAACACGCAGTCAAAGCAACTGAAACCTCTGCGGTTCCGTCAGGTCGCTCAAAAATCATTTTGTGATCAACGTTTGTCTCTTGCTCGACGACATCCGAGGTCTTCAATCTATGCACCATGCCTGTTTCGTAGCTAAAAACAGTACCCATCTGAGGGAATGCAGTCTTCACCAGTGGTTGGCGCCAGCCCATCTCGATACAGTTGTCACGGGTTTTATTCCAGCGTGTCAGCCTGTCAGCAGCAGAAGTGAAATGCGATTTCTCTTCTGGCAAATCTTCTGCAGGCGGAAGAGGTTCGCTTAAGTCGGAAGGCTTATTGGCCATCAAAGGAAGAACAAGTTCTCCATCATCCAGACTCAGGTCACCTTTCGGTGCCGCCGCGTGAATGAGGGGCCAGTAAAACGAAGAGAACGCTAGTCGGATGCGATGTCCTTTGCGGATGCGGTAGGCGGTTGAGTGAAAACGGATGTCTGCGTTAAATGCATCGGTTTTTGCCGAGGGCGAAATGCGATCCAGGTTCTCATCCAGCGACAGATTCCTGACGCCATAGGTTATACGTGCCGACACGCCGTCAGAATTTACATCACTGAGTCTTGCGATAATCTGATTTGGTTGGCCTTTCGTTTCTCCATGTAACCTCAAAACGACCGACCCATAGATTATCAGATCCTCTGTAAGAGGCGCTGTTTCGAAAACCAAAGAACGGGAATCATCAAAGTTTTGATCAAGGGGTAAACCGCCGGTTCGGCCAAAATACCCTGTATCCCCTGCGCTTTGCCCCACCGTCGGATCTGCTGGAACGATCCACCGCTCGTGGTTGGTATTGGATTTTAGTGAAGACAGGGAAATTTCCTGAACTTTTGTTTCTTGGATCGTTGGGCCACTTTCTATCCATTTCCCTGTGGCCATGGATAAAAAATCCTGCGGATCAACGTATTCGCGTAACCAAACCCGAAGCCGCGGCCAGTTTGGCGTTTGAGACGTGTCTGACTTCAGCCAGTGATCCCACCAATCCAGAGCCAGTTTCTGAAACCCGACGGCGGGTCCGGGCGACCCTTGATCTGGATAGTGGTGACCCCAAGGGCCAACCACCCCCCAAACCTGGGTCGGTCGCGCATCAACCAGAGACATTACCGAATTGGAATAGCGATCGCTCCACCCTCCGATAGCCAGAACCGGGACAGAAAGTGCATCTGCTTGATGAATGACAGAACCGTGTCGCCAGTATTGCCCCCTACCATCCTCGCGCAGCCAGTTTTCCAATGGAACCGTAAGGTTCTCAATTCTCTCTTTCCACAGCGCTTTCCAATCTGTCCCGACATTTGCCGTTGGAGGCGAGGCCAGAATAGCCGGAAGCGTCGCACCCCATTCGAACGTATCCGACAAAACGCAACCACCCATATAGTGGATGTCATCCTCAAAACGGTCATGGGTTGCGCAAACGGCGATCGCCGCCTTCAGCGCATCGGGCGCGTTCACACTGGCCTGCAACGATGCCGTACCGCCCCAGGACGTGCCGAACATTCCCACACGGCCATTGCACCAAGGTTGCGCAGCCAGCCACTTGATCACTTGTCGCGCATCGTCCAGTTCAGCCTGAGCATACATATCCGGCATGTGCCCTTCGCTGTCGCCCGAGCCCCGCATGTCAACCCGAATGCAGGCGTAGCCGTGGGCTGCAAAGTAGGGGTGGTTCCTTTCATCGCGCGCGCGCACCATGTCGGTTTTGCGGTACGGGATGTATTCCAAAATGGCAGGAACAGGCATCTGTGTTACCGGGCGCCACAGACGGCCTGCCAAACGTACGCCATCAGGCATTTCGATCCATAGATGGTCTGTCTCTGACACTTTGAAGGGATGATCGGTTTGATCGGTCATTTTGATCCGCCGCGTGGAATCCATGTCTGCCTCACTTCTGCAAATCCAGATCGAACATGCAATAGTTTCGTGCTATTCGTCCAAAAATAGAATTTGACTTTAAAATTCTAGTCTGCTTTCAATTTGGGTAGAGTTCATCTACTCTACTCATTTTTTGGAGACCCGCATGTCATCTGACAAAGTTGTCGCCTTGCCATCCGCTATTTCTTCGCTGGGCAGCGAGGTTCGGCAGTTACGCAAAGCCCGTCAGCTTACGCTGAAGCAACTGAGCGAAGAAGCGGGCATCTCGCTCAGTCACGTGTCGGCGATTGAGCGCGGGGTATCCAAGCCTTCTGTTGACGTATTGCAAACTATCGCCAGCGCGCTCAGCGTCACGCCAGATTGGTTCTTTGCCCGCCGCGCTGGGGCGGGTCCAATGGAACAGGCTTTTGTTGTGCGCGCCCAGAACCGTCGAGCCCTGAATACCCTGTACGGTCAGGACGTGGCAGAGCTGGGCTATACCGATCATCTGCTGTCCAGCTCGATCGGAGGACAATTCTATATGGGCATGGCGGTCTACGCACCCCATTCAGAACGCCCGGACGACCCTTTGCAAAAACACGAAGGCGAAGAGCACGGGCTGGTTTTAGAAGGCGAGCTGGAGATGCAGATCGGGGATGAGTTCATTACCCTGCGCGCCGGGGACAGCTACAGCTTTGACGCACGCATCCCGCACCATGCCCGCAACCGCACCGATCAGGTCTGCCGGTTGATCTGGGCCGTCTCACCTGTCGTCATTCCCAAGGATGTCGTCGCAACGCAGCCTTCTAACCGGGAAACGTCCTCATGAGCAGCGACGCCCTGTTGCAACCCTATCAACTGAAGCACCTGACCCTGAAAAACAGGATCATGACCACCAGTCATGAACCCGCCTATCCCGAAGACGGAATGCCTAAGGAACGCTATCGCGCCTATCACGAAATGCGAGCGAAAGCCGGCGTTGCGATGACGATGACCGCTGGCTCTGCCACCGTCAGCCGTGACAGCCCCCCGGTGTTCAACAATATCCTCGCCTACAAAGATGAGGTCGTGCGCTGGATGGGTGAATTAACCGACGCCTGCCACGCCCATGGCTGCGCCGTGATGATCCAGCTGACCCATCTGGGTCGGCGTACCGGTTGGAACAAAGGTGACTGGTTGCCGTCAGTTTCTCCATCGCACTACCGGGAACCCGCGCATCGGGCCTTTCCGAAGAAGATGGAAGACTTCGACATCGAGCGGATCGTGACCGACTATGCCGATGCGGCTGAACGCATGCAGGCCGCCGGATTGGACGGGATCGAGTTGCAGGCCTACGGGCATCTGCTGGACCAGTTCTGGTCGCCGCTGACCAACACGATGGACGCACCGTTCGGAGGTGATCTCGACAACCGGCTGCGCTTTGGCTTCATGGTACTGGATGCGATCCGCGACCGTGTAGGACCAGAGTTCATTGTCGGCGTTCGCTATACTGCCGATGAGGTTGAAAAGGGCGGCATCACCGAGGAAGAAGGGCTCGAGATCGCGCGCAGGCTGCGCGACAGCGGTCAAGTGGATTTCCTGAATGTCATTCGCGGGCGCATTCACACCGACCCTGCCATGACGGACGTGATCCCTGTGCAGGGCATGAAAAGCGCGCCGCATCTGGATTTCGCCGGGCGGGTGCGGGCCGAAACGGGCATGCCGACCTTCCATGCTTCGCGCATCCCTGACGTGGCGACGGCTAGACATGCGGTGTCCTCGGGGCTTTTGGATATGGTGGGGATGACCCGCGCGCACATGGCCGACCCGATGATCGTTTCCAAGGTTCAAGCCGGACAGGAAGATGACATCCGGCCCTGCGTCGGCGCGACCTATTGTTTGGATCGAATTTATCAAGCGGGCGAAGCGCTGTGCATCCACAACCCTGCCACCGGGCGTGAACTGACCATGCCGCATGTAATACCTGCGGCGGACACGCGCCGCCGGGCAGTCATCGTCGGCGCAGGTCCCGGTGGGTTGGAGGCCGCGCGCGTCGCCGCAGAACGCGGGCACGATGTCACCGTTCTGGAAGCCGCCCCCGAACCTGGTGGGCAGGTGCGCCTTACAGCACAATCCAAGCGCCGGGCCGAGATGATCGGGATCGTCGATTGGCGTATGGCGCAATGTGCTGCGCGGGACGTTCAGTTTCAGTTCAACACATATGCCGAAGCCAGTGACGTGACCGCGCTGTCACCGGATATGGTCGTGATTGCGACCGGGGGCCTGCCGAATACAACGATCCTCGATTCGGGCAATGAGCTGGCGGTATCCGCCTGGGATATCCTATCCGGCGACGTGCAGCCGGGCGAAAACGTGCTGATCTATGACGATGCAGGAGATCACCCCGCCCTGATGGCCGCCGAGGTCATCGCCGCCTCCGGCGCACGGGTCGAAATCATGACCCGTGACCGCAGCTTTGCGCCCGAGGTTATGGCAATGAATCTGGTGCCCTATATGCGCTCTTTGCAGAAAACCGGAGCCAAGTTTACCGTCGCACGAACGCTGCAAGCGATCGAAAAATCAGGCAATCAGCTGCAAGCCCATATCGGCACAGACTATTCTGATCTGGTCGAAAAAAGGGAATATGATCAGGTGGTTGTCAATCAAGGCACGCAGCCTTTGGACGATCTCTATTTTGATCTTAAACCTCTGTCGCGCAATCGCGGAGCGGTGAATCAGGGTGCGCTTGTCTCCGGCACAGGCGACCTGTTTCCGCAACCCAATCCCAGCGCCAGATTTGACCTGTATCGCATCGGTGACGCCGTATCGGCACGCAACATTCACGCAGCAATCTACGACGCCCTGCGTATGGGCATCCAATGGTAGCAAGCGCAGGGAGGCAGCGCCAATACAGGAATTTTGAATAATTTTTCTTGCGGAGAATAAAAACAAACGTAGGATTTCCGACATACCCAGCGAGCGTAGGGAGGATTCGTGAGCCAGGGCAAATCGAAAAAACAAACCCGCACCGCCAGCGAAGAGGGCCTTGCAGCCTTCGGTGCCGAGGTGCGCCAGCTGCGCAAGGCGCGCCAGATGACCCTGGCCGAGCTTGCGACCAGCAGCGGTGTTTCGATCAGCCATCTCAGCGCGATCGAGCGCGGAACCGTCAGCGCGTCTCTCAACAAGATCTCGCGCATTGCCGATGCTCTTGGCGTTCCTGAGGAATGGTTTTTCAACCACCGCCCCGGCTCTGGCCCGTTGGAGCGCGCCTATGTCGTGCGCCAGTCCAACCGACGAAACCTGAACATGCTGTATGACGAACCGGCCGAGCAATCGGGTTATGCCGATCAGTTACTGTCCAGCTCCATCGGCGGTGGGTTTTGTATGGGCGTCTCGGACTACCGCCCTTATTCCGAACAGGTCGTAGACCAATATTTCTCGCGCGATGGCGAGATGCACGGGGTCATTCTGGACGGTGAGCTGGAACTGGTGCTTGAGGACGAAACCGTAACCTTGCGCACCGGTGACAGTTTCAGCTTTCCCGGAGACATTCTTCACGTCCTGCGCAACGTATCCAATCAACCCGCGCGCATGATCTGGGTGAACTCACCCGTGATCATTCCAAGATTCTCAGCGCTCGGCGCTGATGAGCAACTGCCACAGTCAAACAAGAAAAAGAACGGATAACGCCTGCTGGCACCTGAAGTCGCGGGCACGCCTGCCCGCAAGCAACCAAACCGGACAGATGCCCGGAGACGAAGACAAACAGGGAGTAAGCAAATGAGTTCGATTTTCAAGGGGGACGTTTCCCGACGCTCCGTTCTGGCCGGTGCCGGTGCATTGGGCGCGGCCAGCCTCGCATTTCCCCATATGGCAGTTAGTGCAGATGGCTCAGTTCTGACCATCCGGTCCTATAGCGATTTGCAAGTGCTGGACCCGGCCTTCTGGCTGGCTCTGCCCGAGGCCGACATCATGCGGTCGATCTATGCCCCGCTGGTCTCAAACCAACAGGGCGATGAGTGGAACTGGCGGCCCGTTGCTGTTGAAAGCATCGAACAGCTGGACGATCTGACCATCGCCTTCAAACTGCGTGACAAGATCGGGTTCACGGATGGTTTTGGTCAGATGACCGCCGATGACGTGAAGTTCTCGATCGAGCGTATCGCTGACCCAGCGAATGAAAGCCCCTATGCGGGTGACTGGAGCGCGCTGAAAGAGGTCGAAGTAAAAGACTCCCTTTCGGGCCTGATTCATCTGAAAAACAAATTCGTGCCGCTGTGGACAACCACGCTGCCGACCCCCGCCTCGTGTATCGTTTCGCGCAAAGCGGTCGAGGAAATCGGCGGAAAGATCGGGTCCGATCCGGTCGCGCAATCTGGCCAGTACATTCTGACTGAATGGGTTCCCAAGCAGAAAACCGTTCTAAAGCGCAACCCGGATTGGGCTTATGAACCTGGCGGGTATGAGGAAATCCACATCCTGCCCATTGAGGACCCCTCGACCGCCGAGCTGGGTTTTGAAGCTGGTGATCTGGACTACACCTGGACTTCGGTATCCTCTCTGCCGCGGCTTAAGGAAAACCCGCCGGCGGGATCGGTTGTCGAGGAAAAACCCTCGCTGGCCTATGTCTGGCTGGGCATGAATCAGGACAACGAAGCACTGAAAGACGTTCGCATCCGCCGTGCCATTCAACACGCGATTGACCGGCAGACTGTGGTTGACGCGGCCTATTTCGGCGCAGCGGCCGTGGGCAACGGTATCATCGCCCCTGGCCTGCCGGGCAGCCGGGATAGCGTGACATACGACTACGACCCCGATAAAGCGCGCGAACTGCTGGCCGAAGCGGGTGCGGAAGGCATGACCGTTACGCTCGACATCCTGAACCAGTCCGAACGCCTGACGGCGGCTCAGGTCATACAGGCCAATCTGGCCGATGTGGGGATCACCTGCGAGATCAAGCAAAATGACAGTGGGACGTTCTGGACGCTTGGTTCCAAGGACGGCGACTATTTCATGGATCTTCAGTTGGTACTCAGCCGGTTTTCGATGAACCCTGACCCAAGCTGGGCGACGGTCTGGTTCACGCCGGAACAGGTTGGCGTTTGGAACTGGGAACGGTTCAACAACGCGGAATACAAGGCGCTGCACGAAGAAGGTCTGGTCGAAAGCGATCCGGCCAAGCGCGATGAGATCTACAAGAAGATGCAAGGTCTTATGGATGAAAGTGGCTGCTATGTCTTCCTGACGCACGAAGTGGTCGGCCTGATCCACAAGGATACGGTAAATCCGGGCCTGAAGCCGAATGGCGAGCCGCTGCTGCCGCTGTTCAAACGCGCCTGATCCACGCAAACGGGCGGCGTATGGCCGCCGCCCGCACGGCCTTTTGGGGGGCGCGTATGCTGAGCTATTTTTTCAAACGGCTTGGGCTGGCTGCCGCGATCGTTTCGGTCGCCATGTTCCTGCTGTTTTGTATGATCTACCTGATCCCCGGCGACCCGGCCTCGGTTGCGCTGGGGCCCAGGGCAACCGAGGAAATGCGCGCCGCCTTGCGCGAAAAAATGGGGCTGAACCAGCCGGTTCTGGTTCAGTTCTGGAATTTTTACATCGGGGCCTGGACAGGTGATTTAGGGGATGAGGTTCTATCGGGTCGTCCCGTCACTACGGTCGTGTTCGAACAACTGCCCTATACGCTGGCCTTGATCGTCGGCGGCATCACGTGGTCGGTTGCGCTTGGTATTCCGCTGGGTTGCTGGGCGGCGGTCAGCCGCGGCAGCTGGGCCGACCGGATCGTTGGCATCCTGTCCGTTGCAGTGATTGCCGTGCCCTCGTTCGTGATCGCGATTTATGCGCTGCTGATCTTTGCCGTTGAATTGCGTTGGCTACCTGCCATTGGCGCAGGCGAACCCGGCAATCTCGGCGATCAACTCACGCACCTGGTCCTGCCTTCGCTGGCGGTTGGTCTGGGCTGGGTCGGCTATATTGCCCGCATGGTGCGCGCCTCTATGCTCGAAGTGCTTGAGGCCAGCCATATCCGCACCGCCCGCGCCTTTGGCCTGCCGGATCGAACGATCACCTACCGCTATGCCCTGTCGATTGCGATCCTGCCCACGGTCACGTTGCTGGGCGTGGGCATCGGTCAGATGCTCTCGTCGGCAGTCTTTGCCGAGATCGTCTTTGCCCGCCCCGGCGTCGGCAAGCTGGTCTATGACGCCATCCTGACCCGCAACTTCCCCATCGTGACAGGAACCGTTTTGATCACGACTGTCCTGTTCGTTCTGCTCAATCTGTTGGCAGACCTCATCATCGGAGCTTTGGATCCCCGTGTCAGAAGCAGTTTCTAACCCCGCCCCCGGGCGCATGGCCGAGCTGTGGCGCCCGATCCGCAAAATCCTGCGTGAACCGCTGGGCGCGCTGGGACTATTCCTTGTGCTGTTTGTCATCTTTGGCGCCGTGTTTGCCGATTTTCTCACCAGCTGGGACCCGACGAAAATCAACCCGCGTGACCGGTTCCAAGGTCCGAGCGCGCAGCATCTGATGGGCACAGATCAACTGGGCCGGGATCTGTTTGCCCGGGTGCTGCATGGCGGACGGATTGCGCTTTTTGTGGCTTTGGTCTCGACTGCTGTGTCGCTGGTGATAGGCATCGTTCTGGGCTTGATCGCGGGCTATGGGCCGCGTTGGCTGGACAATCTGATGATCCTTTTGTTCGACGCAATGAAAAGCTTTCCGACCGTCATGCTGGCCCTTGCGCTGGTCACGCTTATGGGGCCGTCGCTGACCGCCGTTATGGTCGTCGTTGTTCTGGTCACCGTGCCCGGTTACGCGCGGATCATTCGCACTCAGACTATCGCGTTGAAGACGTCAGAATATGTCACGGCGGCGCAAAGCATGGGCGCTTCTTCGGCGCGTATCCTGCGGGTGCACATTCTGCCGAACGTCATCGGTCCGCTGGTTATCCTCGCATCGATGGACATCCCAGTCGTCATCGGCATCGAAGCAGGGATGAGTTTTCTGGGCCTCGGTGTGCGCCCCCCGACCCCAAGCTGGGGCTCGATCCTGAATGACGGTTTCACCAATATCCGCGATACTGCCTGGATCGCGATTGCTGGCGGCGTGCCGATCATCATCACAACGCTGGGCTTTACCTTTTTGGGCGAGACGCTGCGGGACGTATTCGATCCCCGGCTGAAAGGACGCTGATGACCACGCTGCGCATAGAAAATCTGAACGTCAGCTTCTCGACCGAGGCCGGGCCGCTGCACGCGTTGAAAAACGTCAGCTTCGATGTGCCCGAAAACCGGATTGTCGGTATCGTGGGCGAATCTGGCTGCGGGAAATCCACCCTGATCAACGCCATTCTTGGATTGCTGGCCGACAATGGCAGCATCGACAGCGGATCGATCCTGTTTGAGGGGCAGGATGAGCTGACCACCCTGCCCCCGTCGCGCATGCGGGACCTGCGCGGCCCGCGCATCGCAACCGTGTTTCAGGACCCGATGGGCGCGCTGAACCCTGTGATCTCGGTCGGCAAACAGATGCTGAACATTCAGTATCGCTCTCCCCTTTCAAAGGACGAAAAGCTAAGCCGCGCGGTCGAGATGCTGGAATTGGTGCGCATCCCCGATGCCCGTGCGGCGCTGGCACGGTATCCGCACCAGTTCTCGGGAGGGATGAAGCAACGCATCGCCATCGCCATGGCCTTGATGATGGAGCCCGCTCTGCTGATCGCGGACGAACCCACAACGGCGCTGGATGCGACGCTTGAGGTTACGACAATCGAACTTCTCAAGGACCTTCAGCAAAAGATCGGCTGTTCAGTCATGTTCATCTCGCACCATCTGGGTGTCATCGCCGAGCTCTGTGACGATGTCGTGGTGATGTACGCCGGGGAAGTGGTCGAGCGCGGTACCGTCCGGCAGATATTCCAGGATCCACGCCACCCCTACACAGCGCGGCTGCTGGAATGCGACCCTGCGCGGCAAAGCGAACGCACCCGGCACTTGCCGACAATACCCGGGGAAATCCCCGATCTGCGCGCACGGCCCGCGGGCTGCATCTTTGCCAACCGCTGTGACCGGGTAAGCGACGCGTGTTCCGCCCCGCCACCTGACAAGGACATCGGGGAAGGCCATATCGCCCGCTGCTTTGTCGCGGACACACCAGCAGAAACCGGAGTGACAGCATGAGCAGCGATCCGATTCTCAAGGTCGAAGATGTTCAGGTCTCGTTTCCGGTCGGCGGACTGGGACGCCGCAGCGCGATCCTGGGTGTGGCTGGGGTGAGTTTTGAGGTCAACCGCGGCGAGACCTTTGCCCTGGTTGGCGAAAGCGGTTCTGGCAAAACAACGCTTGCGCGGGCCGTGAACGGTTTGCAGGAGATTAGCGCCGGCGCCATCACTTTTGAGGACCAGCGCATCGACGAGTTGGACCGAAAGGCGATGAAGCCCGTTCGCAAACGCATGTCGATGATGTTTCAGGACCCGGTAGGCTCCCTCTCGCCCCGCATGACCGTCGGCGATCTGGTGACTGAACCTTTCCGAATTCACGGTATAGAGGGGCGCAATCTGCGGGAAGAAGCTGACCGCCTGCTGACACTAGTGGGTTTGCCGACCAGCTTCGCGTCGCGTTTCCCGCATCAGCTGTCGGGTGGACAGGCCCGACGTGTCGGCGTCGCGCGCGCCATTGCGCTGGACCCGGCGCTGATCATCGCGGATGAACCCACTGCGGGCCTGGATGTGTCGGTGCAGGGCGAAGTTTTGAACCTGCTGAATGATCTGCGCGAACGGCTGGGTCTGGCGATGGTGATCATCACCCATAACCTGCATGTGGTACATCATGTGGCGGACAGAACCGCAGTCATGTATCTGGGCCGCTTTGTCGAGGCCGGAGACACCGAACAGGTGTTCAGTGCGCCTCAACACCCCTATACGGCGGCGCTTCTGTCAGCCAACCCCGAGCCCGACCCGGACAAGACACATGACCGGATCACGCTGCCGGCCGAAGTCCCCTCGTTGCTGGCCCGCCCATCGGGATGCGAGTTCCACACCCGCTGCCCATGGGCGCAATCGCGATGCAGTGTGGATGCGCCGGAGCGGCAGGTTGCAAACGGGCGCGCTGTCGCCTGTCATTTCCCTTTGGAACCCGGCGCCCGCCCGCCGGAACTAGCAGAAAAGGCAGCGTCATGAGCGATATAGAGGTCATTGAAACCGTTTGGATTCCAATGCCTGACGGAACCAAGCTTGCTGCCCGGCTCTGGCTGCCCGAAACAGCCAGAACTTCACCGATGCCCTGTATCCTCGAATATATCCCCTACCGGCGTCGGGATCGCACGCGTATGCGCGATGAAAGCATGCACCCGCATTTCGCAGCCGCCGGGTACGCCTCAATCCGCGTCGACATAAGAGGGTATGGCGACAGTGAAGGCGTGTCCGAGGATGAGTATTCCCACCAGGAAATCCAGGACGGCCATGACATTGTCCAATGGATAGCCGATCAGGACTGGTGCGACGGAAATGTCGGCATGTTCGGCAAAAGTTGGGGGGCGTATAACGCGTTCCAAGTTGCGGCGACCCGGCCCCCGGCACTTAAGGCAATCGCTCCGGTGATGGGCACGGATGACCGATGGCGCGAGGATATTCACTTCTACGGCGGCTGTTTGGCCAATGACAATTTCTGGTGGGGCTCAATCATGCAGCTCTACAACGCTATGCCGCCGGACCCCGAAATTGTCGGAGCTGATCGCTGGCTCGACATGTGGCGCGAACGTTTGGAAGGCGCTGAATTCTGGCCCGCCATGTGGCTGGAACACCAAACCCACGACGAAATGTGGCGACGTGGTTCGATCTGCGAGAATTACTCGGACCTACAGGTACCGGTCTACTTCTTTGGCGGCTGGATGGATCTGTATCGGGACACGCCCTTCCGCATTGCAGAACACCTCGGCGGACCAGTCAAAATCCTGATGGGACCTTGGGCGCATCTTTACCCACATGAAGGGGTGCCCGGCCCCAAGGCCGATTTTGTCGGCGAGTTAATCCGTTTCTGGGATCATTGGCTGAAAGGGATCGACACGGGGTTAATGGATGAACCCCCATTGCGGTTTTTCTTGCAGGACAGCGCGGCGCCTTCGGGGACCCATCTGCAACGCACGGGGCGCTGGGTTGAAGAACCGTCTTGGCCGTCGCCCAATATCGCCGAGCAAACGTTCTGGCTGAATGACCAAACTCTGGGCGAAACGGCACAGTCAGGGACTGCGATGTCCATCTGCTCGCCACAGAGCTTCGGTGCCGCTGCGGGCGATATGTGCTCTTTCGCCATTCCCGGCGATATGGCAGAGGATTGCCGGATCGACGCTGGGGGGGCATTACAGTTCAAGGGGTCACCCCTGACCGAACCGCTGGACTTATTGGGTCAGCCCAGCGTTGACCTGACGGTGTCGGCGGATCAGACGCAAGCCTATGTCGCCGTGCTGCTGGTGGATGAGGCCCCGGACGGCGCGCAAACGCTGATCGCGCGGGGATTTTGCAATCTCAACCACCGCGACAGCGACACCCAACCTACGCCGATCACGCCCGGCGAAGACATGACCGTTACGGTTCCCTTGTACGGAACCGGCTATCATGTTCCCGAAGGCCACCGCATCACATTGCAAATCGCCTCAGCCTATTGGCCTGTTCTGTGGCCTGCGCCGCAGCCGGTGACACTCATGATCAAGTCCGGCATGTCCCGGCTGACCCTGCCGATCAGAGTCCAGCCTGACGGCAGCGCCGAGCCGCGTCCGCTGCCGGAACCGGAGCCCCCAACCGCGGCCCCGCGAAAAACCCATGTTCGCAATGGCTCAATGGAACGCTCGGTCCACACTGATCTGACGAATGGCGAAGTGACCCACCGGTTCTTTCTGGATGGCGGTGTGTTTGGTCCGGTCGGCGATTTCCGTCTTGACGACATCGGAACGGTGCTCAGCGATGTGTCCGACCGGCGCTACACGATCCACCCCGGCGATCCCTTGTCTGCCGTCGCCACAATGGAGCAAACAGCCGGTTTCGATCGGGACGGCTGGTCCGCGAAAATCTGGACCTATTCCGAGCAACGGGCAACGGCAACCGAGTTTCTCCTGACCTCACGCCTAAAAGCCTGGTCAGGTGGTGAACTCATTTTCGAAGAAGAAGAGACGCACATCATTCCCCGCAACGGAATGTAGCGCATCCTTGCGGCCACAGGAGCCTTCCAATGTCAGTCTTCCCCGAATTTGGTCCAAAATCAGAAACACATCAATTGACCATGGGCGGCGTCACCATGCGAGTCGTCGTTGAAGGCGAAGGGCCTCCGGTCGTGTTCGTCCCCGGCGGAGATCAGACGGCTGAGGCTTATTCCGAACAATTCTCGTGCCTGTCAGACGACTTTAAATGCATCACTTATGATCCACGCGGCGCGGGTGACACGCAATCGCCCCCTCCGCCCTGGTCGATGCAGGATTACGCGGCCGATTGCGCTGCGGTGATTGATGCATTCGCTGGTGGTCAGGCCGCTATCTGCGGGTTGTCACTGGGCGGGCTGGTCACGCAGCAAACCGCAATCGACTTCCCGGAAAAGGTGCGACTGGCAATTCCGATGGGCACCTCGGCCTATATCGACGGGTTCACTCGCGACTGGATGCAGGCCGAGATCGACTTGCGCAAGGACGGCATCACTCTGCCTGATTATTTCCTTGCCCCGCACTATGCCGTTTACGCCTTTCCGGCCAAAGCGCTGCACGAGCCTGAGCTTTGGGAGCAGCTCAAAGCATCCTACACCGAGCGTTTTCGGAATCGCGACCCGCAGGCAACAATTGATCAGTGGGAAGCCTGTCTGAAATTCGACTGTCGTGAAGGGTTGAAAACCTGCCCGGTCCCGATGCATGTCATCGCCTTTTCCGAGGATGTTCAAACCGCTCCGGTCATGTGCAAGGTGGTTTCTGATCTTGCGCTGAACGGCGTGTTCCATGAAATTCCTGGCCTGGGTCATGTTTCAATGACCCGCCACAAACCGGAAGTCGTGGCGGCAAAACTACGTGAGATTTTGACCGCCGAATTGGTGCAGCAATAAGCGGCTGAAGGGTCAGATGAGAATCGCTATCGCAGGATTTCAACACGAAACCAATACCTTTGTCGCCACTCCAACGCAACTGAGCGATTTTGAGCAGGCAGACAGCTGGCCGGAATTGCTTTGGGGTCAAGACGTTCTGAACATAACCCAAGGTATGAACCTGCCCATAGCCGGTTTCGCAAAAACTGCCTTGGCGGATGGGGTCGAATTACAACCTATCCTGTGGTGCGCTGCTGAACCGTGTGGCAAGGTTGCGGATCACGCCTTTGATACCATTGCCGGACATATCACCAATGCGCTTGCGAACATGACGCAGCTTGATGGGGTCTACCTGGACCTGCATGGGGCCATGGTCACAGAGTCTTTGGATGATGGGGAGGGAGAGCTGTTGTCGCGGATCAGACAGGTCGTCGGTCCGGACCTGCCGCTTGTTGCAAGCCTCGATATGCATGCCAATATCTCGAGGCAGATGGTGGATCTGTCGGACGCGATGACCATTTTCCGCACCTATCCGCACCTCGACATGGCAGAAACAGGCGCGCGGGCCTTTCGAATGATGCGCGACATCTGCACAAATGGCCCGCCCGCAAAAGCGTGGCGTCAAGGGGAGTATCTGATCCCGCTGCACAGCCAGTATACCGAAGTCGCCCCCGCCAAAACGCTGTACGCCGCGTTGGATGTCTTCGACGGGCCAAACGCGCGTCTGGTTGAACTCGCCGCTGGGTTTACTGCAGCGGATACGGCCGATTGTGGACCATCTGTCTTGGCCTACGGCGAGTCACAATCCGATGCCGATGCAATGGCCGCGCAGATATTCGCAAAGCTGCAAGCGGCGGAAACGCAGTTCGATACGTCTCTGCTTTGTCCGAAAGATGCTGTTGAAACTGCACGGCATGCAAATGGCAAAGAGCCTGTAGTAATCGCTGATGTGCAGGACAATCCGGGGGCTGGAGCGTCGGCCGACACGACAGGATTGCTACGTGAGTTGATGCAACAAAACGCCCCCTCGGCCATTCTCGGGTTGCTGAACGACCCGCAACTGGCGGCCAAGGCCCACGAATTGGGCGAAGGCGCGGAACTCGAGGCCGAGATTGGTGGTCGAGGTCCCGGCGACGTTCCTTTCGCTTCAAAGGTGCGCGTGCATCACCTAAGCGATGGCCGATGTCGTTATTCGGGCGAAATGTATGGCGGCGGCGTTGCTACGATGGGTCCGTCGGCCGCCTTACAGCTGATTGGAACGCAAATCCATGTCCTGGTCACCAGCATTCGAAATCAATGTCTGGATCTGGCGCAAATACGTTTGTTCAATCTGGAGCCGGAAGACGCTCGGATACTATGTGTCAAAAGCACAACCCACTTCCGCGCCGACTTTGAACCCATCGCGCAAAAAGTCTTGAAATGTGCCGTACGGGGGCAGTTTCCGTGTCAGCTCAAGGATGTCAGGTATACCAAGCTGCGACCGGGCGTACGCATAATATGAGGGTACCGAAGCACCTCAGCGTCGTCTCCGCAACAGTACGAAACGGATCTGTTGCAAAGTTTCTTATTGACCGAAGAGTTGACACCAAACCCGCGGCGCATGCCGCCAGTTCTGCCAACTGGCGAAACGGGCAATCCCCAGGCGTGAGTTGGCCTTTGCGGATCATATGCGCCACTTCGATCCCGTCCAATGTAACCGCCGCTGAAGCGAAGGCCTTGAACCCCAACATAGGCCGTGTTCGTCTCTTGATGCAGCGATGGTCCTGTTCCACGATGTTATTTAGATACTTCCGCCTGACCATCTCGACTGCGATCGGGCAGCGAAAGCCTTTCGGCATCTTGTTTATCGCTCTGATGCCAGCCGTGTTAGCTCCGTTTTTGTCGATGACAATCTTTCTCGGGTGGCCGTTGACCTCCAGCAGCTACGCGAAAAATGTGGCGGCGGCGGGTTTGTTTCGACGCTGCGAAAGCATGAAATCAAGTGTCTTTCCGTTCCTGTCGACAGCGCGATAGTGACAGACCTACGCTCCTTTTACCTTGATGCAAGTCTCTTCCATTCTCATGGAACAGTCGCACGGCCCCTTTCGCCTGCACGCGACATCGGCAATTGCACTAGCGTATTTTGTGACCCAACGGTTCAGTGTTGCATGATCCAGATTAACGCCGAGTTCCGCCATGATTTCTTCCAGGTCACGGCACGACACACTGTATCGAAGGAAGACGAAATCCGAGTACAAGATGACGTCTTTCGGAAATGCGCCCTTGAAAGAGATCGTCGCGATTGGCTCCTGTCATATTCTAGCCCGCGTTAACAGAACTTCGTTCAAGCTGACAGGTGGAGACAGAGTTTGCGATAAAACCGGCGTCAGCTGAACGGTTTAATGCTGATTGGACTGCCGCACGGCGGGCCCGTTCGCTAGGAAATTCTCTTGCCCAGTCACACATCGAAACCCTGATGGGCGAATTACCGTCGCACTGCAAGATCGTCGCTGCCATTGATGGGTACCCGGCCTCCCTCGCATGGCTGGGGGTGTGGCTGGAGACCATACGATCTGGCTCGGTGTCGAGCGTTTTGGCCAGACGGGAACCATTTGTGATCTCTACAACCATCACGAGATTGACCCGCGGTCGTCACATCCGTGTTCATGCCGCGACTTGAGAGGGTCCGGTTGTCTGAGATCGATCACAGGCCAATTGCGAACTGTGTACGAGGCGCACAACTGGCCTGGCCAGAGTAACTATTGAATTCCATGAAACCACACTCACGGTCGGTTGAATGCCACTCGGGGGAACCAGCCCCCGAGTGCAGAACGTACTGAAAACACTCACTCACGGTTAAACCGCCACCGTATCATCGCGGTCAGGTGGTGGGTCGAAAGCATGTCAAACATAGGGAAAAATGAAGTCGGACTTCTTTATTACACTGTAGAGCAGCAAAGCATTGCCAACCGCAGGTGTTTTCGGGCCGCCTCTCCGCTTGTGTGCATAATTTTGGGTTTTTGATCTTTACTTTTCCACAACACGATTTCACTATAACATTTGATAATTTTTCTTATCATATGTAATTGCTCTAGCCGAGATTGTGTGCATTGAGTAGCCGTCATATCACCTTATTCCCGTGTCACATGTTGCATGCCGAAATCTCGAGCAGGTATCGGGCGCCCTTCCGTGATCTGAACGTACGAACCCGAACAAGACGCCGTGGTTTTAGGCCCCGACAACACTCCGTGAAAATGACCGTTCCTGAACCAACGTCGATGACTGAAGCCACAAGCCCCGTCTCAAGCTGCGGCAGCATCTATCACGGGACACGAATTCAAGGCAAAACAACTTATGGGCAGTAATCCCTTGCTGAGAACGTCCAGGCATTAGCGACAAGACAAAGGCGCCGGATTCGACCGGCGCCTTTTCTCGGACCTTCAAACCAAACCTTACCCGTGGGTAAGATCGTCTTCCTCGGAAAGAGCATCGATGAAAGCAGCTATTGCCGCCTCAAGTTTGCTGCGATCAACACGCGTAAAGTCCAAATCATATCTCAACTCAATTCGACCACTGGATGCCGAGCACTTGGCGATCCCTGCCCGCCCTGATACCTGAAACGTGGTCTTTGCACGTCGTGGTTTATCGGCGCTTTCAACCGGAGCCTTCTTTGCCACGCTTGTTTCCGGCGCGCCCAGAAATGACCTGAGGATAGCAACCTCACGCGCTCCGTCACGGTCCGGCTCGCTCATGACCGCGGCACTCACCTGGCGCACCAGACCGGGCGTTGCATCCAGCTTGCGCTTCAGCTCTACGCCTACGTTGCGCGGAATGTCGTTCGGATGTTTCAGAACCTTGTCCAACATCATCAGCAAACTGGCAAATGACCTAATGTAACTCCGCTTTGTGTAACTGGCGGATTTGAACAGAGTGGAAACCGCCTTGTCTACATCCGGGCAATCATTTGCCGGGTCTTCGGCATACGCGCGCGCCAGAGCGCCCATTTCCGCAAACGAGATATCCTTGCGGATCAGGTTCTCATCCACCATGCGCCGGTAGCTGCTGTCGAGATCGCCCGCCTCTGAAATACCCGCTGGAATTCTGGCATAAGACTCATCGCCCGTTTCCTCATACAAGACCCGATAGGCAGACAGGCGCCGCATCCCCTGGATCAGTTCAAATCGTCCATCTGAGCGACGCTCAAGTCGGATGGGGTTGGACAATCCGATTTCCTGAATTGACGCTTTTAGCTCGTCCAGTTCCGGATCCGGCCCGGGTTTACGATCCCGCGTCAGCTTTTCAAACAGAATGTCAGCCAATGCTACACGTTCGGTCACCAGACCTTCGGAACGCAGGCGCACGAGTTCATGCGCAAGACGATCGTTTTCTGCGCGAATGGTTTCTTCCGTCGATTGCTGGTCGCGCAGCGCATCAGCATTTTCCGAAATGGCCGCAGCCATCGGGCCTCGCCGCTTTTCAAGAACCTTGTCCGGAACCTTGCCGACAGGAATGTCATCCATTGCGGGCAGGTCGATATCAAACATTCTGCGCTTGCGGCTCATGCGTCATCCTCCAGCTTGTCCCAGGCAGACAGCATCACACCTCGGAATTCCTCGTAAACATTGTCGAACGTCGAACGGGCCCGACGCCAGGTTTCGCGGGTCATTTCGCGATAATCCATTTCGTACACCGAGCTCAGAAAGCGGCCGGATTGCTCGACCGCGCGGGTCATTTCAACAGGGTGCTGGGCGACGTGGTCTCCGAAGACTTTCTGGAACGCGTCAAACATCGCCAGATGCAAAGCGTTTCCGGGCTCGTACCTTGTAAGCAGGAACCGCAGTTCGCAGAAGGTTTTGGGAAGACCGATCTTACCCGTGGGTAAGGTTTTGTCGAACCCGTAGGCCAGGTCCTCCAAAGCTTCTGCCAACTGACCGATAAAAGACGTGGTCGAGTCATACTCCCAGTACCCGGGGCCAGACGGAATGTACAACATGTCCGCCGCGAACACCGCGTTCATGGACTGATACCCAATGGCCGGCGGGCAATCGAACAGGATCAGGTCATAGGCGTCGTCAGGGATTTGATCCAGATACCGGGACACTGCGGCAAAGAAAGACCATTCAGGGTTCAGGTGGCGATACTGTGCCGAGGCAAATTCGACGAATGCCGCGTTCGCGCAGGAAGGGATCGCATCGATGGTGGACCATGACGTCCGTCTGATGAAATCGCTGATCCGCAGATCTCCAAGCCCCATATCCGTGATCGCCGGGGGCAGTTCCCGGCGGGGCAGGGCGGTGCCGGACTCGGCCGCGGCGGGCCGGTTGTTCATGCGCTCGGTCTCGCGGATTAGGTCACGCGCCATGATCCCCCAGACAGTGTAATCCTCGGCGACATCGGTCAGGCCCATTGAATGGCTCAGCGTGGCCTGCGGGTCGAAGTCAACGACAAGAACACGGTACCCATCAAGCGCGGCAGCATGCGCAAGATGCAACGCCACCGTTGACTTGCCCGCCCCGCCCTTGAAGTTTGCTACGGCCGCGCGAATGGCCCGCTTGCCCTCGGGACGCGGTGGCATGAGGGATTTACGATTCACCTTGAGCCGCCGCCGCAACTCATTCACCTCCTCCAAGCTGAACCAGCGCTGCCGCCCCTCGGGCTCAACCTCGCCTCCGGGCAGAGACGGATCAGCGGCCAGCTTTCCGCGAAAGGTTGACTGGTTGACCCGGAAGATCAGCTCGGACACTTCCCAGCTCGAAAACCGGCGGAGTGTCTTCTCCATCTCGGGGCTAAAGGTCTGCTGACGAATCCACCCCTGGAGTTTGAGAGATTGATTGCGCAATGCATTCAGGTCTTCGTGCGTGTACATGCCTCATGTCTCTTCGTTTGGAACGTAAATTTCTGTTCGTTTCTTTTTTACGCCCGATTTGCGCTTTACGCAAAAGAAAATATGATGAAACTCAAATCTTACCCACGGGTAAGAAAACAAGGCCCTGCAAGGCCATCGCCGATTCGGCAGCGCAGAAGTTGAAGGGTGACGATTCGCAACACGCCCTCAACCGTATTTAGGGGGGCATTCTTACTGCACAGGCGATATATGGGGGGACATAACAAGCCAATAAGGGGTCATCCAGAACGTCCCCCTTCACCAATACTTCACCAGATTTCTTTTATTTTTTGATCTGGATTGGCGCAATTTTCTGACCTGTTTCAGACTCTTCTTGACAGAATCGAAGCTTTGGACGCTAATTAGGCCAAGATGACGAAAAGCGTTGGCAAACAGCGCGAGATCGGCGGGACACACCCGTCTGAGGCAGATAGAGCGGTGAGAACGGGTATGCAGCTGGCTAAACCGGTCGGGCGAAATGCGGCGGCCTTGAAATATGATATACTTTCTGCACTCACCATATATGCGTTGTCAGGCGACAAGCATCGGCAACGCAGCGTACTGCGTGTCATCTCATTGATTACGACACGATATAACTGGCGAAACAACGAATTATCGATTGGACGCGAAGAAATTTCGCGCCTTTGGTCAGTGAACGAAAGGACTGTAAAGCGCGAAATGGCCAGATTTCGCGCATTAGGTTGGGTAACGGTCAAACGGCCTGCTGCACGGGGCCGGGTCGCGGTCTATGAAATCGACCTCAAACAGATCATGATCGATACGCAGGAGGTCTGGCCGATCATAGGCTCCGATTTCCAGGCCCGGATGAGCGAGGATTCCGAGCCCGTTACAAATGTCGTGCCTTTCGCGGCAAAATCCTCGGGGCCTGAAATCAACACCCCCGAAGCCAAGCCCGAGGATGTCTGGTCGCAGGTGCAGTCAATCCTTCACGGGCGCGATCCCGAGCTGTGGGCGAGTTGGTTCCAGCATCTGTCCGAGTCGGAAAGGGCAGGGGGGCGCGTCATTCTGGTTGCACCCTCGCGGTTCATGGCGGATTACATTGCACAGAAATGGACGGCACGATTGCTGGCCGCCTACAGCCGCGTCGATCCCAGTATCAGAACGGTTCATGTAAACGCAGCCGATTGAGGCTGTCAGGTGCGCAGCACGGCCGAGCAAAGGATGCATCATGATCAACCGAAATTTTCAACCATTTCGGGTCGAACAGTTTCTGTCCGAAACGGAACACGGGGTGGTCTTCAATTTCTCGGAAAGCGGCGTTCATCCCATGTCGTTGCAGGGATTGGTAGAGCTGGCCGGGATTGATCTCGACGCTCTGCTGACAACGATGATCGACTATCCGCAAGTCAATGGAAAGCAATCCCTGCGCGACACCATCGCAGGCTTGTATCCGGGGGCCTCGGCAGATGGGGTATTGGTCACGGTCGGGGCAACCGAAGCGAACACGCTGGTGGCCAACACCTTGTTGGAGCCCGGCGACAATGTTGTGTGTTTCCGACCGACCTATGAACAGATTTCAGGAAACGCCGCCAATCTGGGCAACGAAGTGCGTTGGGTCGATCTGATCGAATCCGCAGGGTGGGGCATAGACGCAGAGGCGCTGGAGAGGGCGGTCGATGACAGAACCCGCATCATCCATGTGGTGAATCCGAACAATCCAACGGGCCGTATTCTGACCGAAGCGGACCGCGCCCGCATCGTGTCGGCTGCCGAGCGCGTTGGTGCCTGGATCGTTTCGGACGAGGTATATGCCGGAACCGAGCGCGAAGGTGATACCGAAACGCCTTCGTTCTGGGGAAGTACGGACAGGGTTCTTGTGGTGAACTCCATGTCCAAGGCCTATGGGCTTCCGGGGCTGAGGCTGGGATGGCTGGTTGGGCCCGAAGACATCATTCAGCACTGCTGGCGGCGGCACGAATATGCCTCGATCGCGGCATCCATGTTGTCGATGGAACTGGCGGACAAGGCGCTTGCCGAACCGGCACGGTCCAAGTTGAAAGCCCGCGCGCGCCGTCTGATCCGCACGGGTTTCGACGTTCTGACGGAAGAACTGGCGCGGCATCAGGGGGTGTTTTCAGTTGTACCACCTCAGGCGTCGGCCATGTCGTTCGTGCGGTTCAATCTACCGATCGCATCCGAGGCGTTCAGCATGCGCCTTTTGCGCGAAAAAGACGTGCTGGTCATTCCGGGGTCGCGGTTCGGGGTCGAGAACCATTTTCGGTTCAGTTCGGCCCTGCCCGAAGATCATCTGCGCAACGGGTTGGCCAAGTTGAATGATCTTACAGGAGACATTCTGAACGGACGCTGAGAGTTTGCCGCCGAACTGGTGCGAATGGTTCGGTGACATTTCTTTTGCCTTTTTCATACGTGTCGATAGGCTTCGCAAATGGAAGATTCACCTGTGCTTTCCGCCGAAAAACCGCCGCTGGATCACCTAGTCGGGTCCGCGGTGAAAACGCATCGCGCGCTGGCCGGGTTGACTCTGGCCGAATTGTCTCAGCGGTCCGGCGTGTCCACGGCGATGATTTCCAAGATCGAGCGCGGTCAGGTGTCTGCTTCACTGGCGACGCTTGAGGCCCTGGCCGGCGGAATCGGCGTTCCGTTGATCAACTTCTTTGCCGGCACGGTCGAACGCACGGATGTATCATTTGTGGCTGCGGGCGAAGGTGTAACCGTGCAACGGTTGGGCACCGGTTTCGGGCACAGTTACAAGCTGATCGGTCGGGCGGAAGCGAAACATGTCAGTTTCGAGAGTTTCAGCGTTACATTGGAAGGTCCGTTGGACGAACGCCCGCTTTACCAACATCAGGGTGTCGAATTCATCCACGTCACCGCCGGCGAAATGGTCTATGGCTGCGGTGAAGCCGCTTATCACATGCGGCCGGGCGACAGTCTAAGTTTTGATTCAAACGCCACTCATGGGCCGTTGGAGTTGAAAACTGACACGGTCAGCTTTGTCACCGTGGTTGCCAAGGCCGTGTCGGGCGACAATTGAAAAACGCCCGGCGACCGGGCCGGGCGTTTGGGAATCAAGGTGATCCGAGAAGAGTCAGAGACCCCATTTCTTGCGATTTTCCTCGAAGAACCCCTGCGCCTTTTTGACTTCGATCCAGTTGTTTACATAGTTGATCCACACCTGATCGGCCTGTGGCAGGATCATCGCTATGGGTGACGGCGAACGCGGGCCAGCGTTCTTCACGCGTACCACCGGAAACTTCGCCTCGAGGGTCGAACCTTCGATGTTCGACGTAATGAAGACATCCGCGCGTCCTGCGATTACTTCCTGAAAACCGCGGGCCGGGGCCTCGACCACCTTGATTTCTGCGTTCGGGAACCATTCGCGGACACGCTTTTCGAATGTTGTGCCCAGGGTGGTCGCGACTTTTACTCCGGGCTGGTTGATCGAATCATAACCGTCGAATTTGTCGGCCTTGTCTTTGGTGGTATAGGGGAAGAGCTCCACCGAAATATAGCTGTCGGAAAAGCCCGCGACCTTCATGCGCGGCGGTGAAATCGATGCCGATCCGGTCAGGTGATACTTGCCTGCCACCACACCGTTGACCAGTGTTTTCCAGTCGGTAGGGACATATTCCACCTCAACCCCCAGATCGGCGGCCAGCTCGTTCATGATGTCGATGTCATACCCCTTGTAGCTGTTGGTTGCAGGGTCGCGGAGGGACATGGGGTTCCAATCGCCCGTGGTGCCAACCTTGAGCACGCCGGAATCCAGCACCTCGTTCAGTGCAGATTGCGCCTGCGCTGCGCCTGACAATACAAGCCCAAGCGCAGCGGCTGCCGCAGCTTTCCAAAAAGTGTTCATCGGTTTCTCCCGTTGGTGGCGTTTCGACCTTGTGGCCGTATTCTTCATTGATTTAAGCCCAAAGGGAAAGATAACCTCAAGAAAATATTATACTGGGACTAAAACAGGGGCAGTTCATCTTATGCCAGACGCCGCAATCGAACTTGTGGGCGTGAACAAGTGGTTCGACACGTTTCACGTTCTCAAGGACATCAATCTGACGGTCAACAGCGGCGAAAAGGTGGTGATTTGCGGGCCTTCCGGGTCTGGAAAATCCACTGTTGTGCGATGTATCAACCAGTTGGAGAAGCACCAGAAAGGCACCATCCGCGTAGATGGGATCGAGTTGAAGGATGACGAGAAATCCGTGGCCAGGATCCGATCCGAGGTCGGCATGGTGTTTCAGCAATTCAATCTGTTCCCGCATCTGACCGTGTTGGAGAACCTGACTTTGGGCCCGGTCAAGGCCCGCGGTCTCGGCCGCAAAGAGGCAGAGGAAAAAGCGCGTCACTATCTGGATCGGGTGCACATTCCCGATCAGGCCGACAAAAAGCCCATTCAGTTGTCGGGCGGTCAGCAGCAACGCGTCGCCATAGCGCGATCCCTGTGCATGGAGCCGCGCGTTCTGCTGTTTGACGAACCCACTTCGGCACTGGACCCCGAGATGATTTCGGAAGTGTTGGACGTGATGGTCGAACTGGCGAATGAGGGCATGACCATGGTGGTCGTCACGCACGAGATGGGATTTGCCCGCAAGGTGGCGGACAAGATGATCTTCATGGATGCAGGCGAAATTGTCGAGGAAGGCAACCCCGAGCATTTCTTCACCGCACCTCAATCCGAACGGTGTCGCCAATTCCTCAGCCAGATTTTGCAGCACTGAGCGGAGCCGATGAAAAAACTTCTTCTCATTTTGCCTCTTCTTCTGCTGGCAGGTTGTTCGTCGTCGCAGACCTGGGGCTGGTACGTTATCGATCCGACGACGGCCACGGGTTGGACCAATGTGAAATTCCTGATCTCGGGGATGGGCGCGACGATCCAGATTTCCCTGATCGCCGCTGTCCTGTCGATCGTCATCGGATTGCTGGTCGCCCTGCCGGGGTTGTCCGAGAAACGCGGCTGGCGGATGCTTAACCGGATTTACGTGGAGTTCATCCGCGCCATCCCTCTGCTGCCGATGTTGTTTTGGGTGTTTTACGGCTTGCCGATCGTGTTTCAGTCCATGGGGATGAACATCCCCATTGATCCCTTCTGGGGTGCGATCCTTACGTTGGCGATTTCTGACAGTGCCTTTACTGCCGAGATCTATCGCGCGGGGATTCAGTCCATTGCCCGAGGCCAGCGCGAGGCGGCGCAGACCATCGGGCTGAACTATGTGCAGACCATGCGCTATGTGATCCTGCCACAGGCAATACGGCGCATTCTGCCGCCGCTGGCGAACCAGTTCATCTACATCGTCAAGATGAGCGCCTTTGCCAGCGTCATCGGAATGCAGGAACTGACCCGACGCGCGAATGAACTGGTGGTGACGGAATACCGCCCGCTGGAAATCTATACCCTGCTGATTTTCGAATACCTGATCCTGGTTTTGATCATCTCAGCCGGGGTGCGCTGGCTGGAGCGTCGCATGGGCGCAGACGAGCGCGGATAAGGAGTGAAAAAATGAACTGGAAAGATTTCATGGCCGAGACCGAGGCCAATATCGGGGCCTTTTCAAAGGAGGTGCCGGAAACCGTGCGCGGCTTTGGCATCATGGGCAAGGCGGCCAAGACTGATGGGGCGCTGAGCGAGAAGACCAAGGAGTTCATGGCGCTCGGCATTGCGATCGCGACCCGCTGCGACAGTTGCATCGGATTCCACGTGCGTTCGCTGGTTCGGCTGGGCGCCACCCGCGCTCAGATGTGCGAGGCGTTGGCCATGGCCACCTATATGGGCGGCGGGCCGTCCTATGCCTATAGCGCCAAGGCGCTCAGGGCTTTTGACGAGTTTTCGGAGTAAGAAACATGCGTCCTGATCTGGCCGGAGCAGAGGGGTTTATTCGCAACAGCTGGTACGTCGCCGGACGGTCCGAGGATTTTGGCCGCAGCCTGAGTGCCGTGCGAATGTTGGGCGATGATATCGTAATCTATCGTGACACAGCGGGCAAAGCAATCGCGTTGGAGGACGCTTGCCCGCATAGAAAGCTGCCGCTGTCTCGGGGCACCATCGAAGGGGATCATGTGGTTTGCGGCTATCACGGTCTGACATTCGGCTGCGGCGGTGAATGTGTCAGCGCCCCGACACAGCTGGACAATCCTCCGCGCCGCGCCGCCGTGCATGCATACCCGGCCGAAGACCGCTGGGGGTTTCTTTGGCTGTGGATGGGGGACCCGGACAAAGCCAGCACAGACGACATCATCGACATCCCCAATTTCGACAACCCGTCCTGGGGCAAGACCCGGACCGGTGCGATGGAGATGGCGTGCCATTACCTTTACATTATCGACAACCTGCTGGATCCAAGCCATGTGGCCTGGGTGCATCTGACCTCGTTTGCCGGGGCGGGAACCGACAACCGCCCGCTGGATCTTGAAGAAACCGAAACCGGCGTCATAGTTTCGCGCTGGATCGCGGATGAACCCGCGCCGCCCTACTATGCGCCGATACTGCCGTTCGGGCCAAGCTGCGACCGCAAGCAGCATTACGAATGCCGTCTGCCGTCCACTGCGATCAACATGTCCATTTACACTCCGGCCGCAGAAGGCGGGGCAGATCGGCCGATGTCGTCCAATGCCTTTGTCAATATTTCGTACAACTTCATCACACCGGTCGATGCGGAAACATCGCGGTATTTCTGGTTCCAGCACCGCAACATGCACGCGGATGACACAGCCATGTCGCAGCGTATGTTCGAAGGCGCGGTCATGGCCTTCAACGAGGACAAAGAGGTTCTGGAACACGTTCAAACCGGCATGGCGCGGCGCAAGACCGGCTATATCAACCTCGGGCTGGACGCGGGCGCGATGCGGTTCCGCGCGCGGGTTGCAAAGCTGATCGCACAGCAGGCGGGCTGATCATCAGGCCGACAAGCGCCCGTTCGCGCCCTGGCCCACGTGTCGGGCCGGGGCGTCGAAAACCGCTTTGATGCAGGGATACCGGTCGAGAATTTCAGCCCCACCGGGCAACAGATCGGCCCGGAGAACACCGGCATCCCAGATCGAAACACCATCCACGCGGATCGTCGGGTCCAGCACGTTCAGCGAAATCTCACCCGGCGCATAATGCCCACATGTGTGAAAGTGCAGCAGGCGTGGATTGCCAAAGGCCGACCCGCTCCAACGTTCAAAATTGCTTCGCGCCGGGGTCGTGTAGGCGCAGCCCGGGTGGATGCCTGCGTGCCAGGAATGCATGGTCAGGGGATCAAGGTCGAACATCTTTCCGACTTTTTCGTAATGCATCTGCGCGCAATGCACATCCATGGGATGGCCGTCAAAGCCGGTCAGGCGGTTGTTTTCGAACCGTATGGTCAGCGGTTCGCGCAGATCACAGCCGTATGGTTCGTAGAATTTCGAACCGGTGCCGACCAGAAACCCGTCCTGAACCAGTACTCCGGAAAACCCTTGCGCGGGAACCGGGGCAAAGACCGACATCGGAAAACGCGCCACGCTGACATCCGCTGCACCTGCTGGGGGGAAGGCGGCGCCGGGGCCCGCGAAGTCGGTGCCCAGTGGGCAGGTTACGTGGATGTGCCCGGCACTGGCCAGCAGCCGGTTGACCGCGTTTTTCAGTTCAACGAACCCGGTGTAGTTGGCGCGCCCGAAACCCGAGGCCAGCATTCCGGCGTCCAGCGCATATGACATGATGGGCCGAACGTCCCTCATTCCTGCGTCGAAACGAATCTGATCGCCGGTGCGGGACAGAAACAAGGTGCGATCCGCCGCTTCCATCGCCGTTTTCAGATCCGCTGGCAGCGATGAACCCATGGGATCGAATGCGAGGGTTCGAACTGCGGTCTTGATCCGGTTCTGTCGCGCGCAGTCCAAGATAGCCTCGGTGATATCGGCATCGTAATACCCGTTGGCCGCATCTTCGCAGACCACAAGCAACTGGTCGCCCGCCGTCAGGCCGCCGCATCTGAACAACAGGTTTTCGGCACCTGCCACAAGCTCTGGACTGTGCATTCGCGTTGATCCTCAACAAAATCCCCCGCGCTGGTATTTTACATCTTTCACGTTTCCGTGATCCAGAAAAAATTTCACCTTAAGAAAAAAATTAACTGACATGCCTGTGGGCTTTGTACATAAGCTGAGCCCGAACAAGACAGGAGACACAGCAATGAGCGCTTGGATCGAGATGATCTCGGACGACAAGGCCGAGGGCCGCCTGAAAGAGCTGCTGGACAAGGCCCGCACCCCTCATGGCACCGTGGATACGGTCATGCGTGTGCATTCATTGCGGCCCGAAACGATGAACGGGCATGTGACGCTGTACCGTTCGGTCCTGCATTCCGATGACAACCAGTTGCCATTCTGGTTCCTCGAAGTTGTCGCCAGCTATACTTCGATCCTGAACGATTGCACCTATTCACTGACCCATCACTTCATGAACGTGCGCAACCTGCTTAAGGATCAGCCGCGCAGTGACCGGATTTTCGTCGCGCTCAAGGCGCATCGGCCCGAGGATGAATTCGAGGGCAAGGAACTGGCGCTGCTGCGCTATGCCGCCAAGCTGACGACGGATGTTGGCAAAATGGTCAAGTCCGACTTCGAAGCGCTCAAGATTGCTGGCTGTGAGGATGGCGAGATCCTGGAGGTCAATCAGGTCTGCGCCTATTTCAATTATTCAAACCGGTTGCTGAACGGGTTGGGTGCAACAACCGAGAATGATGTGATCGGCTATTACAAGGGTGACGACTGACGAGTTGCGCCGGGTCTGGCCTTCGTGCCGAGGAACATCGTTTCGGGCGGGTCAGCCTGTTGTTTCAGGCTGAGGCGGTTTCACGCCCCACGTGTTTTCTTCGGCTGTTTTGCGGATGATCGCGCCGATCTTCAACAGGTTTTCGCTGAGCGGGTTGGTCTTTCGCCAGATCAGACCAATCGTCCGTGTCGGCGGCGTGTCCTGAAACCGGGCAATGGACACATCCGCGGATCGGGTTTCCAGCCCGACCGCCATTTCCGGTATCAGGGTCACACCGATGCCGGCGCCGACCATCTGAACCAGTGTGGAAAGCGAACTGCCCTCCATGATGTGCTGCGGTTCGATGTTGCGGATTGAACAGAAGGACAGGGCCTGATCCCTGAAGCAATGCCCCTCTTCCAGCAACAGCAGGCGCATGGTTCTGAGCTGCGAGGAACTTGGCATCGGCAGGTTGGCATCCTGCGCCGGGCGAACCAGCAGAAAATCTTCGTTGAACAGCGAGAACTCTCGGAGGTTGGGTTCCGAGACGGGCAGGGCAACGACACCGAAATCCAGTTTCGAATCCAGTATTTCACCGATCAACGTCTTGGTTATCGTTTCCTTGGGTTCGATAGTCAGTTGTGGGAAACGCTGCGACAGAGCTTTGATGATCGAGGGCAGCAGATAGGGTGCGACCGTGGGAATGACCCCGATTCTGATGCGGCCGGACAAGGGGCCTGAGGGAGATTGCACCAATTTCCCCAAATCCTCGACCCGGGTCAGGATTTCGCGGCCATGTTTCAGCACGTCTTCGCCAAGTGCAGTCAGGCGGGTTTGCCGGGCCGCGCGTTCGACCAGCGGCCCACCCATAATTGCCTCCAGCTCTTTGATTTGTATGGAAAGCGCAGGCTGCGATATCGCACTGGCCGCGGCGGCCTTGCCAAAGTGGCCGTGCGTGGCGAGCGCCTCGAAATAGCGCAGGTGTTTGAGGGTGAGTGCTTTCATATGAAAAATTAATCACAATGATAGAAATTACAAATTTCCAATTATCGAAGCCGTGGGGTACGAGTCAAGATATCTGAACCCCTAGGTAAATACTCAGGAGATTTACAATGGACGGTACCCCCCACAATCACCAATCCGGCGGCTGCCCTGTCATGCATGGCGGCAATACTGGAACGGGCAATTCCGTCACCAAGTGGTGGCCGGATGCGCTGAACCTGGACATTCTGAGCCAGCACGACACGCGCACCAACCCGATGGATGCGGATTACAATCACCGAGAAGCGGTCAAGGGGCTGGACTTCAAGGCGGTTCGTGCCGATGTCGAGGCGTTGCTGACCGACAGCCAGGACTGGTGGCCGGCTGACTGGGGTCACTATGGCGGGCTGATGATCCGTCTGGCGTGGCACTCGGCGGGGTCTTACCGTCTGGGGGATGGTCGAGGTGGCGCCGGTTCGGGCAACATCCGGTTCGCGCCGCTGAATTCATGGCCGGACAATGCAAGCCTGGACAAAGCCCGCCGTCTGCTGTGGCCGGTGAAAAAGAAATACGGCAACGCGCTGTCCTGGGCCGATCTGATCGTTCTGTCGGGCACGGTGGCGTATGAATCCATGGGATTGAAGACCTTTGGTTTCGGCTTTGGTCGCGAAGACATCTGGGGCCCCGAGAAAGATGTTTACTGGGGTTCTGAAAACCAGTGGCTGGCCCCGTCCGAGAACCGCTATGGCGATCTGGAAACCCCCGGCACGCTGGAAAACCCTCTGGGTGCGGTGCATATGGGACTGATCTATGTGAACCCCGAAGGCGTGAACGGCAATCCGGATCCGGCCAAAACCGCGATGCATATCCGTGAAACCTTTGCGCGTATGGCGATGAATGACGAAGAGACCGCGGCATTGACCTGCGGGGGCCATACCGTCGGCAAAGCCCATGGTGCGATGCCCGGCGACAATATCGGCGCCGAGCCCGAAGCCTGCCCGGTGTCCAGCCAGGGGCTGGGATGGGAAAACCCTGATCAGAACGGCAAAGCGGCCAACGCCTTTACCTCGGGGATCGAAGGGGCGTGGACGAAAGAGCCGTTGAAATTTGACATGGGCTATTTCGACTACCTGTTCGGCTACGAGTGGGAACTGGGCAAATCACCCGCAGGTGCCCATCAGTGGCAGCCCGTCGACATGCCCGAAGACGAAAAGCCGGTCGACCCGACCGACCCCACCGTTCGTCGCATGCCGATGATGACCGATGCGGATATGGCGATGAAGGTCGACCCGACCTACAACGCGATCTGTCAGAAATTCATGGCGGATCCGGACTATTTTGCCGATACATTTGCACGTGCCTGGTTCAAGTTGACTCACCGCGACATGGGTCCGCGCGTCAACTATTATGGCCCGGACGTGCCGTCGGAAGATCTGATCTGGCAGGATCCGATCCCGGCTGGTTCGACAGATTACGACATAGATGCCGTCAAGGCCAAGATCGCAGACAGTGGCCTGACCATCGCCGAGATGATCACCACCGCCTGGGACAGTGCCCGAACCTTCCGCGGGTCGGACAAGCGCGGCGGCGCAAATGGCGCGCGCATCCGACTGGCGCCGCAAAAGGACTGGGCAGGCAACGAGCCCGAACGTCTGGCGAAAGTGCTGGGTGTGCTGGAGCCGATCGCGGCGGAAACCGGTGCCTCGGTTGCCGACGTGATCGTTCTGGCGGGCAATGTCGGGTTGGAGCAGGCGATCAACGCCGCAGGCTTTGACGTGGCGGTTCCGTTCTCGGCCGGTCGCGGCGACGCGTCGATCGAGCAGACCGATGTGGACAGCTTCTCGGTACTTGAGCCGCTGGCGGACGGGTTCCGCAACTGGCAGCTGAAGGAATACGCGGTCTCGCCAGAGGCGATGATGCTGGATCGCGCGCAACTGCTGGGTCTGACCGCGGCCGAGATGACCGTTCTGGTCGGTGGTCTGCGTGTGCTGGGTGCCAACCATGGCGGATCGCCGCATGGCGTCTTCACCGACCGGTTAGGCCAGCTGACAACCGACTTTTTCGTCAACCTGACGGATATGTCGCTGAGTTGGCATCCGGTTGGCGGAGGCACCTATGAGCTGCGCGACCGCGCCTCGGGTGAGGTCAAGTTCACCGCAACCAGCGCTGATCTGGTCTTCGGATCGAACTCGATCCTGCGCAGCTATGCTGAGGTCTACGCTCAGGACGACAATGCCGAGAAGTTCGTGCGCGACTTTGTGGCGGCATGGACCAAGATCATGAACAACGACCGGTTCGATCTGGTTGCCTGAATCATGTAATAAATCAGGCGGGGACACCCTCGCCTGATTTTCTTTTCAGGGGGCTGCATCCGCTGATCCCGCTTTCCCGAGACTCACTCACACAGTCATGAAGAGATCTTTGTATCGGTCACGCAGAATGTTCTTTTGAACCTTGCCCATCGTGTTGCGGGGCAGCTCATCCAGAACGATCAGCTTGCGCGGATGCTTGAACCGGGCCAGACCTTCGCGGACCGCACCCGTTATCGCCTCCGGATCAGGGGTCTGGCCGGGCTCTGCCACGATGACACCAACAACCGTTTCACCGAAATCGGGATGTGGCACGCCGATCACGGCGCTTTCCAGAACACCGGGTTGATCATCGAGAACCATCTCGATCTCTTTTGGGTAGATGTTGTAGCCGCCCGAAATGATCAGATCCTTGTTGCGACCGACGATATGGACGTACCCATCCTCGTCGATGCGGCCCAGATCACCGGTGATAAAAAAGCCGTTGTCGCGCAGTTCGGCAGCGGTTTTTTCAGGCATCTGCCAATACCCTTTGAACACGTTGGGCCCGCGCACTTCAATTATGCCGATCTCGCCCGCTGGCAGGGTATTGCCGTCTGAATCACAGATCTTCAGTTCGACCCCGGGCAGTGGGTGCCCGACCGTTCCGGCGCGCCGCTCGCCGTCATATGGGTTTGACGTGTTCATGTTAGTTTCAGTCATGCCATAGCGTTCAAGGATGCGATGACCCGTTCGTTCTTCGAACTGCACATGGGATTCCGCCCGCAGCGGTGCCGATCCGGAAACGAACAGGCGCATATGGGTGGCCAGTTCCCTGGTAAAACGCGGGTCGTCCAACAGGCGCGTATAGAAGGTTGGGACGCCCATCATCGACGTGGAACAGGGCAATTTGTCGATGATCTGGTCCAGATCGAATTTGGGCAGCCAGATCATGCATCCACCTGCGGCCAGCATGATATTGGTCGCGACGAACAGCCCGTGCGTGTGAAAGATCGGCAGGGCATGCAGCAGCACATCCTGCGAGGTGAAGCGCCATTCCTTGACCAGTGTCCGTGCGTTCGACAGCAGATTGTTCTGGGTCAGCATGGCGCCCTTGGACCGGCCTGTGGTTCCCGACGTGTAAAGGAACGCTGCCAGATCCTCGCCATCGCGGGCGACGGTTTCGAAACGTGTCGGCATGGTCGCGGCCAAATCTGTCAGAGACCCGGTGCCATCCGCGTTCAGCGTCTCTACCCGGGCGCCCAGCTGCGCGCCGACAGGGGTGAGTTTTCCTTCTCTTTCGGTGTCGCAGATAATCAGCGAGGCCCCGCTGTTTTCGATGAAATAGGTCAATTCATCGACCGTGTAGGCGGTATTCAGCGGCAGGAACACCAGACCGGCCTGGGCGCAGGCAGCATAAAGCGCCAGCGCCTCGGGGGTTTTTTCAAACTGCGCCGCAACGCGGTCACCGGGGTTCAGGCCCAGTTGCGTGGCCACATGCGCAATCTGCGCCGCTTTGCCGAGGAAATCCTGGTGAGAGATCGTTGTCCCGTCCAGCAACTGCAAAAAAGGTGTGCCTTTGCCGGCGTGGATGCCGAACAGGCCGTCATACAGAGGGTTAGCCATCAGGTTTACCTTTCTTGAGATATGAAAAGAGAGGTGGATGCAGCGAGGAAATTGATCTCGAATGGGGCGATCATCTCATGGGTCGTGGCGAATTGGTTTTGCTACTGGGCAACACGGGTCATTTCATACAGGTAGTTCACCAAAGTGCCAACGGATCGGGCCGTGATTGCGTTGCCCTGAACCGAATGAACAAAAGCACTGTTACCCAAAAGAAACTGTGCAATTGGATCCAGGGGCGTGTGCCTCATTCCCCTGACACTGCGCAGTTGCAACCGCCGACACCCTGCTGCGCATCGTGCTTTCAGGGTATTGGCGGGTGTCGACCGATTTCTCTATGAGAAGTGTTCCGGCAGCAATGCATCCGGCAGATTCTGATAGCAGACAGGACGCAAGAAACGTCGGATCGACAATGTGCCCACGGATGTGGCACCGAAATTGGTCGAAGCCGGGTAGGGGCCGCCATGGACCATGCTGTCACATACCTCGACCCCTGTGGGGAAGCCATTGACCAACACGCGCCCGGCTTTGCGTTCAAGGATCGGCAACAGGGACTGCGCCATGCCCATGTCGGCCTCGTCCATATGCAGGGTGCAGGTCAGCTGCCCGTGCAATCCGCGCGCGACGTTGTGCATTTCGTCGGGTGTCTCGGCAGTCACGATGATGCCCAGCGGGCCGAACACCTCTTCCGCGAGGGATGTGTTGGCCAGCCAGGTTGCGGCGCTTGTTCGGTAAAGGAAAGGGGTCGCATCGCGCTGATCGCATGTCGAAGCCAGAACCTCGTGAACGCCAGCGGTTTCAGCAACACGGGCCTGACCGTTGCGATAGGCTTTGGCGATGCCGTCGGTCAGCATGGTCTGCGCCGGAACTTCGGTCAATGCGGCCTGTGCGATCTCGGCGAAACGGTCCGTTGCTTCACCTGCCGGCATCACGACGACGCCCGGGTTGGTGCAGAACTGACCAGCGCCCATCGTCAGCGAGCCGGCCCAGCCTTTGGCGATGTCTTCACCCCGGTTTGCCAGTGCCGCATCCAGAATGAACATGGGATTGACCGATCCAAGCTCGCCAAAAAACGGAATCGGTTCGGGGCGCGCGGCGCACAGGTCGAACAGGGCGCGACCGCCCGCAAGCGATCCGGTGAACCCGACCGCCTTGATCAGAGGGTGCTGCACCAAGGCTGAACCCACAGCCGGTCCGCCGTCTTGGATCAGACTGAAAACGCCGGGATGAATGTTGCAACGGCGGATGGCCGCAAGGATGGCTTCGGCGATGATTTCGCCGGTGCCCGGATGGGCGCCGTGGCCTTTGACGACAACCGGGCAGCCGGCAGCCAGTGCGGCGGCGGTGTCCCCCCCGGCGGTGGAAAATGCCAGCGGGAAATTTGATGCGCCGAACACCGCGACCGGGCCGATCGGGCGCTGGATCATTTTCAGATCGGGCCGGGGCAGGGGTGCACGGTCTGGCAGCGCGCTGTCGTGGCGCCGGTCCAGATAATCGCCGCTGAGGATATGCGTTGCGAACAGCCTCAGCTGCCCCGACGTGCGGCCCCGCTCACCTTGCAGCCGAGCCTCGGGCAGGCCGGTTTCCTGAGTGCCGATCTCGGTGATTGCATCGGCGCGCGCTTCGATCTCGTCGGCAATGGCGTTCAGAAAGGCGGCGCGTTCTTCCCGAGTGGAATAGCCATAACTCCAAAACGCCTCTTCCGCGGCCTGCGCAGCGGCGTCGACGTCTGAAATGCGACCTTTCGAAAAGTCATGCGATGGCCCATGTGCGGGTTGTGATGCAAAGAAATCGTCACCAGCAAGCCAGTTGCCGGCGATCAGATGCTTGCCATGCGGGGTAAAGGTCATTTGGGCCTCGTGTTTCGGGATGTCCAGATTTATGGATAATGTATCCAAAATGACGGGACATGCAAGACCGCCCTAGGGTTCGTCTGTCCCGCGCTTCGATGCGATCATTTCCAGAAGCTGTTCCTTGGTCCGGCGAATATGCTGGGCCAAGACCTCGCAGGCTTTGTCCACATTGCCTTCCCGGGCCAGCCGCAACAGATCACGATGCTCCTTTTTTGCGGGTTCGCGCTGTTTCATCACGCTCAGATGCATCCTGACATAGCGATCCGATTGCAGGTTGACGCGGTCCAGCAATTCGTTGGTCAGCTTCCGCTGTGACGCCGCATAAAGCGCCGAGTGATACTGATAGTTCAATATCCCCCACTTGCCGACGTCATTTTCATCATACGACGCTTCCATCTGCTTGAGGATTTCGTCGCAACGCGCAAATTCCCCTGGGCCCATATTCGGGATGGCCCGGCGGAACAGATCGACTTCGATCAGGATGCGAAGATCGAAAATTTCACCGATTTCGTCGAGGGAATGCTTGGTCACCGAGCCGCCGCGATTGTTGGCCCATTGCACCAGACCTTCGGCATTCAGGCGCTTCAGCGCCTCGCGGATCGGCATGCGAGAGACATCATATTCCTCGGCCAGTGCTTCCTGCCGGATCGTCTCACCCTCGGCGAGTTCGCCGCTGAGGATACGTTCACGCAGATCATTTGCGATGACGTCCGGTAGGCTTTGTTTCGTGATCGCGCGTTTTCCTGCCATTTCCAATATCCCGCCACGGTTTTTGGATACAATTACCCGCAATCACGGACTTTTCCAAGCCGAACTTGGATTTCGACCCATGTTCAACCCCTGCCCGAGATTTGAAAAAAGGCCTGAATCTGATGATGAAACCGCAACGAGGCCGCGTATCTTCAGACTTTTCCGTTTTCGAAAACCGTGCCTGCTGACGTCAAACGCCCCAGGTGTCAGACAGGCGATATCCACTGGGCCATGGATCGTCAGGGTCCAACATGTGCTGATGAATTCCGGTGATCCAACCGCGACCGCTGATTTCAGGAACGATCGCCGCGCGGCCACCGACCTGCGCAGTGTCAATGATCCGCCCGGTGAATCGCGATCCGATGATCGAGACAGCCTCGAAGGTCTGGCCGGGTTTCATCACCCCCTTGGCCGCCATCAGCGCCATGCGCGCGGATACAGCGGTGCCCGTCGGCGAACGGTCGACCTTACCCGGCTGGATCGCCACGGCGGACTTGCCGCTCAGGCCGGTTTCCGTTTCATTCAACGGGCCGCAAAAGGCGCAGAACGATATATGATCCCAGTCCGGGTTCTCGGGATGCGAGAATCCAAGCTGCTCATTGGCGGCGTTTGTGATCTTGACCCCCAGCCGGGCAATGTCGCGGGCCTCGTGGTCGACGATTGCGAACCCAAGCGCCTGCGCATCGACGACCACGAAACTGTCGCCGCCATAAGCGGTGTCTACCGTGATCGTGCCCAGTCCGGATACCTCAAGCGGGACGGACAGCTTGTCGGCGAAACTGGGCAGGTTCTGGACAAAGATGCGCTGTGCCTTGCCATCGCGGCATTCCGCACGTACCCGGACCAACCCGCCCGGTGCCTCGAGCACCATATGGGTTTCCGGCTCGTGCATTGGAATGATCCCGCCATCCAGCAACACGGTTGAGACACAGATCGAGTTGGACCCCGACATGGGCGGCGTGTCTTCGGGTTCCATGATGATCCAGGCGGCGTCCGCCTCGGGGTGTTTTGGCGGAACCAGAAGGTTGACATGCCGGAACACACCACCGCGTGGTTCGTTCAGAACAAAGTTGCGCAGGGTCTGGTCCCGCGCAATGAAGCTTCGCTGTTCCCAGAGAGTGTCGCCCGGCGGTGGGGCGACACCCCCGACGATGACATCCCCAACCTCACCTTCGGCATGGGCCGAGATCACATGTACGGTTTTGCTGCTGCGCATGTTTACCTCAGCTATATTGCGCGACGGGGGCACCCAGCGCGTCGAAGATCGGTGTGACGCCCAGACCGGGGCGATCTGCTGCGGTCATCCGGCCATTGACTCGCTTTGGCGCGCCCTCGGCGATGTCCACGGTACCATAGGAATTGAAATCGGTGGCCGAGAACGTGAACTCGGACGGTGTCGACCGCGCCAGATGAGCGATGGCGGCGGTGGTGACATCGCCCCCCCAGGTGTCTTCGATGGTCATCGGGATACCATGTGCGACGCAAAGATCGCGCATCAGCCTTGCCTTGCTCAAACCTCCTACCTTTGAGATTTTCAGGTTGATCACGTCCATGGCGTCGTCGGCAATGCCGCGGACCAATGTGTTGGGCGTGTCGATGACCTCATCCATCACGAAGGGCAGCGCGGTGCGCCGGCGGATCGACACGCATTCCTCATAAGTCAAACAGGGTTGTTCCACATAGACATCCATGCCCGCGATGGCGCCTACGACACGCGCGGCCTCGTGCCGGGTCCAGCCAGTGTTGGCATCCGCCACCAGCAGGTCGGTCTTTTTCAGAACCGCGCGGGTGGCGTGAATGCGGTCGATGTCGTCATTGGCGTCGCCGCCCACTTTCAGTTGAAACTTCGTATAGCCTTCGGCCGCATAACCTTCGATCTTTTGCGCCATGATGTCCGGTGCTTCCTGGCTGATTGCGCGATACAGCACCACGTCCTGTTGCGCGTCGCCGCCCAACAGGGTGTAAAGGGGTTGCCCGGTCGCCTTGCCCAGCAGATCCCAGCAGGCGATATCAACAGGCGCCTTGGCATAAGGGTGGCCACGCAGGGCGCCATCCATGGTGCGATTGATCTGGCCGATATTCAGCGGATCCTGCCCGATCAGATGTGGCGACAATTCCGCCAGCCCGGCCCTGACGCCCAGTGCAAAGGACGGAAGATAAGCCGATCCCAGCGGGCAGCATTCGGCATACCCCTTGAGACCTTCATCCGTGATGATCTCGAGAACGGTGCTGTCGAAGACTTCGACATAGTTGCCATTGGACCAGCTATAGCGACCTTCCTTCAGCGGCAGATCCACCTGATATACGTTCAGTGCAGTGATTTTCATGTGGTGTTCTCCTGATCAGAAGCGTGTGGATGCGAAAGGCTTCATGTCGAGCGCGGGTTTTGTGTTCGTGACCAGATCCGCGACCAGTTCCGCCGTGCCTGCGGATTGCGTCAAACCCAGATGGCCATGTCCGAAGGCGTAAAACACCTGTGGCGCACGCGCCGAGCGGTCGATCAGCGGCAAACTGTCGGGCAGCGACGGCCGAAAGCCCATCCATTGCGTGCCGCCTTCCAAATTCAGGCCAGGCATGAAGCGCCCGGCCTTTGCCAGAAGCGCGTCGGCGCGTTTGTAATTGGGCGGCAATTCCAGCCCGCCCAACTCGACCGCGCCACCGATGCGCACACCGCCGTTGATCCGCGTCACCACAAATCCGTGGCCACCGAATGTCAGATGGGTGCGCAGATCAAAGGCCCCTTGGGGCAGGGTCGTGTTGTACCCGCGCTCGGTTTCCAGAGGGATGCGATCACCCAGGGTTTTCGCCAGGTGATGAGACCACGCCCCGGCGGCCACGATCACCTGTCTTGCATCAATTTCACCGATCGCAGTCGTCAGACGAACGCCCGCATCCATGGGTGTGAGCGCGCTGATTGTCGCGATTTCGACCTGACCGCCACGGGCGGTGAACCGGGTGGCCAAATGTCTTGTCCAGCTGGCCGGATCGACCGTGTTCATCCAGGTGGGTGTAAAACCCGCATGGGTAAATCGTCGGTCAAGCCCGGGCTGGATTTCCGCAATCGCGTCGGGGTTGTCCAGCAGGTCAAAGGGGATGCCGTGATCCTTGCGCCTGTCCCATGTGGGCAGACTGGCGCGGAATTCGCCTTCACTTTCGAACAACTGCAACTGGCCTTCGCGTTGCATCAGCGCTTCGCCGTCGACATCCGCGATCTGGCGTTCCAGCGCCGCGCGGCTGTGATCCATCAAAGCAGCCTGTGCCGACAAGGCCGCAGCATAGCGATCCTGCCAACTGGCCCGCCAGAACCGCAGCATCCACGGTGCGATGTTCAAAGCGTAAGAGGGGGGGATTGAAAGCGGACCCAATGGATCAAACAGCCATTTCGGAGCTTTGCGCATGATCCCGGGGGTGGCCAACGGCACGATATCGGTAAAGGCAAAAGCTCCGGCATTCCCTTTCGAGGCACCGGCTCCTACGCCTTCGCGATCCAAAACCAGAACCTGTTTGCCGCGCTTTTGCAATTCCAGTGCCGTGCTGATCCCAATGATACCGGCACCGATCACAACAATATCCGTCGGGTTGTCTTGCAGCATGGCCAGATCTTTTCAAACTGTGGTTCGGTACCGGGGGCCGGATTGCGCCAGTCCCCGATGGTTTTGTCAAAGAAGGATCCCGCCGCGGAACGGATCGTTTTGCGCGAAAATCAATGTGCCCTCGGCCATGATATGCGCCTGCCCGGTCAGGGTTGGAATGACGCCGCCATTGGGGCCGGGCTGATAGCTCAGCCGGTAGGAACTGCCGATCACGCTTTCCTGCACGATCTCAACCCCCGGAGCCAGAACCCCATCCGCCGCCAGACAGGCCAGACGCGCCGAACTGCCGGTCCCGCACGGGGATCGGTCATATTGATCGTCCGGGCACAGGACGAAATTCCGGCTGTGAACGTCTTTGTCCGGGGATTTGTCCTGCAAGATCACGTGGTCCACCGGTTCCCCGTTTTCACCACGCACATTCTGGTCGATGCAGGCTTTGCGAATTGCAATGGTCAGATCGGTGAGGGCACGGATGTTGCCGGGATTCACGTCCATCGGACTGGGATCGACAATGAAGAACCAGTTACCACCATAGGCCAGATCGCCGGTCACTTTTCCATGGCCTTCGACTTCAACAGACACAGAAGCCCTGACCCGGCGGCTTTCGATATTGGTGACGCGCACCGTATTGGCGTCCAACAGCTCAACCGAGATGACGCCGGCCGGCGTTTCGACCCTGTGCGTTCCCGGACCGATCCGGCCCAGATGCGCCAGAGTGACCCCAAGGCCGATGGTGCCGTGACCGCACATGCCCAGAACGGCGTCGGCATCGAAATAAATCACGCCGGTTTCGCAGCCAGACGTTTCCGGGGCGACCAGAAGCGCCCCGACCATGCCGGGTTGGCCTCGCGGCTCCAGAAGGACCGATTTGTAGAAAGCCTTGTGCTCGGTGGCCAGACGTTGCGCGCGCTCGACCAGCGGGCCCGACCCCAGATCGGGGCCGCCGTTCAGGATGACCCGCGTGGGCATGCCTCCGGTATGGCTGTCGATTACATGCATTCAGCGATGACTCCGCCCTGGCTGGACCAGTCGGCAAACCATGTGCGGAACAGTCTGTATTGCTGTTCGCAGTAGTTGCGCTGGGCATCCGTCAGTTCGTCGGTTTCGTTGAAGTGCAAGCGGTATTCCTCTTCACCGTTCAGGACCAGAAGGTGCTTGTAATACAGCACCAGATCGGTGCCTTCGTCAAAGCTGGCCAGCACGCCAAAGGCTTCTTCAAGCTCGCGCGCGCGCAGGCGCGCTTCGGCATGGCCCGCCGCCGCTTTCTGGCACAGGGCGGCCAGCAGCAGTGCCTCTTTGGGCAAGGCAGTACCAATACCGGTAATCGATCCGGTAGCGCCGCAGTTGACGAAGCCATGGTAAACCTCGGTGTCCACACCAACCATCAGTGTCACCTGATCATCTTTCGAGGTGATGTGTTCCGCGGCGTAGCGCAGGTCGCCTTTGCCTCCGAATTCCTTGAACCCAACCAGGTTCGGATGATCTGCACGCAATTCCAGGAACAAATCGGCGCGGGTGGCGAAGCCGTAAACGGGGCTGTTGTAAATGATGGCCGGAATATCCGGCGCGGCTGACAGGATTGCCTTGAAGTGGTTGCGCTGTGCCGGGATGGACGATCCGCGCGACAGCACACGTGGGATGACCATAAGCCCTGCCGCGCCGACCTTTTGCGCATGTGCAGCCAGCGCCACGGCAGATTTCGAGTTTATCGCACCGGTGCCGACGACGACAGGAAGGCCGGCGTCGATCAGGCGTTCGACACCTTGCATGCGTTCGGCATCCGACAGCAACGGCCAGTCGCCCATCGAGCCGCAATACACCACGGCAGACATGCCTGCCTGGATCATTTCCTTGCCCTTTTTCACCAGGGCATCGAAATCCGGGGTCCGGTCGGCTTTGCACGGGGTCATCAGGGCTGGCATGGTGCCGGTGAAGATATTCTTGGACATGAAGGTGATCTTCCTCGTTGTTTCAGGGGGCCAGTGCACTCAGCGCACGTTGGCCAGGAATTTACGGGTGTGTTCGGATTGCGCATCACCGAATATCTGCCCGGGCGGACCGATCTCTTCCATCACGCCCTGATGGAAGAAAGCAACCCGGTCCGACACATCGCGTGCGAAACCCATCTCGTGCGTGACACAGATCATGGTCATCCCTTCTTCGGCCAAAAGGCGCATCGTGTCGAGAACCTCGCCCACCAGTTCGGGATCCAACGCTGACGTCGCCTCATCAAACAGCATGTATTCCGGCTCCATCGCAAGCGCGCGGGCGATGGCCAGACGCTGTTGCTGGCCACCCGAAAGGGCGGATGGGTAGACGTCGAGCTTTTCGCCCAGGCCAACATGGGTCAGTTGGCGGGCGGCGATATCGCGGGCTTCTGATTTTGACAGTCCTTTGACGATCTTGGGGGCCAGCGCGACGTTTTCCAATGCGGTCAGGTGGGGAAAGCTGTTCCATTGCTGAAACACCATTCCCAGCTTTGTGCGCAGCTTGTTGATATCGGTGCCTTTGGCATGAACATCTGTGCCATCCACTATGACCGAGCCTTGCTGGATCGGTTCCAGCCCGTTGATGCAATACAGCAGGGTCGATTTACCGGAGCCCGATGCGCCGATCACCGACAGGACCTCTCCTTTCTGCACATCTAGATCGATGCCCTTCAGCACATGCAATGCGCCGAAGTACTTGTGCAGGTCGCGAATTTCGATCATTGGGCCCACCTTTTTTCAAGAGACGCGGAATAGCGCGAAATCGGATAGCTGAGCGCGAAATAGAACGCGCCTGCGATTGTCAGGATCAGGAAAGGTTCCTGCGTCCGGGTGATCAGGATCTGACTGGCCTTGAGCAGTTCGACATAGCCCAGCACCGAAACCAACGCGCTGTCTTTCATCACTCCCAATGCGACACCGACCCAGGCCGGGAACACCGCGCGCCCGCCAATCGGGAAGACGACATAGCGCAGATCCTGCCAATAGGTCATGCCCAGACTGCGCGCGGCACGGCGCATCGGCGCACCGACGGCCTCGATCCCGCCGCGTGCGACATTCGCAACCAAGGCGGCCGTGTAGATCGACAGGATCACCACGCCCGAGGCGAACGGGTCCAGATTGAGCCCGACAATGGGCGCAAAGTTGTAGAACAGCACCAGTTGGATGATCAGCGGGACGGAACGGAAAACATCCAGAAACGGGGCCACTGTGAGGGCTGCGGCCAGCTTGCCCTCGTACAGGATCCACCCGCATACCACGCCAAGAAGCGTTCCGATGGATATCGACAGAACCGAAATCCAGAGTGTCCGCAGGGCCGCTTCGCCCAGAAACCACAGATCATTGATGGTGAAGCCGCTGAAAAAGCTGACAGTGGGTTCCATCCGAGCGTCCTTCAGTAGCGAAAGAGCCGGGTCGCCAGCAGGCGTGAGGCTCCGAGAATGATTTTGACGATCACGTAGTAGATGATCGCGGTGACGGCGAAATATTCAAAGATGCGGAAGGTGCGCGAGGCAAAGAACTGCGTCTCGCCTGACAGCTCGCGGAAACCGACCAGCATGCCCAGCGAGGACATGAGCACGGCCCAGACCATCTGATTGGTGATCGGGTGATAGACGATGCGAAACACCTGCGGGATCACCACGCGTGTGTAAGCCTGCCACGCGGTCATGCCCAGAGAACGAGAGGCCCGCAGTTGCGTCTCGGGGACGGCCTGGAAACCTCCGCGAAAGTTTTCGGCCAGATAGCCGGCGCAATTGAAGGTCAAACCCGCCAGCACGATGAAGTAAGGCGACAGGTGCAGGCCGAATGCGCCAAGCCCGAAGCCGAAAAAGAACAGCTGAAACAGGGCGGGCGTGTTTCGGGCCAGTTCAACCCAGGCCGAGGCGAACCAGTACAGCGGCCCCTTCAGGTGCAGCCGCGTCAGCGCAAGACACAGGCCGATGAGGATGCCCAGGATCATCGCCAGAACCGCGACTTGCAAGGTCAGCAGCGATGCCTCAAGCAAGTCCGGCAGGCTTTTCATGACCGGCCGCCAGTGGAAGTTGTAATCGAACACAGGTTTTTTCCGAATTGACCGGCTCTTTCGCCCGGCCGAAACCCGACGAAAGAGCACTTGGGGGGTGAAATCAGTACATCACGCCGGGGATGCGCAGCTCGGGGGCTTCGCCTCCGACATATTTGCCCCACAGTTCCTGGTACCGGCCCGAGCGCACCTGATGCGTGACAAACAGGTTCAGGAAATTCAGCCAGGTGACGTCCTGTCGTTTGCCCACGACCGAGGTGTAGTCGGTGGTCCAGGGCATACGGGGGCCGGCCAGCACCGTTTCATACTGCTGGGTGATCGGCAGAACGGCGGTGTTGGTGGTGATGCCGATATCGGCCTTGCCCTGCGCGACCGCCAGAAACACCTCGTTTTCCGACTGATAGCCCTGATAATTGCCTTCCTCACCCCATTCGGCGGCAATCTTCAGCCATTCCTGTTCTGGCACGGTGCCAATCGCGGCGGCGACGCGTTTGCCACGGATGTCTTCGAAGGTTTCGATCCCGCTGTCCGCGTTCACGACGCCCTGCGCATAGTAGATTGCATAGGGAATGCTGAAGCCCACGGTCCGCGCCCGTTCAAGGCTGTCCGAGGTTGCGCCGAACACGACGTCGGCGCGCCCGGTCACGATGACCGGCAGGCGTTCGGCCCAGGTCAAAGGCAGGATTTCCGCCTCAACTTCAAGCGCCGCGGCCAGATCATTGCAGTAATCCACGTCAAAACCCGCCGGTTCGTTGCTGGCGTCGCGATACCCGATCGGCGGAAAGTCCAGAACAACGCCGCAGCGAAGAGTACCGCGATCTACGACATCGTCGAGCGTGTCCGCCATCGCAGGACCTGTTGTGAAAGTGGTGAAGGCCGCCAAAGCGACGAGTTTCTTGAGCATGTGATCCTCCCTGAATCAAAGATGCGATCACGAATAAAGGATATTGGATCCAACATCCATAAAAAATTTCCACCGGCAACAGAAACGGGCCCGTACCCGGCTACAGGATGGATTAAGTGTTCAAGAAACGCCCTTGGCTGATTGATCGTCTTGGGGGTGGGGGCAAGCCGATGATCCAATCGTTCAAAACGTTGTGGAGACGCTTTCTGCGCAACATCCCCATGAATAACCGGTCATTCTGATCCGGTCCGCGCGGCGCAGCTTGCACCGGGCCGGGATGGACGAAGACAACCGCAACACGTTCTGGAACCCTCCGCCTGAAGACTGGGTGCTCGAGGGTCACGGAACCGACCTGCACAACCCGGACAGGTACCCCCATTCGCTGTAAGACAACGCGCAGGGTTGTTTTTCCCTTTCCCGATGCCGCCAATGGCGTTCAGTCTGTTCTGATGACGCCGGTTTCCACCCACGTGTCAAATCGCGACAGAACAGCTTCGCAGAAAGCCGCGTCGTTGATGTGAACATCCAGCTCGGTCATTGGCACCCGGCCGGGCATGACCTTGCGCGCCTCGTCCACCATTTCTGCCAGAGCCTCTGGATCATGCACCTCTTCGCCTTCCCTGTCCCAGGCCTCGACGCCCTGAACGGGCAAAAAGAAATGCACCGGCCCGGTTGCGGCTTCCAGCCGGTTGGCGAGTTCCCGAATCCAGGCGCGCCGTTCGGCGCCGTTGAAGACCGAGCTTTTGATCAGGCGGTTGTGTTCGTGGAACGGGCGATCGGCATATTGTTCGGGGATGTCCTGCCAACCCGCAAAATCCAATAGATCCAGCGCACCGGGCGCCACCATCTGGGGCGTTCCTACGCGCCCGGCATTGGTGACCCGGTCATCGCCGCTGGACACGACAGAGCCCGCCATCAGGTTGCCAAATTCCTGCATGCAGAAGTCCATCACGCAGGCAAACGCGCCTTCGCCCGCCAGTTTTTCATAGGCCATGCCGCCCATGCCGGTAGAGTGGAACACGGCCACTTCAAAGCCGCGGTCTTCCAGTGCCGGTTTCAGAATTTTCATGTAACGCAGGCAGGACGAACCAAGGCTGGTCATCCCGATCAGAGGTTTGCTGCGATCGGGTGCGGTCGCTGCCCTGGCTGCGCCCACGACGGCCCCGGCAGCCTGGCTGAGCGACGATTTGCAGATCGAATTCATGCCATACAGGCCGCCGGCCCACAGGATCATCTGAACATCCGGCGCCAACCGGTGCGGAGGGATCAGAGGCGAGAAGCTGACCGTTGACACGATATATTTGGGAACGCCCATCGGCAAAGCCTGTGCACAATCCAGCGCAAGGTCTGTACCCATGGTCCCGCCCGTGGCCAGCATCCCGTCAAATCGACCTTCTGAATAGGCCCGCGCAACAACTTTTGCGGCCCCTGCGGACATCACGCGAAAGGCTTTGTTCTCGTCTCCTTGCGCGATGACCTGTTCTATTGTCATGCCGCCGGCAGCGGCAACGTCGTGTTTCGAGATATCCGTCGATTCGGACGGATCACCCAGAACCGATACATCCATGGTCAGCACGTCAGCGCCCTGCGCTCTGACCGCCTTTTCGATAAACCGCATTTCGGGCTCTTTGGTATCATACGTACCAATCAGCAGGATTGTCTTTTGGGCCATTGGTGCCTCCTGTCTAGGTGTGCTGTTGAAGGTATTGGGACATCAACGCCCGGGCGGTTTCAATGAACCGCTCATTGCGTATGCCCGATCCATCTTCGTTCAGTCGGGATGCAACCCATCCCACGTAGGTTACGGCGCGCAGTGCCATGAACAGGTCGAGTTGGCGGGTGCAGATCGGTCGTTCAGATCGATACCCCGCCAGCAAAGCACCGCGCAGCTGGTTGAAATCAGGTTCGTGCAGGTTCTTGAGAAGCGTCGTTGCGATATCAAACAGGCGAAAACCGAACCCGGCATCGTCGAAATCAATCAGCCACAGTTTGTCCCCGTCAACCATGACGTTTTCGCGGACAAGATCGGCGTGGATCAGGCCGTAATCCAACTGATTTTCCGCGCGCCGAAGGTCACGATCTGCGATATCTCGGAACGCGAGGAACAGGGCCCGGTCCGTTTTTCCAAGCGTTGGGTTTTCCCAGAAACGACCCCAGACAGGGGCGTCTCCAAGCAGCCCGCTGCGATCCCATGACCAACGCACGAAGTCCTGAGGAGGTGTCCATTGGTCGCTGATGTGGTGCAGCCGTGCCATTTCCCGGCCGATTGAGCAAAAGACGCCTGTCCTGTCCTGATGCGTCAAAGCCTGTCCTGTCGCACCCAAAGGGCGGCCCGGCAACCAGTCGAGTATGTCGACCTGAATACCGTCCACCAGATGCAGATAGCGCCCATCTGCGGCCGGAACGGGCGTTGGAACCCGGACCCCGTTTTTGCCGAGAACAGCCATCCACTGTAGCTCTGACCGGAGTTCGGCATCCGTTCGCAAGCCCTTGCGATGCAGTCTCAGGGCATAGGCGGTCTGGCCTGCCTGAACGCGATAGACGCGGTTTTCCCGAGCCGCCACAAGAGACGCCTGGCCATCAGCCAGCCCCCAAAGGGACAGCGCATGTTCCACGATCTGCTTCATGCCACCAGCGGCGTTTCCGCCAACACGTCGTCCAGCGTGTCGAAAAGAAGATCCGCGTTTTCGACAGAGAATGGCATGGGCGGGCGAATTTTCAGAGTATTCTTGTGACGCCCAAGCTTGGAGTGAATGATCCCGCGCTGGCGCATGGCGTTGATGATACGGTCAGTGAATTCACCGGCGGGTTCCTTGCTGTCGCGATCAAGGACCATTTCAGCCCCGAATATCAGCCCCGAGCCGCGTATGTCTCCGATGACGTCACATTTTTCTTTCAAAAGGTTCAGCCGTTTTCGCGCGTGGTCGCCAACGGATCTGGCATGTGCGACCAGGCTCTGGTCTTCGATCTCGTCCAAAACCGCCATCGCGGCAGCACAGGAAACAGGGTTTCCGCCAAACGTGTTGAAGTACCGATATCCCTTGCGGAATGCCGAAATGATCTCGGAACCTGTGACCACGCCGCCCACCGGATGGCCGTTGGCCATGGGTTTGCCCAAGGTCATGACATCCGGCACAACGCCCAACTTCTGGTGCGCCCACATGTGGGTGCCGGTTCGGCCAAAGCCTGATTGCACCTCGTCGCAGATCAGCAGGCCCCCGGCCTGGCGGACGACCTTGGCCGTGGGTGCCAGCCAACCGTCCGGATTGTCGGGAAACCCCTCGTTCAGAAAATAAGGGCAGAGGATCAATGCGGCAAAACCGGTGCCGGCCTTTTCGTGTTCCGCAATTTGTTCCGCCACGGCATCGGCGAATTTTGACCCATCCGGGTCGGGATGGCGATAGCTGTCGGGTGCGCTGACAAAGCGGAAATACCGGCCCAGACCGAAGCCGACTGTCGGGATGTTCGATCTGCTCAACTGGCTGACCAGCGCGGTATTGCCGTGATAGGTGGTGTCGGTGGCAATGATCCCTCGTTTTCCGGTCATCGCCTCGGCCATTCGCAGAGCAATGTCATTTGCCTCGGAACCGGTACAGGTGAGGATGGCCGTATCCAGGGATTCGTCCATCGTTCCGGTCAGTTTTTCCACATAGTCCAGAATCCCGTCATGCAGATACCGGGTGTGCGTGTTGAGCGTGCGCGCCTGACGACAGATCGCCTCGACCACGCGCGGGTTGCAATGCCCCACATGAGGCACGTTGTTGTAGCAATCCAGATACTTGCGCCCGTCCGCATCCCACAGCCAGACGCCTTCACCTTTCACGAAATGAACGGGTTCGTCATAGAAGGTCGATACATTGGGCCCCAGCAACCGGGCCCTGCGTTCAATGAGTTCCGCGGATTTCGCTGAAAGGGTCATGCGGGCGGCCTTTTCTCAGAGTTTTATCCAGGCGGTTTTCAGATCGAAGTATTTCTCGATCGCGTGCAGCGATTTGTCGTGCCCGTTGCCGGATTGGCGAACGCCGCCCAGCGGAACGGTCAGGTCGGCACCGCCATATGTATTGACATGCACAACGCCGGCGCGAATGCCTGCCACCATGCGATGCGCGCGGCTGAGGTTCGAGGTCCAGACACCACTGGCCAGCCCATATACGGTGGCATTGGCAAGGCGCAGCGCTTCGTCTTCGTCGGCAAAGGGCGTGACGGCCAGAACAGGGCCAAAGACCTCATTCTGGAACAGGGTGTCGGTCTCTTTCACGTTGGCCATCACGGTCGGCGCCATGTAATAGCCTCCGGTCTCGGTCAGGATGCGGTTTCCGCCGGTCCGGCGCTCGGCGCCTTCGGCCTCGGCCTTCGTGACGAAATCCAGATTGGCCTGAAGCTCTGGCAGGCTGTGGACCGCACCGATCTGGCTGTTGAGATCCAGCGGGTCGCCGACGCGAAAGCCTTCGGCGTGGCGGCTGATCTCGGCGACGAAGTCCTCGTAGATCTCTTGCTGAACCAACAGGCGCGATCCGGCGACGCAGACCTGACCAGAGTTGCGGAAGATGCCCGCCGCGGAAACCTTGGCGGCTTCGGCCAGATCAGGGGCGTCGGCAAAAACGATGTTCGGGGATTTGCCGCCCAGTTCAAGATAGCAGCGTTTCAGGTTCGACCGCGCGGAATATTCCAGCAGCCGCCGCCCGGTTGTGCCCGACCCGGTAAACACCATGATGTCGACATCCATCGACAGGGCCAGCGCCTCACCCACGACCGAGCCACGCCCGGTCACGACGTTGAACACCCCATCGGGCACTCCGGCTTCTGCGGCAAGCTCGGCAATCTTGAGCAGGCTGAGTGAGGCGCTTTCGGCAGGTTTCAGCACGACGGAATTGCCTGCGGCCAGTGCCGGTGCAATTTTCCAGCTGCCGATCATCAGTGGAAAATTCCAGGGCACGATGGCCCCGACAACCCCGACCGGAGCGTGATGCACAAGACCCAGAACGTCACCGTTTGTCGGGGCGATTTGTCCGTAGATCTTGTCAATCGCCTCGGCATAATACCGGAAAGTGGCCGCCGCCGAGAGCGCCTCGGCCTTGTAAGCCATGGTGATCTCGGTTCCGTTGTCGCGCACGCCCAGCACGGCCAGTTCAAGTGCGCGGCCTTCAATCAGATCAGCCAGTTTCAGCAGCACTTTCTTGCGGCCGGCAGGGGCCATGCGCGACCATCGCCCGTCCTCGAAAGCATCGCGCGCCGCGCGCGCGGCCATATCGACGTCGGCCGGTGTGCCTTCGGTGATCAGCGCCAGAGGTTGGCCGTTGATCGGAGACAGAACCTGATGCCGGGCCCCGGTTTCGCCATCCTGACTGCGGCCGTTTATGAAATGCCCGCGCGGAGCAATGTCCTGCGCACGCAGCGCATCAATCGAGGATTGGTCCATTGGGGTTATCCTTGCTGAGTTGAGTCTTCGTCGAGAACCGGCTGCGGTGTGATGCGTTCCTTGTGTTCCTTGATCAGCGAGCGAACGTGCAGCAGAAGGATCCCGAGGATCATGATGAAAAGAATTGCGGCAATCGGTCGGTCGATGAAATCAAGTGGTGACTTCACCCGCGCCATGGCGCTGCGCAGTTTGACTTCCATGATCCCGCCCAGAACCATGCCCAGAATGATCGGAACAATGGGCAGGTTCAGGCGCTTCAGGATCAGCCCGAACACGCCGAACCCGGCGGCAATGGCGCAGTCCGTGACTGAGTTGCGCAGGCTGAATACACCGACAAAGGACAGCGTCAGGATCATGATCCCCAGAAAGCGCGTCGGGATCTGAATGATCTTCAGCAGCAGGTTGGTCGAGAACAAAAGAAAGACCAGAACGATCACGTTGAGCAGGATCAGCGACATGTACAGCGCCATGACAAAATCCATCTGGTCGGCGAATAGCTGCGGTCCGGGGATCACGTTGTGAACGTAGAAGACGGACAGCATCATCGCGGTCAGCGCCTCGCCCGGAATACCCAGCGCCAGCAGTGGAATCATCGCAGCCCCGGGGACGGCATTGTTGGCCGCCTCGGACGCCACCAGACCTTCGGGTGACCCATCGCCGAATTTGTCCGGGTCCTCAGAGGTTTTCTGTGCGTATGTGTATGACAGGAACTGTGATGTGAATTCGCCTGTGCCCGGTATCATGCCCATGAGCACACCCAGCGATGACGAAACCGTCGCGATGCGTTTCAGGCCCAGCAGCTCTTTGAGGCCCGCGAAGATGCTGCCGCGCACATGGGCTTCGCCCGGCGCGTGTTCTTTGTCGACCAGCAACAGCAGCGCCTGACTGATGGCGAACAGCCCAAGAACCACCACGATCAGATCGATACCTGACGAAAGCCAGGTTTGGTCAAAGGTGAAACGTTTGGTGTATTTGACGGGTTCCAGACCGACGGTGCTGAGGAAGATGCCGAAGAACGCCAGCATCGCGGCCGAGAAGGTTTGCCCGCGATGAGCCAGGATCACCAGAAGGATGCCCATGAGTGCGGCCAGAAAAATCTCGCGGCTGCCGAAATGCGGGGCAACCCAGGCCAATACGGGTGACAGGATGATCAGACAGAGGATCGAGAAGATGCCGCCGAAAAACGACGCCGAATAGGCCAGCGACAGGGCCCGGTGGCCCTCGCCGCGCTTGGTCATGGGATAGCCGTCATAAGTGGTCAGTGCATTGACGGCGGTACCGGGCGTGTTGATCAGGATGGCGGGGATTGCGCCGCCATACATGGACGACCCGTAGATGCCCAACAGAAGGGTCAGGCCGACGATGGGCTCGAACGCGAAGGTGGCGGGCAGCAGGATGGCAATTGCGACAGCAGCGCCGACGCCGGGCAATGCGCCGATGATGACCCCGCCCACCGATCCGATGACCAATGCCACGACGACCTGCCACTGCGCCAGAATTGCAAAGCCGGAAATCAGATTGTCCATCTTGGCCTCACAGGTAGGTCAGCGCAAAGGCGCGCAGCCCGTCGGGCAGGTATTCGTATATCCGACCGGCAGGAATGTTCACCTGAAGTAACGCGCGGAAAACGACTGCAACGACCGCGCCGAAGCCAAGTGCAACGCAAAAAGCCCCGGGCAATCGAAACCCCAATCGTATCGTCAGCAGGGCTGCAAAAAGCATGGTCGATGGCAGGTATCCAAGCCACGGAACCGCCACGACATAGATCAGAAAATAGGCAACGTATTCGAGGGACATCAACCAGAACGTCACCTCTTGCAACCGTCCGGGAATGCGTGGGGACAGGAAGGAGCCCAGCAAGTGGAGGCCGCTGAACAAAACCATGCCCCAGATCGCGATCTTGGGCCAAAGGGCGGGTTGCGCAAACCACTTGGTTCGTTTGACGGCTTGAGTCTCAGCGCCGATCTGGCTGAGAAGGAACAGGGAGAAGCCGAAGAAAAGGAAAGCAAAGACAATATCGCCAGGACGTCGATACCGTCGGAACATGTCTTGCAGCGTCTTTGCTATCATTTTGGCCTCCTGTTTGAATCAAACAGACCCGGCGTTGTTCGATCTGGCCGGGCCTGTTTCGGATTATTCGCCCAGAATCTCTTCGATCTTGGCGAAAGAGGCTTTGTCCTGCTCGATCTGAGCATTCGAAGCATCCGGGTCCTGCCAGTAGATCAGGGCGCCCGTTTCCTCAGCCAGCTTCATGGCTTTGTCCGAGGACAACGCTTTCTGCGCGGCAGCCGTGATCTTTTCACGCGCGTCGGCGGGCGTGTCCTTGTGCACGAACAGCCCGTTCCAAAGGGCCAATGGCAGATCCGGATTGAGCTCCACGATCGTCGGCGTGTCCGGAACCAGTGAAATCCGCTCGCCGCCGATGCTGGCAAGGACGTTCACCTGATCAAGGCAGGGAAGGATAAGCTGTAGCGTCGTATTGATGACATCCACGTCGCCTGAGGCCAGCGTGTTGCAATCCAGGGCGTCGAAAGCCGCTTCGCTGGCAAAGTCGAACCCGCTGCTGACCGCGGCTGCAAATGTGACCTGAGTGGGGGGCAGAACCGATCCGAAATGGCCAAGCGCCACGTCATTTTCCTTGCCGTAGTCGGCCAGTTCTTCCCAATTTGAAAACGGCGCGTCTTTGCTGGCTGCGATGACGAAGGGATAGGTCAGGAAGATGCCGATTGGATCAAAAGGATTCGGGTTGAGTTCGGGAATTCCGATTTCGGGACCGATGACAGGTACGCCGATGACGAATGAGCCGATGGTGTAACCATCCGCCGGGGCGGTTGCCACCTCGACCGCGCCGGGGAATGGGCCGCCTCCGCCGCCGGGTTTGTTCACCACAGCGGCAGGCACACCGTACATGGCCTGGAATTCGTCGGCGATCATCCGGGTAAGGACATCTTCCAGATCACCCGGAGGCCAGGGGACGACAAAACTTACCGGCTTTTCAGGGTATTCAGCCAGTGCGGCAGTGGCCGAAGCCGCAAAAGCGGCGGCTGTTAGAAATTTCTTCATTGACACCTCCCGATATCGGTTCATTATTTGAACCGCGTTAACAATAATAATGTTGCTTTGTTAAGTTAGTTCTGTCAAGTATTACCTGAGCAAGAGGACCACACGCACATGGGTACAGCCCTTAACGCCCTAAAAATGCTGGACTACTTTTCCAATGCTCGCCCAGAGATCGGGCTGAGTCATCTTGCGCGGTTGTCCGGGCTGAACAAAGCAACGGCGTTGCGGCACCTGCGCGCGCTCGAGGAGTTCGGGTTGATCGAGCAGAATCCGATGACGAAATCCTATGCGATCGGGCCGGCGGCTTTGCGTTTGGCCGCGCTGCGAGAGATCGCCAGGCCCGGCATTGAGGGCGCGCGCCAAAAGATGCAGGCCGCTATGCAGGTGGTCGGTGAATCCCTGCATCTGTCTTTGCTTGAGAAAACGGGGTTGCAGACGGCGCTTGTGGTGGAAACAACGCAGCACAGTGTCCGCGTCAGTCTGGATCCCAGCGAGATGCTTCCGCTCAATGCGACGGCATCAGGTCTTTGCATGCTCAGTTTCGGGCCGGTTTACCTTTTGGAGCAGTTGGATCAGGACGTGCAGGCACGGTTTACACAAGCCACGCTTACTGATCCGAAGCTTATCAAGGAACGGGTCGCAAAGATTAGAGTTTCAGGCTGGGCCGACAGCCGTGGCAGTTACGAAGAAGGTGTCTTTGGATATGCCGCGCCGATCTTCGGCATCGATCAGGTCGCATTGGGTACCATCGCGATAGCTGTCCCGGAAACCCGGGCAACCGGCGACCGCCTTCCGGCAATACTGTCCACGCTGCATTCACTTTCGGTTGATCTGACTGCTGGTTTTGGCGGCCAGTTGCCCGACTCCTTTCCAACCGGATTCCACCCGTGACCCGGGGCGGATTCAACACTCGGAGACCCGCGACATGAAAGACTCCAACTTTCTGAAGGAAAACAACGCCCGGTATTTCTGGCACCCGATGGCGCACCCCGCCGACAGCCGGAAGAACCCGCCGACCATTCTCAGCGGTGGTGAAGGGGTCAACATCACTGATGTCGATGGTCACACGGCGCTGGACGCCGTAGGGGGGCTGTGGAACGTCAATCTGGGCTATTCCTGTGAGCCGGTGAAACAGGCCATAGCGGATCAGCTGAACGCGCTGCCCTATTACTCGACCTTTCGTGGCACCAGCAACGACAAGGCGATCGAGCTGTCCTATGAGCTGGCCCAGTTCTTCGAGGCCGACGGGCTGACCCGTTCATTCTTTACGTCGGGCGGGTCGGATTCGGTCGAAATTGCGCTGAAGCTTGCGCGTCAATATCACAAGGTCCGGGGTGAAGCAGGGCGCACCAAGTTCATCAGCCTGAAGCAGGGTTATCACGGCACCCATTTTGCCGCCGCTTCCGTCAACGGCAACCAGAAATTCCGCGCGGTGTATGAGCCGATGATGCCCGGCTGTTTCCACGTGCCCGCACCGTGGACCTATCGCAACCCGTTTGACGAAACCGACCCCGAGCGTCTGGCGCAGCTTTGCGTCAAGGCGCTTGAGGCCGAGATCGGTTTTCAGGGCGCAAACACTGTTGCCGCCTTCATCATGGAACCGGTGTTGGGGGCCGGGGGTGTGATCCCGCCACACAAGAGCTTCATGCCCATGGTGCGCGAGGTCTGTTCGAAACACGGCATCCTGCTGATCTCGGACGAGATCATCACCGCTTTTGGTCGTACCGGCAGCGAGAGCGGTGCGCGGCACTGGGGTGTTCAACCCGACATCATGACGACGGCCAAGGCGATCACCAACGGGTATTTCCCTTTTGGCGCGGCCATGATTTCCGGTGCGGTCGCAGAGGTGTTTGAAAGTGACACCACGGGCCTGGCATCCGTGGATCAGGGGTACACCTATTCTGGCCATCCGGTCGGGGCGGCCGCGGCCTTGGCCGCCCTGTCCGAGATCAACCGGCTGAGGATCTGGGAAAATGCTGCTGCGCGCGGGGACGAGTTGTTTGCCGGCTTGCAAAAGCTGGCCGACAAGCATGACGCGATCGGGGACGTGCGGGGCGGCGAGGGGCTGATGTGTGCATTGGAACTGGTTTCGGACCGGGCGACCAAGGCGCCTGTCGCAAAACACCTGCCGCTTCAGGTTCAGAAAGCCGCATATGAAGATGGCGTGATGGTGCGTGTGTCTGGCAACAACATCATTCTGTCGCCGCCGCTGATCGTCACTTCGGAAGATGTGGCCAAAATTCTGTCGGCGCTGGATACCGGTCTTGCCACTTTGTAGGTGGTCAACCGACCCCGTCGGAACCTGGCGGGGTCAGACTTTGATGGCTTGCAGCTCCTCGAGCAGGTCCAGCAGCTGATCCAGCTTCTCCTTGCCCATCTGCGTTTCGATATTGCTGGAGATCGCAAGTGAAGTGGCTAGGTTTTCCCTTAGGATGGTGCGGCCTGCTTCGGTGATCTTGACCATGGTGCGGCGTTTGTCGTCGCTGTCCTGACGGCGGGTGATCTGGCCGTCGGCCTCCATCGTGCGCAAAATGCGGGTCACGCTGGGCAGCAGCAAGCACGCCTCGTGCGCGATGGTGCTTTGCTCCACTTCGCCCAACTCGTCCAGAACGCGCAGGATGCGCCATTTCTGCTCGGTCAGTTGGATGCCTTGCAGCATATCCCGGATCGGAGCCATGACGGTTTCACGGGCACGCAACAACGCGATCGGAAGGGACCGGGCAGTGCTTTTGGAATGGCTTTGAGTGTTCATGCGGCCTTCTAGAACGCCGTTCCGTGAATTGCAAAGATTAACAAAGCAATCTCTTGACAGGGGGTGCATTAAAAACTAAACATGTTAACTAATAAAGGAGAGACCATGCCTCACTTCCATGTCGAATATTCCGGCAATCTTGAAGACAGGATCGACATGGATGGCCTGTGCGAGTGCATTCGGTCAACGGCGGCCGGGATCGAGACCTTTCCCATGCCCGGTATTCGTGTGCGCGCGACACGGGTTGATCATTACGCCATAGCGGACGGCAACCCGGCGCACGGGTTCATTGATATCTCGATCCGCCTGCGGGCGGGCCGATCCGCGGATGTCAAAGAAGATGCGACACAGCGAATATTCGAGGCGGTCAAAACATACCTGGCGCCGGTTTTTTCAAAGCATTCCATCGCGCTCTCGCTTGAGATGCGTGACATCGACCCCAAGCTGTCGCCCAAGGCCGGTACGATCCGCGACCACCTGTCGGCGACCACGCAGGAGACCTGACGCATGAGCGCACTGGGCACAAACATCGAAAAGCTGAACGGCTTTCTGGACCGGTTCCGGGAAATGGGCATCCGCAACCGTATCGCGGGTGAAGACCGGGACGGATCCGCCGGAGTGTTTCAGTCGGTCTCGCCCGTCGATAAATCCGTGATCTGTGATGTTGCCCATGGCACGGCAGATGACATCGATGCGGCAGCCAAGGCCGCCCACGCAGCCTTTGCAGAGTGGCGAGACATGCCCGCCACCCAACGCCGTCGCATCTTGTTGAATGTGGCTGATGCCATTGAAGCGCGCGCCGAGGAAATAGCACTGTGCGAGTGCTGGGACACGGGGCAGACCCTGCGCTTCATGTCAAAGGCAGCATTGCGCGGGGCAGAGAACTTCCGGTATTTCGCGGATCAGGTGATTCAGGCGCGGGATGGGCAGCACCTGAAGTCTCCGACGCTGATGAATGTGACGACCCGTGTGCCGATTGGCCCGGTTGGCGTGATTACCCCGTGGAACACGCCGTTCATGCTGTCGACCTGGAAGATCGCGCCTGCGTTGGCTGCGGGTTGCACGGTGGTTCACAAACCCGCCGAGGATTCCCCTCTGACGGCCCGTCTTCTGGTGGAAATCGCCGAACAGGCAGGGCTGCCCAAAGGTGTGCTGAACACGGTCAACGGGTTTGGCCCCGACGCTGGCAAGGCTTTGTGCGAGCATGCGCTGATCAAGGCCATTGCCTTTGTGGGCGAAAGCCGTACCGGCAGTCTGATCGTCAAGCAAGGCGCAGATACCCATAAGCGGAACCATCTGGAACTGGGTGGAAAAAACCCGGTTGTCGTGTTTGATGATGCGGATCTGGACCGCGCTTTGGATGCCGTGATCTTCATGATCTATTCGATCAATGGCGAGCGCTGCACCTCGTCTTCGCGGCTTTTGGTGCAGGACACGATCAAGGAAGACTTCGAAGCCAGATTGATTGAGCGCGTCAACAACATCAAGGTGGGCCACCCCTTGGACCCCGATACCGAGATCGGGCCGTTGGTGACCGAAGAACACTACACCAAGGTCACGAGCTATTTCGACATCGCCAAGGAAGATGGCGCAACTGTCGCCGCTGGCGGCGTCACGGTGGGGGATGCGGGCTATTTCGTCCGGCCGACCCTGTTCACCAATGCCACCAACCAGATGCGCATTGCGCGTGAAGAGATATTTGGCCCTGTCCTGACCTCGATCCCGTTCTCGACCGAGGATGAGGCGCTGGAGATCGCCAACGACACGCCATATGGCCTGACCGGCTATGTCTGGACCAATGATCTGACCCGCGCGCTTCGGTTTACAGACAGGCTGGAGGCTGGAATGATCTGGGTGAATTCCGAGAACGTGCGTCACCTGCCCACGCCGTTCGGTGGGGTCAAGGCGTCCGGCATCGGCCGGGATGGCGGCGACTGGAGCTTTGAATTCTATATGGAACAGAAACATATCGGCTTTGCCACCGGTCAGCACAAGATCATGCAGTTGGGTAAATAGATCACGTAGGCCGACCCCGGCTGGGGCAAGCCCATTACACGAGGAGGAATTGCCATGGGAAAGATAGTACAGGCCGCAAAGATCACGCATGTACCCAGCATCTGGATGTCCCACACGATGCCAAAGTACAAGGGCATCCGGCAATCCGCCATTGATGGATATGCACGCCTGCGTCAGGACGCGATCGACCGCGGGGTCGAGACGTTCATCGTGTTCGACACCCATTGGATCACCAATCAAGGGTTTCACCTGAACACGAAGGAACATCACAAGGGCCGGTTCATAAGTCACGAACTGCCGCATATGTTGGCGGATATGGAGTTCGACTATCGCGGCGATCATGAACTTGGGGAAACCATCCTTGACGTTCTGCGCGAACGGGGAGAGCGGGCGCTGGGCCATTCGCACCCCGACATGGGCATGGAATACGGCACCCTCCTGCCGATGCATTTCATCAATGATGGTGTGAATGCCCGGGTTTTGCCGGTGGCGGTCAATCAATTCTCGTCGATCGCGGAAAACCGGGCCTGGGGCGAGGCTATTGCCGAAGGTATCCGACGTTCGGACCGCAATGTATCCATTCTGGCGTCCGGCTCGCTCAGCCACGACTTCACGCCGAATGAACGCTCGGTCGACGGGCTGAATGCCGTGAATGGCGAGTTCAACCGCCAGATGGACATGCGCGTTCTGGAGCTGTGGCAGCAGGGCCGATTTGAAGAGTTTCTGGAAATGCTGCCGGACTATGCAAAAAAATGCACCGGTGAATGCGCCATGAATGACACTGCTTTGCTGTTTGGTGCGTTGGGGTGGGGAAGCTACAAGGGTGAGATCGACATTTACACCCCGTATTTCGGCAGCTCTGGCACCGGTCAGGCCAATGTCAGCTTTTCGGTGTGACGCACGCAACGGAACAAAAGGATTTGGCGGTGATCCCGTCACAAAGGAAAGTCAGTAGATGAACTGGGACACGTTTTCGTATTGGGGTCAGCACATCTCGAAATGGGCGGCGGATTATCACAGGACACTTGCTGAACGTCCCGTGCGGGCGCAGACCGCGCCGGGGGAAATCGCGGCACAGCTTGTTGCAACGCCACCCGAGACAGGCGAGCCGATGGACGCCATCATGGCTGATTTCGAACGGATCGTGATGCCGGGTATCACCCATTGGCAGCATCCGCGCTTTTTTGCGTATTTCCCGGCCAACGCTGCACCCCCGTCCATGTTGGCCGAGATGCTGGTGACGACCATCGCGGCCCAATGCATGTTGTGGCAGACCTCGCCTGCCGCGACCGAGGTCGAGGGCGTCATGGTCGACTGGCTGCGGCAGGCCCTTGGATTGCCCGAGGGTATGACCGGCGTCATACAGGACAGCGCCTCTTCGGCCACCTTGTCGGCGGTACTGACCATGCGGGAACGGGCCACCGGCTTTACCGGCAACCGGGAAGGCCTGAACGCCAAGGGGGCGTTGCGGATCTATTGTTCCGATCAGGTGCATTCGTCGATTGACCGGGCATGCTGGGTTGCCGGGATCGGTCAGGACAATCTGGTCAAGTTGCCCACGCAGGGGTCGAATTTCGGGATTGTTCCCTCGGCGCTTGAGGCCGCCATTCAGAATGACGTCGCCGCCGGACATATCCCGGCCGGGATCGTTGCAATTACCGGTGGCACAGGTGTGGGGGCCTGCGATGATCTGATGGCCGTGGCTGGTATTGCCCAAAAATACGACCTCTACACCCATCTCGACGCCGCCTGGGCGGGTTCGGCCATGATCTGCCCCGAATTCCGCAGGGCTCTGTGGCAGGGCGCCGACCGCTATGACAGCATCGTCTTCAACCCGCATAAGTGGATGGGTGCGCAATTCGATTGTGCGATCCAGTTCCTGAGGGACGCCACGCCGCAGCTCGATACGCTGAAAATCGAACCGGAATACCTCAAGACGACCGGAGCCGAGGTGACGAATTACTCAGAGTGGACCATCCCACTGGGCCGCAGGTTCCGGGCGTTGAAAATCTGGTTCCTGTTGCGGTCATATGGGTTGGAGGGATTGCGCGAACGCATCCGCAACCATGTGGCATGGGCCGGAGAACTGGCGGAAAAGATTGGTGCGATCGAGGGGTTCGAGATCACAACCGGCCCGATCCTCAGCCTGTTTTCCTTCCGCTGCCCGGGGGACGATGCTCAGCAGCAGCGTCTGGTGGACGCGCTGAATGACGACGGCCGGATTTACCTGACGCAGGGCATGTTCGACGGCCGCAAGATTATCCGCTTTCAGGTCGGGCAGTTCGATACCACCCGCGACGACGTGTTGATGGCGGCGGACGTGATCCGGGACGTGTGGGAGGCCATGAAATGAAGTTTGCCACTTTCGTTTCGGGCGAAGAACGTTTCTTCGGGGCAATCACCGACGGTGGCGCCATTGCCTTGAACCAGGAATTCCCGGAACACGACAGCCTTTATGAGGTGATCGCGGCCGGGGCGTTTGATCAGCTGGCAGAGGCGGCCGGGGGCAAACCAGTCACCCATCCCGATTTCGCCTATGACATGGTGATGCCGGATGCGCGACGTATCCTTTGCGTCGGGGTGAACTTTCCCGACCGGAACGCGGAGTACAAAGATGGCAGCGCGCAGCCCGAATACATGTCCCTGTTCCCGCGTTTCGCCAGTGGCTTTACCGGCCATGACCGGCCTCTGATCCGCCCGCCGGAAAACCACACGCTGGATTACGAAGGCGAAGTGGCCATCGTGATTGGCAAGGCGGGCCGCCGCATTCCGCAGCAGGACGCGTATGATCACATCGCCGCGCTGACGTTGTGCAATGAGGGAACCATTCGCGACTGGGTTAGGCACGCCAAGTTCAACGTCACACAAGGTAAGAACTGGGACAGGTCCGGGGCCATCGGCCCGTGGCTGGTTCCGTTCACGGATGCGGCTCAGCTGGATGAGGCGCGTCTTCAAACCCGCGTGAATGGCGAGCTGCGACAGGATGATACGCTGAACCGCATGATGTTCCCGATCCGGCGCGAGATCGAATATATCTCGACTTTCATGACGCTTCAGCCCGGCGATATCATTGTGACCGGTACACCGACCGGGGCGGGCGCGCGGTTCGATCCGCCGAAATACCTGGCACCCGGTGACGTGGTCGAGGTCTCGGTCGACGGTATCGGTACTCTGCGAAACACGGTTGAGGATGAAAAAGTATGACGCCCGAAGACCATGTGCGCGCGGCCGCTGACCTGTTGCAGGCGGAACGAACGCGTCAGCAGATTGGCCTGCTCAGCCTGCGCCACCCCGAGATGCGCATGGATGACGCTTACGAGGTGCAGAACGCGATCTGTCGCCAGAAACTGTCGGAAGGGCGCAAGGTAATCGGGTGGAAGATCGGCCTGACTTCGAAAGCCATGCAATACGCGTTGAACATCGACATTCCTGACAGTGGAATTCTGTTTGACGACATGGTGTTTGCACAGGGTGCCACCGTTCCGGCCGGGCGCTTCATCCAGCCCCGGATCGAGGCCGAAATTGCCTTTGTCATGAAATCGGCCATAGGCGCGGAAAACGTGTCCCGCGCAGATATCATCGCGGCGACGGATTACGTCGCGCCGTCCATCGAAATTCTGGATACGCGGATTCAACGGGTGGATCCCGAAACCGGCAAGGCCCGTACGGTGTTTGACACGATCAGTGACAATGCCGCCAATGCCGGTATCGTTTTGAGCAACGATCGCCACAGGGTGGATGCCTTTGATCTGCGATGGGTTGGGGCGCTGACCTTCCGCAATGGCGAGATCGAGGAAACCGGTCTGGGCGCGGGGGTGCTGAACGATCCGGTCGAAAGCGTCGTTTGGCTGGCGCGACGCATGGCGCAATACGGTCAGAGCATCGCGCCGGGCCAGATTGTTCTGTCCGGCAGCTTCATCCGCCCGGTCGAATGCCCCCCGGGAACAGAAATCCACGCGGATTTCGGACCGTTCGGCTCAGTCGATATCAATTTCGCCTGAAAGGAGCGCCAATGCCTGCGCCAATCAATTCGTTCAAGGCCGCGCTGACGTCTGGAACCCCTTTGATCGGGTGTTGGATCGGCTTGGCCAATGCCTATACCTCCGAGATCGCCGCAACCGCGCAGTTTGACTGGCTGCTGGTCGACGGTGAGCATGCGCCAAACGATCTGCGCTCGATCCTCGAGCAGGTGAGGGTGATTGAAGGATCTGGCAGTACCCCCGTCGCACGCCTGCCGATTGGCGAGACCTGGATGATCAAGCAATATCTTGATGCCGGTGTGCAGAATATTCTAGTGCCGATGGTCGAAAGCGGCGATCAGGCGCGCGAACTGGTGCGGGCCGTGCAGTATCCACCTCGTGGCGTTCGGGGCGTAGGTTCCGCTTTGGCGCGGGCCTCGCGTTTTGCGGCTATCCCGGATTATCTGAAAACGGCGGACGAGCAGATCTGTCTTTTGGTGCAGGTCGAAAACAGGCTTGGGCTGGAGGCGCTGGACGACATCCTGGCGACCGACGTCGATGGGGTGTTCGTCGGCCCGTCGGATCTGGCCGCAGATATGGGCCATATCGGCGATGCCGGGCACCCGGACGTGATCGAGGCCGTTCTTGATGCGATCCGGCGCATCGTTGCGGCAGGCAAGCCGGCAGGGATATTGTCGCTAGACCCGGTCATGCAGCGAAAATGCCTGGATCTGGGGGCAACATTCGTGGCCACGGACATCGATGTGACTTTGTTCGCCAAGGCAATCCGGGCCGCTGCCGCTGATGGGCTCAGCCTGCTGCCCGATCAGGTTGCTTCGGGAATCGCGCAGACAGGCGCGGCGTCGAAATACCTGCAACAGCTTTGCAAACACTGGTCGCACAAGGCTCAGGTAACATTCGATGAAACACAAGGCAGCGTGAGCTTTCCGGACGGGAACCGCGTCACCCTTTCGGCAGGCGATACCAGCCTGACCGTAACCGCCGCCACCCGGGCGCGCGGTGATCTGGCCCGATGGCAACAGGTCATCGAGGCTCATCTGGCGCGTTTTGCGTTTCGGGAAGAGTTCCGTATTGATTGGTCAGGATGAGGAAAACACGTTGCGGCCCTGAACCTGCTACTGTGGCAACGGGTCAAAGGCAGGCACCCCTGTGTTGGATTTGGAACGGGTTTGCCCAAAAGGCCTCAGCTAGAGCTTTTGGATACCATGGACGGTCAGAGTGCTGACCAGATCGGCATAGTCTTCGCGGGCCTTGGGCCCTGCTCCGCTGTTCCACATGTAATACCAGTTCAGCATCCCAAAAACTGACATCGTGGTGCCGCGCAGCTTGTCCTTGTCATCGTTGAAGGCTGTCGGGGCCAGCTCTTTCAGGATGTCGCGCACAAAATTCACCAATTCCAGCTGATACCCGCGCAGAAGTTTCTGCTGTTCCTCGGTCAAGGCGCTCATGCCGCTGATCTGCACCCGGTGTTCGTCATCTGCGCCTTGGTAGGCAAACAGGATTTCGCGCACCGCTTTCCGCAGCTTCTGTTCAGACGTAAGACCGTTCAGATCCACATTGCAGATACGGTCGCGAAGCTCGCGCAGGTAGGTTTCAAGGATGTCATACAAGATGGCATCCTTGCTGTCGTAATAGTGGTAGATGTTTGCCTTGGAAATCCCGCACTCTTTTGCCAACAGGGTCATCGAGGCGCGATCAAACCCTTGGTCGGCGAACACTTTGGCGGCCGTTTTCAGGATTTGCTTCCGCTTCTGGTCGTGATCTTTGGCGATTGTACGGGCCACGGCTTATTCCTTATCGCGATTGTCGACGACGCGCTTCGCCTTGCCCTGAGAGCGTTCGACGTCGCCGGGGTCACCTACAACAATTTCCGTTGAGACGCCAACGACGTCCTTGATCCGCTTGGTCAGCATCCGTGCCGCGGCCGTCTTGGACAGTTCGTCGGTGGAATCCGGGGACGATTCAACATAAACCCGCATGGCGTCCATGCGGCCGGATTTGTACAGCTCGATCTGATAATAAGGGGCAAGGCCCCCCGTCGCCATGACCTGTTCTTCGATCTGGCTGGGAAAGACGTTGACGCCGCGCAGGATCATCATGTCGTCGCTGCGACCGGTGATCTTGGCCATCCGGCGCATGGATCGTGCTGTCCCCGGCAGCAGGCAGGTCAGATCGCGCGTGCGATAGCGGATCATCGGCAAACCTTCCTTGGTCAGGGTCGTGAACACCAACTCGCCAGTTTCGCCATCGGGCAGGACCTCTCCGGTCGCGGGATCAATGATTTCAGGCAGGAAGTGATCTTCCCAGATCACCGGGCCATCCTTGGTTTCAACGCATTCATTGGCCACCCCGGGCCCCATGATTTCGGACAGGCCATAGATGTCGACCGCATGCATATCAAACGCATCCTCGACTTCGGCACGCATGGCGTCCGTCCAGGGCTCGGCACCGAACACGCCAACCTTCAGCGAGCTTTCACGCGGGTCGAGCCCCGCCTTGTGGAACTGTTCAAGGATATTGAGCATATAGGAAGGCGTAACCATGATCCCGTCGGGGCGGAAATCGTTGATCAGGTTGACTTGCTTTTCGGTTTGCCCGCCGGACATGGGGACGACGGTCGCGCCAAGCCGCTCGATCCCGTAATGTGCACCAAGACCGCCGGTGAACAACCCGTAACCATAGGCATTGTGCACCATGTCACCTTTGCGCAACCCCGATGCACGCAGGGACCTTGCGCCCAGATCCGCCCAATTGTCGATGTCGTTTTTCGTATAGCCCACCACCGTCGGCTTGCCCGTCGTACCGGACGAGGCGTGCAGACGAATGATCTGGCTGCGGGGAACGGCGAACAGGCCGAACGGATAGTTGTCACGCAGATCATTTTTATACGTGAACGGAAACTTCGCCAGATCCGAGAGCTGCTGAAGATCGTCAGGATGCACACCGGACTCGTCGAACCGTTGCTTGTACATCGGAACGTTCTCATAGGCGTGGCGAACGGACCATTTGAGGCGTTCAAGCTGCGTCGCACGGATTTCGTCGATCGAGGCGATCTCGATCGGGTCCAGATCCGCTTTGTTTGGGGAAAGGTCTTCCATCGCGTCACTCCTCCAGTCGCGAAGCTATTCCTGAAAATTCTGCCCGCCGACCGCGCGGGACATTCCGCGAAACTCGGCGATCAGGGTGTTGTCTTGATTGGTGACGCGGACGTCATAGATGCCACTGCGGCCGGTGACGGCAACCTCTGTCGCGGTTGCGGTCAGAAGGTCCCCCTTTTTCCCGGGCGCGAGATAGCTCATCATCGTATGCTGGCCCACGGTTGCCACGTTGCGGCTGTTGCAGGCAAAGGCAAATGCACTGTCGGCCAACGCATGAGTGACGCCCCCGTGGCAAATGCCGTGCCCGTTGCAGTGATGGTCCCCGACTGTCAGGGTCAGGACTGCACGGCCTTCGTCGACGTCGACCAGATCCATCCCGAACCATTTGCTGGCTTGGTCATTCGCCCACATCGCTTCAGCGGATCTCGTGGCACGTTCCTTGGGTGTCATCATCAGCGTCCCTGGAAATTCGGTGCCCGCTTTTCAAGAAAACTGGATACGCCTTCGGCGTAATCCGCGCTTTCCCCGCAGGTCTTCATTGCGTCCGCTTCGATCTCGAGCTGATCCGAGAGGGACGTGGTGGCAGCAGATTGAATGCACTGTTTGGTCAGCCCGAGCCCGAGGGTGGGGCCGTTTGCCAATTGCGCGGCAAGAGCGCGCGCTTCGGTCATCAATTGATCGTCGGCCACTGCCTTCCAGATCAGCCCCCAATCTTCGGCTTGCTTGGCCGGAAGGGGTTGGGCTGTCAGGGCCAGCCCCTTGGCGCGCGCCTCGCCCAACAGGCGCGGCAAGTGCCAGCTGCCGCCCGTGTCGGGAATCAGGCCCACCCTGGAAAAACTCTGAATGAATTTCGCACTTCCCGCGGCCAGAACCATATCACAGGCCAGCGCCAGATTTGCACCCGCCCCGGCGGCCACTCCGTTCACGGCGCAGATCACCGGGATATTCATCGACCGGATCAACCGGACAAGAGGGGCATAGAACCTGCGTACCGTTTTGCTTAGATCCGGCGGGCCATCCATTTTCGACGGGTCGCGATCGCCGAGGTCCTGACCGGCACAAAAGCCTCGTCCGGCACCGGTCAGCAATATCGCGCGGGCCCCGCCGTCGCGCGCGGCTTTCAGCGCATCCTGAAGCGCCAGGTGCATTTCTTCATTGAACGAGTTCAGCTTGTCCGGGCGGTTCAGGGTGATTTCGGCCCAGTTCCCGTTGTCTTGTACAAGAATCGTATCGCTCATGACTGTCTCATCTGGTCTCGTTTCAACTTAATCATTGCATTAACCGAACGGTTGGTCAATATATAAACCCGAACCGAATCTGAACCGATCAAAGGGATTGCAAATGTCGCAGTCGTCGCTGGTGAGCGTTGAATTTGAGGGCGACGTGGCGTGGGTCACCGTTGACAACCCGCCGGTAAACGCGACGTCGACAGGTGTTCGGCAAGGGCTGTCTGACGCGGTTGATGCGGTCAAGGGCGCGCGTGTGGCGGTGCTGTGTTGCGCCGGAAAAACTTTTGTCGCAGGCGGCGACATGTCCGAATTCGATGCGCCGCCGGTCGAGCCGCACTTGCCCGACGTTGTTCAGAAAATCGAAGACAGCGAGGTTCCGTTCATAGCCTGCATGCATGGCAACGTGCTGGGTGGCGGGTTCGAAATCGCTATGGCCTGTGCATGGCGGATCGCGGCGCCGGGAACGGGATTTGGCCTGCCGGAAGTCAATGTGGGTTTGATCCCCGGGGCAGGGGGCACACAACGATTGCCGCGTCTGGTCGGGATGCAGGCTGCAATTGACGTGGCCTGTTCGGGCAAAATTCTCAAGGCAGAGACACTGGCCGAGCTTGGCGGCGTCGACCGCGTCGCCGAAGACCCCAAGGCTGCTGCTCTGGAATTGGTTACCGACCTGCCCGAACGCCCAATACCTGTCAGCCAGCGTGCTGTGGCGGAATTTGCGCCGGATCTGTTGGAGGCGAGCCGCGAGGCTTTGAAAAAACGCGCCAAGGGTCAGAAATCGCCATTGGAAAACCTGACGGCGCTTGGTTGGTCGGTTGAGCCATTTGCCACCGCACAACCGAAAGAGCGCGCGCGCCATCTGGAGTTGCGCCAAAGCCCGGAAAGCCGCGCTTTGCGCTACGCGTTTTTTGCTGAACGGGCCGTGTCCAAACCTTCTTTGATCAAAGGTGTGGCCGCCCGTGACATAACACGGATCGCCGTTGTCGGAGGTGGGTTGATGGGGGCAGGGATCGCAACAGCGGCCCTGAACGGCGGGCTGTCCGTGACGTTGATCGAGCGAGACGCCGACGCCGCGGCCGCAGCGCGCAATCGGGTCGAGGGTCTGCTGCAAGGCGCGGTCAAGAGAGGCAAGATGTCCGAGGCGCAGCTTCGGGATCGCCTTGCTGCGTTTCGTGCGGTGAACAGTTATGCAGACGCTGCGGATGCCGAACTGGCGATCGAGGCCGTCTTTGAAGACCTGTCCGTCAAGCAGCAGGTATTTGACGAGCTGGCCAGACATATGAGCAGCGATGCGATTTTGGCAACGAACACATCCTACCTGGACCCGCGCGAGATTTTCGCGGGCGTCGGCAATCAGGCCCGATGCATCGGGCTGCATTTCTTTAGCCCGGCCCATGTCATGAAATTGCTCGAGGTCGTGGTAGCTCCGCAAACGTCTGCTGAAGTTGTCGCAACCGCGGTCGCGCTTGGTAAAAAGCTTCGCAAGGTTTCGGTGCTGTCGGGTATCTGCGATGGGTTCATTGGCAACCGCATGTTGGCCGCCTATCGGCGCGCGGCCGATTATCTGCTGGCAGATGGGGCGCTTCCCTATCAGGTGGACCGTGCAATGCGGGCGTTCGGGATGCCCATGGGGCCTTACGAGCTTCAGGATCTGACCGGTCTTCAAATTGCCTGGGCAAACCGCAAACGCAATGCCGCCAACCGCGACCCGAACGAACGTTATGTCACCATCGCGGACCAGCTTTGTCAGCGCGAGCGTTTCGGCCAGCGTGTCGGCAAAGGGTGGTACCGCTACGAAGAGGGCAGTCGCGATCCGGTTCGGGATTCCGAAGTTGAGGCATTGATCGAAGCTTATTCCGACCAGCAGGGCATCACCCGCAGGGATTTTTCGGACGAGGAAATCTGTTCGCGGTTGCTGGCGGTCTTGGCCAACGAGGGCGCTTTGATCATTGAAGAGGGGATCGCGGAAAACGCCGAAGCTGTCGATATGGTTCAAATCCATGGTTACGGCTTTCCTCGCTGGAGAGGAGGACCGATGAACTATTGCAACGAAATCGGCATCAGCCGGTGCGCCGCAAATATGCTAACCGTAGCGAAAGAAAGTCCAGGTTCGTGGCGCCTCGCGGGCCAATTGGAAAACAATTAACATGTTGATGGTTACAAAAGTGACCATTAACGCATTCTCGAGTCATGTTTCACAGGGAGGAGACAAAACCATGAAGTTCACCAAGTTGAGCACTCTTTTGGCCTCGGCCGCACTGGCCGTTTCGGGCACAGTGGCGCTGGCGGCGGATTATACGCTGACGATTTCCAGCTGGGCACCGCCGACCCACGGCATCAACGCGAAGATGTGGCCGAAATTCGTGGAAATGGTCGAAGAAGCCACCGACGGCAAAGTCACTGCTGAACTGAAGCTGGGAATTGCCCCGCCGCCGGCGCAGATGGACCTTATCATGGATGGCGCGGCGGATGCGTCGATCATCTTCCACGGATACCAGCCCGGTCGTTTCGTCACCACCAAGATGATTGAGCTGCCCGGATATGAGGGCTCGGCCGAAGCGGCCTCGGTCGCGTATTGGCGTACATACGACAAGTATCTCAAGGCAGCGGACGAACATCGCGGTGTGAAAGTGATCGCCCTGCACACCCATGGCCCGGCACAGCTTCATTCCAGCAGCCCGGTGACCAGGCTCGACGAGGTATCGGGCCTCAAAGTCCGTATCCCGGGTGGTGTCGGCGGAGATGTCGGCACCGCGCTGGGCGCAACCGGAATCCAGGTTCCCGCGCCGAAAGTATACGAGACACTCGCGTCGAAAGCTGCTGATGGCGTGGTCATGCCATTTGAATCCCGCAAGGGTTTCAAACTGACGGAAGTGGCGCAAAACGTATATGAAGTTCCGGGTGGCCTGTATCGCGGGTCATTTGCGTTCATCATGAACGAAGACACTTTTGCGGATCTTCCCGCCGATGTGCAGGCCGCTTTGGAAGAAAAGGTCTTCGGCGAACCGCTGAGCCGCGAAATCGGTAAAATCTGGGATGAGATCGACGCGATCGGCCGTGAGGCGACCGAACAGACCGAGGGCAACGCGATCAATGCAGCCTCTGCTGAAGATCTGGAAAAGTTCAATGCGATCGCTGCCGATGTGCGCGCCAAGGTCATCGAAGAGGTCAATGGCACCGGTGTTGATGCGCAAGCCGCTTATGACATGATCGTTAACGAAATGGCTGCCCAGTAACGCAGCCGGGCTGGCGGGGTTGACCCGCCAGCCATCTTCACCCGTTGGGGGCCAATCATGCAATCTATCGTGACCTTCGCGCGTCGCGTCAGTATCATTCCGACGGTGCTGGCCTGTGTGGCGCTGTTCATCCTGATGGTGATGACCTTTTTTGACGTCATCCTGCGCTCAGTCTTCAATGCTCCGATCGAGGCGGCAACCGAACTGACGCGGATTCTGATGGCGATCCTTGTGTTCTCGGTTCTGCCGATGATTTCGGCCGGGAAAGGGCAAATCGCCGTTGATCTGACCGATGGAATTTTTTCCCGCCTGCGGCTGAGCAGGGCGCGCGATGCAATTGTCTATCTGGTGTCCGGCATCATGCTGATCTGGCCGATTCAGCGCGTTTGGGTTCTGGCTGAACGTGCAAGGGATTACGGGGACGTCACCGAATACCTGTCGATCCCCGTCTTCTATGTCGGCTGGTTCATCGCCGCCTTCACCGCAATAACGGCCGTTGCGATGGTCATCACCGGTCTTTTGCACATTTTTGCCCCCCAAACCTTGTCGGAGCACGCCTGATGACTGCCGCACTGATCGGTTTCGCCCTTGTCTTGGTTCTTGTGTTGGTACGTTTGCCCATCGTGTTTGCGATGGGCCTCGTGGGGACGCTTGGGTTCGCATATGAACGCGGTGGCAGCATCCTGTCCGAGCGCGGGCTGAAGGCCGCCATGTCGATGGTGGGTCGCCAGATTACGGACACGGCACAGGACTATGGCCTTTCGGTCGTTCCACTGTTCATCCTCATGGGCCTGTTCGTGAACAAGGGCGGGCTCGCGCGCGAGTTATACGCGGTTTCAAACGCCTTCCTGGGCCACTTCCGAGGTGGTATCGCCATGGCGACGGTTGCCGCGTGCGGCGGCTTTTCGGCCATTTGCGGTTCCTCGCTGGCAACGGCTGCGACCATGTCCAAAGTCGCGATGCCCGAGATGCGCCGGTACCGCTACTCGGATGAGCTGTCGACCGCGTCGATTGCAGCGGGGGGCACGCTGGGTATCCTGATCCCACCGTCGGTCATTTTGGTGATCTACGGCCTGCTGACCGAAACATCGATCGGCAAACTCTTCGTTGCGGGCATCATCCCCGGTGTACTTGGCATCCTCTTCTATCTGTTCGCGGTGCGCTGGACCGTTTGGCGCAGGCCCGAGGCCGGCCCCGCCGGTGAACGCCACGGCTGGGGCGAACGCCTGTCGGCCCTGCGCTCGGTCTGGGCGGTGTTGCTTTTGTTCTTCCTGGTGATCGGCGGCTTGTACGGAGCGTTCGATTTCTATCCTCTGAACCTGACCTTCAGCCCGACCGAAGCCGCCGGTATGGGCGCCATGGGGGCATTCCTGATCGCATTGTCGCGCGGCGGGCTGACCCTTGGGTCGACCTTTGAAGTGCTGAAGGAAACCAGTTTCACCGCCGCGGCGCTGTTCTCGGTTCTGATCGGCGCGCAGATCTTTTCGAACTTCATCAACCTGGCCGGTCTGCCCGAAGCGTTGATCGCCTTGGTCACCGCATATGAGGTGGAGCCCTTCGTCGTGATCCTGATGATCCTCGGGATCTACATCATTCTGGGATGCGTCTTTGAATCGCTGTCGATGCTGTTGCTGACGGTTCCGATCTTTTTCCCACTGGTCACGTCATTGGGATATGATCCGATCTGGTTCGGCATCGTTGTCGTCGTCGTGACCGAGATCAGTTTGATCACGCCGCCCGTGGGTCTGAACGTGTTCATTCTGAAAGGCGTGGTCGGGGACGTATCGACCGGAACAATCTTCAAGGGGGTCACACCGTTCTGGGTGGCAGACATCTTCCGTCTGGCTCTAATCGTTCTGGTGCCTTGGCTGGTTCTGGTCCTTCCCGAACAAATGGGAGCGATGGGTCACTGATGTTCTCTTTGACTGCGCTTCCGGACGGGTTTCATACGAATCCCTATCCAACCTACGCCGCGTTGCGCGAAGACACGCCCGTCTGCTGGCAGCCCGATGGTTCGGTGGTCCTGTCGCGGTATGACGACCTGGATCTGGTGTACCGGGATACCGAGCGTTTCATATCGGATAAAAAGGCGGTTTTCGGCCCCAAATACGGTATCGACAGCCCGCTGTACGAACACCATACCACCAGCCTTGTGTTCAATGATCCGCCTCTGCATACCCGCGTCCGCAAGGTCATGGTCGGTGCGATGAACCCACGGGCGCTGGCGCAGATGGAACCGGGCCTGATTCAACTTGTCGATGGGCTGCTGGACGAGATGCAGGCCAAGGGCTCGGTAGAGTTGATCGAGGATTTCGCCGGTGCCATCCCGATCGAGATCATCGGCAACCTGCTTGGCATTCCCAGATCGGAACGTGGCCCTTTGCGGGATTGGTCTTTGGCTATTCTGGGCGCTTTGGAACCCCAATTGACGCCCGAGCAGGAAGAGTGGGGCAACCGGTCGGTATCTGATTTCAAGGACTATCTTCGGCATGTCATCGAAGATCGCCGGGCCAACCCCGGAGATCCTGCGACGGATGTCCTGACACGTTTGATGCAGGATGACACCGATGGTGGCTTGACCGAGGTCGAGCTGTACCAGAACTGTATCTTCATTCTGAATGCAGGGCACGAGACCACCACCAACCTGATCGGCAACGCATTGGAACTGTTGGAACGGCACCGCGACAAACGGGCCGAGCTTCTGGCCAATCCGGATCTGATCAACACGGCAGTGGACGAGTTTCTGCGGCTGGAAAGCCCAAATCAGTTTGGCAATCGTCTGACCACCGAAGATATAACGTTCCACGGTCAGACCATTCCGGCAGGTACGGACATTCACCTGTGTATCGGCGCGGCCAATCGCGATCCGCGGCAGTTTGAACAACCTGATGAGGTTGTATTGGATCGACGTCCCAACAAGCATCACGCGTTTGCCGGAGGTCCCCATACCTGCGTCGGCCTGACCCTGGCGCGTATGGAGGGTCGCGTGGCCGTCGGACGGTTTCTTGCGCGATTCCCGACCTATCGCATCACTGACGGTGCCGAACGGGGCGGCCGCATCCGGTTTCGGGGTTTCGCGCGACTGCCAGCTCAAGTCTGAGATGTTCGGTTTGGGTTGCCAATTCGCCAATTTATTGACCGACCGATCGGTTTATATTATGATTTCGTGAGACGGGCATATGGCCGCGCGAAGTTCACACAACAAATGAGGAGACGCTCATGACAATCCAACAGATTTCCAGCTTCGCGGCCGGTGAATGGGTTTCGCCCGGTGCGGGTGCCCGTAATATTACAAGCGCGGTCACCGGCGAGGTGATCGCCACGGCCGGCAACAGCGCGTTGGATGTGCAGGGGATGCTGGACTATGCGCGCAATGTCGGCGGGCCGGCGCTGCGGCAGATGACGTTCCACCAGCGGGCCAAGATGCTCAAGGCGTTGTCCGTTCATTTGGGTCAGCACAAACAGGAAATGTATGACCTGTCTTTCAGCACAGGTGCGACCCAGTCCGACCACTTGATCGACATAGACGGTGGTATCGGCACGATGTTCGTCTTCGCTTCGAAAGGTCGCCGCGAGATGCCGGACGGACATGTCTATCTGGACGGTGAGGTCGAGCAGTTGTCGCGCAATGGCACCTTCCTGGGGCAGCACATCTGTACCCCGTTGCACGGGGTGGCAGTTCACATCAACGCGTTCAACTTTCCTGTCTGGGGGATGCTGGAAAAGCTGGCTCCAACCCTTCTGGCAGGCGTTCCGGCCATCGTAAAGCCAGCAACGAACTCGTGCTACGTCACCGAACTATGCGTCCGGCTGATGCTGGATTCCGGCATTTTGCCTGCTGGCGCGTTGCAGCTGGTTTCGGGTGGTCTGGGCGATATGCTGGACCGTCTGACCATGCAGGACGTGGTCAGTTTCACCGGATCTGCGGAAACGGCGTCGAAACTGCGTTCCAACCCGGTGATTCTGGAGAATTCAGTTCGTTTCGTGGCCGAGCAGGACAGTCTGAACTGCTCCATCCTGGGCCCTGATGCCGAGCCCGGAACGCCGGAATTCGATCTTTTTGTCAAAGAAGTCCAGCGCGAGATGACCACGAAGGCCGGGCAGAAATGTACGGCGATCCGCCGGATCATTGCCCCAGAGCCTCAGGTGCAGGCGGTGATCGAAGCTCTGTCCGAGCGGTTGGCAAAAACGGTCATCGGCGACCCAAGGCTGGAAACCACACGCATGGGTGCGCTGGTCTCGAACGGTCAGAAACGCGATGTTCTGGAAAAGGCGGCAATCATTGGGCAGGAAGCCGAGCGCGTTTTCGGCGACCCTGACGATTTTGAGGTTGATGGAGCGGATGCCGAAAAAGGCGCGTTCCTGCCGCCGATGTTGTATCACTGTGCCAATCCGGATGCGGCCCGACGCGTCCATGACACCGAGGCTTTTGGCCCGGTTAGCACGGTGATGGGGTATCGCGATCTTGACCATGCGATCGAACTGGCAAATCGCGGGCAGGGGTCGCTGGTGGCGTCGGTCATAACCCGTGACGCGGATGTGGCACGGCACGTTGCCCTGGGGGCCGGGGCCTATCACGGGCGGCTGTATTTCAACAATCGCGACTCGATGAAGGAATCCACCGGCCACGGTTCTCCGCTGCCGCATATGGTTCACGGCGGCCCCGGACGCGCTGGTGGCGGCGAGGAGATGGGCGGTGTGCGTGGCGTGAAGCATTACATGCAGAGGACTGCCATTCAGGGGTCGCCCGATCTGCTGACCGCGATCGGGAACAAATGGGTTCCCGGCGCGACCGAGGTCGAAGGGCCAGCCCATCCGTTCACGCGCCGGTTTCACGAGTTGGCGATTGGCGAGACCCTCCACACGGCGCCCCGTACAATCACGATGGAAGACATCGAACACTTTGCCAATTTCACCGGCGATACGTTCTATGCGCATATGGATCAGGCAGCGGCCGAACGGAACCCGTTCTTCCCGGGCCGTGTGGCCCATGGGTATCTGCTTTTGTCATTTGCAGCCGGATTGTTTGTTGAACCGAACGAAGGCCCAGTTCTGGCAAACACCGGTCTTGACGGGTTGCGATTCATGAAGCCCGTCGAGGCGGGTGATACCATCAAGGTGCGGTTGACGGTCAAGGCCAAGACCAAACGGAACGAGGAATACGGCGAAGTCCGCTGGCATGTCACCCTGACCCAGCAGGATGATGAAATGGTTGCGGAATATGAGCTTTTGACGATGGTCGCCTACTAGGCCCGGAACCCATTGAACTTGGCAGGTCAGCGTGTTCACGGTTCGAAAAAAACGAGCGGTGAACATGTCTGATCTTCGGGATACGTGCCAGAAACCAGGGTCGCAAACAGTGCTGGTTGCCTGCAAAGCACGCCAAGCGGCGCAATCGCGTCAAGATCTTGTTCGACAGGATCAAGGGCTGGCGGCGCGTCGCAATCCTGTGCAACCGAGGCTCAATGGTCTTCTCGTCCGCGTCGCCATCGTCATCTGTTGGCTGTGACTCCTGATCCCAGCGCCCGTTGAACATGCACCTCAACCTGAGTTTGCAGATTGGCCGGGCGTTCCATCAGGGTGGAAAAACGGCGGTCTTCTTTACCGTTCCATAAACAAAGCTGGTGTCGATCGAAGCAATCCCACCGATCGGATGAATTCTGTTTCGAATGAATTCTTCATATGCCTCGAGATCCGATACCAACACCCGCAATTGGTAGTCCATCGCCCCGGTCAGCACGTGGCATTCAAGAACTTCGTCGATCATCCGAACGCGTTTTTCGAAATTCTGAACGTCCGTTTCATTGTGCCGCTCCAATCGGATCCGCACAAAAACGGTAATGCCTATGCCGTATGCGGTGGCGTCCACATCTGCGCTGTAACCCTTTATGATCCCGCGCGCTTCGAGGTTCTTGACCCGGCGCAGACAGGGCGACGGAGACAGGTTCACCTCGTCGGCAAGGTCCTGGTTCGTCATGCGCCCGTCCTTTTGCAACGCCCGAATGATCTGTCTGTCTTTTTCGTCCATTTCAACCTTAAACTTGGCAGAATCTGCCAATATGGATCGCGGTCTTGGTATTATTTGCAAGCAAAAGCCCAAAGTAAAGGTGCAAACTGTCGCCAGCTTGAAACAGGAGCTTGCAATGACTCGTTCAACCGGATTTGCCACCCGCGCCATTCACCACGCTTACAACCCTTTGGAAAATGACGGCGCCCTTACCCCACCGCTGCATTTGACGTCCACGTTTGCCTTTGAAACCGCAGAGGCCGGTGGAGAGATGTTTGCCGGTGAACGCGCAGGTCATATCTACAGCCGTATTTCGAACCCCACATGTGACCTTCTGGAACAACGCATTGCCGTGCTTGAAGGGGCCGAGGCCGGACTGGCCCTTTCCAGCGGCATGGGGGCGATCACGGCAGTGCTTTGGACCCTGCTGTCGCCGGGGGACGAAGTCATCGTGGACAAAACGCTCTATGGCTGCACCTTCGCCTTCATGCGCCACGGACTGGCAAAATGGGGGGTCACGATCACCCATGTCGACATGACAGACCCAGAGAACCTGAAAGCGGCCGTTTCTGACAAAACCCGCGTTGTCTATTTCGAAACTCCGGCCAATCCGAACATGCGCTTGGTGGACATCGCCGCCAGCGCCGAAATTGCGCATTCGGTCGGAGCAACGGTTGTCGTCGACAACACCTATGCCAGCCCCTATCTGACCAGCCCGATCGAGCACGGGGCGGATATCGTTCTGCATTCTGCCACCAAGTATCTCGGCGGTCATGGCGACGTGGTCGCTGGTCTGGTTGTCGGCACCGCCGAACAGATCGCCGAAATCCGCCTGGTCGGAATGAAGGATATGACCGGTGCGGTCATGGCCCCTTTCAACGCGATGCTGATCCTGCGTGGCCTGAAAACACTGAACCTGCGTCTGGATCGTCATTGCGCGTCAGCCAGGATCGTCGCTGATTTCCTCGAGGCCCATCCCGCCGTCGGCGAGGTTTACTTCCCCGGGCTGAAAAGCTTTGCCCAGCATGATGTCGCGCAGCGGCAAATGTCCCAACCCGGCGCCATGATCGCGTTCGAGATCAAGTCCGGCCTGTCCGGTGGGATCGAATTCATGAATCGTCTGAACATGATCCAGCGCGCGGTGTCCTTGGGCGATGCCGAAACGCTGATCCAGCACCCTGCATCCATGACTCATTCGACCTATACCCCGGAAGAACGGGCCGAGCATGGGATCAGCGATGGTTTGATCCGTTTGTCCGTCGGGCTTGAGGATGTCGAAGATATCCTCGCAGACCTGGAGCAAGCTTTGCCGTATCCTGCCCGCAGCGCCGCCTGAACCCGGAGACCGCCATGCACATTGATCCCACCCAGTTGAAGATCGTTGAACAACGTCTGTTATGGTTGTCGCATTGGATGATCCACCATGCCAACCACATCCGGCCAAAGGTGGATGGGATCAAGGTTGGTGGCCATCAGGCGTCGTCTGCTTCGATGGTGTCGATCATGACCGCGCTCTATTTTTCGGCCCTGCGCCCTGAAGACCGGGTGGCTGTCAAACCCCATGCCTCGCCGGTTTTCCATGCGATGCAGTATCTCATGGGCAATCAAACGCGCGAGAAGATGGAAAATTTCCGTGGTTTTGGCGGTGTGCAAAGTTATCCCAGCCGGACCAAGGATATCGACGACGTTGATTTTTCCACCGGGTCTGTGGGATTGGGTGTCGCGATCACCTCGTTTGCCTCGATCATTCAGGATTACATCAAGGCCAAAAGCTGGGGCTCGGATGCTCCGATGGGGCGGATGGTGGCCCTTGTAGGCGACGCCGAACTGGACGAAGGCAATGTGTACGAGGCTTTGCAGGAAGGCTGGAAGAACGACCTACGAAAAACGTGGTGGATCATCGATTACAACCGGCAATCCCTGGATGGCATCGTCCGCGAAAGGCTATTCGAACGGATTGAAAAGATCTTCGATGTGTTCGGTTGGGATGTCGTGCGCGTGAAATATGGGGTTCTGCAACGCGCGGCCTTTGAAGAACCGGGTGGCGATCGCCTGCGCGACTGGATCGATGCGTGCCCCAATCAGGATTATTCGGCTTTGACCTTCATGGGGGGCGCAGTCTGGCGGCAGCGCCTGATGGACGATCTGGGGGATCAGGGGGATGTGACCGCCCTGATCGAACGGCGGACGGACGCAGAGCTGGCGGCGCTGATGGAAAATCTTGGCGGCAATTGCGTCGAGACCATGGCCCGGACATTTGCCGCCATCGATCATGATCGCCCGACCTGTTTCCTGGCCTACACCGTCAAAGGGTGGGGCACCCCCATCGCAGGTCACAAGGACAATCACGGCGGGCTGATGAACAACAGCCAGTTCGCCGCGTGGCAGTCGCATATGGGCGTGCCAGACGGCGAGGAATGGGAGCCGCTTGCGACAGTACAGGACCCCGCCGCATTCAAGGATTTTCTGGCCAGGGCACCGTTCTTTGCCAAGGGTCCGCGCCGCTATTTCGATGACAAGCTGGACGTGCCAAGGATCGAGGTCGACACCAGCCGTGAAATCTCGACCCAGATGGCGTTTGGCAAGATCCTTGACGATCTGTCAAAAGGTGATGGCCCGTTGACCGAACGCATCGTGACAACCTCTCCGGATGTCACCGGCACGACGAACCTGGGGCCTTGGGTGAACAGGCGCAAGCTGTTTGCCCGATCCACGCAAGCCGATGCCTTCATAGAACATCGGATCCCTTCGACGGCGAAATGGGAATTCACGCCGGAAGGGCAGCATATCGAGCTTGGGATCGCCGAAATGAACCTGATGCTGCTTCTGGGAGCGGCGGGTCTGTCGCATTCCCTGTTTGGCAAACGGTTGATCCCGATCGGCACCGTCTATGACCCCTTTGTCAGTCGCGGCCTCGATGCGCTGAACTATGCCTGCTATCAGGATGCACGCTTTATTCTCGTTGGTACGCCGTCGGGCGTGACACTGGCGCCAGAAGGCGGAGCGCATCAATCCGTTGGTACCCCCCTGATCGGCATGAGCCAGGACGGGCTGGCTGCATTTGAACCCGCCTTTGCTGATGAACTGGCGGTGATCATGGAATGGGCCTTCGACTATCTGCAACGCGACGGTGAAGGACAACCGGACGAGCGCACATGGCTGCGCGATGAAACCGGCGGTTCCGTCTATCTGCGTCTGACGACCAACCCGATTGAGCAGCCGGGCAAACGCGTGGATGACCAGTTTCGGCAGGGTGCCATTGACGGGGCCTATTGGTTGCGAAAACCGGGGCCCAATTGCGAAGTTGTAATCGCCTATCAAGGTGCCGTCGCGCCCGAGGCGATCAAGGCCGCCGGTATGATCGGCGAGGGCCGTCGCGATATCGGCGTTTTGGCCGTGACGTCCGCGGATCGGCTGAATGCCGGTTGGACGGCTGCACAACGCGCGCGGTCGCGCGGCAACCCCGCCGCACTATCCCATATCGAAACCCTGATGTCTGGTCTGCCAGCGCACTGCAATCTGGTCACCGTGATTGACGGGCATCCTGCAACATTGTCGTGGCTGGGCGCTGTGCGCGGTCATCAGACCATTCCGATGGGGGTCGAACATTTTGGCCAGACAGGAACGATCGGTGATCTCTATCGCCACCACTGTATTGATGCCGATGCCATCATCGAAAAAGTGAATGGCTTGACCCGTGGCAGAGTACTTCATCGGGCAACAGGGGCCTGAGATTGGGCCAACAAGATCAGGAACGATCCCGCTCGGGCTCTTGTTTGACCCATGTCGCATCGACGACGGTCATGTCATCGAAATGATCGGCACGGTTATGTGTGCCCGGTGCATGTTTCCGACGCCCAACAGCAGGCAGCTGCCGGCAAGATGTTGAATTATGTTCCCGCGTTGACCTAGGCTTGACGCGGCCCGGCCCTGGCGGTTGCGTCAGGGTCTGACCTGTCAGGTTGTTCCCTTATGAGGAGCTTTTCGGCGAAAATGCCCGTTTTCCCGTCTATACAACCGGGATGGCAGCCGATAAGGGGCTGTCTTTACCCTTGGATGATCCGCTGATCGCAATTCCGCACAGCGCCTATCACCTGGCCGATACAAAGAACCACCACCGTGAAACAAACCATTGCAGATGCGCTAGCGCGCAAGGGCTATGATACATTGACCCAAGTTCAGCGAGCCGTCACCCAGCCCGAGCTGGAAGGGCGCGACATGCTGGTTTCGGCCCAGACCGGATCAGGGAAGACCATTGGGTTTGGTCTGGCGATAGCGCACAGGGTGCTAGGCGATGAAGAAACGCTCGGCAAACCCGAAGCGCCGTTGGCGCTGGTTGTCGCACCGACCCGCGAGCTGGCACTTCAGGTAAAACGGGAACTTGGCTGGTTGTATTCCGGAGCGGGAGCGTTTCTGGCCTCGTGCGTCGGGGGCATGGACATTCGGGATGAACGTCGCGCGTTGGCCCGAGGCGCACATATCGTTGTGGCCACTCCGGGACGACTTCGCGACCATATCAATCGAGGTTCAATCGATCTGACAGCTATCCGAGCGGTTGTCCTGGACGAAGCGGATGAAATGCTGGATCTGGGGTTCCGCGAGGATCTTGAGTTCATCCTTGATGAAACACCCGCGGATCGTCAGACCTTGTTGTTTTCTGCCACTGTGCCAAGCGCAATTGCCAATCTGGCCAAGCGGTATCAGCGCGACGCGGAACGTGTGAGCACGGTCGGCGAACTGACCCAGCATGCGGATATCGAGTATCGGGCCATGACGGTGGCGCCGCGTGATGGTGAAAACGCGATAATCAATGTGCTGCGATATTACGAGGCCCCCAATGCCATCGTTTTCTGCAACACCCGAGCGATGGTTTCGCGCCTGACCGCGCGCCTGTCGAACCGGGGGTTTTCTGTCGTGGCCCTGTCAGGTGAGCTGACCCAGAGCGAACGATCCAACGCGTTGCAGGCCATGCGCGATGGACGGGCCCGGGTCTGTGTCGCAACCGATGTTGCGGCCCGCGGCATCGATCTGCCCAACCTTGATCTGGTGGTCCATGCCGAACTGCCCAACAGCCATGAAACACTGCTGCACCGGTCTGGCCGCACGGGTCGCGCTGGGCGCAAGGGCGTCAGTGCCCTGATCGTCGCGCCATCATCGCGCAAAAAGGCAGAGCGCATTCTGAAATTTGCCAAGCTGACAGCAGAATGGGGATCGGCCCCGTCTGCGGATGAGGTGAACGAGCGTGATCAGGCTCGGATGCTGGCATCGGAGGACTGGCAGGTCGAGATCACGGAAAGCGAGCGCCCGTCTGTTGAAAAACTGATTGCTCGCTTCACGCCCGAACAAATCGCAGCCGCTTACCTCAGGCAATACAAACTACGCCATTCCGCCCCGGAAGAGCTGTCGGGGGTCGATCAGACCGCCCCAAAGCTGCGCGCATCTTTTGGGCCAGGCGTCTGGTTTTCACTGTCCGAAGGACGCAATCAGAATGCGTCTCCCCGTCATATGCTGCCGATGATCTGCAAGGCGGGCGATCTGACAAAAGACGACATCGGTGCCATTCGGATTGCCGAGGACGTAACTTATTTCGAAATCAGTGAGGGAAGTGTCGACCGCTTTCTGACGGCCATTGGTCCAGAGATGAAAATCGAAGAAACCAAGGACCTTGTGCGGTTGGACAAAGCACTGGACCTGTCGTCAACCGGTCGGTCTGGTCTCAAAAGAAAGTTCAAAGGCAGACCTACGGGACACAAAACGGAAAACTCTCCGGCTGAGCGGAAAGCCCGCCGCCGCCAATCCAAGCCCGAGGTTCAGCCTGCCCAGACCGTGCCCGCGACCGAAACCCGCCGAGCGTCGGATGACGACGCAAAAAACCAGTTCAGCGCTTCGGGCGCAAAACCGAAAAAACGCAAGCCCGGCAGTGTCGAGCAAAGGAGAGGTCGCTCCAAACCAGCCGGAGACGCGCCGAAAGGTCCGCCGCCGCCAAAGGGCAAGCCAAACAGCAAGAAGAATCGTGCACGCGCGGCGGCCGTCAAATCCGCCAAGGGTGGCAACGCAGTTCCAAAACGTCGCAAATCCGGACCCAAGGGCAGTTGATTTCCGCCACGCGCAAGGTCTGTCCTCTGGGCATCGGCAAGTGACCAGGTGCCGTGGATTTCGGTCGCGGCATACACATGTGCTTAACAGTTGCGTGATTTTTCGGGGTTGGAGCAAACTAAGCTTTGCTCTTCCTGCGATCTCAACCGAATACTGTGGTACAGGACATTATTTTCGGGGTTTTCATGCGGTTCAGTGTCGGCATTGCTGTATCTATGCTGGTCGCCGTATCCATCGGCGTGTCGACCTTTGTTGTTCATTCGCTGTGGTGGACGACCGCGCGTGACAACAGCCGCATGCTTGCCGCTGAGATCAACAGCCAGATTGCAAACACGGTCCGTATCGAAGTCGGGGCAACCCTCAGATCCGCCGAAGCCGCATGGTCGGCGGTGCGCACGATCTTTGTACAGAATGTCATCGCAACACGGCAGGCCGATAAACGAGAGTTCGTCTTTCTGTCTCAGTTGCAGGCGCAGCCGAATATTTCCTGGATTTTCTTTGGTTGGCCGGACGGCAATTTTTTCGCGTCGCACCGTTTGGGCGACAGCGGGCTTGAGATGATAGAGATCGACAAGGACATCCGCGACCGGAACCTGCGGACCGATCGATACATTTTTATTCCCGGGGATATTCAGTTCGAAGAACGGACCTTTGTTCCGACCTCCTATGATCCTCGCGATCACGCCTGGTTCAACAATTTTATGTCCCTGGACACGATGGGATGGATCGAAGCACGCGATCTTCCGGGCAGTGACAAGACCGTATACGCATTTGCAGGGCCGATCGATGTCAACCGGGCAAGGCAGGGTGTCCTTGCGGTCGCAATCGAAACCGACCGTTTGTCACGCTTTCTGGCGACGCTCGAGCCCGGCGAATTCGGAGCCGCCTTTATTCTGGATGCCGATGGCAAAGTAATTGCTGTTCCCGACGCAAAAGCGGACGAAGTTACACCGGCGCGCATGGGCGAGGGTGAGCTGTACGAGGTTGCCAAGATCTCGGGGGAAAAACTGTTGGGCGACCCGGATGGCAAGACTGCGGGCAGTTCGACGAAACGCGTGGTGATCGATGGCGTCCCCTACGCGGTGGCCCTGACACCTTTGGGTTTTTACGGGTGGCGCGTCGCTACGGTCATTCCGGAGGCGGCCTTTTTGTCGGGTATCAATGCAACCTTGATAGACCTGATCTATATCCTGATCGGGGTCGTGATCGTCTCAACCGCCCTGGCAATCTGGTTGATCCGTCGAATTGTGGCCAATCCTTTGGCGCGCATTGCCGAGGATCTGAGCAAGATCGAACGCTTCGACGTCGAACGCATTCCACGCCGGCCTTCAAACCTGTCCGAGCTTGCCAATCTGTCTGCGGCAACGGCCAGCATGGCAGCAGGGTTGTCCGCGTTCCGAAAGTACGTGCCGACCGATCTTGTGAAGATGCTGGTCGCCGAGGGCATCAAAACGCAGCCCGGTGGCGACATGAAGCAGATATCCGTATTGTTTTGCGACGTGACCGGATTCACCGGGCTATCGGAAAAACTCGGCCCCAAAATCATCCAGTTGATGGAGCCTTTTTTCTCTGCGGCCGCAGCAGCCGTCGCGCGCCATGACGGGACGATCGACAAATTCATGGGTGACGCGGTCATGGCGATCTGGGGGGCACCGCGCAAGGATGCGCTCCATGCCGAAAATGCCTGCCGCGCGGCACTGGATCTTGTCGTGACCGTGGAAGATGCGGGCATCAAAGACGAGGCCGGAAATTCCCTGCGTGTCAGGATCGGGTTGAACAGCGGTGAAGCTCTGGTTGGCAACATTGGGTCAGAGCAGCGGTTGAACTACACGGCGATCGGTGACGTCGTGAATGTGGCCAGCCGATTGGAAGGGGCCAACAAGGAGTATGGCACGCGTATTCTGATCGGCCCCGAGACCCGGCGCGAAGCAGGCGACGCAATTGTCGTCCGAGAGCTGGACACGCTCGCGGTCTTTGGCCGGACCGAGGAGCTGGTGGTCTATGAGCTGATTGCGATGGCCGACGGTTTTGAAGGATCCCTTGATTGGATCGAGACCTACGAACAAGGTCTTGCGCATTATCGTTCCGGCCGGTTCGAGCAGGCGATAGCTGCGTTTGAGGCCGCAGACAAAATGCGGGGCGGGGACCCTGTGTCCGTCGCCATGAAGTTGCGCGCAACGAAACTTTTGACCAACCCTCCCTCGGGGGATTGGCGTGCGGTTACGCATACGGACAAGACGTGAGCGCGCAGGCCATGAGAGCATGCAATCCGCACCCGTGAACAGCCAGGTCTGAGTGCGCGGAAGGGGGATTCGGGCCGTCGTATCGTTTTCGCAGCGAAGATGAGAATGAATTCCGGAAATCAGGGTGCAATGACAGAAAGAGTCTTCCAAGATATCCGCAGAAAGACACTGTTGACATTAGATTTTGTATTTTGGATACATTAGACAGAGGGATCGCGACGACCTGTGCTGTCACTGAATGCTCTGGCGACAAAGAGCCATCCGATTGTCTTTATAAGTCCTTTTCTGGGAGAAAATCATGAAACTCAAACTTCTGGCCGCAACCACTGCGATCGCCCTGACGGGTGCCGTGGCGCAGGCAAATACACTTGTATATTGTTCCGAAGGATCGCCTGAAGGGTTCGATCCTGCGCTTTACACCGCAGGGACGACCTTTGATGCGTCTTCACATCCGATCTACAATCGGTTGCTTGAATTTGAAACGGGCACGACCAATGTGGTCCCCGGCCTGGCCGAAAGCGTCGAGGCCAGCGATGATGGTCTGGAATACACTTTCAAGCTGCGTCAGGGCGTCAAGTTCCACTCGAATGACGCGTTCACGCCGACCCGCGACTTCAACGCGGATGACGTGATTTTCACCTTCATGCGTCAGAAAGACGAAAACCACCCTTATCATCAAGTGTCAGGCGGAACCTGGGAATATTTCCAGGGTATGGGGATGCCTGATCTGGTCGAGTCCATCGAAAAGATCGACGACTACACGGTGAAATTTACCCTGTCCAAGCCCGAAGCACCGTTTGTCGCCAATATGGCGATGGACTTTGCCTCAATCGTGTCGGCGGAATACGCTGCGGCAATGATGGAAGCTGGTACGCCGGAAAAACTGAATACGGCACCCATCGGCACCGGACCTTTCTCGTTCGTGGCATATCAAAAAGACGCGGTGATCCGTTACGCGGCCAATGATGCGTATTGGAAAGACCCGGCGCAGGTCGAAAACCTGATCTTTGCCATCACGCCGGATGCGTCTGTGCGCTATCAAAAGCTGAAAGCAGGCGAATGTCATGTGATGCCCTATCCGAACCCTGCCGACATTCAGGCAATGAAGGATGATCCGGACATCAACATGCTGGAACAAGAGGGCCTGAACGTTGGTTATCTGGCCTACAACACCACCATGGCGCCATTTGACAATCCGAAGGTGCGCAAAGCGCTGAACATGGCGATCGACAAGCAGGCGATCATCGACGTGGTCTTCCAGGGCTCGGGCCAGGTGGCCAAGAACCCGATCCCGCCTACCATGTGGGGCTACAACGACGCCATCGTGGACGATCCCTATGATCCCGAAGCGGCCAAGGCGATGCTTGAGGCCGAAGGTGTTTCGGACCTGTCGATGAAAATCTGGGCCATGCCCGTCCAGCGCCCCTACAACCCCAATGCCCGTCGCATGGCCGAATTGATCCAGGCGGATTTCGCCAAGATCGGTGTGGGCGTCGAAATCGTCTCGTACGAATGGGGTGAATACCTGTCTCGGTCGAAAGAACTGAACCGGGACGGTGCCGTTCTGCTGGGCTGGACCGGGGACAATGGCGACCCGGACAACTTCCTGGCGGTTTTGCTGGGCTGTGACGGTGTCGAAGCATCCAACCGGGCGCAATGGTGCCATCAGCCCTTCGAAGACCTGATCCTGAAGGCCAAGCAAAGCACGGATCAGGCCGAGCGGACCAAACTGTATGAAGAAGCGCAGGTTGTGTTCAAAGAGCAGGCTCCGTGGGCAACCATCGCGCATTCGGTCGTTTACATGCCCATGAGCAACAAGGTGCAAGGTTATAAGGTGCACCCTCTGGGCGGTCACATCTTCTATGGTGTGAGCGTCGAATAAACCACCACTCACAAACCGGAGCCGCCAGATTGGTGGCTCCGGCTTTCTTATTGAGGAGGTCGGGCAGAATGCCGGATTTGTCCGAATACCGCCAATTGGCAATGGAAATGTCAGTGGACGCAGTGGCCCTGGTGCCGGGTCCGAATTTCACCCGCGCATTGGGCAAATCCTTCATGAGCCACGAGCGCCCTTTTGTCGTGGTGATTCCGGCCCAGGGTGATCCGGCGGCGATCGTGCCCAATCTGGAACTCGCTTCATGGGATCTGGTCGGATTTGAGGGTGCCGTGTTCGACTGGCGCGATCAGACCGGCTATGACAGCGCCTTTTCCGCGCTGGCAGCGCATAGTCCTATCAGATCGTTGGCCGTCGAAGGTCAGGTGATGCGGTTTTTCGTGTCAGACGCGTTTACCCGCGCAATTCCGGATCTGCAGATTGTGGACGGCGAACGCGAAATCTCAGGCCTTCGCATCATCAAAACCGAAGAAGACATTACCGCGCTGCAAGCGGCCATCGATATTTCGGAACGCGCGTTGGAGCGTGTGATTGCGGGTGTTCGCACAGGTCAGACCGAAAAACAGATCGAGCAGGCGCTGATACAGTCGCTTTTTGCGGAAGGCGCCGAGTCGCTGGCCTTTTCCCCCATCGTGGCTGCGGGGGACAACTCGGCACGACCGCACGGCAAGGCGCGCGCCGACTACCGGATCAAAGCAGGCGATGCCTTGCTGTTCGACTTTGGCGCTCGAAAACATGGTTTTGTGGCCGACATCACGCGAACTTTTTTCGTTCAGGACATCCCGGACGAAGGCCGGGATGTCTACGACACGGTTTTGCGCGCAAACAAAGCCGGGTTCGAAGCCTGCCGCCCCGGCGTGACAGCGCATGACATCGACGACGCCGTCACAGGCGTGCTTGAGGCCTCGCCCTTTGCCGATCGTATCCGGACCAAGACAGGTCACGGTCTGGGCCGGGATGTGCATGAGGCGCCGTATATCATGCGCGGCAACAGCCAGAAAATCCTGCCGGGCATGGTCTGGACCAACGAACCCGGTCTGTATGCATTGGACAAGTTCGGCGTTCGCATAGAAGATGATGTTCTTGTCACCGGGGATGGCTGTCGGTCACTGACCCGCTTTCCCAAAGAACTTACAATCATAGGTCGCTGATGCTTGGCTATTTCCTCACCCGTCTTGGCCTGTTTGTTCCGACATTTCTGGGCGTGACGCTGATTTCGTTCATGTTCATCCGGGTGCTGCCCGGCGATCCGATCATCGTGATGGCCGGTGAACGCGGCATGACGGAAGAACGTTATCAGGAAATGGTCGAAAAGCTGGGTTTCGACAAGCCGGTGTTGCAGCAGTATTGGGATTACCTCACCGGCGTGCTTCAAGGTGATCTGGGCGAAAGCTTTGTCACTAGGAAACCCGTATGGGATGAGTTCTTTTCGCTGTTCCCCGCAACGCTGGAGTTGTCCCTGTGCGCCATGATCTTTGCCGTTGCGCTGGGTCTGCCCGCGGGTGTGATCGCGGCGGTGAACCGAGGGAAGTTCTTTGACCGGGCGCTGATGTCCTCGGCGCTGGTCGGGTACTCGATGCCCATCTTCTGGTGGGCGCTGCTGTTGATCATCATATTCTCGGGCAATCTGGGCTGGACGCCGGTCTCGGGCCGGATCGACCTGTTGTATTACTTTCCCAGCGTCACGGGCTTCATGCTGATCGACAGCCTGCTGTCGGGTCAGGAAGGAGCATTCGGATCAGCCGTGCGCCATCTGATCCTGCCGACGATTGTGCTGGGAACGATTCCGCTGGCGGTAATCGCACGCCAGACCCGGTCGGCGATGCTGGAAGTTCTGGGCGAAGATTACATCCGCACCGCGCGCGCCAAGGGTTTGTCACCAACGCGGATCAATGGATTGCACGCACTGCGAAACGCTTTGATTCCGGTTGTTACGGTGATCGGCCTGTCGGTGGGCACATTGCTGGCGGGGGCCATTCTGACCGAAACCATCTTCAGTTGGCCGGGCATAGGAAAGTGGATGGTCGACAGCATCTTTCGCCGTGACTACCCGGTTGTTCAGGGCGGATTGCTGATGATCGCGGTGATCGTGATGTTGGTGAACCTGCTGGTCGATGTCCTTTACGGCATCATCAACCCCAAAATTCGGAGGCGGTGATGGCCGAACTATCCTCAACCCCGCCCAGAACGGAAGACCGCCCCAGCGCCCTGCGCGAGTTCTGGTATTACTTCAGTGAAAATCGTGGCGCTGTCATCGGGCTTTGGGTTTTTGCAGCCTTTGTGTTTTGTGCAGCCTTTGCGCCCCTTCTGGCCCCCTATGACCCAACCGAACAGTTCCGCGATCATATCCTGCAACCGCCTGCTTGGCAGGAGGGCGGAAGCTGGGCTTTCCCGTTGGGTACCGATCCGCTGGGTCGGGACATGCTGTCGCGCCTGATCATGGGCTCGCGCTATTCCTTCTTTGTCGGAATCGTCGTCGTCTGTGTGGCCGTATCGGGTGGCGTGATGATTGGCCTGCTGTCGGGCTTTGCTCCCAAATGGGTCGATACGCTGATCATGCGGGTGATGGATATCGTTCTGGCCTTTCCGTCGCTGCTGTTGGCGCTGGTGCTGGTGGCCATCCTTGGCCCGTCGCTGACCAACGCGATGATTGCCATCGCCATCGTTTTCCAACCCCACTACGTGCGCCTGACCCGCGCGTCAGTTCTGGCGGAACGTCAGAAGGATTATGTCACGTCGGCGCGTGTGGCCGGTGCTGGCAGGTCACGGCTGATGTTCATCACCGTGCTGCCCAATTGTCTGGCACCCATCATCGTACAGGCGGCGCTGTCCTTTTCGACGGCGATCCTGGATGCAGCTGCCTTGGGCTTTCTGGGCATGGGCGCGCAGCCGCCCACTCCGGAATGGGGCACCATGCTGGCCGAAGCGCGCGAATTCATACTGCGCGCCTGGTGGGTAGTCACCTTCCCCGGTCTGGCGATTCTTGTCACCGTTCTTGCCATCAACCTGATGGGTGATGGCCTGCGTGATGCGCTTGACCCGAAACTGAAACGGAGCTGATCGCATGAGCCTTTTGCAGATCCGCAACCTGACTGTTGAATTCGCCACGGCCTCGGGCAAGTTCCGCGCCGTGGACGGTGTCGATCTGTCGGTCGACAGGGGCGAGCTGCTGGCCATCGTCGGCGAAAGCGGCTCGGGCAAGTCGGTGTCGATGTTGGCGCTGATGGGGTTGTTGCCCTGGACCGCGACGATCACCGCTGACGAGATGCGCTTTGAGGGGGTGGATCTGGCCGGTCTTTCGGCCCGTGAGCGCCGCAAGATCATCGGCAAGGACATGGCAATGATCTTTCAGGAGCCGATGTCGTCGCTGAACCCCTGTTTCACGGTGGGGTTCCAGATCAAAGAGGCCCTGCGCATCCATCTTGGCTTGAACCGTAAGGACCGCCACCAGCGCGCGATTGAGCTGTTCGACCAGGTCGGCATCCCGGCTCCGGAAAGCCGCCTGAACACCTTTCCACACCAGATGTCAGGGGGCATGAACCAGCGCGTCATGATCGCGATGGCCATCGCCTGCAAGCCCAAGCTGCTGATTGCGGACGAACCGACCACCGCGCTGGATGTCACCATTCAGGCGCAGATACTCGACTTGCTGGTTCGGTTGCGGGACGAACACGATATGGGCCTTGTGCTGATCACTCATGACATGGGGGTGGTGGCCGAAACCGCCGAACGGGTTCAGGTGCAATATGCCGGACAAAAAGTCGAAGAGCAGCCCGTGTGTGATTTGTTCCGCATGCCGCGTCATCCCTATACATCGGCCCTGCTGAGCGCCTTGCCCGAGCGCGCGACCTCCAAGATTCTCCCGACGATTCCCGGCGTTGTGCCGGGCCAGTTCGATCGCCCCGCAGGGTGCTTGTTCAGCCCGCGATGCCGGTTTGCTGATGCAACTTGCGCTGAAATACCACCGACCCCTCATGCCGATGCCTTCGGCAAGGCACGTTGTCACTACGTAGAGAAAATTGCGGCCGGAGAATTGGCATGACCGACCCCATCGTTCAGGCGAAATATCTGACCCGGTTTTACACGGTGAAGGGCGGGTTGCTGTCCAAGTCAGCGACAGTGAAGGCCCTTTCGGGGGTGGATTTCGAACTGAAACCGGGAAAGACTCTGGCCATCGTCGGAGAGTCCGGCTGCGGCAAGTCAACATTGGCGCGATTGGTCACGATGATTGAAGAGCCGACGTCGGGCAGGCTGACGATTGACGGTGTCGACATTACCCCGTCGCGGTGGAGCAAGATGCGGGAAACGGTGCAAATCGTGTTCCAGGATCCGTATGGATCGCTGAATCCACGTCAACGCATCGGCCAGATCTTGCAGGAACCGCTGATCATCAATCGTCCGGACATGTCCGCCGCAGACCGCGAGACACAAGCGCGCGACATGATCGAGATGGTGGGATTGCGGCCCGAACATTATGATCGCTATCCGCATATGTTCTCTGGCGGGCAGCGTCAGCGTATCGCCATTGCACGCGCGCTTATGTTGAATCCCAGGGTCCTCGTTCTGGATGAACCGGTTTCGGCACTGGACGTCTCGATCCAGTCACAGATCCTGAACCTGCTTGTGGATTTGCAGGAACGGCTTGACCTCGCCTATCTGTTCATTTCGCATGATCTTTCCGTGGTCCGGCATTTTGCCGACGACGTGATCGTGATGTATCTGGGGCGCGCTGTTGAAAAGGCGCCCAAAGAACAGCTGTTCGCCGCGCCGCGCCACCCCTATTCCAAGGCGTTGCTGTCCACGACGCCCCGGGCCGACCCCACGGCCCGAAAAGAACGGATCAAGCTTGAGGGCGAACTGCCGTCGCCGATGAATATTCCAAAAGGTTGCGCCTTTGCGCAAAGATGTTGGCTGGCAACCGATCAGTGCAGGGCAACATTGCCTGAACTGGCCGGAGAACCGCATCAGGTCGCGTGTCTGTACCCCTTGTAGTGCAAGCAGGTTTCTGCGTTGGTGTGAGACGGTGGCAAACAGGGCGGTCGCAATAGAAGCGACGGTAACTTCTTGTGGGAGAACCACCCCGCCAAGGCGCTGGCAGGAACGGCGCGCAGGCGTGGGCGACCATGCCACATGTTTGTGTCGCTACCGACCAAGATCGCCATATTCGAATCCGCGCGCGAGATAGAACCGTTTGTTTCCCGGGATTGGGCCTGATGATTTCGATGCACGGACACTCGTGATGAGAATACTCCGCCCCTCTTCCGGACAGGTCTTGCCCAGAGAGGGGAGGCATGTGACAGACCGAATGCAGGGGCTACTCTGCCACTTCCGCCGAGGGTTCGTGTTTTTTGAATTGCTGATTGAACAGATTGCGGAAGCTTCCGTTCTTTTTCATCAACTCGTCCAGATTGCCCTGTTCCACGATCGAGCCATCCTGAACCACGATAATCTTATCCGCTTCCAGAACAGTCGAAAGTCGGTGCGCAATGACGACGACGGTCACGTCCTTTGTCAGGGTGTCCAAAGCCTTTTTGACAAGCGATTCCGATTCAGCATCCAGCGCGCTTGTGGCTTCGTCCAAAAGCAGGATCTCGGCTTTTCTCAGAATAGCGCGGGCAATCGCAATTCGCTGCTTCTGGCCACCTGACAGGAAGGTGCCGTTTTCGCCAACCTGCGTATTGTAGCCTTCGGGCAGATCCATGATGAAATCATGCGCATGTGCGGCTTTGGCGGCGTCTATGACTTCTTCGTCCGTGGCGTCAGGGGACGAGCAGCGCAGGTTGTCCATGATCGATGTCGAGAACAGGAATGTATCCTGACCGACATAGGATATTTTGCGTCTCAGCGAGGCAAAGCTCACCTCGCGTAGATCCTGACCATCAATCTCAACGCTGCCCTGATCGGGATCATAGAAACGCATGATCAGGCCGAACAACGTGGACTTACCGCCGCCGGATTGACCAACAAGAGCTGTGGTTTTACCGGCCTCGAACGTGACATTCATCTCTTCGATCACCGGCATCGCACCATGATAGCCAAAGGTTACATTGCGCAATTCGATCTGTCCGGGGCCGTCGATGAGGTCATGGGCTTTGGGGCTCTCCAACATCGTCTCGTCCTGATCCAGCAAGTCGAACAACATGGCGACACCGACCATGCAGGTTTCGATCTGGACACGCATTCTCGACAGACGTTTTGCTGGTTCATATGCCATCAGAAGTGCGGTTATGAAAGACATCAACTGACCTGCGCTAGGTTGTTCGCTTCCAGCGATTCCCATTGTGCTGACGACTAGTACACCTGCCACAGCAAGACCGGCCAAAAATTCCATGAGGGGGCTGGCCACGGACTGAAGTCTCGAGATATCGTTTGCCCGGTCCTCGACCCTCCGAATGGCGGTGTCCATGCGATTGATCATGCGATCTTCCAGTGAGAAGACCTTGATAACCTTGATACCAGCGGATGTTTCCTGAAGTACCCGAATAATTTCAGCCAGCGATGCAAACTCGGCCTGCATGATCGAACGCACGCTTTTCAGCAGATAGCGTACCCCTAGAAGGGCGATCGGGCCCACGACAAAGAACATCACCGACAGAACGGGTTGCTGGTAAACCATAACCCCTACAAGGCCGACCAAAGTCAGGGCGTCGCGCACAAATCCGGTGACCAGGACATCGATGAGGCTGCGAGCCGCCTGAGCACCGTGGGTGGTGCGCATCAAAAGATCTGAGGATTCATTGGTCGAAAAGAACGAGACGCCGTGCCTGAGGAGTTTGCGATAAACCCTGTCTTGCTGTTGCGCGACGATCCGGTTGCCGGCGCGGGCCAGGAAAACAGACTGAATATACGAGGCAATGGCCTTAACCAGAAACAGAATCACGACCCCAAGCGCAATGACATGCGCGTAGCCCCGCAATTCCGGGCTGGTCATCGCATCGACAATGTACTCCATCATATATGCGGAGCCGGCCGTGGTGACCGCCACGGCAATCATTGCCAGAACCGCAATACCATACAGCTTGCCTTGCGCGTAAAAGCTTTCACCTACAAGGCGGCCCATATAGCCTGATCGCCACTTGTTCCAGGCGCGCTTTATCATTGCGTTCTCCAAATCGTGAAACTGTGCGCACGCTCAGTTAACCTATATCTTGTCGGGCCTAAAGGACAGATGCCATGCTGCGGCAGAGCGGCCCATCCCGACCATCTGAGCTGTAGGCCCGCTAAATAATGGCTGGTTGACGATCGGACAAGAGTTGGAAAGCGCAACAACAACCGCGATTTGCCCCTTTGTACGGGCGCAGGCAGGGTTGGTGGCGCGACAGGATCCGCAAAAAACGCCTTAAAATACGGGCTGTTTTGCCACAAACGAGTCGTGTGTCCGGCATGAATCCGCTGATAGAAGGCTGTAATTCCTGACTTTGAACACGTGTTGATCCGAAACCAGACAGGGGACGGGCACAAGCATCGTATCCGATCCCGGGGCCGGTTGCGTGAAATCGAAATTCAGCAGGTCTCTTGGGTGTTGCCGTCACCCCTCTTCTTGCAAATACGCAAGAAGGTTAACAATATCTTCGTCCTTTTTCAGGCCGCGAAACTGCATTCGATTGCCCTGAAGATACCCTTTGGGATCCGTCAGGAATGCGCTCAGGGTTTCATGGGTCCAGACGATGTCGGAACTTTCCAGCGCTGTCGAATACTTGAATCCCTCGGCCTGACCGGCCTTTGCGCCGAGAATGCCGTGCAGGGACGGGCCAACACCATGGCTGCCTTCTTTCAATTTGTGGCAAGCGCTGCACTTGCGAAACACCTTTTTGCCGGCCGTCGCGTCACCCTGAACAGCTGCGGCAGCAACAACCTCTGTGGCTTCCGATGCCGTCGCGGCATGTTCTTCATCCGTGTGAAAGATCAGCCGGGCTGTAATCGGTACCGTTCGGGTGATGCCGGGCAGGCTTGCCAATTCCATAAGCTTGTCCACGCCGGCGTTGACACCGGCGTCTTCGGTGCTGAGAAACACCATGTCGTTTGTCGAAACAAGCACTGACGTCTCGGACAAGCGTGCGACGAACATTTCCGCGTCAAACTCAACTTCCGTGCCGGCCAGCGAAAGCACGGAAGCAGCATCCAGAGTGGTGGTTTCACCCACGGCCAGCCCTGCAACCTTCGCCATGTCGAATTCGGCCGTCAGGCGCGCAGTGGGTGCTTGGCGGAATACAAATTCGATCATCCGTTCGTTGCGAATTTCTATGTTGGTCTCGACCGAGGACAGGTCGATCTCGATTTCGGCCACGCCCTCCTGCGTCACGTGTCCGCTCAGGCTGGTGAAGCTGTTGACCTCGCCCACCGCGTTTTTCTTGATCGTTCCATAGGCCAGATGCGAGCGATCGGACTCCAGTGTCCAGCCCGCTGCCCATATGGGTGTTGCAACAATTGCCGACGCAAACGTGACTGCCTTCAACAGAAGTTTCATTTCTTTCCTCCGCGGTTTATGTCAGTTTTGGCCCTGCGGGCCGGGTCCGTTTCTGACAAACACACACAGGTCGCGTTTTATTCGATGAGTGCCGAGATGACTTCCGAACAGGCCGTTCGTGACGCCGTACAGATGCACTCAAGACGCGTCTGGCGGTTTGCTCTGGCGTTGTCGGGGGCATCGGATGTGGCGGACGATCTGGTGCAGGCCACATGCCTGCGTGCGCTCGAGCGGCATCATCAGGTAACGTCGCATGATCGTCTGGACAGTTGGCTGATGACGATCTGCCGGTCAATCTGGTTGAACGAAGTGCGGTCTCGTTCCGTCCGGCGGGCACAGGCGCTGTCCGTGACCCCAGAATCGGAACTGGTCGCAACTTTGCCGGATTCAGAAACGAATATTTTTGCGGCTGAAGTGTTTACTCAAGTGATGCAGCTGCCAGAAGCGCAGCGGGAAACGGTCATGCTCGTGTTCGTCGAAGGGTACAGCTACCGCGAAACCGCTGCATTGCTGGACGTTCCCATCGGCACAATCATGAGCCGGCTATCGAATGCCCGGCGGAAACTGAAAACCGTGATGCAGTTTGAGGCGGCAGACGCCGCGCGACGGAGTGGCAAATGACGTTTTCCGACGAGACGCTGTTGGCGTATCTGGAAGGCACGCTGGATGAGGCTCAGAGCCGCGCCATCGAGGCCGCGGTTGAGGATGATGTCGAGCTTGAACGCCGCCTGATGGCGCTGGATCCGTTTGCGCCTGTCGTTCGGCAGGTCTTTGAGACACTGCCCACCGCGGCGCCGAAGGTCGATTTGCCGGAACCCGTGGCGCGAAACACCAATGGCGGGTTTCTGCGCCTTCTGGCCGTGGCCGCGGGCGTCGGGGTTGCAGCCGTTGCCCTGACATTCTGGGCGACGCGTCCGGCGGAACTGGGCTGGGCGCAGCAAGCGGCGATCTATCAGTCGCTTTATGTGCCCGAGACGATTGTCTCGCTGGACAGTTCCGAGGCATCGCTGGACAAGCAGTTCGCGATGGCCGAGGCAGCACTTGGCAGGTCTCTGAACCGTGAAGCGCTGGACTCCCTGCCTGGGCTGGAGTTGAAGCGAGCACAAGTGCTTTCGTTCAAGGGAAAGCCTTTGGTTCAGGTCGTTTTCGCCGATGAGCAGGGTCAACCCTTTGCCTTCTGTGTTATCCGCCAGGGGCCGAACGCCCCGAAGGCAGAGGTCAAACAGGCCATTCTGAACGGTTTGGCAACAGCGACCTGGGCGCAGGATGGCTATGGTTACATGCTGCTGGGCAGCTCTCCGCAGACCGATTTGAGCAGCGAACTGGATGTTCTGACCGGAACCTTTGCGAGCTGACGGAATACCCCTTGTGAAGCAACGGGAATGCCCGAAGAATGCGGGGTATGACGTCGAAGAAACCCTTGCCCCTTCCTGAAGACGAGGCCGAAGATCTTGGCCCCGCCAGCATCTATGACGGCGATCCGTCCGAAGAGGACGACCTGTGGTTCTTGCCACCGGATGAAGTCGAGGAAGACGAGGGTTTCTTCCTGCCCGGGCCGCGACGCGAACAGCGCCTGCTGTTCGATCCGCGTGATTGGCGGGCTGCGCAGTCCGACCTTTCTGCGGAACTTGCGGATCTGGCCATGACTTTTGGCGCGCTGGATGAACGGTTGCGAGCGGGCCCCGAAGGCTGGACGCATCGCTTGGCATTGATGGAGACGTCCGATCTGGGGTGGTGGACCGGAGACCGGATCAGCGTGGATCGATTGGCTTTGTGGACCGGTTTGCGGATCGGCGCGACTCATGATGACGTGCAGGCCCTGTTCCGGGCCGGATGGGCCGTGCGACGCCTGAGTTCGGGCGCGCCGCCTGCTGCCGGCGGTTGGGAACGCGGGCTGACCGCGTTTCTTGACCGACTGGCTCAGGGGGCCGACGCGACCCCGGAATCCATCATTGATCTGGCCGAGGTCATGCAAAACGCCGAAGGGTTGCATCCTGTGACGCAGTCGGCAATTGCGTTTCACGCCTGGCGGGCGGTGTCACAAGGCATCGGACAGGACACGGAAGCAGCCGTCATAGCCGCGCGGCATGCGGCCTCGATGGGGCGTGGCGGTGCGCAGTTCATGCCCTTGGCCTTGTCCGGGCCGCGTGCGCTGCGCGGCTCGGGGGATCCGTCGGAAAAACTGAGCGCATGGATCGGCGGCGCAGGCCAGGCTGCCCTTGCGGCGTTGTTGCGCCTAGACCGGATCAGCGCGTGGGAGGCGAAAGCCAAAGAGGTCACGCAGGATCTGAGCGGCCGCACCCCACCGCGCCTGATCAATGCATTGACGGCCTGGCCCATGGTATCCGCGCCTTTGGCCGAAGACCTGACCAAGGCTTCCCGCGCCGCGGTACAGCGCAATTTCGACCTGTTCGCGCAGCGGGGTCTGGTTCGCGAAGTCACCGGGCAGGGGCGTTACCGCGTCTGGACGGCGGCGCTGTAATCCATCAGCCAATCGCGAAACGTACGCGCTGCCGGGCGCAGCGCCGTGCGGGAAGGGTAGACCAGATGATAGGCTTCCTGCCCCGGACATGAGATGTCTGGCAGGCAGGGAACCAAACCCGACAGCTTCATAATCCGATCTGACGCGGGCGCGCGCGCCAAGGCAATGCCGCATCCGCTGGCGCAGAGCTCGGCCGCCATCACCGAATTGTCGGCAAAAAAGTACCGTGCCCGGCCCGCTGGCAGCCGCTGGTGTTCGAACCAATGCGGCCAGCTTGCCCGATGGGTCGAAACTTCGATCAAGGTGAAGTCGAACAAGTCCTTTGCCGTCTCGATCCGGGCAGCAACCTCGGGTGGGGCGATGGGATAGAGATGTTCGCGCATCAACTCGTCACTTTCCGAGCCAAACAGCGCAGGGTTACCAAACACGATCTGAAGGTCAGTGAACCGATTGGCAAAATCCGACACGACATTGCCGGTCGAAAGCGAAAGGTTGATCTGAGGATGCGCCGCCTGAAATCCGGGAACACCCCCGGCCAGAATGCCATGTGCAAAAAGCAGCACCGACTGCACGTAAAGCCTTTGCTCACGGGTTTCGCCGAACAGACCCGCGGTTGCCGTTTCAAGCATGAGCAAGGATTGCTGTACCGACGGCAGATAGGCGCGCCCGGTCTCGGTCAAAGTGACCGCATGCGCGTGGCGGTGGAACAAGGGTGTGCCCAGCCGTGTTTCCAACGCTTTGACCTGCTGGCTGACGGCGGCAGGCGTCATGTTCAACTGGGTCGCGGCACGGGCAAAGCTTTCGGTTCGGGCCGCAGCCTCGAATACGCGCAGCCAGTTGAGGGAAGGAACACGGGTGTTCATTCCAGCAGGCTAAGCAGAACTTAGCCTCACCGGCAAGACAATTGGGTCTGAGCTTTTGATCCCCGGCCTTAGGCTTGTGGTCAGTGAACAGATGAAATGAGACCACTATGTCAGACCCCGCCCTGCCGCCACGAACCAAGCGCAAGATCTGGAACTACACGCCCCAGCTGCCGATTCAGACCGCGCCCTACTGGGATTGGCCGATAAAACCTCTGGCCGCGTTGAAATACCTGTTGCAAAGCTGGAACCCACTTGCATTGCGGGCGCTGCTGCTGGTCTTTGCGGTCATCACCTGGACCTGTCTGACGCCTTCATTGAGCAGGATCGAGACCTTCGGCTGGGATTGGGTTGCGGAAATCTGGTTCCGCAATTTCTGTATCCTGATGGTGGTTGCAGGCGGCTTGCACCTGGCCCTTTGGAGGTTCCGTACGCAGCAGGACGAATACCGGTATGACATGCGCCCGATGATGAAGGGCGCCAAGGTGTTCACTTTCAAAAATCAGGTCTGGGACAACATGTTCTGGACCTTGGGCCCGGCGTTGACGTTCTGGACGTTCTGGGAATGTCTGATCTTGTATTCCTATGCCAATGGCTGGATCACGATGATCACATTTGACGGCAACCCGATCTGGTTCATCGCCATGACCGTCTTTGTGCCGATCTGGGCCGGGTTCCATTTCTACTGGCTGCACAGGCTGCTGCATGTGGGTGTGCTTTATACAAAAGTCCACGCTTGGCATCACCGCAACATCAACACCGGCCCTTGGTCGGGGCTTGCGATGCATCCGGTCGAGAGCTTTTTCCTGATGTTCGATACGATGATCTTTTTTCTGCTGCCGTCGCATCCGATCCACGCCGTTTTCCTGCTGTTCCATCACGGCATCGGCGCTCCGACCTCTCATGCCGGGTTCGAGCACGTGAAGGTCGGCAACAAGGCCAAGTTTCAGGTCGGGGATTTCTTTCATCAGCTGCATCATCGGTTTTTCGACTGCAACTACGGCACTTGGGAAACCCCTTGGGATGAATGGTTCAACACGTTCCACGACGGCACCGATGAAGGCAATGACATGGTCAAGGAACGCCGCCGCAAGATCTGGGCCACCGAATAGCCCGTGAAGGCAGATCACTGCCGGACCCAAGCGGGTCCGGTGGGCGCGTCTGATCCAACAGGTGGTGTGCGTTCAGCGTCCAACACCGACATAGGTTTCAAAGCCGGATTTCAGCGCCTGTGACTTTGAATAGATATTGCGCAGATCCACCATTCGGGCAGAGTTCATGGAACCGGCCAGCTCGGTCAGGTTCAATGCGCGGAACTCGTTCCACTCTGTCAGCAACACCACAACGTCAGCCCCTTGAACCGCTGCATAGGGGTCGTCGCACCATTCGACTCCGGGCAACAGTGCATCGCCTTCCGCTTTGCCCTGCGGATCGACGACGCGCACTTTGGCTCCTCCGCCGATCAAGGCGGGAATGATGGACAGTGATGGCGCGTCGCGCATGTCGTCCGTGTTGGGTTTGAAAGTGACACCCAGAACCGCCACCGTCTTGCCGTTAAGGCGGTCGTCGCAGGCGTCGCGGATTTTCTCGATCATCCGCTTCTTGACCTCGTCATTCACCCGAATGACGGTTTCCGTGATCTGCATCGGATATGCATGATCCTGCCCGATCCGCGCCAGCGCGGCGGTATCCTTGGGAAAACAAGAGCCACCATAGCCCGGCCCCGCATGCAGGAATTTGTTGCCAATTCGTCCGTCCAGACCGATGCCGCGGGAAACTTCCTTGACATCCGCACCGACCTTTTCACACAGGCCTGCGATTTCATTGATGAAAGTGATCTTGGTCGCCAGAAACGCGTTGGCGGCGTATTTTATCATCTCGGCGCTTTCCAGATCGGTGGTCAGGATCGGAAAGTCACGCAGATAAAGCGGTCGGTAAATCTCGGCCATCACTTCGGCGGCGCGATCGTTTTCCACACCGACGACGACGCGATCGGGGCGCATGAAGTCGTCGATTGCAGCGCCTTCGCGCAGAAATTCAGGGTTCGAGGCCACGTCGAATTCGGCTGTGGGGTTGGCTGCCGCAACGACTTCCTGAACTTTTCTGTTTGTTCCCACCGGCACGGTCGATTTGGTGACGATGACCGTGTAACCGGTAACCGCTTGGGCGATCTCTTCCGCCGCGGCCATCACATAGGTCAAATCCGCGTGGCCGTCCCCTCGTCGGGTCGGAGTTCCGACCGCGATGAAAACCGCATCGGCGCCATCAACTGCTGTTTTCAGATCGGTTGAAAAACTCAGGCGACCGGCAGCAACGTTTTTTGCCATCAGCACATCCAGGCCCGGTTCATAAATCGGCACTTCTCCGGCCTTGAGCATGTCGATCTTTTGCTCAGCCTTGTCGACGCAAATCACGTCATGACCAAAGTCCGAAAAGCATACACCGGACACTAAGCCAACATAACCGGTGCCGATCATTGCAATACGCATCCAAAAATCCTTTTTACCAATTACCACGGACGGCGTGGGCACAATCAAAGAAACTGACGCCGGTTTCAATGGCCGTCAGCACTTGCGTGATGCATCCCATAGATTCTTGCGGATATTGAGGCAATAGAAGCGCAGATGGTGCAAAGCCCTCCGAAATCGCGATCATGTCGGCTTTGTTCAGCGGAACCGACGATCAGGAAGAACTGGTTGGTGTCGAAACTCGGTTGCAAAGAGGGTGCTGTTGAGGGCTGGAATAGCCCCTGCCTTGGGTATTGATGACGCGCGGAAGTGATTGCGCGTTCTCGCCGCCAACAAGCTGGCTGGCAAGGAAAATAGGGGCCGCGTGACATGCCCCGGCAAATGACCGGTCGATCAGCTGTCCATTTCAGCGGCGGCTTGCAACAGCCAGTTCTGAAACAGCCGGACCGGTGGTGAAACGGGTTTTTCCTTGAGACGCATGAAATAGGTCCAGGGACTGTTCAGATCAAACCGGAAAGGCTCGATCAGCAGCCCCCGCTCGACATAGGACCGGGCCAGCGACCGGGGCAGGGCGACGCATCCCAGTGACTTGGCGGCCATTTCCATCGCCAGATTCGAGACATTCGTCCGCAACCCGCCCTTCTGGCTCAGATCGGACAACCCGAAATGCCGCGCCGCGTGCTCCCAATAGGAGGGGCGGCCCAGGATATGGATCAGCGGTGCATTCTGCAATTGCTTGGGGTCGGTCAGCGGCTCGCCATCGACCAGAAAGTCGGGCGCACAGACCAAGGCCAGCTTTTCGACCCACAAACGTTGGGCGTCCGGCGACACATCGTCGACATGATTGATTGTCAGCGAGATGTCCGAAACATTTGGTTCGACATCAGTCCAGACAGTGCCATGAACCGTCAGATCAATATCGGGATGCACCGCGTTGAAACCACGGATCACATCCGGCAACCAGTTCTCGGCCAGACTGACCGGGCAAGAAACCACCACTTTGCGGGTATGCGACCGCACGATGACCGATTGCGTGGCAGCGTTGATTTCCTGGAGGGCATGGCGCACCGACGGCAGATAGGCCTCGCCCACATCTGTCAGCGACAGGGAACGGGGATGGCGCACGAACAGGGGGCGCTGCAAAAACTCTTCCAACGAGCGGACATGATTGCTGACGGCAGATTGGGTGCAGTTCAGCTCTTCGGCAGCAGCGGTAAAGCTCAGGTGCCGTGCCGCCGCTTCGAACGAGCGAAGAAAGGTCAGGTGTGGAAGATTCATCATGACGGACGTTTCTCAGGCAAGGCACATCGCAAAGAATTAATAAGCCCAGGGCTTGCTGTCTTGCCCATGAGCGACTCACACGTATGGTTCTGCCTCGAAATGTGATCTGGTCCTAGTCACAAATAATCCGGGGCCATTGCCCCATGATTGTTTTCGTGCCGCTATGCGCAAACTCACATAGGCTTTTTCTTGTAACCGGAACCCGAAAGAAAAACCTCGACTGGACACCGTGACAGATACCTTTCAGACCGTTGCAGATTTTGCGCTGAATCGTGCCGCGCAGGAATTTCCTGATACCGCACGCAAGGCAGCGGCGTTGATGCTGCTGGATACGCTGGGGATCACCATAGGATCGGGGCCGATGCAGGCCGGACGGATTGCGCGCGAGAGTGCGGTAGCGCTGTTTGGCGCGGGCGACCCGGGGCTGAGCGCGCGCATGCTTTTCGACGGTCGACGCGTCAGCGTCGCGGGTGCGGCCTATGCAGCGGCCACACAGACCGACAATTTGGACGGCCATGATGGATACAATCCGACCAAAGGCCACATCGGGGTTGTCGTCGTTCCCGCACTGGCGGCATTGGCTGAAACCGTTCAAGATTTTTCAGGCCCCGAAGCGTTGGCGGCGGTGATCGTTGGATACGAGGTCGCGGGACGCGCGGGCATTTCGTTGCATGACACTGTCAGCGATTATCACACATCCGGAGCTTGGAACGCGCTTGGCGTGGTGGCCGTGGCGTCGCGCTTGCGCGGTTTGACGGCCGAACAGATGCGGCAGGCCATGGGGATCGCCGAATATCATGGCCCGCGCAGCCAGATGATGCGCGAGATCGCCAATCCCACCATGCTGCATGACGGTTCGGGCTGGGGCGCGTTGGTTGGCATTTCTTCAGCGGTATTGGCCGAGAAAGGCTTTACCGGGGCGCCGGCCATCACCATCGAAGCGGCAGACGTTGCCCCCCATTGGCAAGATCTGGGCGATTTCTGGCAAATGGAGCATCAATATGTCAAACCCTACCCGATCTGCCGTTGGGCCCACGCCGCAATTGATGCCACCCGTGCACTCATGCGTGAAAACGACCTGACTTACCGCGATATTGCCGCGATTCATGTAAACACGTTTCGGGAAAGCGCCTGCCTTTTCCAGGGCATGCCGGATGATACGTCCAAGGCGCAGTATTCGCTGCCATTTGCTGTCGCGACAATGGTTGCGCATGGCCGGATCGGAGTTGAGAACATCACCGGTGCGGGCCTGGCCGAACCGCTGGTCGCCTCGATCGTCGAGCGTATCTCGGTTTCAGAGGCCGCACGCCATTCCGACCGTTTCCCCGAAAGCCGGTTCGCCGATGTCAGCATCACTCTGACCGACGGGCGGATACTCGAGTCGGGCGACGTACATGCACGCGGCGGACCCGAGGCACCAATGGATGAGGCAGAAGTGATCGACAAATTCATGGAATTTGCGACACCATCACTGGGTGCATCCCGTGCCGCCGCCATTCGTGATGCGGTTCTGGGGCTGGGCGCGCCAGGTTCGAAATTCTCAGACCTTGGCGCGTTGATCTACGCCCCCGCCGACCAGACGTAAAATCTGCCGAAGCTGCCGTTGAAACGCGTTCCGACCGGCACATCCGCACCCTTGATCCTGATGGCGGCGATGATGCAGGCCCTGCCGCCCGCTGCACAGGTTGAATTGGAGCTGGGAGCAAGTCTGGGTGATCCAAGACCCGCTCGAGGTGAGCTTGCTTTTTTACATTGTCGCCTTGCGCCCTGATCCGGTCAGAGCAGGTCGAACAATCGCCCTGGCAGCGCGTCATGACGCGGCAGGTTCAGCGCCCGCATAAGGCAGAACATCATCGCCTGATTTGAGGTGACGACCGGCTTGCCCAGCGTTGCTTCAATCCGGTCGACCGCCTCGACCGAACGCATGTCGGTGCAGCTGAGAATTATGGCCTGTGCCTGCGGGTGATCGGCCTGACAGGCCAGTTCATAGACGTCGTCCGGGGTCAGCTCTCCCTGACCGTAATTGCCCAGCTTTCGGCCCACATCGGCGCATCGAACGGTCTCGATTCCGTTCTGGGCCATGAAATCCATCGCCTGAGCGTTTATTTCGCCCAGATAGGGCGAGGAAAAGCCGACCTTTGTGGCCCCCAGTACCTTGATTGCGGCGATCAATGATCCGGCCGCGGTCAGCGACAGCGCACCGGATTCCGATTTGATCTGTTGCGCCAGCTCAGCGTCGAAAGACGGCCCATGGGTCAGGGTGGCCGAGGTGCAGCCGTACAGCACCACATCGGGCCGCACTCCCGAGATCATCCGCAGATCGTGGCTGATATCCGAAGCGCCCAAACCTGCCATTTGATCCGAGCAGGGAATTTCGTCCACGTCATAACCGCCCATGCGCTGGAAATGGATGGTGGTGTTTGGCGGTCGCAGCATCTCCATATCCGGTTCCAGATTGGTGTTGGTGAAGGGCACCAGAACACCGATCTTGGCGGCTGTGCGGGTCTCGGTCATGTCAGCGCTCCTTTCAAGATGTCGCGGGCCTTGTCCATCACTTCGGGCGCACAGATCGTGGCGCGCAAACAGTCCGACAAACCATAGCCGCCCATGCCGCGCATCATCAGGCGCTCAGCCCGCAGGGCCGTGTCGGCGCGCTGTGCCTGCGCGGTCGAGGCAAAGCGGATCAGCACGAAATTTGTGTGGCTTTCCGGCACGCTCAGGCCCAGTTCGCGGCATTCCTGCGCAAACCGGTCCCGAATTTCGGCTGTCCGTGCGACGACGTTGCGCATATGGGCCTGATCCCGCATCGCCGCCGCCGCCGCTGCCTGCGAGGCAATCGAGATATTGTTGGGATTCAAAAGCTTGCGGACCTCACCCGAGATTTCGCTTGGGAAACAGCCCCAGCCGGCCCGCGCCCCCGCCAGCCCGTAGGCCTTGGAACATGTACGCGTGATCACGGTGTCGCCCCGATCCACCAGCGCAAAGATCTGCGCGGGATCGTTCGTGGCATCGGCAAATTCCGCATAGGCCTGGTCCACCACCAGCAATGTATCGCCAGGCAGATCCGATCGCAGGCGGACAATTTCGTCATTCGGGATCAGCGTGCCGGTGGGGTTGCCCGGATTGCAGACGAACACGATGCGGGTGGCAGGTGTGACAGCGGCCAGCAGCGCGTCCACCGATACGGTCAAATTGACCTCGGGCGCTGCCACATATTCGGCCTGTGCCTGTGCTGTGGCCGAGGCGACAAAGGCATAGCCATATTGTGTGCCCAGCACCTGATCGCCCGGTCCGGCAAAGGCGCGGATCAGACAGCCAATCAGTTCCATCGAGCCCGCCCCACATAAAATGCGCGCGGGGTCGAGCCTGTGCACCTCGGCAATGGCCGAGCGCATTTCGGCCCATTCCGGATCTGGATAAAGGGCCAGATCCGCCAGCGCTGCCTGCCCGGCCGCAACGGCGGCGGGGCTTGCGGGAAAGGCGCTTTCGTTCTGCGCCAGTGAAATCGTGCCTGCGCCGTTCGGATCAGCCAGCGCATAAGCGCCCATGGCGCCAACGTAAGGAACCGGTCGGATCATGCGTCACCCCCGTAAATCCTGGCGCCTTGCGCACTTACCAACCCGCGTTTGATGTCCAGTGCCAGCGCATCCGGGTCGCGTTCGGCAGGGTCGCCAAAGCCGCCGCCGCCCGGTGTATCGAAGATCAGGTAATCACCGTGTTCCACCCGCAATTCTCCTTTACCCGGAATATCGTTTGCACCGTCCCTGAAACGGATGCGACCGGGCGCGCCGGGTCTGCCGCCCATACGGCCAAGCGCCGGGTATTTCAGCCGTTCGACCGACAGGAACACGATAAAGGGTGCCCCGTTGGACGAGGTCATCTCGATCCGTTGCCCCAGCCCGCCGCGATACTTGCCCGCGCCGCCGGAATCCGGGCGCAGTTCGCGCCGCCAGATCGTCACGGGTGCGACGCTTTCGGTGATCTCGACCTGACTGCCGAACACGCCCGACGGATAGGCCGTGGCCGACAGACCATCGGCATGAGGTCGCGCGCCGGTTCCACCATTGTGCACGGGTTCCACCGCGAATTCGCGACCGCCATCACGGGCCACTTCGGGCGCGTGGCGCATGGGCAGGTCGAACATGCAACTTGCGCCTTCGGCCGGGACCGCATCGGGCAGGGCCTGATGCAGGCAGCCCAGAACCAGATCGGGCGTGACCTGACCCAGGGTATGCCGCATCGCAACCGGCACCGGGCGCTGCGCGTTCAGGATGCAGCCCTTTGGCCCGTCAACGGTAAACGGCTCCAGCGATCCCGCATTGTTGGGAATGTCCGCGCCGACAATGCAGCGCAAGGCAAACACCGTATAGGCGGTGGCATAGTTCAGCGGCACGTTGATGCCCTTGCGCGAACAGCCCGAGGTGCCCGAGAAATCCACATGCATGCCGTCCTTCCTTACGGTCAGGGTCGCGTGCAGCTCCAGCTCATTCTCATAGCCGTCCATCTTCAGAACATTCTTGTAGACACCTTCGGGCACGTCGGCGATGGCCTCCAGCGTGCCGCGGCGCGACGTGTCGATGATGTACGAGCCGAGCGTCCCTAGATCGTCGAGGCCAAATTCCTCCATCATCGACAGCAGCCTTGCAACCCCGGCTTCGCAGCAGGCGATCAGTGCATAGATGTCGCCATCATTGGCGATGGGTTCGCGGCTGTTGGCGCGGATGATGTCCAGCAGCAAAGCGTTGGGGGTGCCCTGTTCAACCAGCTTGCAGGGCGGGATCAGCAGGCCCTCGTCATGGATGTCGGAACCTTCGGGGCCCATGCCCAACCCACCCAGATCAACGAGATGCGAGGTGCAGGAGGTAAAGCCCACCACCTTGCCATCCTTGAATGCGGGCATCATCAGCAGAAAATCGTTCAGGTGCCCCGAGGCAAGCCATGGGTCGTTCGTCATGTAGATGTCGCCCGGCTTCATGGTCTGAACCGGGAAAGCCCGGCGCAGGTGCTGCACCGCCTCGGCCATGGTGTTGATGTGCCCCGGCGTGCCGGTCACGGCCTGCGCCAGCATCCGGCCATCGGCGTCAAATATCCCTGCAGAGATGTCACCACATTCGCGTACGATCGGGCTGAAGGCGGCGCGGATCAGGGTTTGGCCCTGTTCTTCTACCACGGCCAGCAGACGATTCCACATCACCTGCAATCGGGCGGGCGAAAGATCGGACGACATCATGCGCCTCCTTTCTGGTCCTGAACGAGGACGAGGTTTCCAAGGGCATCCACATGTGCCGAGAAGTCGGCGGACACGAGCGTGGTTGTCTGCGGCTCGGTGATCAATGCAGGGCCGTGAAGGTGGTCGCCGGGCTTCAGATCCGACCGGGCAACGAAGGCCGCTGGCTTTGATACTCCGTCCACGTCACAGGTGATCGGACGGGTTTCCGGCACCGAGATTGTCTTCAACCGGGGCGTTTCTGGAACCGCCGGCACGAAGCTGTCACAGGTCGCGACACGCACCGCCCAGTTGAGAATCTCGATCTGCATTCCCGGCACCGGGCGCGAGAATTGCTTGCGGTATTCCTGTTCGAATGCAGCGGTCAGCGGCACGATATCTTCGGCGGTCAGGGGGCGGTCAGGAAGGGAGATCTCGATCTCGTGTCCCTGTCCGTGGTAGCGCATGAAGGCAGTGCGCAGCGTCTGGGTCGGGACATCGCCGGCCCCTTGCAAGACGACCTCTCTTGCCTCGGAAATCATGGCTTCGAACAGCGTGTTGATCCCGTTCAGCTCCATGCTGCCCAGCAACGAATAGCGCGAGCGGACGATCTCGAAAGACACCGGAGCGAACAGGAAACCGACGGCCGATCCGACGCCGGGATCGGGCGGGATCACGATGCGGCTGACCCCGGCGGACCGCGCCACCCGGCTGGCGTGCAATGGCCCGTTGCCCCCAAACGCAATCATTGTTCGTGGGCCCAAGTCCTTGCCGGATTCCACCGCATGCATCCGACCCGCGCTGGCCATGCTTTCGTCGACGATGCGGCTGACGCCATCGGCGGCGCCTACGGCATCCAGATCCAGCTTCGACCCGATCACCCGGCTCAGCGCCTGTTTCGAGCCTTCGGGATCAAGCTGAATATGCCCCTCGGCAAACGTGTCCGGTACGATATAGCCCAGCGTGATATCACTGTCGGTCACCGTAGGCCGGGTTCCGCCGCGCATGAAGGCGACGGGGCCGGGCTCGGATCCCGCTGATTTTGGCCCCACGGTCAGCCGTCCCAACCGGTCAACCCCGGCAATCGAACCGCCTCCGGCGCCGATCTCGATCATTTCGATGACCGGTATACGCACCGGCATGCCGGATCCTTTGATAAACCGGGCGGCGCGGGCAATCTCGAACTGGCGTGAGGTCTGCGGACGGGCGTTGTCGATCAGGCACAGTTTGGCGGTGGTGCCGCCGACGTCAAAGGACAGTACCTGATCCAGACCGGCGCGGGCGGCGACGCGGGCGGCCAGAATGGCACCGCCGGCAGGGCCGGATTCCACCAACCGGATCGGAAACCGCGCGGCGGTTCGCATGGTGCACATTCCACCACCCGCGGTCATCATCAGGATCGGACAGGTGACGCCCCGGGCCTCGAATTGTTCGACAAACCGGGCCAGATACGTTGCCATCAGAGGCTGGATATAGGCGTTGGCGACTGTCGTGCACAGCCGGTCGAATTCGCGCGCTTCGGGGCTGACGTCCGACGAAATCGAGACGGTCAGATCGGGGCGCCTGTCCGCCAGCGTATCGCGCAGCCTGCGCTCGTGCTCGGGGTTTGCATATGCGTGCATCAGGCAGATGGCGATGGCTTCTGCTCCGCTGGCGTCGATGTCCTTCAACAGCGCGTCGATGGCTGTGTCTTCCATCGGTATCAATACCTTGCCATCCGCCGAAACGCGCTCGCGGACCGTCAGCGCGCGCTCACGCGGCACCAGCAGATCAGGTTTTTCCAGATTGATGTCATATTGCGAATAGCGCCGCTCGTAGGCGATTTCCAGAATGTCCCTGAACCCTTCGGTGGTCACGGTTGCCACGACCGCGCCGCGTTTTTCGATCAGCGCGTTGGTGGCCAGCGTGGTGCCGTGAATGAAACCGGTGACTTCGCTCAGACGGTGCCCTGTCTGTTGCATTACGCGCGCTGCGCCTTGCATGGCTCCGTCGGCGGGGTTGTGATGTGTGGTCAGGGTTTTGGTCGAGGCAAGTATCGTCTCTTCGCCAGAGACAAGAACCGTATCCGTGAACGTGCCGCCAATATCGATGGCCAGGCGCAGCGCGTGAGTTGTCATGAGGTTATCCGAAAAATCCGTAGTCACAGCGTGATGCGTAAGGGCCAGAGGCCCTGAGATCAGGCTGGGATCACAAGGTCACAGCCGGTGGCACGGCGGTCCATGGGATTTGGAAAACAATTGTTCATCAGCAGGTATTCTTGTTCATACCAGCATGCCGCAACAAGCCGGAAAGCGACAAAAATGCCTGCAAACGACAAAATTCGTCACGCCTGGCCGATTGCGGGGCTTGCGGGTGAGGGTCTTGACCCCGCGCACATCACCTGTGGTCGTCTGTTTTGTGTGACCCAGCCGATGCGGCGCCCGTGTTCGTGTTGGAAGTTGCCCAGGCGGCGCAGCCGTGTGGTTCGCAAGGGTGATCCACTGCAACATCTGTGCGAACCAAATGCCCTGCCCGGAGATAGGCGAGAGAAAGATCAGCAAGCGGTCGCAGGGCAAACTCTGCCTCATGAACGACCACGACTGAACGGGAAGGGAAGGTTTTCGGGGCAGCCATGCGACTGCCCCGCTGTCGATCAGGCCTGTTGGGCGGGTGAATCGTCATCGATGAGATCGGGTTCGTCCGGTACGATGATACGATGTTCGAGATCCTCTTTCGGGGCGAACATCGGGTAGACATAGAGGAACGCGCCGATGATCAGATAGCCGATGGTTATCCCGTCGAACTGAGGCATCTGTAGCGTGTAGGAATGGATGATGCCGATCGAAGACATCAGCCCACCTGCGACAGCAAACGCGCCGGCCATCCGGAAGCGCCCGTCAATCACATCGGCCACGATGGCACCCCAGACCAGACCGGTGATGATCGCCCCCTGGCTCAGGGCAAGGTGCCCCTCGTAATGAGCCCCTTCCATCAGAAGGGCCGAGGTCAGATCAGGATCTCCCAAGGATGGCAACCCTTCGACACCGCTGCTGCGCAGGGCGTTCATCAAAGATCCCCATTTGACCATCAGGAAGGCCGAGATATGGGGCAGGATCGCGAAGGATACCGCAGCCATGTGCATCGGTTTTACAGCCCAGGCCGTGTTGGTGATCAGGCTGACTGATACAAAGACCAGTACCGGTGCGGCTGCGGCGATCGGGATCAGCCCCGCGAGGAAGGACAGGAACCCCAGAAAGGCGGCGGCGGCAATTACAACGGCCACACCGACAATATACCCCGCATGGGCATCCAGCCGTTTATAGGCCGGATGGCCGATGTAAACGGTTGTCGGGAATGGCGAACCAAACAGAGCACCCAGCATCGTGCCCGCGCCGTCCGTCACCTGGCAGAGCCCGACAGGGTAATGGTCGCCTGCCGCTTCGGCGGATTCCACGTTGTTCATCGTTTCGATGAAGTTGTAGATCTGCACGGGGATCAGCACCAGGAACAGCTCAGGGTTGGCGAACAGGTATTGCACACCGGCGATCAGATCACCGAAATACGGGATCGGCGGGTAGAACCCGATGCCGCTGACATCAATTTTGGACTCGCCAAGCAGAAGGGCGATCACGGTACCGGCAGCAATCGCGACAAGGCCGGCCGGAACATTGCCCGGCAGGCGGAAACGGCCGATCAACCCCCAGAGGATGAACAGCAGCGACGTAAAGCCAATGATGGGGTTCTCGAACACTTCGGCCAGCGGCACAGAGCCGATGAAGACCAGGGCAATGCCGCACAGCGTCCCCAGCATCCCCGCACGTGGCGTGATCCGCTTGAGATACGGTCCAACCACCGCGCCCAAAGCCGCGACGATGCCGCCCATGAACCCGGCGCCGATGCCCACTTGCCAGGCAAGCATTGGATCATTTGTCGCCCAATAGATGGGTCCGATCACCCCGAACAGGTAGACGAACATAACTGGCGTCGAGATGCCGTAGGGCAACGCGGTTACGTCTTTGCCCTGCGCGTTTGCCGCCCATTTGGCGAGGTATGCGTAGACGGTTACACCGGCCAAAATCGCTATGGCAGCGCCGGGAACGATGCGGCCAAAGACGATGTCCGCAGGCATTTGAAACACGAATTGGCAGACCCCGGACAGGATCAGCAAGTTGACAAGGTTGTCGGTAAACAGCGCCCAGAAAGCGCTGAAATCGCTGCGGCTAAACAGCTTGTATTCATAGGTCCTCCCGTCCATGACGGTCTCCTCCTCTGATGTGACCGGTTTGGCCCGACAGGTGTCAGGCCGATCTCCCTTTCCGGTCGTGATGATGGCCCCGCAGGGGTGCCTGGTTTGCCCCGGTCAGGGCGGTCGCGGCAGTTTCAGAGGTCAATTCAGCCATCACTTCGGCCGCCACGAAGGCGGCGATGACGCTGGGCCGCTTGTCGCGGCTACCGCTAGCCCCAATGGGGCATTTCAAATGTTCGATGGACTGTCCGTCACAGTGTTTCTGCGCCCAGTTCCTGAGCTTTACCCGCTTTGTGGCGGAACCGATCATCCCCACATAAGCGGCGTCATTTCGTTCCAGCGCGGCGGTCGTCAGCAGAAAATCCAGCCCGTGATCATGGGTCAGAACGACAAAGGCGCTGCCTGCGGGCGCGCGCCAGATTTCGGCTTCGGGAATCGCGCTGACCCGGGTTTCGACATCAGCGGCGCAAAGCGCGATCTCTTCGGGTCTGGTATCGACGAGGATGCAGCGCACCGGCAGATGCTGAAACTGATTGGCGAGGGCACGCCCCACGTGGCCCGCCCCCATGACATAGACATGAGGCAAAGCATCTTCGTTCCGGGCCGCGCGTTCCGTCGCGGCCCATTTGTCGGACGCACGCATGCGGGACAGGTTCAATTCGACCCGGCCGCCGCAGCATTGCCCGATCTCGGGGCCAAGTGGCACGTCCAGATCCTGATGCAACGCACCGTCACGCAGCATGTCCCGCGCGGCGTTGATGGCGAGGAATTCCAATTGTCCACCGCCTATGGTTCCCCACAACGCCCCGGGCGCGACGAACATTTCTGTCCCCTCATTGCGCGGCGAAGACCCGCGGACTCGGGTCAACGCAACGCGGATCACGCTATGCTGCGCGGACAGAAATTCGTTCAGAGAACCCGGGGCAACCATGGCTCAGGACCCGGCTTGCAGCCGCGCGACGGCCATGAGCACACGTTCGGGCGTGGCCGGCGCGTCAAGGCGGGGGCATTCCCGGTAATCAGCGACCGAGGCAACGGCCATCGACAGGGCCTCGAACACCGAAATTCCCAGCATGAACGGCGGCTCACCGACGGCCTTGGAGCGTTTGATGGTCAGCTCGCGGTTTTCCGACCAATCGGTAAGGTTCACGTTGAAGATGCGCGGGCGGTCTGACGCGAGCGGGATCTTGTATGTCGACGGAGCATGGGTGCGCAGGCGGCCGGCATCGTCCCACCAAAGCTCTTCAGTGGTCAGCCATCCCATACCTTGAATGAATGCGCCTTCGACCTGACCTTTGTCCAGCATAGGGTTCAGCGAACGTCCGACGTCGTGCAGCAGATCCGTCCGATCCACGCGGTATTCACCGGTCAGTGTGTCAATCGCGACCTCTGAACAGGAAGCACCATAGGCGAAGTAATAGAACGGGCGGCCTTGTCCTTTGGCCCGGTCCCAGTGGATTTTTGGCGTCTTGTAGAACCCGGCCGCCGACAGTTGCACGCGCGCCAGATAGGCCTGTTTGATGAATGCATCGAAGGCCAGAACGTCTTGGCCGATATGCACCTGATTGGCGTGGAAGACCACTTCCTCTGGCGAGACGTTCCAGGTCTCGGATGCGAACTTCACCAGACGTTCCTTGATCTGTTCGACTGCGTTCAACGCCGCCATGCCATTCAGGTCGGTCCCGCTGGACGCCGCAGTGGCCGAGGTGTTGGGAACTTTTTCAGTCGTCGTCTTGGTAATCTTGATCCGGTTGAAATCGACCTGGAAGGCCTCGGCCACGACCTGAGCAACCTTGGTGTTCAGACCCTGGCCCATTTCGGTGCCACCATGGTTCAGGTGGATCGACCCGTCGTTATAGACATGCACCAGCGCACCGGCCTGATTGTACCAGGTCGCAGTGAAAGAAATGCCGAACTTGACCGGTGTCAGCGCTATGCCTTTTTTCAGAACCGGCGATGTCTTGTTGAACGCGATGATGTCCTGACGGCGCTGGCGGTATTCCGAGGTCTCTTCCAGCTCTCCGACCAGCCGGTCGAGAATGCAGTCTTCGACCTCTTGGTGATACGGGGTCACGTTGCGGTCCGTGGTGCCATAGAAATTGGCCTTGCGCACATCCAACGGATCCTGCCCCGTGGCATAGGCGATTTCTTCGATCATCCGTTCCGCCGCGATCACGCCCTGCGGGCCGCCAAACCCACGAAACGCGGTATTCGATACGGTGTTGGTCTTCATCGGGCGACTGTTCAGACGCACATTCGGATAGAAATAGGCGTTGTCCGCGTGAAAAAGCGCCCGGTCGGTCACGGGGCCGGACAGGTCTGCCGAAAAGCCACAGCGCGCGGCAAAGCTGCCTTCGACCGCCTGAATGCGACCTTCATCGTCAAAGGCGACATCATAGTCGATCACGAAGTCGTGGCGTTTGCCGGTTGCGGTCATGTCCTGATCCCGGTCGGGGCGGATTTTGACGGCGCGGTTCCACTTTTTGGCAGCCATGGCCGCCACTGCGCAGAACAGGTTCATCTGGCTTTCCTTGCCGCCAAACCCCCCACCCATGCGACGGACGTTGACCACGACCGCATTGGACGGCACCCCAAGGACATGCGCCACCATGTGCTGCGCCTCGGACGGGTGCTGGGTCGAGCAATGCACCACCACGTCGTCGTCTTCGCCGGGAATCGCAAAGGCGATGTGACCTTCAAGGTACATGTGATCCTGACCGCCAACGCTCATGCGGCCTTTGATCCGGTTGGGCGCGGCCGCCTGAGCCGGTGCCACGTCTCCCCGCTCCAGCTTGAGGGGCGCTGTGACATGCGGGTATCCTGCTTTCTGCGCGGTGATCGGGTCCAACGCGTGGGGCAGGGTTTCGTATTCGATATTTGCCCGTTCCGCAGCGCGGCGCGCGATGTCGCGGGTCTCGGCAATCACGGCAAACAACGGCTGGCCGTGGAATTGTATGGCGTCGGTCGGGAAAACCGGTTCGTCGTTCAGGTGGGTCGGGCTGATATCATTGGCCCCCGGCACGTCATCAGCGGTCAGCACACCGACCACGCCGGGCGTTGCCAGAACGTCGCTGAAATCGATACCCAGAAGCTTGGCGTGCGCGACGTCTGAAACGCCGAGATACGCGTGCAGCGCGCCTTGTGGCAGCGCAATGTCGTCCGTGTAGTCGGCCTGCCCTGTGACGTGCTTGACCGCACTGTCATGGTTTACACTGGTGTGAGCCGATCCAATGATGGAAACGTTGTCTTTCATGTTGTCGTCTCCTGATCAGGCACAAGTCAGTTGAACGGGGGTGTCGGTTGCGTGGTCGTTTTCAAGGAAGAACCGGCGCAGCAGGTTTTGGGCGGTCAGCATCCGATAGTCCGATGATGCGCGCCAATCTGTGAGAGGTGAGAAATCCTCGGCCAGCGCTTCAGCGGCGGCTTCGAAACTTTCGCGTGCCCAGGGTTGGCCGTTCAGCGCCGCCTCGGCTGTCGATGCGCGTTTAGGCGTGGCGGCCATGCCCCCGAATGCAATGCGCACATCGCTGATGATCCCGTCTGTGACGCTCATGTGCAGTCCGGCGGCCACGGAAGAAATATCCTCGTCTCGGCGCTTGGAAATCTTGTAAGCCGCGTCCAGATCATCGGGTCGGGGCAGGGGCACGCGGATGCTTTCGACAAATTCGTCTGGCAGACGGTCCTGCTTGCCATAGTCGATGAAGAAGTCAGCCAGAGGCAGGGTTCGGCGTTCGGAACCGCGCCGCAGAGTGATTTCCGCGCCAAGCGCGATAAGAACCGGCGGCGTGTCCCCGATGGGTGAGCCGTTGGCGATGTTTCCACCGACGGTTCCCAAATTCCGCACCTGCCACCCTGCGATGCGATCCCAGTAGGAGGACAGGTGTGGCAGGTGTTCAGACAGAAGGTCCTGGCAATCGGTGTAGCTGGCGCCGGCACCGATCAGGAGGAGAGACCCCTGTCTTTCGACTGTTTTCAGGTCTTCGAGATGACCGGTGAAAATGGCGGGGCCAATGTCGCGCAGGAACTTGGTCACCCACAGGCCCACATCGGTGGCTCCGGCCACGATCGTTGCGTTTGGATATGCTTGCAGGCATTCGGCAAGATCATCGACGCTGGATGGCAGAATGCTCAGGTTGTTTTCGGGTCCGGAGACCACGCGCCGCCCGTCCTTCAGGGCCGCCAGACGCGCGGTCATGGTTTCGCGTTCGGTGTTCAGATGATCAGATGCCGGGGTGCCGTAGCGGCTGACGGCAATGGCCGCTCGGATGATCGGCTCATACCCGGTGCAGCGGCACAGGTTGCCCTGCAATGCGGTTTCAACCTGTACTTCGGTCGGTTCCGGAGTTTGCATCCAAAGCGCATAGAGGGCCATGACGAAGCCCGGTGTGCAGAACCCGCACTGGCTGCCATGATGATCGACCATGGCTTGTTGAACCGGGTGCAGCCGGCCCTGAGGCCCGGACAGGTGTTCAACCGTGACCACATGGCAGCCATCGACGGAGGCAAGAAACCGGATACAGGCATTGACCGGAGCATAGGTCAGACCAGCGTCACCAAGCCGCCCGACAAGAACGGTGCAAGCACCGCAGTCGCCTTCGGCGCAGCCTTCCTTGGTACCTGTCAGCCGGCGGTCCAGCCGCAGGAAATCCAGAAGCGTCTGGTCTGCCGAAACATTTGCGACGGACACGTCCCGGCCATTCAGGACAAATTGGATGTCGGCGCGATGCGTCATGGAATTCTCCCTCTGCCCCTGCCTTCCGGAGGGTGGTCAGTGGAACCATAGGAGCAAAGATTGAGGTGGAAAATCGCTGCAAACGGCAAATACTTTCAACAGATCGTTGAAAAAGATGGGGCCATGGCGCATTCTTTCGCTGCTGGGAGGATCCAATGTCTTACATCGAAAGTCTGCGTGTTTTTGTCCGAGTGATGGAGCTGGGCAGCATCACCTCTGGCGGGCGTGATCTTCGGTTGACCCCGGCGGTGGCCAGCAAACGGTTGAAAGAGCTTGAAAACCATCTGGGTGTGCGGCTGTTCAACCGAACCACCCGGTCGATGACACCAACCGAAGTGGGGACGGTTTTCTACGATGAAGCCAAGGCGGTCCTGCTGGCGCTTGATCACGCCGAAGCGCGTGTCGCCAGCTTTTCCGACGCGCCTCGGGGGGCGATCCGCATCACCGCGCCTTTGGGTGTCGGGCGCAGAATCGTTGCGCCTCTGGTGCCGGAATTTTCTGACCGCTACCCGGAAACAGAGATTCGCATGCGTCTGTCCGATCGCAAGGTGGACATTCTGGCCGACGGTCTGGATATCGCCTTTTTCATTGGTGAACCCGGCGATTCAACCATGAAACTGCGGAAGTTCGCGGATTGTGATCGTGTTCTGTGCGCTTCGCCCGATTACCTGTCGCGGTTTGGGACGCCCAAAACACCGGATGATTTGTTGCACATGCCCCATAACTGCCTGTTGCTGCGTTATCCAAGGTCTCCGGAATACTATTGGACTCTTCGCACTGACATGGGGCCGCGAAAGCTTGAAGTTGGCGGCAAATACGACGCGGATGATGGTGATGTGCTGACGGACTGGGCCTTGGCCGGTCGTGGGATCGTCAACAAGCCGCGCTTTGACGTGCGGGAGTTTCTCGAGGATGGGCGGCTGGTCGAGGTCCTGCCCGAGACGCCCCCCTTGCCAACGATTTTCGGGTGTCTTTATCCGCACAAAAAGCTGCAAGATCCCAAGGTGCGCCTGTTTGTCGAACATATTGCGCAACACAGCAAACGCTTTTTCGCATAAAGAAAACCGGGCATCACGGCCCGGTTCGCTGTCATGGTTTCGCGCGCAGGCGACTATTGGTTTCTGACTTCACGCACCCATGCGATGAGGGTTTGGCGTGCCTCTTCATCCATTTGCACTGCTGATGGTGGCGGCATTGCGTGGCTGATCCCGGCTTGCAGATAGATCTGGTCAGCATGTCGGGCGACATCGCCGGGTGTCTCAAGGTAAACTTTCTTCGGGGCCCATTTCATGGTGCCGTACACCGGCTCGCGGGCGTGGCACATCGAGCAATTGCCCAAGACCGTGTCATAGGCGTCTTCGAAGCTCGCGGCGGACGCATATTTCTGCTCGTATGGCGTCAGGTCGCGCGCCTCGGCGTCCTCCCATGTCTCGGTGTTTCTCACCGACGACAGCCAGGCGATCACGACCATTAGCAGAACCGTCACGCCCCAGGTCCAGTGCGGGCCTTTCCCGGTTGCGTGCATCGTGTTGAAATAGTGACGGATGGTGACGCCCGTCAGAAAGATCAGGCTGGCGATGATCCAGGAATACTCGGTGCCGAAAGCAAGCGGATAGTGGTTCGACAACATCAGGAACACGACCGGCAAAGTCAGGTAGTTGTTATGCGTGGATCGTACCTTGGCGATCTTGCCGTATTTGGCATCAGGCGTCCGACCGGCCTTGAGGTCTTCGACCACGATCCGCTGGTTCGGCATGATCTGAAAGAACACGTTGGCCGTCATGATCGTCGCAGTGAAGGCGCCAAGATGCAAAAGCGCGGCACGACCGGTGAAGATCTGGTTGTAACCCCAGGACATGATCACCAGGATCACGAACAACAGCAGCATCAGAACGGTCGGGTGATCGCTCAGCTTGGATTTGCACATCTGGTCGTAGAGCAACCAACCAATGGTCAGCGATCCGCCGGAAATCAGAATCCCCTGCCACAGCGCCAGGTCCACTTTGGTCGGATCAAGCAGGAACAGCTCGCCACCAACCCAGTATATGATCATGAGCAACGCCGCACCTGACAGCCAGGTCGTGTAACTCTGCCATTTGTGCCAGGTCAGGTGCTCGGGCATGCGCGAGGGCGCAACCAGGTATTTGACGGTGTGGTAGAAGCCGCCGCCATGTACTTCCCATTCTTCGCCGTAGGCCCCGTCCGGCAGGGCTGGGTTCGGCTTTAGCATGAGGTCCAGCGCGATAAAGTAGAATGACGCCCCAATCCACGCCATCGCGGTGATCACATGCAGCCAGCGGACGGAAAAGGCGATCCACTCCCACATTACGGCCAAGTCATACATGGCTTTGCTCCTAAGATTCTTTGCTTCCGGTTACTCTATGCGAGTGTGTTTTGTTCTGGTATTGCTGGTAAAGACCAAGCAGTATCAAAAAATGCAAAAAAATGTCCTACCTTGATAACATCAGAACCTTTGTCCGGGTCTATGAATTGGGCAGCATGTCCGCCGCGGGCCGTGATCTGAGGGTTTCGCCAGCCGTCACGTCGGCGCGAATATCGCAATTGGAAGAGCATCTTGGCGTGCGTTTGTTCCAACGCACGACACGCAGCCTGACGCCCACCGAGCAGGGAAAATCTTTCTATCGTGGCGCGGCAGAGATACTAGAAGCAGTCGAAAGTGCCGAAGCCCAGATCGTCAATCTTACCGAGAACCTGAAAGGGTCACTCTATGTCGCGGCGCCTTTGGGGGTCGGGCGTCGGTTGATTGCGCCGCAGGTCCCGAAATTTCTCGCCGAGTACCCCGAGGTGAACGTTCGGTTAAGGCTTACCGACCGAAAGGTAGATCTGACAACCGAAGGTCTGGACTTGGCATTTTTTCTTGGTCAGCCAGAGGACAGCAACCTGCGTATTCGCAAGATCGCGGATGTCGAAAGAGTGCTTTGTGCATCCCCGAAATACATCAAAAAGCGCGGGATGCCCGAAAGCGGGGACGCGTTGATCGCTGATGAGCACGAATGTCTCAATTTGCGGTTCCCGGGCGCGACCGAGTTTCAATGGCTTTTGAGGACCGATACGGGGCCAAAACGGTTCCGGGTTTCCGGGCGCTACGAGTCAGACGATGGCGACGTGCTGACAGACTGGGCCCTTGGCGGACATGGTATCGCGTTGAAGCCGATTTTTGAGATCGCTCAACATCTCAAGGCCGGGACACTGGTTCCGGTGGCGGAAAAGACGCCGCCAGAACCGATTCAGATGGCATGTCTGTTTACGCACCGCCGTATGCAGGACCCCAAAACGCGGCTTTTCATGGAATTCATAATCGAACGCATCGGATCGTCGATCGCGGCGGCAAATACGGCTCGGTAGGTTGCTCAGCTGCCGCGATAGGTCGAGTACCCGAAGGGCGAAAGCAGCAGAGGCACGTGGTAATGCGAATGTTCGGACATTCCAAACCGGATCGGGATGACGTTCAGAAAGCGCGGGTTTTCAGGTGGTGTGCCGCAGGCATCAAGGTAATCCCCGGCATGGAAGACAAGTTCGTAGTCACCTGTTGAAAACTCTGCTTCGGGCAGAATTTGTTCGTCGGTCCTGCCGTCGTCATTGGTGACCAGAGTTTTCAGTAACTGGCGGTCTGCACCTTCAATGCGGAACAGTTCAATTTTCAATCCTTCGGCGGGGCACCCCCGTGCCGTATCCAGAACATGTGTTGTAAGGTAACCGGTCATTTGCGCTACTCCTCAAGTTATACAGTTACTAGTCTGTTTTCGCATCCAGGAGCAAAGGCAGTCTGTGGGAAGCTGCTTTCTGCATTTTTTGAAAAACATCTTTGATTATCTGGGGTATTGATCAATTCGAGAAGAAGGAAACCGATGTGAAGCCTTATCCACGAGACATGACCGGTTACGGTGGGCAAGTTCCCAAAGCAAACTGGCCGAACGACGCCAAAATCGCCATTCAGATCGTGCTGAATTACGAAGAGGGCGGTGAAAACAACGTTCTGCACGGCGATGCCGCATCCGAAGCGTTTCTGTCCGAGATCACCGGAGCCGCCCCGTGGCCGGGGCAACGGCACTGGAACATGGAATCGATCTATGAATACGGGAGCCGCGCGGGGTTCTGGCGCGTGCATCGCCTTTTGCAGGATCTGCCTGTTACCGTCTACGGCGTTGCAACCGCTTTGGCGCGTGCACCTGCTCAGGTTGCGGCGATGAAGCATGCCGGGTGGGAGATCGCCAGCCACGGTTTGAAGTGGATTGAACACAAGGACATGGGCGCAGAAGAAGAACGTTCCCAGATCCGCGAAGCAATCCGCCTGCACACAGAGGTTACAGGTCAGCCGCCCCGTGGTTGGTATACGGGCCGCTGTTCGATGAATACGGTCGAACTGGCCGCCAGGGAAGGCGACTTTGCCTATATCGCCGACAGCTACGCCGACGATCTGCCATATTGGATTAAGGCAGGGGGCAAGGATCAACTGATCATGCCCTATACACTGGACTGCAACGATATGCGCTTTGCAATCCAGGCTGGGTTCACCAATGGGGAACAATTCGAAAGCTATCTGAAAGACAGCTTTGACATGCTCTATGCCGAGGGTGAGGCGGGCGCGCCCAAGATGCTCTCGATTGGGTTGCACTGCCGTCTGATCGGTCGCCCGGGTCGCGCCATGGCGCTGAAACGCGCACTTGATTATTTCAGAAACCACGACGGTGTCTGGTTCGCAACGCGCGAGCAGATTGCCGACCACTGGGCCAGGGAACTCCCACCGGTGCAACGGCTGACCCCGTCCGAAATGGATCGACCAACCTTCGTGTTGGAATTCGGCGGCGTGTTCGAGCATAGCCCGTGGATTGCCGAAGGTGCGTATGAACTGGAACTGGGCCCGACGCATGACAATGCCGCTGGTGTCCACAACGCGCTGGCGCGTGTGTTCCGTTCCGCCTCGCCCGAGCAGCGCCTTGGCGTTCTGACAGCCCACCCGGACCTGGCGGGCAAGCTGGCCGCCGCCGGCCGCCTGACCAAGGAAAGCACCGCGGAACAGGCCGGTGCGGGTCTGGACATGCTGACCGATGAAGAACGCGCAACGTTCACGGCGTTGAACGAAGCCTACACGACCAAGTTCGGCTTTCCTTTCATCATTGCCGTCAAAGACAACACCAAAGCCAGCATTCTGGAAGCCTTTCGCCGTCGCATCGACAATGACCGCGACAGCGAATTCGCCGAAGCCTGCCGTCAGGTTGAGCGTATTGCCGAATTGCGCCTGATCGAGAAGTTCGCACAATGACGGCTGCCTTGAAGCTCCGCCCCTTGACGTCAGAGGCATTTGCACCTTTCGGCGATGTCATCGAGGCGACGGGCCAGGTGGACAAGCTTATCAATCAGGGTAAATGCGCGCGCTATCACGACCGGGCCGTGTTGGATTTCCACGATGGGCGCGCGGGTATCAGCGTGTTTCAGTCCGAAGCCTTCAGTCTGCCGATCAAATTGGAAATGGTTGAACGCCATCCTGATGGCAGCCAGGCCTTTTTGCCTTTGTCGGACAAACCATTTGTCGTGGTTGTGGCCCCGGATGAGAACGGCACGCCCGGGCGGCCCATCGCCTTCAAAACAGCGCCCGGACAGGGAGTGAATTATCATCGCAACACCTGGCATGGCGTTCTGACCCCGCTTCATGCGCCCGGACTTTTTGCGGTGGTCGACCGAATTGGAGCCGGGCCCAACCTCGAAGAGCATTGGTTCGAGGAGGCTTTTGAAATCACAGAATGAGGCGCGTTGCCGGAAGAGGAGCCGGCTGCGAACCTCAAGGGAGGAAAAACAAAATGTCAGATGCATCCATCGGAACGCCGGAGCAACTCCGCGATCCGAATTACACTCCGCCGCTGCTGAAGGCGGTGCCGCTGGGAATTCAGCATGTGCTGGCGATGTTCGTGTCCAACGTCACGCCAGCCATTATCGTTTGCGGCGCGGCTGGTTTCGGCTTTGGCTCGAACAGCCCCGATTTCCCGCAGATGATCTATATGATCCAGATGTCGATGTTCTTTGCGGGCGTCGCCACGTTGTTTCAGTCTATTGGTGTGGGGCCTGTTGGTGCCCGGTTGCCCATCGTGCAGGGAACATCGTTTGCCTTCATCCCGATCATGATTCCGCTGGTGGTTGGAAAGGGCGTTGACGCCATTGCCGTCCTGATGGGCGGTGTTGTTGTCGGTGGCTTGTTCCACGCATTCCTCGGGTTGTTCATAGGGCGCATTCGCTTTGCTCTTCCGCCGCTGGTTACGGGCCTTGTGGTAACCATGATCGGCCTGGCCCTTGTCAAAGTCGGCATTCAATATGCCGCCGGCGGTGTGCCTGCCATAGGTACCGAGGAATATGGCTCGGGTCTGAACTGGTTCATGGCGGGAACCGTTATCGTGGTCACGCTTGGCCTGAAATTCTTTGCACGGGGCATGCTGTCCGTGTCGGCTGTTCTGATCGGTCTGCTGGTCGGATACGCCGTGGCCTTTCTGCTTGGCCAGGTGAACTTAGGCAATGTCGGCAACGCGACATCCTTTGCGCTGCCGAACCCCCTGCATTTTGGCCTTGAATTTTCGGTCGCGGCCATCATCGGTTTCTGTGCAATGTCCTTTGTTTCTGCCGTTGAAACCGTTGGGGACGTATCCGGTATCACCAAAGGGGGCGCTGGCCGCGAAGCCACCGACAGGGAAATACAGGGCGCGACCTATGCCGATGGTCTTGGTACTGCGATCTCTGGCCTGTTTGGGGCGCTGCCGAACACGTCGTTCAGCCAGAATGTCGGGTTGATTGCCATGACCGGAGTCATGAGCCGCATGGTCGTGACCATCGGCGCGGTTTTCCTGATCGTTTGTGGGCTTATCCCCAAGATCGGGGCGATAATCTCGTCCATTCCGATCGAGGTTCTTGGCGGCGGCGTGATCGTGATGTTTGGCATGGTTGTTGCCGCAGGGGTCTCGATGCTGTCGGACGTGAACTGGAACCGGCGCAACATGGTGATTTTTGCAATCGCCCTGAGCCTTGGACTGGGTTTGCAACTGGAACCCAACGCGTTGCAATACTTGCCCGGCACATTGAAGGTTCTGGCGACATCAGGAATCCTGCCCGCCGCCGTCATCGCCATTGTATTGAATCTGGTGCTTCCCGAAGAACTTTCCGACGAAGCGACGGAAGAGGTCTCGGGCGGCATGGCCGGACATGGTCTTGGGTCCATCGAGCAAGACGACCACGTCTGATGCGTTCGGCCTGATACACTTATCTTCCTGGAAAAAACATGAAGCGGTGCGCCTTGGCGCGCCGCGTTTCATTTTTTGGTCACCATTTAATGGAGATCTGCTGTCAAAAGCTCTCCGCCCAAAAGGACCGCCGAGACAATGCCCAAGAAGGTGTCGCCGTCTGGCTTCAGAAATCGACCTCGATCGCGACCCCTTTCCGAACGGCGAGGTCAACCACGGACGCGGCGACCGCAAGATCTTGAAGGCCCACACCCGTGCCATCGAACAGCGTGATCTGATTGTCTGATATCCGGCCCGGATCGGTGCCGTTGATGACCGCGCCAAGCTGCGCCACATCGCTTTCTTGGATCAGGCCTTCGGCCACCGCGTGCTGCGCTTCACCGATGCTGACGGATTGCGCGACTTCGTCCGTGAACACGCTTGCCCTGGCCAGAAGGGCGGCTTCAACTTCCTGTTTTCCTTTAGTGTCCGTGCCCATGCAGGCGATATGAGCTCCGGCGCTGACATGGTTCGCCATCAGCGATGGCGCAAAGGCCGAAGTGATCGAAATGATCACATCCGCCTCAGTCATTTCGTCAAGCTCTACCGCCTGGAACGGAACGCCGGCTTCATTGGCGACCTTCTCGATATTCGGCAGCATTTCAGGGTGGTAGTTCCAGCCAATGACCTTTTCAAAGGCGCGCTGCTCCAGTGCCGCGCGAAGCTGAAAGGCTGCCTGGTGGCCAGCGCCTATCATGCCTATGACCTTGGCGTCCCTGCGTGCGAGATGCTTGATCGATACCGAAGATGCTGCCGCCGTTCGAAGGGCCGTCAGAAGGTTCCCGCCGACCATCGCAGATGGCTTGCCCGTGTCGGGGTCGAAAAGAAAAACGGTGGACTGGTGGTTGATCAGCCCGCGTTTTTCCAGATTGTTCGGCCAATAGCCGCCCGCCTTTAGTCCCAACGTCAGGCCGGCGCGGTCAAACCCCCCTTTGAAGCCGTACAGTGCATCTTCGTGCCCGATGGCTTCACGCACGACAGGGAAGTTGTAGGCGTCGCCGGACGCCATTGCGGCAAAGACCTGTTCGACCGCGTCAAAAGCCGCTTGTCGGGTCATAAGGTCAGCGATCTCACGCTCGGGTACGATCAGCATTTCATTCTCCAATCAAACATTCGTGCGCCCTCGTGCCACCGCCGGAAGGAGAGCATACACGCGGGCGGCTGTCTGGCTGCTTCCGAGCCAGCCCTCCCAAACAGAGCAAGTTCGGATCAATAAGCGCGTCCGCGGGCGGATACGGGCCAGACGGTCTCGACCTTGCCGTTGCGAACGCCGACATACCAATCATGTACATTTGCGGTTGGGTCGCAGTGCCCCGGAACCAGCCTGAGCTTGTCGTTGACCTTCAGCACGCCGTTCGGGTCCATGACGACGCCGTGTTCGTCTGAACATTTGATGTACTCGACATCATCTCGGCCGAAGATAACGGGCAGGCCGCTGTCCACCGATTGCGCCTTGAGGCCCGCATCGACGATCGCCTTGTCCGCCTTGGCGTGGCTCATGACGCTGGTCAGGATGAAGAATGCGTTTTCCCACTCGCCTTGATCGATCCGGTTGCCGTCCTTGTCCAGGATCCGGCCATAATCGGCGTCCATGAAGGCGTAGGACCCGCATTGCAGTTCGTTGTACACGCCCGAGTTGGATTCGAAGTAATATGAGCCGGTGCCGCCGCCCGAGACCAATTCGCATTCGATGCCTTCGGCTTTGAGGCCTTTAACCGCGTCCTTTACCATCGCAATTGCGGTGTCGAGCTTTTCCTTGCGCGCCTCATAGCTGTCGAGGTGCTGCATTGCGCCCTGATAGGCCTGAATGCCGGTGAATTTCAGGTTCTCGGCTGCTTCGACCGCTTTGGCGATTTCGATCACGTCGGATGTTGTCGTCACACCGCACCGGCCAGCGCCGCAGTCGATTTCGACGAAGACCTCCAACTGTGTTCCGTGATCCACCGCTGCGCCTGAAAGATCCGCGACATTGTCCAGATCATCGACACAGACGATGATGCGGCTGCCCAGCTTTGGCAGGCTGGCAAGACGGTCGATCTTGGCGGGGTCACGCACCTGGTTCGAGACCAGAACGTCCTTGATACCGCCGCGCACGAACACTTCGGCCTCTGAAACTTTCTGGCAGCAGACGCCAACAGCGCCTCCGATCTTCTCCTGCAACTTGGCCACGTCTACCGATTTGTGCATTTTTCCATGCACGCGGTGGCGCATGCCGTGCGCCTTGGCATAGTCGCCCATCTTCTTGATGTTGCGCTCAAGCGCATCGAGATCCAGCACAAGAGAGGGGGTCTGGATATCTGCTTCGTCCATTCCGGGCTTGGCCGGAATGTCAAAGCCTACTTCGAATTCGTCGAGATTGGTCATATCTTTCATTTCCGTATTCCTATGTCGGGATTGATGTCACGCGTTCAGCCAGGGCAGCCTGTCCAGATCGACATTGCCCCCGGTTATGATCAGGCCGACACGTTTGCCTTTGAATGCGTCCGGGTTCTTCAGGATCGTGGCCAGCGGAACGGCCGAAGATGGCTCCATCACGATCCGAAGGTGTTTCCACGTCAGCTTCATCGCATCGATGATCTCTTGCTCTGAGGCCGTGTAGATTTCAGAGACATGGTTCGACACGAAATGCCAGGTCAGCTCTTTCAGTGGAACCAGCAGCCCGTCGGCAATCGTCTTGGGTGCGTCATCCGCGATGATGTGGCCGGCTTTGAAGCTGCGATAGGCATCGTCGGCCTGTTCCGGTTCCGCCGCGATGATCGCGGTTTCCGGGGCGAGCGTCGACAGTGTCAGACAGGTGCCGGACACCATGCCGCCCCCGCCGATAGGTGCGACAACCGCGTCTAGTCCATCGGTCTGTTCGATGAACTCGCGCGAACAGGTGCCTTGCCCGGCAATCACGCGCGGATCGTTGTAGGGGTGCACGAAGTCCCCGCCCGTGGCGGCCTGAACCTCGGCAAAGGTTGCTTCGCGCGACGAGGTGGAGGGCTCACATTCCGTGATCTTCCCACCATAGCGCCGCACCGTGTCTTTCTTGGTCTGTGGCGCAGTGCGTGGCATGACGACGTTGCACGGTATGCCCCGCTTCATTGCCGCATAGGACAGGCACGAGGCGTGGTTGCCCGAAGAATGGGTTGCAACGCCTTTCTTGGCCTGATCATCATCAAGGCCAAACACGGCGTTTGCAGCGCCGCGAACCTTGAAGGCGCCCGGTTCCTGAAAGTTTTCACATTTGAAGAACAGCTGTGCACCGCTCAGCTCGTTCAGAAAGTCCGAAGTACGTACCGGTGTGCGGCGGATGAAAGGTTCAATCCGATCATGTGCCGCCAGCATGTCCTCGTAGGTCGGGATATACATGTTGCAGTCCTTCATCATGCGGCGTCCTTTTGAACGGCGCCCGAATGACCGCGATAATATTCCTGCGCAGCCGCCACGCCCGAGCCCAACTGGATGTTCAGGCCCAGGTCGACCATGCACATTTCAGCAGTGGCAATCCCGGACAGGGCCATGACATCCGTCAGGCTTCCCAGATGCCCGATGCGGAATACCTTGCCCGCGACTTCGCCAAGGCCGACACCGAAGGCAACGCCGTATTTTTCGGCCGCGTGCGTGACAATATCGGTGGCGTTGAGACCGTTTGGCGTGCGGATCGCGCTGACGGTGTCAGAGTATACCGATGGGTCCGCCGCGCACAGGTCCAGCCCCCAGGCGCCCACGGCGGCACGTACGCCTTCGGCAATACGGTGATGCCGGGCAAAGACGTTTTCCAAACCTTCACCCAGCAGCATGTCACAGGCCTGATTGAGGCCATTCATCAAGCCAACCGCAGGTGTGTAGGGGTATGCGCTGTTGGCATAGCCTTTCGCCATGTCGTGCACGTCAAAGAAGGTGCGGGGCAGGGTCCCTGTGCTGGTCGCGTCCATTGCCCGCTGGCTGAACCCGACGATGGCAAGGCCCGCAGGCAACATGAACCCTTTCTGCGAACCCGTGACGGCCACATCAACGCCCCATTCGTCAAAACGGAAATCCATGGATCCGATCGATGAAACACCATCGACGAACAGCATTGCGGGGTGCCCGGCAGCATTCAGAGCCTTGCGTACAGCGGCAATATCCGATTTCACACCGGTCGCCGTTTCGTTGTGCGTGGCAAGAACAGCCTTGATTTCGTGGCTTGTGTCGGCGGTCAGGATCTCTTCGTAACGATCGGCTGGCAGACCTTCGCCCCAAGGGGTTTCGACGATCTCGACGTTCAGACCGTGGCGCTGGCACATATCGATCCAGCGATGGCTGAACATGCCGTTGCGTGCCGCCAGAACCTTGTCACCGGCCGACAGGGTGTTGGTCAGCGCGGTCTCCCAGCCTCCTGTTCCGGTCGACGGGAAGATGAAGACTTCGGCGCTGTTGCTTTTCAGGACTTTCTGAACACCCGCGCGCGCTGGATGTAGGATTTGCCCGAACAGTGGCGAGCGGTGATCGATCGTGGGCATGTCGCAAGCCTTGCGAAGGCTTTCGGGGATATTGGTCGGGCCCGGAATGAAAACGGGATTTTGAAAGCTCATGGGTGGTCTCCTTCCGTCGTTGACCACACAATAAGTTCTAGCCCCTCTGCCCGATATATTTTTGAAAAAGACTTTCGAAACACCACGTTTTGAATTTAATTTATAATTGTCAGTGTGTTATATTTTTCATATCATGAATTAGTCTTTCACGAATGATCAAAGGGTTTTTATGGATTCTCAAGACAATACTCGCGAAGTCCGCAGAAAAGCCCGTGGAAGACCACGGGGATGGGACGACAAGACAGCGCAAAACACGATCAAATCTCTGGACCGTGCGATGGAAGTTTTTGAGTATTTGAGTGAAGCGCAGGGCAAGGCGTTAACCGCGCTGTCCGACGAAATGGGCCAGTCGCCCGCCACAGTTTATCGAATTCTCGTTACGCTTGAGGGCAGGGGACTTGTCGAGTTCGATCATGACGAGCAGGTCTGGCACATCGGTCCTCGTGCGTTCGTAATCGGCTCGCGCTTCCTGCGTCGCACCAGCCTTGTGGACCGGGCCCGACCCGTGATGCGAAAGCTGATGGAGGCCACCGGCGAGACCGCAAACCTTGGGGTCGAGAAGGAAGGAATGGTGCTGTTCCTGAGCCAGGTTGAAACCCATGCCAGCATCCGGGCGTTTTTCCCTCCGGGCACGCTGTCTCCGATGCACGCATCGGGCATCGGGAAAGCTTTGTTGGCATATATGGATGAAGATCGGCTGGACCGGCTGTTGGCCAAGACGGAACTGCGGGCCTTCACGGACCGGTCGATTACCAGCCCGGACGCGCTGAAAGAAGATCTTGCCATGGTCAGGGCACAGGGCTTCTCGATAGACAACGAAGAAAAAAACGCGGGTATGCGATGTATCGCAGCGCCGGTTTTCGACATCAACCGAGAGGCTGTAGCCGGGATTTCGGTATCCGGACCGACAAGCCGCGTCAGCGAAACCGAAATCGCACGCCTAAGCCGCCCCGTGATCGAGGCGGCGCATCAGTTAACTCTGGCCATCGGCGGGACTATTTCTGCGCCGCTGTCCTGAGACGCCGGTGCTGCGGATAAGCCGCTGGCCCCGGCCGCAATGCCATATGACGGTTCACGTCTTTGTACAGCAGGTAACGGAACTTACCCGGCCCGCCTGCATAGCAGGCCTGCGGGCAGAACGCGCGCAACCACATGTAATCGCCGGCCTCGACCTCTACCCAATCATTGTTCAGCCTGTAGACGGCCTTTCCCTCAAGAACATACAGACCATGTTCCATCACATGTGTTTCAAGGAAAGGAATGACAGCGCCGGGCTCGAAAGTCACCACGGTCACGTGCATATCGTGCCGCAGGTCACTTGGGTCGACAAAGCGCGTCGTGGCCCATTTGCCGTCGGTTCCGGGCATCGGCGTTGGCGTGATCTTATTTTCGTTGAGAACCAGAACGTCCGGGCGGTCAAGCCCTTCCACCGCTTCATAAGCCTTTCGAATCCAATGGAAACGCAGGGTCTCACCGCCTCGGTTTCGTAAGGTCCAGTTGCATTCAGCGGGCAGGTAGGCATAGCCGCCGGGTGTCAGCTCGTAGGTCGCGCCGTCGGCCGTCAAGGTCGCTGTACCTTCGACCACGAACAAAACGCCTTCGGCTTCGGGATCGGTCTCGGGCCGGTCAGAGCCACCGCCGGGCTGAACCTCCATGATGTATTGCGAAAAGGTTTCAGCAAAGCCGCTGAGCGGGCGTGATATCACCCATAAGCGGGTGTCGTCCCAAAACGGCAGAAAACTGGTCACGATATCCCGCATCGTTCCCTTTGGGATCACTGCATAAGCGTCAGTAAATACGGCGCGGTCAGTCAGCAATTGCTCCTGACCAGGGTGCCCACCGTGTGGAGAATAATACTTGGCGGTCATGCATGCTCCTGAAAAATGTCATATGCCTGAAATATGCGCCGAAGGATCGGGGCGGACCACCCGCAAAAAGTTGACAGCTCTATTCGTGAAGATTTGAAAAATCAGAATTCGGTCGCCAACAAACGCATGCAGCATTGGCATCGCGCGCGCTGCGCAGCCGGTCGGATCAACGAGGATTGGGTCAGGGTTGCACCGGTCTGACCCCGGACAGATCCGGGGAAATCCGTATCATCTGCGACAGGTCAGGTTTCATTCCTGTGCTTTTACCGGAAATCATCCCAAGCGGAACGCTTGTTGCTGCGGCGAGTGCATCCTGAACGGGGATCTCTGCTTGTTCCGTCAGAACCCGCACCGCCTTTGTCAGGCACAGGTCGGCCCCGGCCAGAGTGCCATCCTCCAAAGTCAGCCTGCCGTTTTCCCGCCGGATGCGGCGTCCTTCCAACTGAAACTCGGTCAGTGACGTTCCGGCGACCGCCATCGCATCGCTGACAAGGAAAATCCGCCCTGGTCCGCGTTTGGCGGCCCAGGCAATCCGCATCGTATCGGGATGAACGTGGATGCCATCCGCGATCAAGCCCGCCGATAACGACCCGCAGGATAGAGCCGCGCCGACCAGTCCCGGTTCACGACTGCCGAGCTGGCTCATTGCATTGAACAGATGCGTTGCGCACCGCGCCCCAGCCCTTGAAAACGCCAGGCAGGTTTCAAAGGGGGCGTCCGTATGCCCCAGAGAAACGATGATCCCCGCACGCTTCAATTCTTCAACCTGTTGCAGAGTTGTGCTTTCGGGCGCCAGCGTGACCATCAATGCAGGCAGGTGTTTTGCAGCGTCGAACAGTATTTCCAGATCAGTTTGCTGCATCGGGCGGATCAGGGCGGCATCATGTGCACCTTTGCGTCGCACAGACAGGTGCGGACCTTCCAGATGCAGGCCCGCAATGCCCGAAACACCCGTCTGGACGGCCTTGATGGCGGCATCAATTGCGGCCCGGGTTTTCTCGGCCGTGTCCGTGATCAGGGTTGGCAGGATGCGAGTGGCACCCAGCGCGCGATGAGCGCTGGCGATTTGGGTCAGCGTGTGAACCGATGGATCGTCGTTGAACATCACGCCCCCGCCGCCGTTGACCTGCAAGTCCGCATAGCCGGGGCTGAGGATGTCGCCATGCAGATCCTCGATCTGGTCATCCTGTGTGATCTGGGCCTCAGGTAGCAACGCATCCAGCACGCCGTTTCTGAACCGTGCGGCGTGTCCTTCACGCAATTCAGTGCCATCGAAGATCGGGCCGCCCGCAAAAGTAACAGTAGAGCTGGTCATACCGTTTCCGTCACTTTTTTCAGATGGCGTGGTGTGTCCGGGTCGATCCCGCGTTGTGTGGCCACCTTTTCCACCATTCCATAAAACGCAGCGATTGTCGGTATCGGGTCCGTCATCCAATGCGACGTCCGGACATAGGGCAGTTCTGTGGCGTGTTTCACACGGCCGGTTGTGGCGAAAACCACAGCGCCTTTGGACGCCAGTGCGTCCGCAACTTCGGCCAGATTGTCCTCTGCTGCATCCCCGGACGACAGGGCAAGCACGGGAAAGCCCTGATCCACGATGGAAACCGGGCCGTGCAGAACCTCGGCCGCCGAATAGCTTTCTGCGTGGATCTGGCAGGTTTCCTTGAATTTCAACGCGGCTTCGTTGGAGATTGCCAAAGACAGGCCCCGACCCAAGGTAAACAAAGACCGACCGTCCACCGCGTCCGCCACGGCGCTCCAGTCGCAGGCGATTGCGGTCGACAAACTGTCCGGCAGCCCATGGATTGCGCGTAGCAGGTGATCATCGCGCTTCACCTGCGCAATCAGCCACAGCCCGGCGACCAGAGACGTCACGAATGTCTTTGTCGCCGCCACGCTCAGTTCGGGGCCCGCGTGAATGGGCAGTGTTGCCGCAGCCGCCTCGGCCAGGGCAGAGGCAGGGTTGTTCGTGATCGCGACCGAGTAAGCCCCGCCGGATGTGAGCGACTGCGTGAGCTGCACGATATCCGGGCTCTGACCGGATTGTGAGACTGAGATGCAGATTGCATCCTCGCAACGCATGTCGACCCCGTAGATGGATTTCACCGACGGTCCGACCGAAGCCATCGGCAAACCAAGCAACAGTTCCGAGGCGTATTTCAGAAAACTGCACGCATGATCCGAGGATCCGCGCGCCACCGAGATCAGGAACCGCGGGTCGCGGGCCCGGATCTCGTCGGCGGTTTGCGCGATCAAATCTGCACCTTCGGTCAGAAGGCGGTCTACGGCGTCGGGAATCTCATCGATCTCGCGCCGCATCTGAGTGGTTGTGTCAGGCATTTTCCCAGGCTTTCAATTTGACAGGCGCAGCTCGGCCACAAAGTCATAGGCGTCACCGCGGTAGATCGAGCGGGTCAATTCAGCGACCCGCCCGCTTTGCAGATATGAAGTGCGTTGAATCCGAAGCCCGGCCGTACCTTCCGCAACATCCAGAAGCTCTGCCTCGGGCGGTTCGAGGTTGATGGCCGAGATTTTCTGGATCGCGCGCACCGGTCGCAGACCAGATTGTTCAAGAACAGAGTAAAGCGACCCCGTCACTTCGGTGGGGTTCGGCAGGATATCGAGCGGAAGGGCCGCTTTTTCCAACGCCATCGGGCGTCCTCCTGCCTCTCGCAGGCGGTAGATACGCGCGACCTGTTCATTTGCCGACAAGCCCAATGCCATCATTTCTTCCGGGGATGGCAGGAAAATCCCGCGCTCCAGCCATGTCGAGGTCGTCTTGAGCCCGCGCCGCTCCATGTCTTCGGTGAACGATGTCAGATGGGACAGCGATTGTTCAACCTTCGCTACGGGTTCGCGAACAAAGGACCCAGACCCCTGCCGTTGCTCGATTGCACCTTTGCGCACCAGTTCATGAATGGCCTTGCGCACGGTCACACGGGACAGGTCGGTGATCTCGGCGATTTCTCTTTCAGGGGGCAGCGAGCTGTTGGGAGGCAGGATGCCGTCCTTGATCCCTTGTTCAAGGCGTTGACGGAGCTGTACATAGCGCGGGCCCGAGCTGTGCCCCAACCATCCTTCGGGCCGCAGGAAATCAGCTATGTTCATGTTCGATTTCCTCCAGATACGCCTGTGCCAATGCAAGTGCGCCGGACAGTGGATCGCCTGCGGGCTCGACCAGAGCAGATTGCATGTCCGCGGGCAGGTACGGCGCGTAAAGAGGGCCAATTCCGCCGGTCAGACAAACGGGCAGGCCAACATTCCAGCCCATTTTCTTCATCACCTCGATCAGATAGCCCGCACCGTCCTGCAGGATGGATCTGGCCAAGTCGTCCCCGCGATTGGAAAGCTCGGTCACAAGCGGGGCAAGGGCGCCAAAGTCCGATGGCGTCATGTCAGCGGCGGCCCGTACAATTCCTGCGGCATCGCCAAATCGAGACAGCAGATCCTGCGCCAATGCCGAAGGGCCGGTCGTGCCGTCCGTTTGCTCCAGCGTCTTCGCCAGCGCCCGTTTGCCAACCCATTGCGCGGAAGCCTGATCGCCCAGAACAGGGCCCCATCCGCCGGCAAATTTCATCGTGCCACCCCTTTGCATTGCGACAAAAGAACCGGTACCGCAATGTGCGACAAACCCGTCCCTGGCCCCCAATGCGCCGCGCAAAGCTGCTGCGCGATCATCTTCGATCCGGACGTGCCGAAATGGCAATGCCGTCGCAAGTTTCCGGGCAATCGCGTCACCTGTTATCCCGGCCAGGCCCAGATAGGCGGGCGCTTGCGCAAGCTCATCGGGCGAACGGCCCGTCTGAACGGCCAGAGCTTCCAGACCGCGCCGCAGCTCGATGCAGGCGGCCTCGAAATCCGTGGACACGTTTGCCGCGCCGACTTCGACCCTGTGTGTCTTGCCATCAACAAAAGCGGCGACGCGGCAGCGCGTTCCACCTCCGTCGGCGGCCAGGAGCATGGGTTTTGATGACTTTACCATATACAGACCTTTATAATACCTTTTGCGTGTTTTGAAGTCCTAATTGTGACCAAAGCGGCGAATTTCATGCTATTTTGGCCAAAAATATAGAAAAAAATAAATGGTAGACTAATGGTATTTAAAAGGTATGATATCGAGAGTTCTTGGGGGAGAATCACTTGATTACGCCTGCAACAGAGCAATTGCATCAGGATGCGCATGGGCTTGATACCCGTCCGCTGGCCGAAGTGGCCGGCCTGCTGGCGCGGTCGCAGGTGTCAGCGGCAACGGCAGTGCTTGATGCGCTTGGTCCGATTTGTAGCGGGGCGACCGCCATGGCCCAGACGATCCGGTCGGGCGGCAAGCTTCGGTATCTTGCGGCGGGGTCTTCCGGCCTCATGGCGGCCTCGGACGCGCTGGAGCTTGGCGGAACCTTTTCCATCCCGTCGCAGCAGATCCGCATTCATATGGCGGGTGGAATGCCGACCACGGCAGACATGCCGGGGGATGTAGAGGACGCTGTTGATGGGCTGGCGCAAGAGGTGTCGGATATGGTTGCCAATGATACGCTCATCGCGGTCTCGGCCAGCGGCACCACACCTTATACCGTCGCTGCCGCAAAACTGGCGCGCGACCGGGGGACGCCCGTGATCGGGATTGCAAACAACGCGGGCTCGCAATTGTTGCAACTGGCGGACCATGCGGTTCTGCTTGCGACCCCTCCGGAATTGATCTCTGGCTCAACCCGGATGGGGGCCGGCACTGCGCAGAAAATAGCCCTCAATACGTTGTCGACGCTGATGGCCATCGAGCTTGGGCATATTCAGGACGGCATGATGATCAATCTGCGGGCGGACAATGACAAACTGCGCGCACGCGCCAACGGAATCGTGTGCCAGCTTACCGGCGTATCACCTGAACGTGCTGATGATGCCCTGAGGGCTGCGGATGGGAACCTGAAGTGCGCGGCACTTGTCGCCGCGGGTGCCGCATCGGCAGAGGATGCACAAAAGCGACTGGCTGAAACGAATGGCCGTCTGCGTCATGCGATGAACCGGCTGAATGAAGATAACGAACATAGCAACCTGGGAGAAACCAAATGAAACGCAAAGTTCTGAGCCTGGCTCTGATGAGCACGGCGCTGGTCACAAGCGCCTATGCGCAAGACGCCACGCTGACGATCGAAAGCTGGCGCAACGATGACCTCGCTCTCTGGCAGGAAAAGATCATCCCTGCATTCGAGGCGGCCAATCCAGGTATAAAAGTTGTTTTCTCGCCTTCAGCCCCGGCGGAGTACAACGCGGTTCTGAACTCGAAGCTGGAAGCCGGATCCGCCGGTGATCTGATCACCTGCCGCCCGTTCGATGCTTCTCTGGCGCTGTACGAAGCGGGCCATCTGACCAACCTGTCCGATCTGGATGCGATGGACAATTTCTCGGACGTAGCCAAATCGGCGTGGCAAACAGACGATGGGTCGGCCAGCTTTTGTGTTCCGATGGCATCGGTGATCCACGGTTTCATCTACAACAAGGATGCGTTCAACGAACTGGGTCTGGAGGTTCCGACCACCGAGGCAGAATTCTTTGAAGTGTTGGACAAGATCAAGGAAGACGGCACCTATATTCCGATGGCAATGGGCACCAATGACCAGTGGGAGGCCGCAACGATGGGCTATAACAATATCGGCCCGAACTACTGGAAGGGTGAAGAAGGCCGTCTGGCATTGATCCGGGGCGAGCAGAAACTGACCGACCCTCAGTGGGTCGCGCCTTTTGCCACTTTGGCGAAATGGGCCGATTATCTGGGTGACGGATATGAGGCGCAGACCTATCCCGACAGCCAGAACCTGTTCACTTTGGGCCGCGCTGCAATTTACCCGGCGGGCAGCTGGGAGATTGCAGGTTTCAACACGCAGGCAGATTTTGAGATGGGCGCCTTCAAGCCGCCGGTCCAAAATGCCGGTGACACCTGCTATATCTCGGACCATACAGATATCGGCGTCGGTCTGAACGCTGCCAGTGAAAACCAGGAGGCTGCCCGCACTTTCCTGGCCTGGGTCGCAAGCCCGGAATTCGCCAGTATCTTCGGCAATGCGGTTCCCGGTTTCTTCCCTTTGTCCAATACTCCGGTTGAACTGGAAGATCCCCTTGCCAAGGAAATCGTCGGATGGCGGGATGAGTGCGAGAGCACCATCCGTTCGACCTATCAGATCCTGTCACGTGGCACGCCCAATCTCGAAAACGAGACCTGGGGTGCATCCGTTGCAGCCATCAAGGGCACCGAAAGCCCCGAGGCATTGGGCAAGAAACTGCAAGACGGGCTGGCCAGCTGGTACGCACCGCATCAGTAAGACCTGAACCACTCTCACCGGACGCGGCCCGTCGCGTCCGGCACCTTTTCCCCGGAGATCCCCATGCAGACCCGCCGCGTACGCTGGCACATCGCCGTTTTTCTTGCACCTGCGGTGCTGGTTTACACGGCGGTGATGATCCTGCCCTTGTTCAACACGCTCCGCCTTGCGCTGTTTACCGAAGTCGATCAGGCGCGTGTGTATGTGGGGTTGGAGAATTTCCGAACCTTGTTCCTTGATCCGCTCTGGTCCGCGCAATTCTGGAATGCGCTGGGCAACAACTTCTGGTTCTTCCTGATTCACATGCTGGTGCAGAACCCCATCGGCATCGCTTTGGCCGCGATCCTGTCACACCCGAGGCTGCGCTTTGCCGCACTATACCGGTCGGCCATTTTCATTCCGACGATCCTGAGCTTCGTGATCGTGGGTTTTGCCTGGAAACTGATCCTGTCTCCGCTTTGGGGGATTGCGCCCTCGATGTTGGACGCGGTTGGCTTGAAATCCCTGTTCGCGCCTTGGCTGGGCAAGGAAGAATACGCGCTGACAACTCTGGCGCTTGTCTCGGTCTGGCAATTTGTCGGCATCCCGATGATGCTGATCTATGCGGCCCTTCTGTCGATCCCCGAAGAAATTCTTGAAGCCGGAGAGATCGACGGGATCACAGGAGCTTCGGCTTTCTGGAAAATAAAACTGCCGCTGATCCTGCCCTCGATCGGGATCATCTCGATCCTCACATTCGTGGGCAATTTCAACGCGTTTGACCTGATCTATGTCTCTCAGGGCGCGCTGGCGGGGCCGGATTTTTCGACCGACATCCTGGGCACTTTCATGTACCGCACGTTCTTTGGCTTCCAGCTGCAACTGGGTGATCCGTATATGGGATCCGCCATTGCCGGCGCCATGTTCGCCATCATCCTTGTGGGTGTTTGCATTTACCTTTTCGGCATCCAGACCCGGATGCGCCGGTATCAGCTGTGAGGGCTCTGCAATGAACAAGGCACGCTCGAATCCACTGAACACCGTCGCAATGCATGGTGCGCTGATCCTTTACACTTTGATCGCCCTGTTTCCGGTTTTCGTGATCATCATCAACAGCTTCAAAACGCGCCGTGCCATCTTTCGCGAGCCGCTTGCCTTGCCTGATGCCGAAAGCTTTTCCTTGATCGGCTACCAGACGGTGATGAAGCAGGGGGATTTCTTTCTCTACTTTCAGAACTCGCTGATCGTCACCGTGGTATCACTGGCCTTTATCCTGCTGTTCGGCGCCATGGCCGCCTTTGCCCTCAGCGAGTACCGGTTCAAGGGCAACATGTTGATGGGGCTCTATTTGGCGCTTGGGATCATGATTCCGATCCGCATCGGCACCGTGGCGATCCTGGAGATGATGGTCGCCACAGGGCTTGTGAACACGCTTTGGGCCCTGATCTTCGTCTACACGGCACAGGGTTTGCCGCTGGCGGTGTTCATCCTGTCCGAGTTCATGCGCCAGGTCAGTGAGGACCTGAAGAATGCGGGGCGCATCGATGGGCTTTCGGAATACACGATCTTTTTCCGGTTAGTGCTGCCTCTGGTCCGGCCTGCCATGGCAACCGTCGCCGTGTTCAACATGATCCCGATCTGGAACGATCTCTGGTTCCCCTTGATCCTGGCACCCGCTGAAGAGACCAAAACCCTGACGTTGGGCAGCCAGGTCTTCATCGGCCAGTTTGTGACCGACTGGAACGCGGTTCTGTCCGCGCTCAGCATGGCAATCCTGCCGGTTCTGGTGCTCTACGTCATCTTCTCGCGCCAGCTGATCCGCGGTATCACCTCAGGAGCTGTCAAATGACCCGGGTACTGATCGCTGGTCTTGGCAACATGGGCCTGAGCCATGCCTTGGCCCATCATCGCCACCCCGACGCACGGATCGTGGGGCTGGTCAACCGCACAGGTCAAGTAGACCATCACGACCTGTCAGGCTACCCGGCCTTTTCGGATTTTCAGGCGGCACTGGCCGAGACAAACCCCGATCTGGTCGTCGTCGCAACCTATTCCGACAGCCACGCAGACTTCGCCTGCGCCGCAATGGATACAGGTGCGCATGTCTTTGTTGAAAAGCCACTGGCCACGACGGTTGCGGACGCCAGACGCGTGGTCGCAAAAGCAGTGGAAACCGGCCGGAAACTGGTGATCGGATATATTCTGCGGCACCACCCGTCATGGATGCGACTGATCTCGGAGGCGCGTGATCTCGGCGGGCCGTATGTCTTCCGTCTGAACCTGAACCAGCAAAGCAGCGGGGCCGAATGGGAAACCCACAAGGCCTTGATGCAGACGACATCGCCTATCGTCGATTGCGGCGTGCATTACGTCGATGTGATGTGCCAGATCACCGATTCCGATCCCGTCCGCGTGCATGGCATGGGCCTGCGCCTGAGTGATGAGATTGCCGAAGACATGTACAATTACGGCCAGTTTCAGGTGATTTTCGAAGACGGTTCGGTCGGCTGGTACGAGGCCGGCTGGGGCCCGATGATGTCCGAGACCGCCTTTTTCGTGAAAGACATCGTGTCACCCAACGGATCGGTTTCAATCACGGATGGCAACAAGGGCGCATCCGCGGATATCGACGGCCACACCAAGGTTGGCGGCCTTCTGGTCCACCGCCCTGACGGCGACCGGATAATCGAGATGCCGGATGAGCCCGGCCATCAGCAGCTCTGCGATGCCGAGCAAGCCTATATGCTGCGCGCCATCGCCGAAGATATCGATCTGACCCGCCACATGAACGACGCCGTGCAATCGCTGGCCATCTGCCTGGCCGCTGATGAAAGCATCCGTACCGGCCAACCCATATCGCTGAAAGAGGCACGCACATGACCGCCCTGACGCTGCAAAACGTGAACAAATCCTTCGGCACCGTCGAGGTCTTAAAGGATATCAACATCGACGTTGACGAGGGTGAATTCGTCGTCTTCGTCGGCCCCTCGGGCTGTGGCAAATCCACCCTTCTGCGTGTCATCGCGGGGCTCGAGGATGTGACGTCGGGCGAAGTGCGCATCGGCGGAGAGCTCATGAATCTCACCCCGCCTTCGAAACGCGGTATCGCGATGGTGTTCCAGAGTTACGCTCTCTATCCCCACTTGAACGTGCGCAAAAACATGTCATTGGCGCTGAAACAGGAGGGCCAGAGCAGGCAGGTCATCGATGAGCGTGTCGAAAGGGCAAGCAAGATGCTGAACCTTGAACCTTACCTTGACCGGTATCCTTCCGAACTGTCCGGTGGTCAGCGCCAGCGCGTCGCCATCGGTCGTGCCATCGTCCGGGAACCAAAGCTGTTCCTGTTCGACGAGCCTCTGTCCAATCTCGATGCGGCTCTGCGTATGAACACAAGGTTGGAAATTGCGAACCTGCACCGGCAGCTTGACGCTTCGATGATCTACGTGACCCATGACCAGACCGAGGCAATGACTCTTGCCGATAAAATCGTCGTTCTGCGCGACGGGCGTGTGGAACAGGTCGGCAGCCCGATGGAGCTTTACAACAATCCGGCCAACCAGTTCGTGGCCGGTTTTCTTGGGGCGCCGTCGATGAATTTCTTTCCTGCCGGCATGATCGGCGAAAGCGCAGACATTACAACGGGTATCCGGCCGGAAGACCTGTTTTTGTCTGACGACGGTCCGGTGGTCGCAAACGTCACCCATGTCGAGCATTTGGGCGGTGACACCAACGTGATTGCCATGATGCAGGATCACCAGATCACCGCGCGCCTGTTCGGGCAGCATCAGGTTGAAGCCGGTCAGAGCATCCGATTTGGATATTCTCCGGGCAGGGTCTATCGCTTCGACGCACAGGGTGCGCGTCTCGCGTGACACTCACTGACGCAGGGCTCTGGGGGCCGAAGTCAGCCGAGTTTTCGATGCAGCGCCGCCTAAACACCACCGGCTATTCTGGTGTTTCGGGTGAACATGACAGGCCCAGATGATGCGACCGCGCGGAAATCGGCCGCGCGACCTGCCAAAGCGCGATAGAACTGGCGCAATCCGGGTTCGATATCTGCGGCAAGTTCTTCGCAATGCTGACACATGCGCAGGATGTCGCCCTGAGGCTTTCGGGTTCTCAATGCTGCGATCAACTTACCGTGCCGTGCAACGAGTTCCTGGAACGCGTCCGTCTTCCGCAAAGCGGAATCTCCAACCAGAACAAAAACGGGCTCTGGGTTGGCTTTGCCTTTCAGGTCAACATGGCCTGCCTGCAAAAATGCCAGATCATCTCGACCGGCTTGATACACCGCGTCTGAGACGATTATGTCATACTCGACCGTTCGACAGCATTGTTCGATCCGTGCCGAAACATTCACGACGTCTCCGATAACCGTATAGTTGAACCGTTTTTGCGATCCGATGTTGCCGACGCAGGCCTGCCCCGTGGCGATTCCGGTTGCCAGCGCTATCGGCTTTCGGTTCCGCATGATCTCGGATGCATTGAACTGTGCCAAGGCACGCCGCATCCTGAGCGCGGCAAGCCCTGCGCGGCATGGATGGTCCGCAACAGGTAAAGGCGCGTTCCAGAAGGCCATGATGGCGTCACCGATGAACTTGTCGATCGTACCACGCTCATGCAGGATCTGATCTCCAAGCTTGGAAAACAGCGCGTTCAGCAAGGATACAAGTTCCGTTGCCGACGCGGACTCGGACAGAGCGGTAAATCCCCGGATATCCGAAAACATCACGGTGATTGCCTGACTTTCTCCGCCCAATTGCAGCTGGTGGCCCGAATTCTCCATTTCATCAAGGATTTCCGGGGCTACGTAGTGTGAAAAGACTTTTCGAATCTGGCGCTTTTCGCGCTCAGTCGAAACAAAAAGATACCCCGCCAGCAGACCGAAATTTGCGATGCCTCCAATCAGAGGAAAGGTGGCATCGAACAGGATGGATTGGTTCTGAAAAATCAGCCAGCTGATGGCAAGAACGGCTGCGGCGGCTATGCCACCGGCGATGAAGGATGCGATGGCACCAAAGCTGGACATGACGGCAATCACCACAAGCCCCAGAAACGCAAATGCAAGCAGTTCCTGCGCCGCGGTCACATCAGACCGGCTGAGCATATCACCGGTCAGAATCTGTTCGATCATCTGGGCATGAATAGAAACACCGGGGACGCTTTCGCCAAGCGCCGTCTGGTGAATATCGAACAAACCGGCAGCTGAGGTTCCGATCAGGATTATTCTTCCTTCAATTTCGGATCGCAGCCCGTGGTCTTCAGTACCTTCCAGGACATCCTTGGCTGAAATGTAAAGGTCGGGGCTGTCCCGCCGGTACTTCAGCCAAAGCTCGCCATTCTCGGTTGTCGGTAAACGGTATCCGGCGATTTCGACGGCCAGCATGATGCCAGCCTCGTCAGGCGCGCCTTCCACGAAAATGCTGGTCTCACCCAGGGCGACCCTGAGGGCTTCGACGGCAAGGCTTGGCAGCGGACCGTCCGGACCGTTCCAGAGAACCGGCGCCCGTCTTACGATGCCGGTTCCTCCGATGGGCGAGACATTGACCCCGCCGACACCCGCCGCCGCCCGATCCAATGGTGGCGCGATCGGCGTCCAATGCGGAACCGAGATCAGCCCCTCGGCGGGGCTTTCCCCGAATTCAATGATTCCGGCCTTGGCCGCAATGGGCTCACCTTTGGCTGACAATCGCGCGGCCACGCCCAGCACCACGGGCCAGTAAGCCATTTCCATCCCAAGGACGACATCGTTGTCCAGCTTTTCGGCATGGCGTTCCACAGTCAGTACGCCCGCCAGCGATGGATCATTCAGAAGGCGAGACGGCGAATACCGGTCAGGTTCGGCAAACAGCATGTCGAACGCAATCGTCGCAGCGCCGTAGTCACCCAGATTTTGAACCAACTGCGCAACCAAAGTGCGGGGCCAGGGCCATTGTCCAAAGCTGGCAAGCGAGGCCTCATCGATATCCACGACGCGCACGGGGAGTTCGGGATTGAACTCCCGCGGGGATAATCTTTGCAAAACGTCGAAATAGATCAGGCGCGTCATTCGAACCGGGTACGGATCCCACGCCCGGATTAAGCAACCCAAAAGGATCAGACCCAGCCCCACGAGGCGGAAGGCCCATCGCCCGTTCCTGGATTTCCGCAGCTTGTCGCTCAAACCATCCTCCAGACAAATGGAACTGGAACTGCGTGTTCAACAGCAATTCCCGAGCAATTACGGATCAGTTTCTTCCCGCTCTGGTTCGTCCCGTTCGGGCTCCTCAGGTTCCGGTTCTTCCCGTTCGGGTTCCTCATGTTCAGGTTCTTCCGGTTCAGGTTCTTCCTGCTCCGGTTCTTCTCTGTCGGGCTCTTCCTGCTCTGGTTCTTCGCGTTCGGGTTCTGCATGGTCCGGTTCTTCTCTTGCCGGTTCATTGTTCGCGGAAGGCGAAGGGCCAGTGACCGTATTCTGCGCTTCGCGTTGCTGAGGAGGGTCCCTACGGGCTTCCGACCGGTCTGTCTCGATGCGCCGTATAGGCGCTCCATCACCTGAGCACCCTTCAACGCGTACCTGCAAAGGGGGCAGCAGCCCTTCCTGGGACTGAACGAATGGAAACCCGCTTTTCAGTGCTTGTTCGTATTGCGCCTGATCGGCAGGCCGTCCTACTCCTCCATCTCCGCTTGTTGCGAACATGCTGCATTGACGCCCCGAAGACCTGCACGCGCCCTGACTGCCGCACATGCGGACCGTACCTTGCAGGACAAGCATCGCGCTTTGTTTTTCCGACACGATCCACATGTCGAAGGTGGTGCCGCGCACGGCCATTGTCGCCGAGGGAGTCCTGATCGAGTAGGCTCTCTTTCGGCTTTTTCCGGAAATAAACCGAAAACTGCCACCCAAAGCCTGAACGGCAAAGCTCTTGGCTTTGCGGTTATTTCGCAACATGGACACATCCAGAACCATGCGTGCGTTGGGGCCAATGGCAATCTTGGTGTCATCCACAAAAACGATTTGGATTACGCCAGTCTGATCAGTGCTGAGCGCGTCGCCGGACGCAACCTCCATTCCTGAATAAACGGGTTGTGCTTTTCCCGCGCGAACAACTTGGGCGCCTTGTTTGACGCTAATAATTTTTCCGATGTTGGCGATGGTCTGCGACGGTATGGCCACGACAACGCAAAGAACCATTACAATCTTTAACAACGACAAACTCGAACCCCTTCCCCCAATGGGCTTTAAAGCACGGAAACCGCGCTGTGCTCGACGCTTGCCTCTTAAAAAACACGTTATTATCATTCATATGCATTAAAAATGTAGACAAATATGCATTATTTTTCGCGCTTTTAGCAAGAATTAAGTGAAAACGACGTTCAAAAACCGCTTTGAGTGATTTTCTGTGAAGACTGGATCGAGCGCAGTTTCACGCTTTTTGTTGCGGCTTAAGCACCTGTTTGGAAAAAGTGCGACTTTTCAAATTAGATCCGACATCAACTTGCTGGTTGTCCAGATGCGCGGAGCAGCTTTGTGCGCAGTTGAAATTCTGATTGCGCACCGTATTTCTTGCCGTGAACGTACATATATCAACACGCGCTGACGACCCTTTTACTTTGCCACCCTTCGCGGCTCTTTAATGTGACATGTCCCTCGGGTAGAAACGCAGATGGGCAAGCTGACGGTCGCTGCCCGATTGTTCCAGCGCTGCAACACGGAGTCTGTTCATGCTGTTTCGTCGCATTATGGTCGCGGCCATGTTTTCTGGCTGTTTGCTGTCCACAGCGTCTGCACAATCCGATTCCGCTGCACGGCTCTTTGTGGAGCTGAACTCGGCCGAGGATGTCGCCAGCGCGTGCAGGTTGACGTTTCTGGTCAAGAATGAAACCGGGCAGCCGATCGACGGTGCCGTGTTCGAAACCGTCATTTTCGACACCGAAGGTGGTGTGTTGAACCTTTCTCTGTTCGATTTTCGCGATCTGCCCGCCGACCGGCCCCGGGTGCGCCAGTTCGACCTTCCCAACAGAACATGTGACACAGTTGGACAAGCCTTGATCAACGGCGCGAACTCCTGCGTCGTGGATGGTACCGAAAGTGACATATGCGACAGCACCCTCACGCTGAGCAGCAGGGTGGAAATGGAGTTGTTGGGATGAGTCCTATAGCCGCACTTCGTGAGATTTTTGACCTCGGCGGGCCGGTGGTGGCGATATTGATCGCCATGTCGGTTTTGACGCTGGCTGTCACCCTCTACAAACTCTGGCAATTTGCAGCCTGCGGTGTCGGGCGGCACAAGGTGCTGTCTGAAGCTCTTGCAGCCTGGGACGCAGGAGATCACAGTGCCGCGCGCGCAAGGCTGGCGGACAGCAGCAGCTATCTTGCCCCTATTGTGGGCGCGGCGATGAACGCATCTGGTGTTCCGGGGGCCGATGACCGGCTGGATGCCGAAGCGGGTTTGGCGCTTGCCGGGCTGGAACGTGGTTTTCGTTTGCTGGACACCGTGGCGCAGTTGGCGCCTTTGCTGGGTCTTTTTGGTACGGTTCTGGGTATGATCAGTGCATTCCAAAGCTTGCAAACCGCTGGATCATCGGTTGATCCGTCACTTTTGGCCGGCGGGATCTGGGTGGCCCTGATCACCACGGCTGTGGGTCTGGCCGTTGCGATGCCGACGTCGATGGTTTTGTCCTGGCTTGAAAGCCGAACCGCACGCGAGCGTGTTTTTGCGGACAAGGCTTTGCGTACGGTTCTGGTTCCCGGTCATTCCATCCAACGCACAGAGGCGGCGGCACAGGTCCCGGTCGCCCCAGAGCATGCGTAACACTGCGCCTTTTGTGCGGCGGCGCATGTCGATGACACCCCTTATCGACGTGATCTTTCTGCTTTTGCTGTTTTTCATGCTGTCCTCAACGTTTTCGCGGTTCAGCGAGATCGAGTTGAGCAGCGCCGCCACAGGCGGGAATGCCGACGCTACGCCGCCCGAACGCCTTTTCGTGCAACTTGGCCCCACACGTGTTGTCCTGAACGGCCAACCCCTGTCGCTTGAGGAATTGTTCGATCAGGTCCAGGCCGGTCAGGTGCTGGTAAGCCTTGATCCCGGGACAACCGCGCAACGTCTTGTGGACCTGCTTGTCCCTTTGCGCGGGCGCGAAGGTTTGACAGTCAGGGTGTTGGAGTGAGGCAATGATCCGTTACATCCGACCCGGTCGAAATCGCGATTCCACAATTCCGCTGATCAACGTCGTCTTTCTGATCCTGATCTTTTTTCTGATTACGGGTACGATTGCACCGCCATTGGATCCCGATCTGGATCTGGTGAATACTGCGGATATTGACGGTCGCGAGCCGCCGGATGCGCTTGTTCTTCATAGGGACGGGACATTGAGTTTTCGCGGCAATCCGATCGAGGCAGAAGCTTTCATGGCCGCGCATGACTCGGGGCCCGTGCGGATCGTTCCAGACAGGAATGCGTCGGCCTCTCGATTGATGGAGATCACCAGCAGTTTGCGCCGGTTGGGTGCGCCAACCGTTTTTCTGGTGACCGAACAGGCCCTCGAATGATCAGGCGGTCCGTTTTTGTTGCAATCATTGCAATTTCGATTTCCGTACTGGTGCATCTGATCGGCCTGATTGTCACGGTACCAGATTTGTCAGACCCGGCTTCCGGGGAAACCGGTACCGACACGATCGAACTCAGCAACGCGTTCGAAGAGTTGGCCGATACCACGATCGAACCCGTACCGCCTGCGCCGGATGAACCGCCAACCCCTCCGGTGGAACCGCCAACCCAGCCGCAGGAGGCAGAAGTTCCGACAAGTGATGCCCGCGTGGCCTCGCCGAATCCGCAAGAGACGTTCACGCCCGATACGGGGAAATCAACGATAATCCAGCCGAGGGCGCCGGATGAGGTTGTCGTGGACCCTGTAGACCAGAACCTGGAGGACGAAGGCGAAGCCGCCGAAGCTGAAGGCGCTGCGTCGGCAAGGCCCGAAGCGTTGGCCGAAACACCTGAGGTGCCGATTGAAGAGGCGGTTGCTCCGGTTGAGCCTTCTTCTGCCGAAGAACCGGTGTCCGAGGAACAGCAACAGATCGCCGCGTTACCGGTCGAGGTGGCTCCTATTGTTCCGGAAAACACGTCCCCACTTGAACCTGTAATACCAGAAGAAGCGTCGGAACCTCTGGATGACGACGCCGAACTGACCGTACCCGATGTAAGCGTGGACGGATCCGAACAGGCCGTAGCCACGTCATTGCGGCCTCGCCTTCCAGACCGACGCCCGCAACCCACCCTGCGGGGTGCGTTGGATCCGTCAAGTAACTTTGACGCTTTGAGATTTCCAGAACAGACGATTGAATCACCGCTGGCGACGTATCAAAGAGAGGGTGTCGACGCCTTCCGACAAAACCGGGGCGGCACCCGTTCAGGCGGGCGGGGGCCGGGAAATTCGGACACCACGAACTATGCGGGTCAGGTTCTTGTTCATCTGAACAGGGCGCCAATCGTTTACGTTGCCGGTCGTGGCTATGCGCGGGTGTTTTTCCAGATTGACCCGGATGGTTCATTGGCTTGGGTTGATGTCGTCGAAAGCTCTGGCTCGCCGGAAATAGAGCGCGCAGCCAAAGAACAGGTTCGAACCGCCGCACCTTTCCCGCGCCCGCCTGGGGGCGTCAGCCGGAAGCTTTCATTTTACTATCAGATAAGATGATCCGACGGGTCTTGTCAGGTGAACACGATTAGCGATCACCCTGAGGGCTTTCGCCGAATTCCCTGATTGCGCGGGTTTGCAGCTCTCAGATTAAAAAAACCCTTTGGCCAATAGAATGTGATATAAGAACATGGGAATATAATAATGGCGCGATGAAATTCGCCCTCACAGCTGAGTATTCCTGAACTGGGAGGTCACTTTGTTTCGGAAATCTGCTTGCATAATCTCACTCGTATTGGTCCCTGCTGTTGTTGGTGCCGACGCCGTACCCAGCGAAGATGCTGCCGAGGGATTGTTTTCTGATCAGCCCTATTCCCCTTACGCCCAACGCACATTTCCTGAACGCCCATTATGGGGAGACACTCACCTTCACACCGGGCTTTCGCTGGATGCGGGTGCTTTCGGGAACACCTTGCTGCCGGATGAGGCGTGGCGTTTCGCCAAGGGTGAGCAGGTCATTTCTTCAACAGGTCAGCCTGTAAGACTGTCACGACCATTGGATTGGATGGTTCTCACGGATCACACGGACCTGATGGGGTTCGCGCCGGATTTGCAGGCTGGCAAGCCGGGCGTTCTTTCTGATCCCAAAGGACTGGAGTGGTACGAGGGGTACAAGGCCGGCGGGGAAGAAGCCGGTAAAGCGGCTTTCGACATCATCACCAATTTTTCGCAAATGACACTGCCAGAAATCCTGTTGGAGTCGTACAGCCCCGGTGCCGATGCTTTTGCCTTTACCTGGGAAAGCATTGTTCTGGCGGCCGAGCGGCACAATGATCCCGGCACCTTTACCGCTTTCATCGGCTTTGAATGGACCTCGGTTCCGAAAGGGTTCAACTTGCACCGCAATGTCATGCTGCGCGATGGGCCAATCAGGGCGCTTCAGATGGTGCCGCCGGTCACGCAGCCGCCCTACGGTGATACGGATCCAAAGGCGCTATACGCCTGGCTTGAAGAATATCAGGAAAAAACGGGGGGGCGAGCAGTTGCCTTTGCCCATAACGGAAACCTGTCAAATGGGTGGATGTTCCCAACCGAAGACACGTATCACGGCGGCAAGGTTGACGAGGAATATGTCGCTGCCCGCGCGAAATGGGAGCCCCACTATGAGGTCACGCAGATCAAGGGTGACGGCGAAGCGCACCCTTTCCTGAGCCCGGATGACGAATTTGCGGACTATGAGAACTGGGACGTCGGCAATCTGGATATTACCGAGTTGAAGACCGATGACATGCTGGCTGGTGAATACGCTCGCGAGGCGCTGAAGCGCGGTTTGATGCTGGAAGAAAAGTTTGGCGTGAACCCATACAAGTTCGGCATGGGTGGCGCGACGGACAGCCATACCTCTCTGGCCACCGCCGAGGAAGACAACTTCTTTGGAAAATCCGTCAGCGTTGAACCCTCCGCCTCGCGTATCAAGCATCCGTTCATAGCCAATGACCTTGGTGAAATTCCCGGCGACCTGCTCGTCGCGTCCGGGTACACGGCTGTCTGGGCTACCGAGAATACGCGCGCTGCGATCTTTGATGCCTTCAAGCGCCGCGAAACCTACGCAACGACCGGGCCAAGGATTGGTCTGCGGTTCTTTGGCGGATGGGATTTCAGTGACGCCGATGTTGAAACCCGTTTTCTGGCCAATGTTGGCTATACCAAAGGGGTGCCAATGGGTTCGGACCTGCGCCCGCGCGAGGGTGAGGCTGCGCCAAGCTTTCTGATCGCCGCTCTGCGCGACCCGGTTGGTGCCAATCTGGACCGTGTTCAAGTGATAAAGGGATGGCTCGACCCAGAAGGTGAATTGCAGGAAAAGGTCTATGACGTGGCATGGTCGGATAACCGTGAGGTCGATCAAAACGGCAAGGTCCCTGCGGTCGGGAACACTGTGGACGTGGACACCGCCAGCTGGACCAACACAATCGGAACGGCCGAACTTGTCACCGTATGGTCAGACCCGGATTTCGATCCGAATGCACGCGCGTTTTACTACGTCCGCGCCATCGAGATCCCAACGCCGCGTTGGATCCTGTACGACAAGCTGAGGTATGGTATCGAATTGCCCGAGGATGCAGTGCTTACGCATCAGGAACGCGCCTATTCGTCCCCGATCTGGTACACACCGGCAGAGTGATCCGCTCGACCCACGAATTGAGCGCCGGGGCGGTGATTTCCACCTCGGCGAATTCACCACGTTTCCGGAACACCCGGACTGCTCGTTTTCTTGCAAAACCCAACCGGTTGATGACAGCATCTGTATGTAGAACCTGAGCACGTTTTACGCAGGAGACTCCATGCGAATACTGAAAGAACCTCTGTTCCATTTTTTCTTGATTGGAGCGGCTATTTTTATTTGGTTCCATATTGTTGCGCCGGACAACGAGACCGTCGAAGATCTTGAGGTGATAACAATCGACGAAAATGACGTCGCATTATTGTCTGCTCGGTTCGAAACACAGTGGAAACGCCCGCCAAGCGACGCGGAACTGAAGGCGTTGGTCGATGCATCCATTCGTGAAGAGGTTCTGGTCAGGGAGGCAAGAAAGCTTGGTCTGGATCGCGGAGATCCCTTGATAAGGACCCGGCTGAGCCAAAAAATGGATTATCTGACCGAAGCCATTGCCACTTCCATCGTTCCGGAGGACGAAGACTTGGAGGCATTTCTTCAGGAAAACGCGGAACGCTATGCAACGCCTGTCATGGTGGCCTTCCATCAGGTCTTTCTTGGAGAAAAGCCCGGAGAGGCCGAAATCGAGAATGCGCTGGCTACCCTGCGCGCCAAGCAAGACGTTTCCGATCTGGGCGGTTCAACCTTGCTGCCGGCGTCAATGCCCTTGTCCGCGACGCGGGTTATCGAGTCGGTCTTCGGAGGAGGGTTTTCGAAAGGCATCACAGAGGTCGAAACAGGTCGGTGGACGGGGCCGATCCAGTCGGGTTACGGTATCCACCTTGTTCAGGTCGTCGCTATCGAGCCCAGTCGAACACCTCCTTTGGCTGAAATCCACGACGCGGTGCTGCGGGATTGGCGTCGGGAAATGAGTGAAGCTCTGGCGCAAGCGCAATACGACATGCTTGCCGAAAACTACGAGATTGTGGCCCCCGATCTTTCAGGCCCTGCCAAATGAGAGTTTTGGTCTGCTTCCTGTTTGCGCTGCTGTTCCTGTGGCCTGCAAATTTCGCCACTGCGCACGCGCTTGATCCGGGATATCTGGAAATTCGTCAAATTGCCTCTGACACCTGGAGCGTTCATTGGCGAAAGCCTGATGTGAATGGCCAACCGATGGCGATTGACGCCATATTGCCAGATGGCTGCACACCTGCGCGTGGCCCTGATCCCGTTTCCGACGGTCGAGGGTGGGTTTCGTCCTGGGTCGTCGAGTGCCAGGTGGATGTCGCAGGTCAACCCATTGCCATTGAAGGCCTTGAGACTCAGAGAAATGACGTGCTGGCGCGTGTGCATCCCCTCGATGCCCAACCTGCAACGCTTCGTTTTACCCCGGACGCCAGTGTCCAAATCTTACCTTCTGAACAGTCGACATGGTCAGTGTTTGCCGCATATTCCCGGTTGGGGTTTGAACACATATTGGAAGGTTGGGATCACCTTCTGTTTGTCTTCGCGCTGTTTGTTCTGGTCCGCGATCCATGGAAACTTGTCGGAGCCGTAACAGCGTTCACACTTGCGCATTCAATAACCTTGGCGCTGGCAACGATGGGCGTTTTGAATGTTCCCGGACCACCGGTCGAGGCTGTTATCGCGTTGTCCATCGTTTTTTTGGCGATGGAGATCGTCAAAGGCGGCGAAAGACGGTTCCGGCTTTCAAAACAGAAACCCTGGATCGTTTGCTTCGGGTTCGGGCTTTTGCACGGCCTTGGTTTTGCAGGGGCATTGGCTGATATCGGGTTGCCCCCTGACGATATTCCCGCGGCATTGCTGGCCTTCAACCTCGGTGTCGAAGCCGGGCAGCTGAGTTTTATTGCTGCCTTGGCACTTCTGATGGCGACCTGGCGGCTGATCGCGCGTCCGGTTGGCAAACATGCCACGGTCTTGACCGCGTATGGGATCGGCTCAGTGTCAATGTACTGGCTGATAGAACGCATAAGCGGTTTTTGAACCGCGGCGAAGTCGCGAGAGTTGAGCAAGATTTTGTGGATCATGACGGCGCATGTGCCTGAAATAGAATGCGGCCCGAGCCTGACCTGCTGAGCTTTTGCGCGGTTTCGGATTTGCTTCGATGAAAGGCCATGGTCATAAACAGCACAAAGCCAAGTGTTTTCAATCGACAGTGGCCGATGGCAATTCGCCGAAACACTTTTTGTAATCTTGTGAGAACTGCCCGATATGCCAAAAGCCATATCGGTTTGCGGCGTCAGAAATTGACAGATCTTTGCCTTGTTCTGCAAGCAGGCTGCGAACCCTGTTTAGGCGGAGCCTTGTGTAATAGGCCTTTGGGCCGATACCGAATTTTTCGTTGAACGCGCGTTCCAATGTGCGCAATGACACACTGATATCCCCGCAGATCTCGCTGATGGGGACGTTTTCGTCCGGGGTCGCCGTCATCCGATCAATGGCCGCAGCAAGTGCCAGAGCTTTTCGGTTTATCCGCGGTTCCCTGCGATCCGCCCCGCCCCCCAAAGCGATCCGCAGTATCTCTTCGATCAAATGGGTTTCGCTCTGTTCTGACGAATTTGGGTTCGCCAACAAAGTCTGAATGTCGTTCAAAAGCGCAGCCGAGCGATCAGGTGGCGTTGCAGGCAACAAAAATGCCCCGAATTCTGTATCAGAGACTGCGATCCCCAGCTTCTCGCCTATTTTCATCGCATTCTCAGATTCAACGGTCATCGTATATCCGCCGAACCCGCTGTCGCTGATACAGTCGAACTCATCGCCGCTACCGAAGGACAGAAACGGTGGCGTTTCGATGCTGGTACCGTTCCAGTCCGTCAGTCTTGAATGGGTAGGGATGCCAAATGTGATGTGCCCCTTCGGAGACGCGCCGATCTGGTGCACACGCCGCGAGAAACCAAACTTCATAACGGAAATAAGCGGGCCGGATCTGACCTTGAAATCCGCCTGCATTTCGCCGTCTTCGATCTGGCGGAAATCCATATCCCATTTGGATATTGCGGCGATTTGGTTCGGATCACGGAAAGTGGCCGCAAAAAACCGGGGCGCTTCGGGCGGGGCCAAGTCTAGTTTTGTCGATTTTTTGATGCGGTGCAAAATATCTCCCCTGTAGTTTGCATGAAAAGCTTAGTCGAAACATAGGAATATGTTCAAATGAAATTGCCCGATCCGCTTGCCGCGCCCAAACGTGGTCGCCCTCCGCTTCCGAAAGCAGAAGTGCGGTCGGAACGGATCGTGACCCTTCTTACACCCTCACAGCGTCACAGGCTTACGCGTCTTGCGGATTTAACCGGACAGACGCTTTCCAGTGTCGCCCACGATCTTATCGCACAGGGTCTGGAGCGAGAAGAAAACCCAAGGAAAAAGGAAACCTAAAGAAATGGATCTCAAGTTGTTTTTGCTGGGTTCTCTGGCGATCAGCGCGCCTGCCTACGCGCAGGATGCACCCATTGCGCATGATTCCGAGTTTTATATCCTACAGGCCCAGAACAAGGATGCCTGGGAACAGGACGATACAGCCGTTGATCAGGCTCTCGCGGCATTTCGAGACGAGAACGGTGGCAACCCCCCGAACATCATCAGTATTCTGGTCGATGACATCGGTTTTGGGGATATGGGTATCCCAGAATTGAACGCGGTACGCGGCATCAGCACCCCAAACATCAACGATTTTTCTGACGAAGCGATGCGCATGGTGCGCATGTATACAGAGCCATCCTGCACCCCGACACGTGTGGCCCAGACGACCGGTCGTCTGCCGGTTCGGATCGGAATGGGTGATACGACCGTCGACATCGCCGGTTTCGGTTTGCCCGAAGAGGAAGTAACGCTTGCCGAGGTATTGAAGGCCGAAGGATATGCAACCTCGCATGTCGGGAAGTGGCACATGGGTGACATTGCCGAGAGCTGGGCAATGAACCAGGGGTTCGACTATGCGCAGCACGCCGTTCATCAACAGGGCCAGTTGACGATTTTCAATGACGATGCAATCCGCGAGCAGGTTTCGGTTGGTATCGCAGATTTTGTCGACGATTACACGATCGACGACTGGTTCCGCCCCGATGCATCGGCCATGGCCACGGTGATCGAAGGAAATGCCGGCGGACCTGTTCGTGAGATCCGAATGGAGCCGGGTGAGCGTTGGAACGCAGCCAAGTATGACGAGATGAACCAAGCTTTTCAGGACAAAACCCTGAGTGAACTGGAACGCTTGGCCGGCGGTACTGAGCCTTTCTTCCTACAGTATTGGCCGATGATCCCGCTGGACAACACGCGGGCCGGGCGTGACGGACCGGAAAGCGTCAATGGAGGTCTGTACGCCGACAAACTGCAAGAGTTGGATACGTATTTGGGCGAAATCTTCACGCGCATGGACGAGCTTGGCGTGACAGATAATACGATTGTCGTGTTGATGGGCGACAACGGCCATTTCACCAAGTATTCACCGGCATCCGGTTTTACGCCAATGGTCTTTCGCGGAGGCAAAGGCGATACGACCGAAGGCGGGGTTCGCGTGGACGCTTTCATAAGGTGGCCGGGTCTGATTGAACCAGACAGCATGATCAACAACATTATTCATGTGTCTGATCTTTATACGACGCTGGCTAGATTGGGCGGCGCGGTTCAGCATATTCCCCGAGACCGGTTGATTGATGGCGTGGATCAATCTGCCTCGATCCTGTTTCAAGATGAAAGCAAAGGTCGGCGTGATCACGTGATCATCTATTCGGTGAGTACCCCAAAGGCGGTCGTCAAGGACAAGCTGAAGCTCAACCTGCCCGGGCCGGGTCAAAACGCGATCATTGCAGATTTCTTTGATGTGATGCGCGACACCCACGAAAAATACCCGGTTTCGACCGAAGTTGGTGCTTGGGGCGGGCAGGAGTTCGTCCGCATTCTGGGACGTCACATGGCGAGAAAAGAGCTGTTCCCCGATACTGGCCCGGCCACAGGAATGCCGTATGAAGGAATTGAAAACCTGCGGCCGGAAACGCAACAGGCAGTTGAGGCTTTCATGGTCAAACGATCTGCGGCGCAACAATGAAACAAGGCCGCGCGCGTCAACAGAAATGCGCGGCCGCGAAATCGACACGCAAATAGGGCAAGCGTTGGCGTACTTCTTAGCCGCATCCGAAACAAATATTGCGCCCCGCTGGTATCAGCAGCTCTGCGCAATGGAGTAAACATATGCTTATTGTCTTAGGTCTCTATTTCGGAGTGATCTGGGTGGTGTTTTCCAAGCTGGGGCTGCTTCCATGGAACCGGTTCTGGAAATCTGTCGTCTATGGGGGTGCCGCAATCATTGCTCTGGTTGTAATCGGTGCCCTCAACCACACCACACCGACAGGGCCTGTTTCGGTGCAGGGTGTTGCCACCAACATTGCCCCCAATGTGTCAGGTACTGTTGTTGACGTTTCGGTTCGCCCCAACGAGCGGGTTGCGAAAGGGGACCCGCTGTTCCGGATTGACGATACACCCTTTCGGATCGAAGTCGCCCGGCTGACAGCCAGTCTTGAAACTGCGCGTTCTGCGGCAGATCAGTTACAGTCCGACCTGGCAGCGGCGGAAGCCGACATTGAATTCCTCACCGCGCAATTGACCTTTGGCGTCCAGCGCCGTGACGACATTGTCGATCTTGAGAAGCGGGGGGCATCGACGACCTTCCAGTTGCAGGAAGCCGTGTCTGCCATCGATCAATTGTCCGCAAGCCTGCGCGCGGCCGAGGCGCGCAAAGCCGGTCTGGAGCGGCGGATTGCCGCCAAGATCGACGGCATTGATGCCGGCGTGGTCGAGGCTGAGCAGGCTTTGGCGCAGGCGCTTTGGAATTTGGAGCAAACAGTCGTGCGCGCGCCGGAAGACGGCTTTGTCACCGCCGTTTCTCTGCGTCCCGGAAATCGTGTATCTATCGCACAGGGGGCGATCTCTTTTGTTGTCCCCGATGACCGCCATCTGATCGCAAGTTTGCCCCAATCAAGTCGCATGAACGTTTCCGTCGGCGACCAGATCCGCCTTGCGCTGCGAATCCAGCCGGGCGGCGAAATACCTGGGACCGTCATATCGTTGCCCGTAGGAACGGCAGAGGGCGTTGTTGACTCGCGCACGGGCCTTCCTTCACTGCGCGATCTGGCTGGCGTGTCCAGCTATCCGGTGCTGATCGAAGTTCCGGACCAGATCAATATCGAAGATTTTCCATTCGGGACTTCTGGCACGGCACTGGTAATTACGGACAAGGCGGGCGCAATCAGTGTGTTGGCGGAAATCCTGTTCTGGATCACCAAAAAGCTGAATTACATCTGAAACATTGGAGGGACGAGATGAAAACAGAATTGGCAATAAGAGGCGCGGGTTTGGCCTTGGTTGCGGCGTTTGGCACAACCGCTTCCGCGCAGCAAAGCGATTGGTCCTATGAAGCGACGATTTACCTTTTCATGCCTGAAACGGAAACGTCTATCGAAACCCCGTCAGGGACATTGGACGGCACGTTGAGTTTTTCTGACGCTCTGAGCAACCTGGATTTCGCCTTTATGGGCGCGTTTGCGGCATCCAATGGGCGTTGGAGCCTGCTTGCTGACTACAATTATACAAATCTATCCTTCAGCAACAGTGGTGCCGGTCCGTCTGGATCCACTCTCGACACATCATTCACCACCCAGTTCCTCAGTGGGTACGTGGCCTATCGGGTCTATGAAGATCCTTCCGTTCAACTGGACATTGCCGGTGGTTTCAGATGGTTCAGTACCGAAACCAATTTCACACTAACGTCCGCTTCGGCACCTGGGCGCACGACCGTTGTTGACGACGATTGGGTAGACCCGGTCATTGGCGCAAGAATACGTTACGTTTTTTCCGACAAATGGACGGGAACCGGGTTCGTTGATTATGGCGGCTTCCGCAGTGACAGCGAAACGTGGCAGGTTCTTTTGACGGCGGATTATTCCATCAATGACAGATGGGTGATCCGTGGCGGATATCGCTATATCGCCTTCGACCATGAGATCGGCGACAATGATTTCGAGTTCCATCAGTCCGGGCCGGTGATCGGGGCGACCTACCGGTTCTGATTGATTGTAAACGAATATTGTCTTCGGCTTCGACTTAGCACGAGAAGTCGGACGGGGAGGAGTGCATGTTTGGTCGGTGCAAACCTCCTTTTTACAAGTTGTTTGCTGAGTTCCGCGAGCAGGAGTTCCAGCAACCATCCTGCTTTTCGGCGTGATGAAGGGCTGCAAATCTGGTGGCGCGGGTAAAAGCGGAACGGGTCGCAACCGATCTGCTGCCGGATTGGCCGCCTGATCCGGTATCCAGGCGGCCCTGCCTGTCAGAACCAGCGACCAATGGCTGTGACGGATGGCGCCAAGGCTGCCGCATCCGAGATCACCGAGAAGACAATGAATGTCGATTGGGACGACGAAGGTGTATCAAATCCGGTAAAACGGGTTGCAACGCCTCCGGTACCGTTCAGGTTCGGGGGCGTCGAAAAGTCAGCCGGAAAATCCCAGGTTATTGGGCCGCTTTTGAAAAGAGCACCCTCAACAGTCGTGCAGGCCAAGGGCGCAAGCATGGCCGTACAGATCTGAGTGCCGTCGGCAAACCGCACGTAATCTCCGTTGGCGTTGCTGCCGCGCTCAATGACAGCGCCGGTCGGAACACCCGCGTTTTCCGTCACTGTTCCAAGAAGGTTTCCAGGGCCGTATCCATAGTCGGCGCGCATCAGTCGGCCCGAAGTCGTGTCGCTGGCGTTGGCCTGAACAGCTGCCCCCGACACAGTTCCGGCTACAGGATCAAAGGTCATCGCTTCAGTCCAGTTGCCGCCGTCAGGAGACACTTTGATGGAAAATCCGGTTGTGCCAGACAGTCCCATTTCCGCGTGACCTGTCCAGTTCGATTGGAACAACAGCGACGCGGTATCATCTGCGCTGGCTTTGTTGATCTTCAGCTGATGCCCGCCGCCTTCGTGGCTCAGCAAGGTCGCCGGGCTGCGAACGGACAAACGGTTCGTACTGTCTGAATTGGTCGCAACCCCGACTCCGTCCAGGTTCTGAGTGCTGACAGGCAGGGGGGCCCAGGCTGTTCCTGTCCAGTATCTCAGATCTCCGGCCGCTTCATCCCAGGCGCGCCAGCCAATGTCGGGGGTCACGAAATGCCAGGCGTTGTCCAGCCAGGCGGCAAGTTCACCGGCATGTCCTGTCCAGTCCCCGGTCGGGTTGGCTCCAAGGGCATGAACTTCGCCTTGTTCGGGGACAACCGGAGGTATCGCGGATTCTGTTGACCGTACCGAGAGTTGCACGACCAGATCGAGCTGTCTCAGGGCTTCGTTGTGGGTAACGTGTTTTTGCGCCTGTGCCGGTTGCAGCAAGGGCAGGTTCAATCGGGGGGATGTTTGTGACACGGGGGGTCCTCCTGTGGCGTCGGTCCGAAGCTTCGGTTGCGCGCTACCCTGCCGCAAAGCGCGTCAATCCTGTCTGACCGGGCCGACCGCCCAGGGAAGATTTTGGTAAGATTCTGATGTCTGCGGGGAACCCGCCGATGGGTGTTTCCGTGCAGAGCAATGCCCGAGAATCAATCGCGGGCGTAAATGTCGTCGTATCGGATGATGTCGTCTTCACCCAGATAGGTGCCAGTCTGAACTTCGATCAAAACCATGGGAACTTTCCCGGGGTTTTCCATTCGGTGTGTCGCTCCCAGTGGGATATAGACGGATTGGTTTTCGGTTACCAAACGCTCCTGATCATCGATGGTGACCTTGGCCGTGCCTTCGACCACGATCCAATGCTCGGAACGATGATGGTGAGATTGCAGACTGAGCGACGCACCGGGATGCACATGGATGCGTTTGACCTGAAACCTGTCTCCGATCACAAGGCTTTCGAACCAGCCCCACGGACGATGATCCACCGGCAGGGATTCTGCCTGCTTCGCCCCTTTGGCCTTCAGCGCTGCAACGGCCTGTTTCACGTCCTGGGCCTTGTCCATGCTCGCGACCAGAACCGCATCGGGCATCGCAATGGCAATTACGTTTTCCAAACCCATTGCCACGACTTCCTGCGCCGGCGACTCGGACCGTATCAGTGCATTGCGGCAGTCGATTGCCGTTACTTCTCCGTTGGTCGCCACACCGTCTTCATCGGGGTTCGACAGCTCTTGAACCGCGGTCCAGCTTCCGACATCGGACCAGCCAGCGGAATAAGGCACCACGCTCAGGTTCAGGGCTTTTTCCATCACTGCGTAGTCTATTGAAATGTCTTCCACACCCGCCCATGCCGCTGGGTCCAGTCGAAGAAATCCCAAATCCGTTTTTGCCTCGGAAACGGCCTTTTGAACCGGCGGGATCAGTTCGCTCTCGTGCTGTTCAAAGGCTGCCAGGATATCGCGAACTGCAAACAGGAAGATCCCCGAGTTCCAAAGATAGCTGCCATCCGACAGCATCGCCTCGGCCGTTTTGCGGTCAGGTTTTTCCACAAAACGATCCAATGGGACAGCCTCATGGGTCATATCCGGCGGATGGCGGAGTTTGAGATAGCCGTATCCGGTTTCCGGGTGCGTCGGAGTGATGCCAAAGGTAACCAGATCGCGCCGTTCACTTATTGCCCGTACGCCTTCGGCAACGGCTTGATGAAAGGCGTCCATGTCCGGAACCACGTGATCAGACGGCGCCACCAGCATGATGCCATCGGAATCTCGCGCCGCCAGATACAAGGCTGCGGCAAGAACAGCGGGGGCGGTGTTTCGACCTTCGGGCTCGATCAGAATTGGCCCGGGGTCAATTCCGACGGCCATCAATTGTTCCGGGACAATAAAGCGAAAAGCCTCGTTGGTCAGAACAAGTGGCTTTGCTTACAGTGCCTGAGAAGGACCGAGCATCCGTTCCGCGCAATTCTGCAACAGGCTTGTTTCGCCGACCAGAGGAACGAATTGCTTGGGATAGCTTTTGCGTGACAGGGGCCACAAACGTGTTCCCGAGCCTCCGCAAAGAACGACGGGTTAGACTGTACTGGTCATGCACGTGCCTTGTTTTTAGTCAAGTAAAACAATCTGTGACTACTGAGCAGCTTTCCCCGTGGCGACAATGTCATTCAGATATTGGCTCAGATCATCGCGCAGGTCTTCGCGGGCAAGAGCAAAAGCAACGGTGGCTTGCAAAAAGCCTGATTTTGAACCGCAATCAAAACGCTGACCATCGAATTTATAACCGTAGGCCGGCACTCCGGCGGCAATGTCCTGGGCGATGGCGTCGGTCAGCTGGATTTCGCCGCCGCTTCCGGTTTTTTTTGCGTTGAGGTTGTTCAAAACGGACGGCCGAAGCACATACCGGCCGATGACCGCCAGATTGGATGGTGCCTCTGATGGGTCAGGCTTTTCAACCATGCCTCTGGTGGGGACGACAGACCCGATATTGTCGCCAACATCGAGCACGCCGTAAGAGCTTGTCTTTTCCCTCGGAACTTCCATCGCTGCGACCATATTGCCACCGGTTTCTTCGTAGGCCTCGATCATCTGTTGCAGACAGGGTTTGTCGGCGGCGATGACATCGTCAGGCAGCATGACGGCAAATGGTTCGTCGCCGATCAGCCGCCGGGCGCACCAGACCGCGTGTCCCAGCCCCAGAGCTTTGTGCTGGCGGATATAAGCGATCGCGCCGCTTTCCATATTCGTTTTGTTCAGCACGTCCAGAAGCTTGTTTTTGCCTTTGGCTCTCAACTCCTGCTCCAGCACCAGGTTGTGATCGAAATAATCTTCCAGCGCGGATTTCCCGCGCGACGTTACAAAAATGAACTCCTTGATCCCGGCTGCACGGGCCTCGTCAATTGCATATTGCACCAGCGGACGATCCACCAGCGTCATGATTTCTTTCGGAACGGATTTGGTTGCTGGCAAAAAACGCGTTCCCATGCCCGCTACTGGAAAAACCGCTTTGGTAACTTTGCGTGTCATGGTGCCTCTCAATTATCAAGTTTTGCCAGCAGTGCAGGAAATGTCCGGAATGTCCTCATAGGCTGCAATACCCTGTCAATCAATGATGCCTGATGGATCAGGCTGCTATCAGTCAAATCGTGCCACCTTGCCAAGGAGGAGTCAAAAGCCCGGTCTGATGCGGTATCAATATAATCTTTATGTACGACGCGCTTGGATCATTGGCTGACTGCACAGTGTAGAGCGGGACACATCACCACCGGTCCATCACGAAAAATTCATTGGCTTGTTCTTCGCGGCTTGTCTTGCAGCTCATGGCGTTCCCTGAACCGACCCGACCGGGTTGCCGCGCCGCGTATCATGTTATTTTTGCGTGGTTTTCCCATGCGGAAAACCGCAACCCGCCCAAAGTCGCCCACAACCCTCTTCTCGGAAGCAAACGGCCTGAAGGACAAGCCTCGTCAAAGGGTGCAGACGGACAGAGTATCTTCCTTGGCAAAAGCGCGGCTGACCGCCTTGCTCAACGCATCCGAGTTTTTGATTTGCCCTTTCAAATTGTGTTCTCGAATGGGCAACAATTGTCACCTGGTTCCATAGATAGGTTCTGGAAACGCCTGATTGTTGCACATTGGATCGATGAGCAGGCCGGATGTCAGAGTCGGCCGGGCACCATGGTTTGCCTCACGGGGCCAGGCTTGTTTTCATCAGCGCATCCGGAAAGCAGGTCTGTTCGATGCCCACGGTCTCTTGCCATCGACCTATCGAACGACGCGTTTTGAACCCCGGCAGCCCATCGACCCCTCCGACATCATGCCCTTTTTGTTCCAACGCCTGCTGCATCTTGGCAATATCGGATCTGTACAGCCCGCCGACCTTTCCCCAAGCGCCATTGAAATCGCCGATTCCGTATTGAATACGGTCGCCAACATGGCCGACAAACAAGGCATACAGGTCGCTTTTGTTGTATTCCTTTAGAACGTAGAAGTTTGGCGTAACCAGAAAAGCCGGACCATGTCGTCCTGCGGGCATCATCAAATACCCGTCACCACGCAGCTCATGGGCCGGAAAGGGGTTGCCCGAGACGCGACGTACCCCCATCTCAACCCAGTCCTGAATAGGTCGCCCCTGATCAGGGCCTTCCAAAGCGCAAGAGACATTTTGGGGTACGAAAACCTCGAATCCCCAGTCCCGTGCGGTGACCCAACCGTGCTTCATGAGGTAGTTTCCGATTGAAGCAATCGTATCTTCGGGTGACCCCCAAATATCAGCCGCCCCGTCGCCGTTGCCGTCGACAGCATAAGACAAGTAGTTGGACGGCATGAACTGAGGCTGACCCAAAGCGCCAGCCCAACTGCTTTTCATTTGCCGGGCGGGCTGGTGCCCTGCCTCTGCGATTTGCAGGGCGGCAACAAATTCGGTTGTGAAATAGTCTGCACGGGTGCTCATGAAGGCCTTGGTCGACAGTACCCTGAAAGCATCATGCCGGATCGGAACCTGTCCGTATCCGCTCTCTCTTCCCCAGATCGCCAGAATAATGCGGGCAGGAACGCCGGTTTCGGCTTCGACCGCCGCCAGAGTTGCGGCATGGCGCCGTGCCATTTTACGTCCTGCTGATGTTGCGCCTTGCACCGACCCCGGATTGAAATAGCGACCGGGTGAGCCAAACTCGGCCTGTTTCTGAACCTTGGGAGTTATGCGCGTGCTTCCCGGTGGCACCAGATCCGGCAATTTCCAGTCAAGGGTCACGTCGGAGAGGGCTGCTTGCATCGTCTCGCGTGTCACACCTTTGGCCTTTGCCCGGGGCCAAACGGTTTCCTGCAACCACGACTGAAACTGGCGTTCGATCGCCGCACGATCCTGCGCCAATGAGGGCTGAAAGAGCAGGATCAACCCGAAAGAGAATACCAGAATACGCATCTTCATTTTGTCTGTCCCGGTTGGGATTGCAAGTCAACGGTAAGATACCGCGCATCCTTGGTTCTATATACCCGAAGTTGAATTGGGTTAGACTTGGGCAATTTGTGGTTTGAAAAACTCTTGAGAAAATTCACGCACTTGTCGATAGTCGAATAAAATTTGTTTGAGGAAAGGGCAGTCAGTCATGGCACATGTAAAAACGCCCAATCCAATCCCTTTGCTTGCGATGGCGGTGATCCTGTTTGTGTCGATGCCGCACATGGTTTCCGCCAGCGACAGTTTCATGGATCCGCAAGGACCCATTGCCGCCATCCAGAAAACGCATCTGCTGCGGGCGACCGCTTTGATCATGGTGGCTGTTATCCCTGTCCTGATACTGGTGCCGTTGATCGCGTTTCGATATCGCCGCCGAAGGAACAGTCACGCAGCCTATCGACCGGATTGGGATTTTTCCGCGAAACTGGAATTCCTCATGTGGGGTGTGCCCGTTGTGATTGTGGCGCTCCTGTCGTTCTACCTTTGGAAGGCCACCCATCGGCTTGATCCGTATGCGTCGACATTTGGTGAAGACCCGGCCTTGCGAGTGCAGGTTGTCGGGCTGGATTGGAAGTGGCTGTTCATCTATCCCGATCTTGGTATCGCCAGTGTGGGCGAGTTCGGCATTCCCACCAAAAGGCAAGTGGCCATGACGCTGACCACCGATACCGTCATGCAATCCTTCATGATCCCTGCGCTGGCGGGCCAGATTTACGCGATGCCGGGAATGACCACGCAACTGCATCTGGTCGCGGACGTCCCCGAGGTCATGCAAGGCGAGAACACGCAGTACAACGGGCGGGGTTTTACCAAACAGAAATTTCGTACCGTTGCCATGCACAGTGATGAATTTGAAAGCTGGGCCCGGGAAGTGCGCGAAAATGGTATCCGACTGGACCCGGAAACGTATCAGATGCTCGCGATGCGGACAGACAGGGATGAGGTGCAGGCAGCGCTGGGCACCGACAAGATGCCAAAGGACGCGCTGTACTTCACGATGGAACAAGATTTGTTTCAAACAATCCTGCACCGCTATCACAGCGGCAAAGCACTGCCGGTGGATCAACAGCCGGGAACGGCATCCTTCGGGCAGGAGGTGCAGCAATGACGCCGTCCTATTCAGGATTCCTAGGCCGCCTCAACTGGGATGCGCTTCCGATCACAGGGTTGATCCAGAACCCGAACGCGAATGAGATCGTTGCCAACGCCGCGGCCGCAATCGTCTTGGTTGGCGTTGTCGTCGTGGTCAGCCTGCTCAGCTGGTTTCGGTTGTGGACGCCCCTCTGGCGCGATTGGCTGACCAGTGTTGATCACAAGAAGATAGGGATCATGTATGTCGTCTTTGCCATCGTCATGCTGGCGCGCGGCGTGTTGGAAGGCGTAGTCATGCGCGCGCAGCAGGCTGCCGGCCCGGGCGACGGGTTCCTGGAAGCCCAACATTTCGCCGAGCTGTTCAGTACCCATGGCACGATCATGATTTTCTTTGTCGCGGTGCCCTTTGTCTTTGGCATCGCGAACTATGTCGTCCCGCTGATGATCGGGGCGCGGGATGTGGCGTTCCCACGCTTGAACCAGATCAGTCTGGGCCTGACGGTGTCCTCCGGCATGATGCTTATGGTTTCGCTGGTCGTGGGGCGGTTCTCGACCGGCGGCTGGACGGCGTACCCACCTTATACCGGGGCCGCCTTCAATCCCGGCGTTGGGCCGGACTACTGGATCTGGGCGATCGTTGTTTCGGGCGTCGGCACGACGCTTACCGGTATCAATTTTGCCGTTACGATCTACAAGATGCGCGCGCCGGGCATGACCTTCATGCGGCTGCCGATGTATTGCTGGACCATCATATGCAGTTCGATCCTGATCGTCTTTGCCATGCCGCCGTTGGGCGTCGCGGCGCTTTTGCTGGCTGCGGACCGCTATTTGGACTTCCACTTTTTCACCAATGACCTCGGCGGCAATATGATGAACTACGCCAATCTGTTCTGGCTGTTCGGCCACCCCGAGGTTTACCTGCTGGTTCTGCCCGCTTACGGCATCTACTCCGAAGTTTTTGCGACTTTTTCGGCCAAGAGGCTCTACGGCTACAACTCGCTCGTCATCGCTACGATGTCGATCGCGGTTCTGTCGTTTACCGTCTGGCTGCACCACTTCTTCACCATGGGGCAGAGCGCCCTGATCAACGCCGTTTTTGGCATCGCAACCATGCTGATCGCCATCCCCACCGGTGTAAAAGTCTATGACTGGATGGCGACTTTGTGGCGGGGGCGCATCCGATTCTCGGTGCCGATGCTGTATGGATTGGCATTTTTGATGTTGTTCGTGATTGGTGGCTTGAGCGGGGTGATCCTGGCCAATCCGACCGTGGATTATCAGGTACACAATACATTGTTCCTGGTGGCCCACTTTCACAACGTACTGTTGCCGGGTGTGCTGTTTGGACTTTTGGCCGCCTATAACTACTGGTTCCCCAAGGCATTCGGATTTCGCCTGAACGAATTCTGGGGCCGCGTGACTGTCGCCCTCTGGACCATAGGGTTTTTGCTGACCTTCATGCCGCTTTATTTCGTCGGGCTGATGGGGATGCCGCGCCGTTCTTTCAGCTATGATGACCCATCTTTCCATCCCTTCATGATGGTGGCGATCGTCGGGGCGCTGGTGATTACCTGCGCGTTGCTCTCGGTTCTGATCCAACTTTGGGTCAGCATCCGCGACCGCGAAAAGACCCGCGTTCCCGTTGGAGATCCATGGGATGGGCGGACGTTGGAATGGTCTATCCCGTCGCCGCCGCCGCCGTACAACTTTGCGATCATCCCAACCGTTGCGGACCGGGATGATTTTGCGGCAGCAAAGGAAAAGGGGGCAGCCTACCCAACGCCCGACGCCTATGAAGATATCGATTTGCCGCGCAATACAGGCATTGGTTTCGTTCTGTGTGTCATGAGTGGTATCTGGATGTTCGCGCTGGTCTGGTGGATCTGGTGGTTGGCTGCATTGATGACGGTTCTGATGATCCTGGCGGTGATCGTATGGACGTTCGACGACAGTACCGAGCTGACCATACCGGCGGAAGAAGTGCGCAAGGATCACGAAGCCTGGCTCGCACTGGTTCACGGTGAAAAGGCGGTGGATCGCGATTTCGAGACGTCTCCGGAAAATCGCGGCCTCGCCCGCCCCGATCTGGAGGCGGTGACATGAAGCGCGCGCCCACCCACAGCTATCCGGGTATCAACCTAGGGGAACGTCACGCGAGTGCTCACAAGGCGACCGAGGTCGTCACCTTCGGGTTCTGGGTCTTTTTGATGAGCGACCTGGTCTATTTCGGCCTGATGTTTGCGATTTACATCACGATGATCGATGCACAGGCCGGTGGTCCCGGCCCGCACGAGCTGTTTGATCTCAAAAGCGTCTTTGCGCAGACGCTCATCCTGTTGACAAGCAGCCTGACGGTTGGCCTTGCCATGCTGGCGCTGAAATACAATCTGTCGCGCGCTCGCATTGTCTTGTGGTTTGGCGTCACGCTTTTTCTGGGCATCAGCTTCCTGGTGCTGGAGGTGCGTGATTTCATGGCCATGGCGGAACAAGGTGGCATTCCGCAGCGCAGCGGTTTCTTGTCGGCCTTCTTCGGACTTGTTCCGCTGCATGGTCTGCACGTCGCCGCAGGGTGCCTGTGGCTGATCGTTCTGGGTATTCAGCTGCGCGTGAAAGGGATGACGGACGTCATTATCTCGCGTGTGGTGCGGTTGGCACTGTTCTGGCATTTTCTGGACCTGATCTGGATCGGGATCATCACCATCGTTTATTTCGGAGGTCTGACCTATGGATAAGCGCTCTGAAATGCACCGTCGCGAGCGTCGGCGCTATGTGATCGGATACGGTGGTTCGCTGCTGTTGACTTTTGCGACCTTCGGCGTGGCCCATCTGTTTGGGATCGAAACCCCCGGTGTTTACCTGACAATTGGATTGCTGGGTCTGGCCCAACTTGTTCTGCAACTTGTTTATTTCCTGCACATCGATCGCCGGCGCAGCAGTCGTGAAGACCTGCATCTGGTTCTGTTTTCCACGATGGTTCTGTTGATCATGATTTTTGGAACGGTCTGGGTGCTGGGCAATCTGGCAATACGAATGCACATGCATGTGATGTGATGCTCATGGGTCGTGTGCAGAAAGGGATACGAAAATGAAGCCACTCAAAATCGCAGCCGTGGCTTTGATACTTGCAGCAATTACAGTCGGTCTTGTTCTGTTCTGGAGGCACGAAGAGCGCTACCCGTCCACTCAGGATGCATATCTGGGCGCGAACATCATTTATGTCGCTGCGCAGGTGACAGGGCAGGTGGCCGATGTACATGTGATAGAAAACCAGCCCGTGAAAAACGGCGATCTGCTTTTCACGATCGACGACATTCAATTCAAGGCTTCGGTGGATGCAGCCAAAGCCAATCTGGACAGTGCGATACAACAGGCCAAATCCTATTCCACACAGATTGCGGCGGCAGAGGCTTCGGTGGACAGCGCCCAATCGGCCTACGATACTGCATTGAAGAGTTTTGAACGTGCGAAAGCCCTGTTTGCATCAGGCGATGTCGCACAGGCATCGCTGGATCAGACGGCCTCGGATTTCGCCCAAGCCTCTGCTAGGTTGACGACGAGCCAGTCCAGCCTTTTGGCACTGAAAAGTGGGTTGCAGGCGAAACAGGATGATATCCTGTCTGCGCGTGCACAGCTTGAAATAGCGGAAACCAACCTTGCCTGGACCAAGATCCATGCCGCGGCCGACGGATGGATCGCCAATCTGACCCTTCGCCCCGGATCCTCGGTGTCCGCCAATGCCCCGCAATTTTCGATTGTCGAATCGTCCGATTGGTGGGTGGACGCGAACTTCAAAGAAACCGCATTGACGCGCATTCGTCCGGGGCAGCCAGTCACGATACGTGTCGATATGCTCCCTGGGACGACGCTTACAGGTAAGGTGGCGTCAATCGGGCGAGGGTCCGGGGACACGTTTTCCTTGTTGCCCTCGGAAAACGCGAGCGGGAATTGGGTCAAGGTCACCCGGCGATTTCCGGTTCGGATCGAGCTTGACCCGACCGATGCGCCCTTGCGTGTCGGAGGCAGCAGCAAAGTTGTCATAGATACAACAGGTCCGGTGGACGGCAAATGACCCCTGCGGCGTCCGGCCATGTGAACATGGTGATCGTGATCGCCGTTGTTCTCAGCGCCATTCTGGAAGTCTTGGACAGTACGATTGTCAATGTGGCGTTGCCGCATATCCAGGCCGCATTCGGGGCGACGACCGATCAGGCGACATGGATTCTGACCAGCTATATCGTTTCCGCGGTGGTCATCATGCCGTTGACAGGGTTCGTCGCCCGACGCGTGGGCCGACGACGGTTGATCCTGACGGCGGTGACTGGTTTTGCCGTCATGTCGATGATGTGCGGCATGTCCTGGAGCCTTGAGGTCATCGTTGCCTTTCGGCTGGCTCAGGGCATGTTCGGCGCTTTCCTGATCCCTTTGTCCCAGTCCATTCTGTTCGATGCCTTCCCGCGGGAAAAGCGCGGACAGGCAATGGCCATCTTCGGTCTGGGCGTCGTGGTGGCGCCGGTTCTGGGGCCAACGGTCGGTGCGATCCTGACCGAATATTTTTCCTGGCGGATGGTCTTCTTTGTCAACGTTCCCGTGGCGGCCCTTGCACTGCTTCTGCTGGCCGGAGAATTGCCGGAAGATAAAACCGAGGAGGTTCAGATCGATTGGAAAGGCCTTGCTCTGCTGGCTCTTGGAATCGGGTGCCTTCAATTCGTCCTGGATCAAGGCGAGACACTGGACTGGATGTCGTCCCGCGTCATCCAGGTGGCCGTGATCGCAGCAATTCTCGGGGCGTTGGGATTCATTTTTCACGCGTTGACCTCTCGCATTTCGGTTGTGGACCTGCGTCTGTTCGCAGATCGAAACTTTGCCCTGTGCAATCTGATCATCGCGGGTTTTGCCGTGTCTCTGTTCGGGGGCATCGCGATTTTGCCGACGCTGGTTCAAAGTCTGCTGGATTTCCCAGTCATCGCGTCGGGCCATCTGTTCATTCCGCGTGGCCTGACCGCAGGGCTGTCCATGGTTCTGACCGGCGCAGTTCTGGTAAACCGCTTTGATCCGCGCCTGCTGGCGGGCATCGGTCTGTTGCTGACGGCGGTCGGGAATTTCATGATGGGGGCCATCAACCTCAATGCCGGTTTTTGGGAGCTCGCTTGGCCGGGGGCCATCAGCGGCCTCGGGATGGGTCTTGTGTTCGTGCCGATGTCGATACTGGCTTTCGAGAGCATCAGTAAAGGCCGGCAGGACGAAGCCTCTGGTCTGTTCAACGTGACAAGGCAATTGGGATCGTCGGTTGGCATCTCGCTGGTCGGCACCTGGGTTGTACGCGGGTTGCAGACCAATACGGCGGTGCTCAGCCAGAATGTGACGCCCTACAACCCCGCGGCCCAGGCGTATCTGAGCCCGCTTGGCCTTGCGCCAGACAGCGCTGAAGGTGCTGCCATTCTGGGCCAGGAAATCATGAAGCAGGCCGAGATGATTTCCTATTTGACCGTATTCAACAATCTGGGTCTGCTTGCCTTGGCCACTATTCCATTGCTTTTCTTTTGTCGCGCTCCGAAGCCCGGGTCACATGTTGCCGCTCATGTGCATTAGCGCGTCAAGGTCAGCCCAAGCCACAGGGCGAACCAGCACAGCGCCAGGCTGATCAGGATATTGCCAGCTGCCAGAACCAGAGTCCGCTCGCGCCGAAGTTCAAGAGACTGATAGGCAAAGCTGGAGAAGGTGGTAAACCCGCCGCAGAATCCAAAGACCAGCCGTCTTTGATCCTCGGGGATGTCGACAGGGCCGCCCAGATAGCCGATCCAGATCCCCAGCAGCAGGCTGCCCAGTACATTTACGATCAACGTTGAAAAGGGCAAATCGTGCCGCACTTTCAAAGCCAGCCAATGACGTAGGACCGCCCCCAGGCCTCCGCCCAGTCCGAACATCGCATGAAGATAGAGATCATTCATGACGGTGACCTCTCGGAATGAAAATGGTTGCCCAGCTTCTCTCCGACCAGCGCAGCGCCAATGCCGAAAGCGATTTCCAACCCGACGGCAAGCGGCACGGCCCAAAGATCACTTTCGGCAATACGTTCCAGATCAGCTACGAAAGACGAAAAGGTGGACAACCCACCACAAAATCCGACCGCGCCCAGATGCAGCACATGCGCGTGCACCTTGTGGCGTATTGAATACAGCCACCCCAAGACGAAACAGGCCGCCACGTTGATGCCGAAGGTCGACGTGAGGAAACTGAGGCCGGGGATTTCCAGCGCGAAAACTTCGCGCAACAACGATCCCAGCGCCCCTCCGGCAAAGACGGCGAGAAACATAAGGCTCTTTCGGTCGCGCCGGTGTTGGGAATGCGTCTTTGTCAAGTGAATGCCTGTCGTCTTCTGGTTTGCGTGGCATATCCACTGGCGACACCCTGTTCAACTGTTGAGCCAACGTAACGCGTTTTCACGTTTTCGTCTTCGGGCGGATAAATTCCCGCGAAAGCTTGCAATTAAAAATCAATCTGTTTCACGTTGAGTGCTGTTGGAACCCGCAACTGCCGGCGGAAACACGAGGAGACAGGAACATGATTGTACGCAGGATCTACTATTTTCTGAGCTATGTCTGCCTGCCGCTCGTGTTGCTGTTGGGGTTCTTCTGGCCGCCCGCACATTGGTTTTTGGTCATCTTGGTGCCCTACGCGGTCATCGGCCTTTATGATGTTTTGACTACCAAGCACAATGTTCTGAACAACTATCCGGTTCTGGGGCATTTCCGGTACATGCTTGAATTCGTCAGCCCGGAAATTCGACAGTATTTCGTTGAAACCAACGAAAGCGGCCGACCTTACAACCGGATCGTACGCGGGCTGGTCTATTCCCGCGCCAAGGGCCAGATGGATACGCAGGCCTTCGGAACGCAATACGACATAAACGAGGTTGGATATCACCGCGCAAATCATTCGCTTGCGCCCAAACATGTGGACAAAAGCGAAGATCGCGTCATGTTGGGCGGGCCACAATGCACGAAGCCGTACAGCGCCTCGCGTCTCAATGTTTCTGCCATGAGCTTCGGCGCGCTGAGCGCCAACGCCATCCGCGCGCTGAACGGCGGGGCAAAGGACGGAGGCTTTGCCCACAATACCGGTGAAGGCGGGTTGTCTCCTCACCACCTGGCCGAAGGCGGCGACATCATCTGGCAGATTGGGACGGGCTATTTTGGATGTCGAACGCCGGAAGGCGGGTTTGACAAGGACAAGTTTGCCGAAAGGGCCACAAAGGATGTGGTCAAGGCAATCGAAATCAAATTGTCCCAAGGTGCCAAACCTGCGCATGGGGGCGTTCTTCCCGCTGCCAAGGTCGATGCCGAAATTGCCGAAATCCGCGGGGTGCCCGAGCATCAGGATGTGATTTCCCCCCCAACTCACAGTGCCTTTGAAGGGCCTTCGGGGTTGATGCATTTTGTTCAGCATCTGCGCGAAATGTCCGGCGGCAAACCTGTCGGCTTCAAATTGTGTATTGGCAACCCGTCCGAGTTCATGTCGATCTGCAAGGCCATGCTCGAGACAGGAATTTTGCCGGACTTCATCACCATTGACGGATCAGAAGGGGGTACCGGCGCGGCCCCGGTCGAGTTCACCAACCGTCTGGGCATGCCCCTGAACGAGGCGCTTATTTTTGTAAACAATTGCCTGCGTGGCGTAGGGCTGCGCGACAAGATCCGGATCATTTGTGCGGGCAAAGTGGCGACCGGATACGACATGGTCGAGAAATTCGCGCTTGGTGCGGATATGTGCAATGCGGCGCGGGCGATGATGTTTGCGGTGGGCTGCATTCAGGCCTTGCATTGCAACACTAACCGTTGCCCGTCCGGGGTCGCCACCCAGGATCCAGTTCGCGGGCGCGCGGTGAACATCCCGCAAAAGCGGCGGCGCGTTCACCGGTATCACGACGCAACACTGGAAAGTTTCCGCGAACTCTTGGGTGCGATGGGAAAGGAAAAAGTGTCCGAGCTGCATCCACGCGACATTTTGCGGCGCACGGCGGACGAGCATGAGCGCACCTATGGCGAGCTTTACACCTATCTGGAGGATGGTGCGTTGCTGGCAGATGTGGTTCCCGAGGAATTCGCGGCGGATTGGGAACGCGCTTCGGCATCTCGTTTCTGAGACCCGATCCGTTACTAGCAACCGTTCACCCAGAACAGGCGTGGGCGAACTGCGCCCGCGCTCACCGTATTGACATGTGGCTTAACTCAACTGGGGTTCGATCTGGGATTGTTGGCCACATGCGTGTTGATCCTGCGAATGCTCCATTCAACGGAATCCCGCATCGCGCGCCCCAAGGCCAAATCAAACGCTTTGATCAAATCTGATGTCTGGTCGCTTGCGGCAACGACATTTTCCTGAAACGAATTCGAAGCGATGATCTTGTCGTCGTATTCATCGATGACCTTGATGTTCATCCGCACTTCGATACGGATTTTGTCTCCGTTCTCGGGATCCGCGACAACGATGCCCTGAAACTCGCGCAGGTCCGGTGCGATCACGTAATCAGCGCGCAGACCAACCGTTGAACGGCCGACGGCAGCGACTTTGCCAGAGTTCTCAAAGCTTTCGATCAACAGCGTCTGAACGATCAGGGGTGCGCGATCCACCCATCGCGCCCGTGGCAAATACTGAACCTGAAACGGGGTGGGCTGAATGGCGATCTGATCCGTGTTCACCGCGGCGGTTGCCGTTGGTTCTTCAACAACGATCTGTTTCTGTATTCGCGGCAGCGCTGACGAAAACGTGCTTTTGGGTGTCAACAGATACAGATCGTTGGGTTTCGCGGCTTGTTTCAAAGTGCCCAACCCGGCACATCCACCGACCAATGCAAACGTCAGAATTGCAAGTGCAGGCTTGATCATTGACGGAACTCCGATGCTTGGGTGCCCAGCAGAAACCGCGCAGGATCACGTTCGACCTTGTCCACCAGACGGTCGAGGCTGATTACCAGGCGTTGGGATTCTTCGACGAAGCGGATAAATTGCGGCAGACCCACGCGCAGGAAGTCTGACACCTGCCGGCGGTTGGTCTGAACGATGCCGTCAATTGTCCCCAGCAGCTCTGAGGCAGAGTTCGAAGCGCTCAGGACATCGTCTGAAATCTGATCGATCTTACCGGTGATGTTCGAGACTGTTTCGGTGACCTGGTTGGCCGCCTTCCGGATATCTTCCGCAACGGGCGCCACGTCTTCTTCCATGACGCGGTTGGCTGATTCAAAGGCCGTTTCCGCCGAAGACAGCGCACCTTTGGCCGTGTCCATTGCAGATGTGATCGAACCAAGTGTCGTGTTGGCGTTCAACACGGTCTCGTTCACGATCCCCAAAGTGACGCTGCCTTCATCCGACAAGAGGGTCAACCGTTCGGCCAGTTGCGACCCGCGTTCGATGAAAGGTCGAACGTCCTGCTGCAAGATGCGGTCTGCCGTTTCGATCGTCGTTTTCACTTCGTCCAGCGCAGCCCTGGCTGACTCGGACGCGGACTTGACCGAATTGAGCGTGTCCGTGCCGGTCTTGAGGGTCGTATCCGCCGTTTCGATCAAAGGGTCCAGACGTTTTGAAAATTCACCAATATCCTTGGCTGCACTGCCAATGTCGCTGGCCACGGATTCAAAGCTTGTCAATGTTTTGTCCAGCCGGCCGGTCGCAGAGGCAAGGTTGTCCAGAATGCTGCTCACGGCTTGCCGGTTCTTGTCGTCGACGACCTTGTTCAGGCTTTCCAGAAGTGTAACGGCCTCGTCCAGCACTTTTGGTGCGCCTTCAAACAATGACTGGATGGTGCTGCGCTTGCTTTTGATCACGCTGTCTTGCGGCAGCCTTTTGGCAGTCGGTGACCCGCCGGTAAGTTCAACGTAACCGACGCCGGTAACACCCAGCGATTGAAGCTGGGCGATCGTTTCTTCGGTGATCGGAATATCTGCATCCACTTCTATTCGCACGCGAACCTTGGAGGGATCGTCCTCGTCCAGGTTCAGAGAGATCACCTGCCCAACAGGAAGGCCGTTGAAATTCACCCCGCCCGCCGCCGAAAGCCCCGAGACATTATCGAACAATACATCGTAATAAGCGTATTGGCGGGTCACTTCGAATTTCGCCAACCACAGGAAAAAGCCGAATACGCCCAACAGCCCCGCAAGGGTGAACGCGCCGATCAGGATGTAATTTGCTCTGGTTTCCATCGCCTTTACCTGTCCTGACCCTTCTGTTGCGCCGCGCGGGCGCGGGGGCCTGTGAAGTATTCCTGTACCCAAGGATGATCCACTTTGGTCATATCCTCAATCGGACCTTCAACCAGCACGCGTTTTTCTGCAAGCACTGCAATTCGGTCACAGATGGCGTAAAGGCTGTCCAGATCATGGGTGACCATGAAAACAGTCAACCCGAGGGCCTGCTGCAATTCGCCGATCAGTTCATCATATGCAGCCGCGCCAATCGGGTCCAATCCTGCGGTCGGCTCATCCAGAAAAACAATTTCGGGATCAAGCGCCAATGCCCGTGCCAGCGCGGCGCGCTTTCGCATGCCGCCTGACAGTTCCGATGGAAACTTGCCGCAACTCAGCTGGGGCAGACCCACAAGGCTGATCTTCAACGCACCCAGCGATTCCATCAGTTTTTCACTGATGCCCGTATGTTCTCGAAGTGGGGCCATCACGTTTTGCAATACGGTCAGCGATGAAAACAGCGCGCCGTCCTGAAAGGCCACGCCCCAGTGGCGTTCGATCCTGCGGCGATCTTCTTCAGGGCCGTTTAAGACATCCACGCCCAGCACTTCGATACTGCCGGCGGCTGGTTTGTTCAGACCCACAATCGTACGAAGCAAAACGGATTTTCCGGTTCCGGACCCGCCAACGATGCCCAGAACCTCGCCACGCCAGACATCAAGGTTCAGATCGTCATGAACCACCTGCGTTCCGAATTGGTTCCTGAGACCGCGAACGCGGATCACGGCGTCACGCTGCGATGCGATCTGTTCCGTTTCGTGTTGCGTGCCGTCGTTCATGTCAGATTCCGATTTCGGAAAAGAAAATCGAAAACAATGCGTCGATTGCAATCACCATGAAAATGGATTGCACAACCGATGCGGTTGTACGCTGCCCCACACTCTGGGCCGACCCTTTGACCTGCAAGGCCTGCCAGCATGCGATGACCCCGATGACCAGCGCAAAGAACGGTGCCTTGATCAACCCAACCGCAAGTTGCCAGACGTCGGTGTTTTCCTTCAAACGGGTGACAAACATGCCCGGGCTTACGCCCAGATCGATCCAGCTCATCAGTGCGCCGCCGAACAGGCCGGCCATATCTGCGACAAAACCAAGAATGGGCAGCATGATCAGCAACGCCAAAACACGTGGAATGACAAGAACCTCGATCGGGTCAAGGCCCAGCGTCCGCATGGCGTCGATCTCTTCCTGTACTTTCATCGAACCGATCGAGGCCGTGAATGCCGAACCCGAGCGGCCGGCAACAATAATCGCGGTCAGCAAAATTCCCAGCTCTCGCAGAATCGAGATCGAAATCAGTTCGACCACAAAGATCTCGGCCCCGAACTGTTTCAATTGTGTCGCACCCTGAAAGGCCAGCACGACACCGATCAGAAAACCCATCAGGGCCACGATGGGAAGGGCTTTGACCCCGGTTTCCTCCATATGTGTGACAAGGGCCGCTTTGCGCAGGCGCCACGGCATGACCAGGGTCCGAAACAAGCGGTGCAGGGTAAGGCCCAGAAATTCGAGGATCGACAGGGTATCCTTCCAGGCCCCGAATGTGCCCTGACCCACATGAGCGACCCAGTCCAGAAAACCGCGAGGCTCCTCAAGCTTGCCGGGTTTGTCCGGGATGCTGCGTGTCACCGTGTCTATCAGTGTCGCATGTGCGGGTTTCACGCCTTGAAACTCCAGCGTGGCACCGATTGACGTGAACCTCCGGCCTAGGTCCGCAACCAGCCAGGCCCCGCCCGTATCCAGTGCTTCTATGCCGGACAGATCAAAAACGACCTTGCCCCCACAAGGTTGGACCGCAGCAAAATCATGCTCCACGGTTTGCAGGGATTGTGTGAGCAACTCACCAGAAATGCGCACTTGATTGCCGCTGGCGTCGCGCTCTGATGTGATCGTTGGCTGCGTCATGGTGCCATGTGAAGTAAAACATTCAATGCCTGCAATGACTTTGTGCCCTTTGACCCGGTTTTTGCCGCAAAGGATGGCCTTGGCGTCACGCCGGACCATGAGCAGGAGCTAGCATAACTAGAGACATTTCCGTTACTTTTCGCGGCTCAAGTCAGGCCGGAAAAGAAAACGCAGGGCTGTTCGACTAATCGGTTGCGCGAAAAACGGAAGCGGGACACATTCCGCTGCGGAACCCTGGGTGCGGAATTCGGAGAAGTCGGTATGCATCACGCCAAGAACGTTCTGTTCATCATCATCGATCAATTGAGGGCAGATTGCCTGAACGGCGCTCTGGCCGAGCACGTGCAGCTACCGAACCTTCGGGCTTTCATGGACGAGGCGGTAAGTTTTACGCGCCACTTCTCTGTCACCAACCCCTGTGGGCCATCCCGCGCATCAATTTTGACCGGCCAATACGCGATGAACCACCGTTCCGTGCGAAATGGAACTCCGCTGCGTCATGACACGCCGAACATCGCCACGGAAATGCGAAAGGCCGGTTATATGCCGATGCTGTTCGGGTACACCGATACGTCTGCCGATCCCCGAGTCCATGATCCCAACGACCCCGTGCTCAAATCTTACGAGCAATCGATGAACGGGTTCCTTGAAGTTGTCGAAATGCGCCTGGAAGAATCATACCCCTGGCGATCATATTTGATGAAAAATGGCTATACGTTCGATACATATTGGGATGTTTACAAGCCTGTCTCACCGGATGGTCAAACGCCCAAGCTGAACGACCCGGCCGTGTATCGGGCAGAACACAGCGACACAGCCTTCCTGACCGATGCGTTTCTGGACGGGATTGCACCTCATCAAGGCGAGGGATGGTTTGCTCATCTGACTTACATCCGTCCTCATCCACCTTTGGTTGCGCCTGCCCCGTATAACGACATGTACGATCCGGCGGAAATCCCTCTGCCGAAACGCCTGCCGAGCGAAGCCGCTGAAAAGGCGCTGCATCCGTTTTTCGGGCCAAAGCTGGACGCCTACACGGCAGAAAAGTTCGTTCATGGCTTTGCTGACGTTGAGCCAACGGATGAAAATATCCGCACTTTGCGTGCCGTTTATCTGGGATTGGCGACCGAGGTCGATCACCATATCGGGCGCGTCGTTCAGTATCTCAAGGAAAGCGGGCAATACGACGATACCATGCTGGTCATTACGGCTGATCATGGCGAAATGTTGGGCGACAGGTACAGCTGGGGCAAAATGACTGTGTACGACGCTGCCTATCACACACCGTTGATGATACGTCTGCCGGGGAACGAGGCTATGGCCGGCGCGAAAGTGACCGTTCCTACCGAGTCGATTGATGTCACGCCGACTATCCTTGATTGGATTGGGCAGACTGTTACAAACGCCATGGATGGCAGGTCTTTGCTGCCCTTGTTGCACGGCGACGTTCCCGATGACTGGCGCAGCTATTCCTTCAGCGAGCTGGATTTCTCGGAACCCGAAGAACCGACCCTCTGGCAACGGCGGTTGGGAACGGGCAACAGTGATTCCTGTCTGGGAATATTGCGGGACGAACGATTCACGTTGATCGAATTTGCAGCCGACCTGCCGCCGATCCTGTTTGATCACCAGGGACAGGGAGAATTCGAAAACCTTGCGGAAAACCCTGCGTTTGCGGCTGATCTTGCCCGGTTGGGCAGACAGATGCTGCGCCATCGGATGCGAAACATGGATCATACCTTGTCGTTGCACTCCATTACTTCCGAAGGCGCGAAGTCCCGTTCCAGATATTAGGATCACTGCACGCTTTCGCGCTATTTTCAGTTGGATCATGGAAGTTGCATGAGACGTTTTGTCGTTCATCAATTCCACTACCGGCGCATCAATTCTGATGGTACCCATGGGGCGTGGAGAAGACGAACCTGGACATCACCGAACAGCGCATAAAGGCGATGACGACTGCCGGATTGAATCTCATCGGTCAGGCGCTTTCGATCTATGACAGCAACCTGAAACTGGTGCTGAGCAATCGTCGGTTCAAGGAAATGTTCGACCTGCCGGACGAGCTGGTCGAACGCGGAGCTTTGTTTCGGGATACCATCCATTTTCTCGCCAGCCGTGGCGAATACGGTGACGAAGAAAGTGTGGAAGAAATGGTGAACCTGCGCGTCGAGCAGGCTTTGGCTTTCGAGCCCCATTACATGGAACGCGTAAGGCCCAACGGGCAGGTTATCTCGATAGAAGGCGCGCCGTTGCCACAGGGCGGATGGGTTGCGGTCTACACTGACATTACCGGCACCCGGCGTGCAGAAAACCTGCTGCGGGCGCGATCAGAAGAATTGTCGGAACAATTGCTCGGCCACGCCGAAGAACTGTCTGCAACCAACCGAAAGCTTGCAGCCACGATCAAGGCATTGGAAGAGGCCAAACGCGAGCTGACCGAAATCGAAGCCCGCACACGCATGATGACCGAAATGATGCCGGCTCATATCGCGCATTTGGATAGCACTGGTCGATATGACTACTCCAACCGCCGTTTGAGCGCGGTCCTGCCCGGACGTCCGTCGGAGATTCTTGGGCTTCACATATCCGAAGCGCTTGGTGCCGCCGCGTATCGGCGGGTCAAAGCGCATCTGGCAAAAGCCTATGACGGAGAAACCTCCGTATTCGAGTTCAACGAGGATCAGGATTCCCGCCGTATCCGCGTTTCATTCACGCCGGATGACGCCGGTGGCGTATATGTAATGTCGGTTGATATCACCGAAGAAACGCAGGCGCGCGTCGTTTTGCAGCAAACGCGCCGCCGAGCTATGGCCGCCCAGATGACCAGTGGGTTGGCTCATGACTTCTCCAACTTGCTGACGATCATCCTTGGGATGCAGTCCAAACTGAACAAAATGGACCTGTCGGATGAAGCACATGAGCTGGTTGCCGCGACACAGCAAACGGCGCGTCGGGGTGGGCAATTGCTGAATCGGATTGCGGACATGACCGGGAACCGAACGCCACATCCTCAGGCCACGGACATGAAGGCGCTGCTGGAAGACCTGAGAATATTGGCCTCGCCTTCCTTGCCGCGCGGCGTCGGTTTGTCGGTGGTCAACACTTTGCCCGACCGGGCTTTGATGCTGGACCCGGGAATGGTGCAGGATGCGTTGCTGAACCTGGTGCTGAATGCGCGGGATGCCTGCGGCAGTTCGGGCCAGATTACAATCAGCGCGCATACCATCGGAGAAATCTGGGTTGAAATCACCGTATCGGACACCGGCCCGGGCTTTACACCTGAGGCGCTGGAAAAGGCGCTGAACCCGTTCTTTACCACCAAGGGAAGCGACGGGTCGGGGCTTGGACTGCCCATGGTGTATGACACTGTCAAGCTGGCCGGGGGCGATCTGAACCTCAAGAACACGCCATCAGGCGCATCCGTCGTTTTGCGGTTGCCCTATCGGCCAGCTCCGCCCGTGCAAGACGGTCTGGTACTTCTGGTCGAAGACAGCGAAGATCTGCGGGGGCAGTTTCGGGATATGCTGGTAGAGCTGGGCTTCGCCGTCATCGAGGCCAATTCGGTAGATGAGGCGCTGGCGTTGATAAACAGCGTTGAAGACATTTCTCTTGTCCTGTCCGATATCCGTCTCGAAGGAAGTGGTACCGGTCTGGACATTTTGCGGCAGGTGAAGCCGGGATTCCCATGTGTCCTTATGACATCGCTGCCCAGTTCGGACCCGTTGTACCAGCGCGCCCTTGCCTTGGCCCCGGTGTTGCGTAAACCATTTTCGCAGGCTCAATTGTCAGCCCTGATCCAAACCGAGGCCGCCTGATGACGCAACCGCTGGTTACCATCCTCGATGACGAACCCGAAATCCGGCGCATCCTAACGGACGCTCTGGAGGATGCCGGTTTCCGTACGCAGAGTTTTTCCCGCGCGCGAGAATTCGAGGCTGCGCTCAACCGTGTGACGCCCGATGTCTGTCTGGTCGACCTGTCATTGCCGGATACGGATGGGCTGGCGTTGGTTCATCGTCTGGCGTTGGAACAAGGCGCGGCCGTGATCATCATTTCGGGGCGCGCGCAGGTGCAGGACCGTGTTACGGGGCTGGAACTTGGGGCAGACGATTATATTACAAAACCGTTTGACCCTGCGGAAGTCGTGGCGCGGATCAGGGCAAGATTAAGAACACCCCGCACTCAGACCTCTCATTCGGACACGGCGGAATTCAACGGCTGGACCGCACATTTTGACCGATACGTCCTTGAAAGTGAATCAGGTGACGAAACGCCGTTCAGCCATGCAGAGGGGGAAGTCCTGCGGCTGTTTCTGGAAAGCCCCAAGCGGCTGATCAGCAGGGGACAAATGCAGGAGTCCCTGGGCGGCGCAGCCGGAGACAGTTTTGACAGGGCGATGGATGTTCGGATTTCCAGGTTGCGTACCAAGCTGGGAGAGGATCCCAAGAACCCGCGGTTGATCAAGACGATCTATGGGGCGGGGTATATATTCTTGGGTGATGTCGGTTGGAAGTAGTCGCAGATCCAACCGGCCGAGACTTGGTCAGATGAGTTGTCTTCCATGCCTGTTCAACCCTTTCGAGCCTTCCGTGCTGAAGCTGCTGACACCGTGATTTCCGTATCGGAAGTGACACGTCTGTCCCCAATTACCCTATCGCTCATTCGCGCAATGCCTGATCCTTTATCTTCACAACCGGTTGCAGAATATAATCCAGCACTGTTTTGCGGCCAGACAGAATGTCCACTTCGGCAATCATTCCAGGTATGATTTCGACCGCTATGCCATTCCCATCAAGCATGGTACTTTTGGTTCGGATCTCGACCACAAAGACCTCTTCGTCATTCCGCTCTGATCGTGTGACCGTGTCTGCACCGATGCGGATGATTTCACCATGCAGCGCCCCGTATCGTGCGAAATCATAAGCCGTGATTTTGACCTTCACAGGCTGACCAGCGTGCAGAAACGCGATATCCTCAGGCTTTACATAGGCTTCAACCAGCAATGTGTCGTCCAGCGGTACGATTTCAACAAGGTCCTCTCCACTGCGAGCAAGACCGCCGATGGTGGAGCGATGAATCCGGTTTACAATGCCGCGTACAGGAGACCGAACCTGCGCCCTTGAGGCCCGGTCGCGCAAAGCGGGCAGGGCGGGTTGCAAGGCAGCCAGCTCGGCAGTGGCAAGCGCCAGGTCCGTCAGCGCGGCGCTGCGAAACCGGCTTCGCACCGCTTGAATCCGATCGTCGATTTCGTCCAAGCCCGTTTGCAACCTGTTGGTCACAGCTTCTGCCCGCACCTTGCGACCGCGCCATTCGGCTTCACTTCGCCGCAACGCAAGCAATGTTGTTGCAGGCTCCATTTGACGCTCGACCAACGGCGCCATGATGGCCCTCTCTTCGGCCAGGACCAGTAGGGTTTCTTCTGCCGTCACTTGATCGACCAGGCCTTCCTCAAACTCTCGCTGTTTTTGCTGACGCTGACGCTCCAGGATGGCTATTTCCGCCTCCAACTCAGCCTGCCGGCCTTGGTACAGTGCAGTTTCGGATTGCACGACGGTAGGCGCGCCATTGATCAGTTGAACATCGAAATCCAGTTGTGTCCCATCAATTTCGGACCGAAGACGTTGGATGCGCGCCATCAGCCCGAACGCGCGTTGCTGTTCCTGACTGAGCTGACTGTCAATTTGGGTTGTTTCCAGTTCCATCAGCAGTGAACCTTTTTCGACCAGTTGGCCTTCGCGCACGTGCAATGACTGCAATACGCCGGGCTCGGTGGCTTCGATCAGCTGGATGTCTCCGGAAGGCACGATCCGGCCGTCCACGCGCGTGACATCGTCCAGTTCGGTCAGATGCGCCCACAATAGCGCGGCGATCAGGCAGAGCAGAATCACCAAAAGCAGCAAGGAACTCCGAACAGGAGAACGTCCCTGCATCTCGCGCGCCAGGGTGGCCAGATCAGGATGCTGCGACATTCAGGTGCCTCCCTGTCCGACGAACATGTTGCGTCAGCATGCTTTTGGGGCCATCCGCCGCGATTTTCCCGTGTTCAAGGATGATGACTCTGTCAACAAGCTCCAACAGGCTGGTTCTGTGTGTAATAACAACCATGGTGGACTCTGCCGTGCATTCTTTCAGACGTTGGATTACCTGGGCTTCGGTTTTGACATCCATCGCGCTTGTTGGTTCATCCAGCAGGAGAACCGGCGGACGGCCTATGAGTGCCCTTGCCAGGGCAATGGCTTGCCGCTGTCCGCCAGAGAGGCCTTCGCCGCGTTCCGCGAGTTGAAGATCGTAACCCCCGGGATGGTTAGCCACGAAATCCTCAACCCCGGCGGCGCGGCCTGCTTCGATCAGTTCGTGATCTTTTGGCCGGACTGCGCCACTCGCGATATTGTCCCGGACTGATCCGGAAAAGAGCCATATGTCCTGCAGGACGGATCCGATATTGCGTCGCAGATCGCCAGGAGCGATCTGGCGGATATCAAGGCCGTCGAATGTGACAGATCCAACACGCGGCGCGTACAATCCCAGCATCAGACGTGCGATGGTGCTTTTCCCGCAGCCAATCTGACCCAAGATCGCCACTTTTTCACCCGGTTTGATCGTGAATGAAACGCCTTGCAGGGTATCTTCCCCCTGATCAGGGTAGGAAAAATACACGTTGTTGAAGGCGATCGCCCCTTTGAAATGGGGCCGGTTCACCCATGTTCGGCCTTGTGGGCGTTCGCTTTCCGCCATCATCAGCGCGTTGAGGTTTCGGTATGCGCTTCGGGCTTGGTTAAGCCTTGTCAACGTTTGCGCCAACTGCCCCAAAGGTGCCAGTGCCCGCCCTGTCAGCATCACCGAGGCAACCAAAGCGCCCATGCTGGTCTGACCGTCTGTGATCAGAAAAACACCATAAAATACGATCAACACCTGTGCCGCTTGTTGCGTAAAACCGGTGAGGTTAAGAGCAAATTGTGTAACGGCCCGGCTCTGAGCACCGTGCGAGGATTGCCGTTCTATCGCCTGCTCCCATCGGGAACGCATTTGCCGGCCCGCGGCCGTTGTCTTTATAGTTTCAAGGCCCGAGACAGCTTCTACGAGGACCGATTGTTTGGATTGCCCGTCAGACAGGCTCTTTTCTGCCATGCGGGACAGAAGCGGCTGTACGGCCAAACCTGTCAGCAGAACCACAGGCACGGCCAGAGCCGGGACCAATGCCAGTTGTCCGCCGACCAGGTAAATCACAAACACGAACAACCAGATGAACGGCAGATCCACGACGGCAACAAGCGTTGCGGACGTGAAGAACTCACGCAGGGTCTCGAACTCACGGATGGTACTGGTCATGGCGCCGGTGGAACCCGCGCGTGACTTCATCTGGATGTTCAGAACGTGGTCGAAAATTCGCCGCCCCATGAGCAAGTCGGCTTTTTGCCCGGCCTTGTCGATGAACGCTGCTCGCAGCAATTTTAGCGCGAAGTCAAATAGCAGCGCCAAGGCCACCCCCGCCGTCAAGGCAATGAGCGATTCGGTTGCCTCATTGGGCAACACGCGATCATAGACAACCATGATAAAAACTGAGGTCGACAAGCCAAGAAGGTTTGCCAGTGCCGCAGCAAGAGCAACCTGTATGTAAGTCCATCTATTGGCGGACAGCGCCGCGCGAAACCAATGACCTCGGTAAGCCGTGTGACCGGTGTCCAATTCATCTGTATGATTTCGCCGAAACAAGACCGCGAAACCGGTGTATGATTTGGCCAGCTGTTCTTCTGAAACTTCACCGATTCCTTCACCAAGTTCCGGGTCATAGACCAGCAAGGCACCGTTTTTTGCGCGACCGTGGTACACAACCGCCTTGTGTTCGGTCATCAGCAACAAGGCCGGAGCCAATGCTTCGTCAAAACTAGTGATGCGCCGCGCGCCATAGCCCGCCTGTAGACCTGTGTTTTCCGCCACCGAGAGGATGTCACGAACAGTCAGATCCCCGTCCGAACCGGTCTGCGACGCCTGGATCGTTGCAAGGGTCAGAGGGCGTTCAAGCGTCGCGGCAATATTCAGAAGGCAGGCTTCGTAGCATGTCAAACGAGCGCGGTCCTGCATTGATTTCAACGTGCTCATTTCACCTCGTTCCAATTGCCAAGCGAAAGTCCGAGCAGGTCCAGAATGTCTCCGGTAAGGCTCAGTGCCGCGTAGTTGGTCAGAAAATAACTCTGTTCGGCCAGAATCAGGCGTTCTTGCGCATTTACGTAATCGCGTTGAGCGTCCAGAATTTCGATCAGGCTGCGACGCCCAATCGAGAACTGTGCGCGGGATGCAGTAACACTGTCGGCATTGGCAGTTGCCGCAATACGGGCCGCGCGCAGCCGTTCTGCGCCTGCTTTTTGATCGGATCGAATAAAGCCCAGCTCCCGCATGATTTCGCGAACCAATTGCTCTCTCGCGAACTCCGCTTCTTTTACTTTGGCTTCTGCTGCTGCGATGGCGGCGCGGCGTTGGCCGGTGCTGTCAAGCTCGTAGTTGAAAGAAAGATCCACGCCAAAATTTGCGTCCCGAGTGTCATCCTGGTTGGCAAATGCGGCGACCCGAACGTTCGGTTTGCGCCGTGCCTGCGCGGCCGACCATTCGGCTTTGGCTGCCAGCAAGCCGGCATCCGCCCTGCGGATCTGAGGGCTGTTTATCACGATCTGGGCATCACTTCTGTTCAGCGGTGGAGCTGGTACAGGAGGGGGCAATGAGCCGGGGAAAGTTCCGAACACTTCTCGAAACCGCGCTTCGGCCCGATCAGTTCGTGCTCGTGCGTCAGCCAGTCTTGTGCGTGCATCTGCCATTCTGGACTGCGCGGTCAGAACATCAGCATTTGAACCGGCGCCACCCGCTGTGCGGTCCGAAATCTGACGCACCAGTTCTTCATGAACCGAGACATTGTCGGCCGCGATGCGGAGTAACTTTCTTTGATCAATGACAAGCACATAGGTCTCGATGGCGGCCAGCGCCGTGGCTGATGCCGTCTGAATTTGATCGCCCCGTGTTTCCAGAACACGTGCCCGGGCTGCCGTCAGATCCCCCGAGGCAGCCCCACCGTCATAAACCAATTGTGAAATTCTCAGATAGGGTGAAACATCTGCAATGTCCGATTCGACCCGTTCGGACCGTGCATTTATTCCCAACGAGATCTGCGGAAGGAAGGCGCCTTCCGCCGCATCTTTATTGGCTGATGCGATATCCATCCTGGTATTGCTTTGCGCCAGTGTCGGGCTTGTCTCTACGGCCTGGCGCACGCGTTGCCCGAATGCACTACTGCTGAGCTTTGCCGATGGCTTTGCTGCCCCGGCACCGGTGGTCCCGGGTGCAAAAGACACTGCCACTAGAGTCAAATCAGGAGGGGGCGAGCAGGCGGACAACGGTATCGCGAGCAGAGCGAACGCAACCCAGGACAACACTGCTTTACAGGAACGCATGATGACCCTCCTGCCTGCAATGGTCCATGGCTTCGTCTTTCTGTTGCGCCGCAATCAACGCGTCCAAGAACCCTGAAACACCGGTGATCTGTTGTGTCAGAGAACCATCGGCTTCCCGATGTGCGCGGGCATGTGCATGTGTCAGCCAGATACTGTGGGTCAGCGAAATCTGATGAGCGTGAATCAGTCGCAACCCCCCATTCGAAGTAAGCAGTGACAAGTGCGCGCGGGGAATTTTCTCCAGGGCGTTCTGCGTGACGCCAAAATGCCCGCTCGGAAACTCAACTCCCTGAAAAGTGGTGAGCGGACCAAACAATCCCATGTCAGCAAGAACACGACACAGATGCATTGTGTGTTTCATCGACTCTTTCAGGGCGCGAAAGAAAGCTGCGACTTTTTTCAGCTCCGGCGCAAGTTGACCTGATTTGTCGAAGAATGTTTCGTCCTCCGGATTGTCAGTGATAAGCTCCGCCGTTTCGTCGACAAGCAATTCGTCACGGCCGTCACCATCCGGTTCAATCAGTCGTGGCCGGAACGGAGCACAGCGCAAGACGCTTGGCACATAAGTCGCGAGCCATTTGCCATGTGCTGACACAAATGGCGTAGGCTGGTCTGATTGCATGGACAATACAGCCACTGGATAAAACCCGTGTTCAGATTTCCGAAAAGTGATTGGAAATGTGGCGGCGGCCTGAAGAATTTCTGCTTCGACCACAGGGCAATCTGCCATAGTCCGTGCGAAATCGAACGAGGTGAACCGCCTCCAGAACCGATGACCATGTCTTCCAAGACTGACCGGAGTTAAGCCATTCTGTGCCATAACCGCCTCATGATGTTGAATTACGTCTGTATGTGCGCCGGTCTGGATCAGGCCGTTGCCCCGGTCGGGTCGGTGTGCAGGATGTTATCTGCGGTCAGGCCGCTCAGATCGCTCAGGTCTTGGAACGTGGCCACGGTTTCAACGCTGGCATCGTTCGCCGCCTGGAAATCTACCTTGACCAGAACACTGTCTGTTCCGTCGGTTGCCATCACGTAAAGCTCATCGCCCGCCATGACTCCGGCAAGACTCTCGACAGCGGCTTCGATTGTGCTGAGGTTGAGGTCGGTGAGTACCGTGCTGAGGCCGACAAATCCGGTGTTCGTGCCCAACGTGTCTCCGGTGGAAAGCAATTCGATTCCGGTGCCATCACCGCGAAGCGTATTGGTGTCCAGCCCGTGGAACATCAGTGCGTCGGTTACATCCGCAGCCGGGCCAATCGTAAAGCCAGTCACAGCGTCTGTACCATTGCTGGCCGGGTCGGCCTCGAAGACGACGATGTCTCGCCCTGCTGCAGAAACATCAATGGTATCGTCGCCGTCGCCGCCGCGCGTGATGGTGTCCGTATTCGCAGCGGTGAGCGTGTCATCGCCATTGGTGCCAAACTGCACTGTCGTTGGTCCGCCATCAGACGTTTTAATTGTCAGCTCAATAGGCTGGCTGGCGTCCTGGATCGTCATCGTGAAAGTGACAAGCGGCTGAGAAAGATCTGTAAAGGTTGTCGCCGCGCCAGCAAAATTCATCGCGCCGCCGGCGCCCGGGCTGGCCAAGAACAAATCGAAGGCGTTGTTTTCCGAAACCGACACCGTGTTGAATGTGACAACCGAAGGGTCAAATCCAAGCTCTGCCGTCAAAGCCAGACCGCCAGAGATGTCGCGGTCGGCTTCGGCATAGATTGCGAATGTTACCGTAGATCCCGAGCGCCCAACTTCAGAGATCACATAGGCGGCGGGTTCATGCGCAACGGCCTGCTCGGAAACCGGCAGCGGATCTGGTCCACCCGCAACTGTCGCCTGCACGGAAAAGACAAGGTCATCACCTGCCTCCACTGCCGAAAAGTTGGACGCCGCGACAGCCAGCGACCAGGATCCGTCTGCGGCCACCGTTGCAGATCCGACCGAACTGCCGTTTAACGTGACATCCACCGACTGGCCGATTGACAATCCGGTCGATGACCCGCCGAGAGTAATTCCGGAAGCTTTGGCATCGGCAAGACCAATCGAATTGTTGACCCCGACATCGTTCAACGTCAACAGGGGGCGAAAATCTGTGGAAAGTGAGCTGTTCGCCGCGGCCGAGCTGTTTCCTGCAAGATCGTCAACAGTGGCGGAAATGGTATAGCTCGTTCCGTCAGAGAGCATTCCAAGATCACTTGCTGGAACGGTAACTGCCCACGAACCATTTGATGCAACGCCTGTATAGGTTTGCCCGCCGAATGTGACCGAAACGGGCTGGCCATCTTCAGCCGTGGTCGTGCCTGAGATTGCAAGATCCACGCCCCTCTCGGTCACGTCCAACACGGCACCCACAGGCAGACTGTTTATGGTTATCGAAGGTGCTGTGAAGTCAGTGGCAAAGCTTGTCGTGGTTTGATTGTTGTTTCCCGCCGCGTCCGAGATCGACGCATTGATATTGTAAGTCTCGTTGTCTTGCAGGGCAGACAAATCTGTCACAGTTGCCGTATAGGTCCAAGTGCCCCCGGTTACCGTTGCCGTTCCGGTGATGTCCGTAGTGCCGTCAGCGCGCGTGATTTCGACGGTAACAACTGTTCCTTCCGGCGCATCGGAAGTTCCTGACACCGTCAGGTCGGTTCCTTGTTCAACGGCGTTCATGACGGCCCCGTCGGATACGGTTGAAATTCCGATCGTCGGTGGCGTGAAATCGGTGGTAAAGCTGTTGTTCGCTTGCAGAGCCGGATTCCCGGCAGCGTCCGAGACATCCGCGGTCACGGTGACCGTCGACGCGTCAGATAGACCTGTCAGATCCGAAGCAGGTACAGTTACGCTCCAATTGCCGCCGGAAACCATTGCGCTATGGGACTGCCCGTTCAGACTGACGGTTACGATTTGTCCGTCTTCAGCTGTCGTACTGCCCGAGATGGAAAGATCCGTGGCCCGCTCGGCTGCATTCATGACAGCTCCGTCCGAGAAACTGTCGATGCTGAGCGTCGGCGCGGTCACATCCTTGGAAAATGTCACTCCGGCCTGCGGTGCCGTCACGCCACTGGCGTCGTCGACATCTGCGGTAACAGAGAAGTTGCCTCCATCCGACAAGGACGCCAGATCCCCAGCTGGCACAGTCACGTTCCAGGCCCCGCCGGATACTGTTCCGGAATATGTTTGACCATCGAGGGTTACGGTAACTTGCTGACCTTCCTCAACGTTTGACGTCAGCCCGCTGATGGTCAAGTCGGATCCGGCTTCGGTTGCGTTCAGTACGGAACCAACAGGAAGCGGTGTTATCGAAATGGAAGGACCGGTCAGGTCTACGGGAACCGATACTAGAAGCGGCACTGCCGGATTGCCCGACACGTCCTCGACGGCTACCAGAACAGATGCAGGTACTCCGGTGGAAAGACTGCTCAGATCGGAATTGGGGATCGTTACACTCCAGCTTCCGCCAGAAGCGGTGCCTGTATGCACTTGTCCGTTGAACGTGACGATGATGGTCTGACCATCCTCTGCCGTGGTGGAACCGGTCAAGGCCAGGTCGCCGGCTACGTCGATCAGTTCTATCGAGCCGCCAGCCACGGGATCCAGAGATACAGTTGGTGCAGTGAAATCAGTATCAAAGCTTCCGCTCGCCTGTGGTGCGGGATTTCCCGCCGCGTCGGCAATATCCGCTGTAACGGCAATCGTCGCGCCATCAGGAAGGGCCGAGAGGTCTGCCGCCGGAACGGTGACGCTCCATTGTCCATTGGATACCGTGCCCGAATAGTTTTGCCCGTTCATTGAGACGGTAACGGTCTGCCCGTCTTCTGCATCGGTTGTTCCGGTGACCGTCAGATCCGTTGCCTGTTCGATCGAATTCAAAACAGCGCCATCGGAAAACCCGGTGATCGACAGGGTTGGAGGAATTGTATCAATATCGAACTTGACGGATTCGCTGGACAGTTCCGTGCCTGAATCGTCCAGATGTCTGACTGTCACCGTAGAGACGCCTTGCGGAAGCACATTTGCTTCGGCCGCAGTGAGAGAAATGCTCCAACTGCCGTCATCGTTGGGTGTTACGGTTTTGACCAGCGAACCTATCGTGACCTCGACTGTCGATGTTCCTTCGGGTGCGGCGGCATTGGTAATGGCACTGTTCAATGCCGTTGCCTGAAGTTCGGCCAGGTTCAGGCTGGTATAGCTCGGTTCCGGTTGGGGTTGGGGTTTAGGCGCTGGCGCGACAGGTTCCGGGGAATCGCCGCTGCCGCCACCGCCTCCGCCCGCAGCGGCAGCTGCGCCGGCCAGCCCGAGGCCGCCCAATGCAGCCCCGGCGCCGCTGATTCCGCCAGCTGCTGCGCTGGCTTCAGCTGCGCTGAACTGGGCGATTTCAGCAACCGCCTCTTCCGCGATCATGATTGCGCCGCTGTCCAGGACCTGCACGTTATCCGCCGCCACGATCATCGTCCGACCGTCCGCCATTTTCAGAAGAACATCGCCGTTTTTCAGCAACTTGGCGGAGCGTACACCCGGAATTGTCTCTGCGAACTGGAAGGCGTAAAGCTCTTCGATGGTTGCTTGTGACAAGGCAGGCAAGGCCATCAATGTGGACATGAGGCCGCCAGCCGCGCCGCGACCCGCCCAACGACCAAGCTTACCATTGATCCATTGTTGAACTTGAGATTTGCGATCTCCGTCCGTCGAGTCAGCCGCCGGACGATTGTTGGCCTCAGGTGCTTTGGTCATCTTGCCCTCGCATGTGGTGTCCGCGATCATCGCAACAGGAAAGGATGTGCTGTTTGGCGTTTTGCTCATCTGTCATTCCCATTTGTTGCCGTTGCGATCGGACCTGAAAAAATTGAGTTAAACTGAAACCGAACTTCTCGTTTTCACCACAATTCTGCTTCGGTTTCGGTCTGCTCATCTGGTCATCTTGCCGTAACTGCCAGGGGTGGCGCGGGAGGTGATGGCTGTGATGCTTCAGTTCGAAAGTGTAGTGGCAACGGGGAGCGCGGCGCTCGACTCAGGTATCGGCGATACGGCTTTAAAAACGTTTAACGGGAATACGTATCTCTACACGGTGACCGGCCCGGGTGGCGGCGTCGCGGTCTGGCGGCTGGTCGACGGTGCCCTGCCGCAGCTGGTTGATACCGAGTATTACAGCGGTTCGATCACCTTCCAGGTGGGGCGCAGTGCCACGTCGATAACGCTGGCGGGAACCGAGCAGATTGCGCTCGACATCAACACTGCCACGGGCCTGGTCGGGTATGACGTGAACGCGGACGGAACGATCGGTAACCTGAAGGAAACGGGTGTGCTCAACGGAGGCGGAGATATCTCAGCCATCGTACAGTTTTCACTTGGGTCTTCGGGTGTCCTTGCGATGGCGCATGAGGATACAGGCAATATCGGAACCTACCATGTGAACGCGAACGGGACGCTCAGTCTTGCGGGTTTGATTGCCGGCACAGCGGATGCCATGCAGACGTTGCGGTCGGGTTCGGAACATTTTCTGATCTCAAGTGACGCGGCAACAAACTCTGTCTCGACATATCGCATCGATTCCGGCACCGGCACTTTAACCGAGATCAACAATGATTCGGCGCTCGGAACCCTTGGTGTTTCTACTCCAACGGATGTCGAGACCGTAGAGGCATATGGTAAATCCTGGGTCGTGGTGGCGGGGTCCGGCAGCAACTCTCTCAGTGTTCTTCAATTGAACAGCGATGGTAGTTTGAAGGCGACGGACCATGTGCTTGATACGCTTCATACGCGGTTTGAATCGGTTCAGGATCTGGAGGTCATAGACGTGAACGGTCGGGTCTTTGTGGTTGCAGGCGGCGGCGATGATGGCCTGTCTCTGTTCACTTTGACACCCGAAGGTCAACTTGTTCATATGGACAGTTTCGAGGATACGCTGGCCAGTGGATTGCAGAATGTCGAATCGCTGGCGGTTGCACATGTGGGCGACGAGCTGCAAATTCTCGTGACGTCACAACAGGATGCCGGGGTGAACGTCCTGACGGTCCCGGTCGATGATCTGGGTGTGGTGCGCAAGGGGTTCGGTACCGTGAACGGGAGCGCGTCGGACGATATCCTCAGCGGCGGTATTCTGCACACGACCCTTCTGGGGGGCGCCGGAGACGACATTCTCATCGCGGGGAAGGGTGCGACGACGATGTCGGGTGGTGCAGGGGCCGACATCTTCGTGATGCAGTCCGGTAGTGGTCTGACCACAATAACCGATTTTCAGGCGGGCGTGGATCGTCTGGATATGTTCGACTACCTGCTGTTGCGGTCGCCTCAGCAACTGACCTTTACCAGCACGGCAAACGGGGCTCAGATCGAATATCGTGGCGAGGTCGTGCAGGTCCAATCCGCCTCGGGCGGCGCTTTGACAAGCACGGATATCTTTGGCGCAGGCTTCGCCGGACCGGATCACATCCCGGTAGATTTCGGGGACCTGGGCGGGCAGACACCGGGCAGCTCTGGTGGATTGGTCGGGCAGATTACGGTGGACAGCGAGGCTGCGAATCCGGGGCTGACGGATGCGGAAATCCGGTTCACGCCGGACGGCGGGGGCACGGTATCCGGCACCGCAGATGATCAGGGGCGGTTCGATCTGGAATTGCCCGATGGCACCTTTCCCGGAGTGCTGGACATCACCAAACACTATTCCACGGCGAGCGGAAAGATTGACGCGCTGGACGCCTTGCAAGTGTTGCGCATCTCGGTTGGTCTCGACCCGACATGGGGTCCCGCGACCGCGGAAAACCTGATAGCCGCAGACGTCAACAGGGATGGCACTGTGAACGCCCTGGATGCGCTTGCAATTTTGCAAGTCGCCGTTGGGCAGTCCACGGCCCATGACCCTGAATGGGTATTTCTGGATGAGAACGCGGACCTTTCAGGGATTACCAGGGACAATGTAACCTATCAGACGGGTGTCGACGTCGTGGCGGTGGATGGGGTCATCAACGTGGACATGACCTCCATCCTGTTGGGAAATCTCGAAGCGGCCTGAGCGCCGAAAGATATCTCGGCCAAAGCAGGCTTGTACCTTTTTAAGCAGTAAGGTGTGGATCGGCTTTTGCGGCCAAATTGACACGTCCCAGCCTCAGCGCTCGAATACCGCCCCATGTCGCGGTGCTTTTGGTTTCGACCCAAGCGTTGGCGCGCCTGCGGCTTCACTATCTGTTACATCCCTGTGTTTTCATGCAGAGATGGTCCAATAATTTCAATGAATTCTACCAGAATCGCAACTTGCCTGCGATAATCGCCCGACCTTCGGAACCGATAAGCCGCTCAAATTGCTGATCAGACAACATAGGTCTTGGCGTCGGTGGAGCAAATGTGACATAGCAGGCCGAGACATCAACACATAGATGAAAATTAGTAACAATGGAAATATTGGCGCTTTCCATTCCGGAAGTGAAACTGATCACCCCGAAGCGTTTTGGCGATCATCGCGGGTTTTTTGAGGAAACCTACAATGGCGACAGTTTTGCGGCACAAGGAATTCATACGCAATTCGTTCAGGACAATCATTCCCTTTCGAGCACGGTGAACACGGTACGCGGATTGCATTTTCAGGCTCCGCCAAGGGCGCAGGCCAAGCTGGTGCGCTGCGGTCGTGGGCGGCTGTTTGATGTCGCGGTCGATATCCGCAAAGGCTCGCCCACCTATGGTCGCTGGGTCGGTGAAGAACTGAGTTTCGAAAACGGGCGGATGCTGTTGGTTCCTGCGGGGTTCGCGCATGGGTTCGTGACGTTGGAGCCGGAGACTGAGATCGTCTACAAGTGTTCTGACACTTACGCGCCGGAAACTGAAGGCGCGGTTCGTTGGGACGATCCCGATATCGGCATTGAATGGCCACAGAGCAATTCAGAACCCCAGCTGTCCGAGAAAGATCGGATCGCACCACTTCTGCGCGAAATTGAATCTCCTTTCGTATTCGAGGACACACAATGAAAATTCTGGTTACGGGCGGGGCGGGCTTTATCGGCTCTGCCGTTATCCGTCGCGCGATTGCCGATGGGCATTCGGTCGTCAATGTCGATGCCCTGACCTACGCGGCCTGTCTGGACAATGTTGCCTCTGTCGCGGATGCGCCGGGATACTTTTTTGAACATGCGGATATCCGGGATGCCGCCGCCATGTCGGCGATACTGGACAGGCACCAGCCAGACGCGATCATGCATCTGGCCGCTGAAAGCCATGTTGACCGCTCGATCGATGGCCCGGCTGCGTTCATCGACACGAACCTGACCGGGACCTATGTATTGCTGGAAGCAGCACGCGCCTATTGGCTGGGTGCCGGCCGGCCCGAGCATTTCCGGTTTCATCACATATCAACCGACGAGGTCTTTGGGTCCTTGGGAAAAACCGGGTTTTTCACCGAATACAGCCCATACCAGCCGAACTCACCCTATTCTGCCTCGAAAGCGGGATCGGATCATCTCGTGCGGGCGTGGCGTGAAACATACGGCCTGCCAGTGGTTCTTACAAATTGCTCCAACAACTACGGCCCTTACCAGTTTCCGGAAAAACTGATCCCCGTTGTCATCCTCAGCGCGCTGGCAGGCAAACCGATCCCGATTTACGGGAAAGGCGATAACGTTCGCGACTGGCTGCATGTCGATGACCATGCCGAAGCCCTGTTACTGGTGCTCGAAAAGGGTGAACTGGGCCGCAGCTACAATATCGGTGGCGAGAATGAGATGACCAATCTTGATCTTGTCAGAATGCTGTGTTCGATCCTGGATCGCCTCAAGCCGGGTGAAACGCCCTATGCGGATTTGATCACGTTCGTCGCTGACCGCCCCGGTCACGATCAGCGTTATGCCATCGATCCGACTCGGATTCGCACCGAACTGAACTGGCGTCCTTCCTACACGCCTGAAACCGGGCTGGAACAGACGGTTCAGTGGTATCGGGACAACAGCGCATGGTTGAACGCCTTGCAGGCCCGCAGTGGCGTGGGTGAGCGGCTGGGTGTTGCCAAATGAAGGCGCTGGTGTTCGGCCACGGGGGGCAGGTGGCGACCGAGTTGCGACGTCGCGGACAGGCGCATGGTGTCCTGGTTGAAGCTCTGGATCGCACCGCGGCGGACCTGTCTGACCCGTCGCAATGTGCAGACGCCATCCGGCATACGGATGCGGACGTGATCATCAATGCGGCCGCCTATACGGCGGTGGACCAGGCCGAAGAGGAAAGCGACCTGGCGCAACGGATCAACGGAGATTCACCCGGTGCAATGGCGCGTGCCGCCGCGGCCCGTGACCTGCCTTTTCTGCATGTTTCCACGGATTACGTTTTTGACGGCTCTGGTACGACCCCCTGGAACATCGATGACCCGACCGGGCCCTTGGGGGCCTATGGTCGAACCAAGCTGGACGGCGAACACCAGATCGCAGAGCCTGGCGGTCACTATGCCATTTTGCGCACAAGCTGGGTGTTTTCGGCCCACGGAAAGAACTTTGCAAAGACCATTCTCCGACTGGCAGAAACCCGTGACAAGCTGACCATCGTCGCAGATCAGATCGGTGGGCCAACACCTGCTGCCGACATCGCCGAAACCTTGCTGAAAATGGCCAAGGCTGGCTTCGAAGCCAAAGGGGGGGTGTTTCACTATTCCGGTGTACCCGACGCCAGCTGGGCGGATTTCGCCCGTGAAATTGTTTCTCAATCCGGCTTGTCGGTCGAAATCGAGGATATTCCAACCGAGGCTTACCCAACGCCGGCGCCGCGCCCGCTGAACTCACGTATGGACTGTTCGCGGCTAGAAAATGTGTTCGGAATCCAGAGACCCGACTGGAAAGCCGGACTGGCTGAGATATTGAGCGAGTTGAAGTCAGCGACCAGCTGAACCTTGAAAGGACAGATTATGCAGCGCAAAGGCATTATTCTTGCCGGTGGGTCCGGAACCCGGCTTTACCCGATCACCATGGCGATATCGAAGCAATTGCTGCCGATCTACGACAAGCCGATGATCTTTTACCCGCTGAGTGTTTTGATGCTGTCGCAGATCCGCGAAATCGCGATCATCACCACCCCCCAGGATCAGGATCAGTTTCAGCGCCTGTTGGGAGATGGCAGTCAATACGGTTTGTCCTTGACATGGATCGTACAACCGTCTCCTGACGGTCTGGCGCAGGCTTATACTCTGGCCGAGGATTTTCTGGACGGTGCCCCGTCTGCGTTGATTCTGGGTGACAACATCTTCTTCGGACATGGCCTTACGGACCTGCTGCTCGAGGCGGATCAACTGAAGCGCGGCGGTACGGTTTTTGCGTATCGGGTCGCTGATCCAGAACGCTACGGCGTTGTGGATTTCCAAGGGAACAAAGCCCGCGCGATCGTCGAAAAACCCAAGGTGCCTCCGTCGAACTACGCGGTGACGGGTCTTTATTTTCTGGATGGCGACGCTCCGGCCCGCGCGCATGAGGTCAAACCGTCAGATCGCGGCGAGCTGGAAATCACGTCACTGCTGGAAATGTATCTGGACGAAGGTTTGCTGGATGTGCAGACCATGGGGCGCGGTCTTGCCTGGCTGGATACCGGCACGCACGGGTCTTTGCTGGATGCGGGAAACTTCGTGCGAACGATCACGGAACGTCAGGGTATGCAGACCGGCAGCCTGGATGAAATCGCATGGGCAAATGGCTGGATCGACGACGAGGCTCTTGATATGCGCGCGCGCCTATTCGCCAAGTCCACGTACGGCACCTATCTTAAAGGGCTTCTGAGCTAGGCCGCGAACTGTCTCATGGTTGCGTGTTTAGGCTGGAATTTGCGTGGGCTGTAAGCTGCTTCACGCTTTGTGATCAAGGTCTGAACGGGGCTGGGCGGGCATTCCGGTCATGCCAAAACGCCACGCAAGAAGGCCCATTGTTTGGCGCGTTTTCTCGCTGAAAACAACATAGCCGGAGACATCATTTGCAGTAGCGCCGATGCCAGGGCACGACCAAAGGCCATCGGGACTTCATGCTTGCGGGCGACGTAAACGCGCGATTGCCCCCTATACCAGCCCTTCAGGCCAGCGATGGCTGGGCTTCCTGGCGAGGATTTGCCTCTGGCATGGCGCATCTGAGAGTTGTGAACATAGTATAGTGGCCTGCAAACGGCTTTGAGCCGCAGGCTCAGATCATCGTCCTCATGAATCAGAAAGATTTCGGGATCAAACCCGCCGACCGCTTCGAACGCTTCGCGGCGGACCAGGAAGGCGACGCCGACGAGGACCGGCAATTCAAAGTCGGAATCGGCTGTTTTCCTGGGCAGTGTTTCATTTCGGGGAATGATTACACTGTATCGCATGAAACGAGGTGCCCCCTTCCGGTCCAGAATTGAAGGGTTGAAGGCTGACGCATCCGGATGATTGTCGGCCCCCTCTTTCAACGCGTCCAATGCTCCGGGCAGCAAGTGGGAATCCGGGTTCAGAAATAAAAGCAGTTCCGTTGTTGCCTTGGCGGCACCAAGGTTGCGTGCGCGGCCAAACCCGATGTTGTCTTGGCTTTCGATCAGAGTTGCGCCATGTGTCTCGGCCATTTGCCGAACCGCTTCTATTTCGTCCGAGCCATTGTCGACCAAAATTGTCGGCACGCCCTCTGGGATGGAATTCAGCATCTTCGGCAGTACACCACTGCTGTAGTAACAAACGCTTATGATCGTAATCTGTGACAATCCTGCCTGCCGTACCTGTGGAATGGGCATGATCGTTATTTCCTCGCAAACACAGTTAGGGTCAACCCCGGTTCCAGTACGACGGATCCGGGCTGCTGAATAAGGTCTGTGATCTTTTGCATTCAGCGACGCCAATCTGAGAAACGATTGAATTGGTTTTTCACCGGTGAAGCGAAGGCAAGAAACCGATCATCAAGCGCAGCCAAATGGCAAAGCCGCGTTAGGGGATGCAAAGCCTTTTTTGATCGGAGCGGCAAGATTGTCCGTCATCGAATGAAGTATTCCGATTGAGCCGACGGCGTTTAGGACGGCCTGGCTCATTGATTGCGATCTTACGCGGCGCTCCCGAGGTTGAGCAAGCGTCGCTGTTTCAGTGTTCTTTCCTTGATGGTTCTCCTTTCCTTCAGAATGCCGTCGCTGCGACCGAAGTAGACATCGGCCGGTGTCAGATTGCCGAGACTCTCTTGATAGCGGCGGTGATTGTAGTGGTCGACGAAGGCTCTGATCGCTTCCTCGAGTGCGCCCGGTAGGTAATAGTTCTCCAACAGGATGCGGTTCTTGAGCGTTTGGCGCCACCGCTCGATCTTGCCCTGGGTCTGCGGATGATTTGATGCCCCTCGAACGTGGTCCATTCCTTGATCTTGGAGCCAATCCGCCAGGTCACCAGAGATGTATGATGAGCCGTTGTCGCTGAGCAGCCTCGGTTTTTGTCGGACGGTCGCCGACGAACAGCCTGATGCCTCCAACGCCAGTTCCAGAGTGTCGGTAACATCGTCGGCCTTCATCGTTGTGCAAAGCTTTCATGCCACGATGTAACGGTTGAAGTCGCCCAGGATCGTCGAGAAAAAACCAACCCCAGCCAGTCACCTTTTGTTAGGTGAAGTCGGTCTGCCAAAGTTGGTTCGGTCTCGTAGTCTTGTCATGGAACTCGTCGGCGGCCTTGATCACGTTGAACGCCGGCCCAGTAATCAGATCCTGCTCCTTGAGGATACGATAGACCGAAGGCTCTAACACAAAGTACTTTTTCGTGTCTGTAAAGCGGAATGCCAGCTCGCGGGGCGATAGTTTCGGCTCATCAATAGCGAGGTCAACGATGGCCTTCCGGATCTCGTCAGGGATGCGGTACCAGACCCGGCCGGCGTGTGGACGGCGATCTTCAAGCCCGGCTTCACCAAACGCCTCATAGCGGGCACACCAGCGGTAGAACGTGGTTTTCGGAATGCTCAGCCTCGACAGCGTCCTCTTCGTTGGCAAGTGGGACTGCTCGACAAGTCGGATGATCTCGAGCTTCTCCGTTGCGAGGTATCTCATATGTCGTCGTCCCCATCAGCGAGCATACTTTTTTTGAGTAGGCGGTTTTCCAGGGTGAGGTCGGCAATGGCCTCCTTCAGGGCCGACGCCTCGGCCCGCAGTTCCTTCACTTCGGGGCTCGTCGCTTGCCTGGCTGTGTCGCCTGCCAGCCGCTTCTTTCCGGCCTCCAGGAACTCTTTCGGCCTGGAATAGTACAGGCTCGCGGCAATCCCCTCGTGACGGCAGAGCGCGGCGATGCTCTCCTCGCCGCGCAAACCCTCCAGTACAATGCGGATCTTCTCCTCCGCAGAATGGTGCTTGCGTGTCTTGCGGCGAATGTCCTTGACGACCTGTTCAGCTGTAGTTTTGTCGGTTCCAGCTTTCCGTCTCATCTTCACTTCTAAACGGTTCAGATGAGCCAGAAACCTTCCGTTATGCAAATCCTACAATCAGGCCTACAGGTGCTGATGTCAGACACTATTTGCTGACTGCGGCGTCGAAACTCAGCCCACCTTTGTCGCCACGTACGGCAAGGCGGTTCAGAAATTCAGCCAAGAAAAGAGACCCGAAAGGGGTTGGGACAAACCGGGGCAATCCAACAGGCAGGGTTTTGAAGCCATCGGTCGGGCCGACGAATTCAAACCCTTCGACCCGCCTGCTAAAGCTGAACCAGCAGTGCGGGCGATTGCGCATTACCTGCCGCAATTTCATCCCTTCAAAGAGAATGATGAATGGTGGGGCAAAGGCTTTACCGAATGGTCCAATGTCGGAAAGGCCGTCCCGAATTATCCGGGCCATTACCAACCTCATTGTCCGATTCATCTGGGTTACTACGACTTGCGGTTGCCAGAAATCATGGTCGAACAGGCGCGGATCGCGAAGTCTTACGGGATAGGAGGGTTCTCCTATTACTACTACTGGTTCGGCGGAAAGACCTTGATGGAGCACCCGCTCGAACAAATGTTGGGCAATCCGGAAGTCGACATGCCTTTTTGCCTGACATGGGCAAACGAAAACTGGACGCGCCGCTGGGACGGGCGGGCGCACGACGTTCTTATCGCGCAGAACCATTCGATCGAGGATTCCCTGAACCTTCTGCGTCACATACGCAAATATTTTGATGATCCGCGTTATATTCGGATAGATGGGAAACCGGTTTTCATCGTGTACCGAGCGAACACCATACCGAATATCGAGGAAACAACCGCGGCTTGGCGAAAAGAGGCACAAAGCTGGGGCGACCCGGACCTGTATCTCATAGCTGCCCAGACTTTCGATATCGGCGACCCAGAGAAACTGGGTTTTGACGCTGCTATGGAGTTCCCGCCGCATCAGGTAAAGCGCACCGACATCACGGATGAGATGGGGATCTACAATCCAGAGTTCACAGGAGCCGTTCTGGATTACCAGGCCGTGGTCGAGGCAGAGCTTCAAAAGCCGGAACCCCGGTACAAGCTGTTTCGGTCCTCTACGCTCTCGTGGGACAATACCGCGCGCAATCAGGATGCCCCTCGGATTATGGGGCGGTTCACGATTGATGCCTACAAGCGCTGGACGGAACATTTGTGCCGCCAGGTTCTTGCGCAGGAAAAATACAGTGCCGACGAAAAAATCGTTTTCATAAACGCGTGGAACGAGTGGGCAGAGGGGACGCATCTGGAGCCTGACCGAAGATATGGCTTTGCCTATCTTCAGGCGACCTATGGCGCGTTACCCAAGAAGTCTGAAAGTCAGATCAACACGTGACGCGTCCGACCTTGAGGTTTCGCGGACCTGACGGTTGGCGCCTCCGATATCCTGACGACACAAGTTGCCCGGGGTTCCGTATCAATTCTGATCGACCCTATGATGCTGTTCCGTTTCGTTCGCTCTGACGGTGCGACCTGCGATTTGGTCGAACATCCATTGTACGGCTTCGTCGCCGTCGGACCGGATATGCCGATAAAGGCGAAGTTCGATCGGAGGCACTTCAACCGGCAGCCTCAACATGCGCAGCCCCATTTCACGCGCGCTGCATTCGGTCAGCGTGGCAACCATATCTGTCTTGTGCAGAATATCCCGGATGTTCAGATAACTTTGCATCTGAAGCCCGAGTTTGCGCCGTGCGCCCAGTTTGCGCAGGACGATGTCGACCGGACTCGCCCCCTGAGGCCGTGAGGAAACATGCAGATGTGTCAGCTGAAGATAACGCTCCAGCGTCAATGGGCCCGAACCCAGCGGGTGGTCGGGTCGCATGGCACAGACATAGCGGTCCTTCATGATGGTCCGGCTGATCAGATCCGAACTGTCCGGCATCGGAATGTCCGACGCGATGTCGATCGTGCCCTGCTGCAACGCCTTGCGCGTATCCCGGCGGGGAATGCGCACGAGGCTGAGTTCGACCTGTGGTGCCGTGCGCTGAAACCCGGACAAAAGCCCGGGCAGGATGATGAGGCTGTGAAGATCGACCAAACTGACCCGGAACAGCCGTTTGCTGGTGAACGGGTCGAACCGTTCACCCTGCGCCGATGCGGCTTGCAACTGGTGAAGAGCGGCTGAGATCCTGTCCGAAATGCTCTCTGCCAGGGCCGTGGGCTGCATCCCCGTGCTAGTCTTCACGAAAAGCGGGTCGTTCAGTGTCTTGCGCAACCGGGTCAGGGCGTTGCTGACGGCCGGTTGCGTGATCGACAGGCGTTCGGCAACGCGGGTCAGATTTCGTTCGGTGTAGATGGCGTCAAAAATAACAAAAAGGTTCAGGTCGATCTTGTTGAGCTTGGTCGTCATGTCATTCACCAGATTTATGCCGGCGATCATGCAAGTAAATTTCACAAATGTCATTGGGGGCGGTAAGCTGAATCGTATCCTGGCGGAATACGGAGTTTCATGCATGACCTCATCCGACCTCGAACTCGATACCGAGCGGCTTTCGACATATTTGGGGCGCCATATCGAAGGCTTCGCCGGCCCATTGTCCTATCAAAAGTTTTCGGGTGGGCAGTCGAACCCAACCTATCTGCTGAAGGCCGGTGGTTCGAAATACGTGCTGCGCCGCAAACCGCCAGGTGACCTGTTACCTTCGGCCCATGCGGTGGATCGGGAATATCGTGTTCTGAAGGCACTTCATGGCACTGCGGTTCCGGTCGCCAAACCTTACGTGCTGTGTGAGGACACGGAAGTCATCGGTTCCATGTTCTATGTCATGAGCTTCCAGGAGGGCCGTATCTTCTGGAACCCGGCGCTGCCCGAGTTGGACGTGGCCGACCATCATCCGGTGTTCGACGAAATGATCCGGGTTCTGGCCGCGCTGCATTCGGTTGACACAGGCGCCGTCGGCCTGTCGGACTTCGGCAAGCCGGGAAACTATTTCCAACGCCAGTACAGCCGCTGGACCAAACAGTATCGCGCCGCAGAAACAAGTAATCTTCCCGAGATGGAACAGCTTATGGGCTGGCTGTCCCGCAACCTGCCCGATGGTGACGGTTCGGTCAGTCTGATCCACGGTGACTTTCGCATAGACAATTTTATCTTCGCTTCGGATGCCCCGCAGATCACCGCGGTTCTGGATTGGGAACTTTCGACGCTGGGCCACCCGATGGCTGATCTGGGCTATTTCTGTGTGTGTCTCAGATTGCCGCCCACCGGTCTGATCCGGGGGCTGCAAGGGCTGGATCGCGCTGCTTTGAACATCCCTTCCGAAGCTGAGATGATCGAGCGGTATTGTTCGCTGCGTGACCTGCCGGAGATTGAAAACTGGACTTTCTATCTGGCGTTTTCCTTTTTCCGGATGGCTGCGATTGCACAGGGTGTTTACAGCCGTGCGCTGGCGGGAAACGCATCGAACGAGAACGCAATGGCGTTCAAGGGTCTGGTGGCCCCTCTGGCGCAAATGGCGCTCGACGAAATCGCTGCTGCAACGCACTGAAGAGGATCACAATGGATTTTGCTCCATCGCCACGCGCCACGGAAATGCACGACCGGCTGAAAGCCTTCATGCAGGCGCATATCTATCCGCGCATTCGCGACCACAAGGAGGAAATAGAAGCCGGCAATTTCCCCGTTTCGTTCATGGAAGACCTTAAGTCGCTGGCCCGCGCCGAAGGGCTTTGGAACATGTTCCTGCCCTCTTTGCGGGATGATGAGCCCGGAACGCGGCTCAGCAATCTTGATTACGCACCCCTGGCCGAGCTGATGGGCCAGGTAAGCTGGTCTTCTGAAGTCTTCAACTGCAACGCGCCGGATACCGGAAACATGGAATTGCTGCACATGTTCGCCACGCCCGAGCAGCGCGAAGACTGGTTGGTGCCGCTGTTGAACGGCAAGATCCGCTCGGCCTTTGCCATGACCGAACCCGACGTGGCCAGTTCGGACGCGACCAACATAACGACATCCATCCGGCGCGAGGGTGACGAATACGTCGTCAATGGCCGCAAGTGGTTCATCACCAATGCGTGCCACCCCAATACCAAACTGTTCATCGTCATGGGCAAAACCGACCCGAACGCCGATCGCCATAAACAGCAAAGCATGCTCATCGTTCCAAGGAATACGCCCGGTTTGGAGATCGTGCGCAATCCGACGATCCTGAACATGCAGGATCCCGAAGGCCATGCTGAACTGGTGTTCAGGGACGTGCGCGTCCCGGTCGGCAATCTTCTGGGCGAAGAAGGCAGCGGTTTTGCACTGGCTCAGGCGCGGCTTGGGCCGGGGCGAATTCATCATTGCATGCGCTCGATCGGGGCGGCGGAAATGGCACTGAACCTGATGGTGGAACGTGCTCAGGAACGGAAGACCTTTGGCAAGCAACTCTCGGAACAAGGCGTGATCCGTGAATGGATCGCCAAATCCCGGTTGGAAATTGAACAGGCGCGGCTGTTGACCTTGAAGGCGGCCTGGAAAATAGATCAGGTGGGGGCGAAAAAGGCCTTCCGCGAAATATCCCTGATCAAGGTCGTGGCGCCCCAGGTACATGCAAAGGTTACGGATCGTGCAATGCAGGTTTTTGGCGCAATGGGCATGACACCCGACACGCCATTGGCCGACAGTTACACTTGGGCCCGGGCGTTGCGCTATGCGGATGGACCGGATGAGGTCCATCTTCAGGCTATCGCCAAACAGGAGTTGAAGAATTCCAATTATGGGATGTCGGCGCAGTGGCTGACACCGCCTCTGCGCTAGGGCAGGGATGGCATCACCGGACTTTCTCTGAGATCTGCAAGCCGAGTTGCCCAGTTTTCCTGGGATCCGGATACGCGGCCTGCCGCGCTATGTTCCGGCGGCAAGCAAGTCACTCGCCTTTTCTCCGATCATGATCGCGGGGGCGTTTGTGTTGCCGCTGACGATTTCCGGCATGATCGAACAATCCGCGACCCGCAGGTTTCCGATGCCGTGCACCTTTAGCGCGGGGTCAACGACTGCGGTTTCATTCGTACCCATCGCGCAGGTCCCTGTTGGGTGATAGATCGAAACGGAATTCGACCTGACCCAGTCCAGCGTGCCCTCGTAATCGTCGGTCGAAAGTTGGGATGTCGGGCGGAACTCTTCGGAAATCTTCGATGCCAGCGGATTGTGCTGTGCGATTCTGCGGGCGATGTTCACGCCGTCGACGATGGTTCGGCAATCCGTTTCCGTCGACAGATAGTTCGGAATGATCTTTACATGCTGTGATGGGTCCGGGCCGTTCAGATGCAGTTCACCCCTGCTTTCCGGCCGCAACTGGCACACGGACATGGTAAAGGCGGAAAACGGGTGCACGCCTTCGCCGGGGCTGTCGGCGGACCAAGGCTGTACATGGAATTGAATGTCGGGTGTTTCCACGTCCGGGCGCGTTTTCATGAATCCGGTCGCAAGGCTGGCCGCCATGGTCATCGGACCGGCGCGGAACAAAGCGTATTTGAGCGCGATACGGGCCTGATTGATCAGGCTGCGCACCTCGTCATTCAATGTGGGTTCGTTGCATTTGAAAACGAGACGGGCCTGCAAATGATCCTGTAGTCTTTTGCCGACATTGGGCAAGGCATGGATCGGATCGATGCCGTTTTTCTTCAGGTGGTCTGGGTCGCCGATACCCGACAGCATCAGAATTTGAGGAGAGTTGATTGCACCGCCGGACAGGATGATTTCGCGCCGTACCTTCACGGTTTTCTCATTTCCTGCGCGATCCCGATAGACAAGTCCGGTCGCCTGTTTTCCATCCAGCGTTATGCGTGTCACCAATGCGTTCGTGATGATGTTCAGGTTTTGTCGGTTTCGAATGGGTTTCAGATACGCCACTGCCGAGCTGCACCTGCGCCCATTGCGGGTGGTCAGCTGAAAATACCCTACGCCTTCCTGATCTGCGCCGTTGTAATCCGGATTGAACGGGTATCCGGCGGCTTGCGCTGCCGCGACCCATGCGTCGCAGATCGGTCGCTGAATGCGCATGTTCGACACCGACAGCGGCCCACCGACACCGTGATACGGGTCTTCGCCGCGTTCTTGATCTTCGCTGCGTTTGAACAGAGGCAGCACGTCGTCCCAGCCCCAGCCGACATTCCCCATCTGGCGCCAGCGGTCATAATCCTCTTTTTGGCCGCGCACATAGAGCAGACCGTTCAGAGAGGATGAGCCGCCCAGCACCTTGCCGCGTGGCCAGTCGATCGAACGCCCGTTCAGGCCCGGATCGGGCTCGGTCCTGTAACACCAGTCCACCGAAGGGTTGTGCATGGTTTTGAAATAGCCAACCGGGATGTGGATCCAGGGATTGGTGTCGCGGCCGCCAGCCTCCAACAACGCGACGGTCGTGTTGGGGTCGGCGCTGAGCCGATTGGCGATGACACAGCCCGAAGACCCCGCGCCAACTACCGCATAATCCACTTCCATGACCGCCTCCTCCCAACGTCGTTGAAAAAAACTCTATGCAAGATGCAAGAAATATACTAGCCTTTTTTGATACAAAACGTCTCAATAATTGCGAACAGGGAGGTAAGCAATGGAGATTGGTCGGAAACTGAGTGGTATTTCTCGGCGGGATTTTTTTCGGGTGGCAGGGCGCTATGGCATGAGCTCGACGCTGCTTGCAGCAGGAGGGTTTGGCGGGGCAATGAGCTTGGCCAATCTGGCGCAAGCGGCGGAATCCACGTATGAAAAACGCTTTTCGAAAGAACCGAAGCACACGTTGAAATTTGGTGCGTCGGGCTTCAACACCCGCAACCTGCTGATCGAGCGCGCCGGCGCCATCGAGTTTGCACGCGATCTGGAAGAGCGCACGGATGGCGAGATTCGGATCGAGTTCATCGGCGACAACCAGATCTGCGGACAACTCAGCTGTGTTGAAAAAACCCAGCAGGGAATCGTCGATATCTACGCAGCCTCGACCCAGAATTCGGCCGGCGGTGCGCCTTATCTGAACGTCCTGGACTATGCCTACATGTTCCCCAGCCGGGCGGCGCAGTATCATTTCTTCTACAGCCCCGCCAGCCAGCGCATCCTGCGCGACCCGCTTGAAAAGCGTCACGGTCTGAAATTCCTGTTCACCCATTGTGAACTGCGCGGTCTGCAAATGGGCTCAACCTTTGCCGACAAGCCGACCGTCACCAAGCTGGAAGAGCTGTTCGGGACCAAGAACCGCGTGACGGGCACGCAGCTGGGCCGGATCGCGATGCAACTGCTGAACCTGAACCCTGTTCCGGTGGCATGGGAAGAAACGCTGGATGCGCTCAAGACCGGTCTGATCGATGGTGCGGAAACCTGGGCCTCGGCGGTGGCTTATGCGAACATGGCACCTGTGGTCTCGCAATCGGTGAACCTGAAGTTCTTCTGCGGTACCGAACACACTTCGATGTCTGCCAAAGTATTCGATGGGCTGGGCGGTGAATTGCAGGATGCCGTGATGGAGTCGTCCTACTTCACCCAGGCTCTGATTCAGGGAGCGAACGAGGCGGCACTGCTGAACACTGTCGGATTCTCGGATCCGCAATTGCCGCAAACCATTTTTGCGGAAAACGGTGTGCGCCCTGCCTTCCTGCCGGAGGACCAGATCAAACTGGCCGAAGAAATGTGTGCTCCGAACTACAACCCCGAGCCGTGGGCGCAGTGGCGCGAGCGGCTGAACAAATGGGCCGGTGGCATCGACACATACCAGGAGATCTACGACATCGCGCGCGAGATCCCCGCGGACACGCTGCCGGAAAATGTCGAGCCGCGCCGCTGGTGGAAGGGCGAGGCCTGATTAGACTGCCTGAACCGGCCCGAAGGGGCCGGTTCAATCAATACCCACTGGGAGGACGGGCTTCATGTCACTTTGGGCAGACATTGGCGCAATATTCAGCGCTTTTCTCAGCCAGGATTCGTTTGAGATACAACTCGCTCTGGAATCCGACGCCGCTTGGATCGTTGGTGCGGTCGTTGCCGCGATCGGGGGTTTGCTGGTCATGCTGATCTATCGCAAGGTGCCGTTGATCGAGCGTCAACTGGAACGGTCGGTCATGGTGTACTCTTATCTTGCCATCGCTCTGATCATTTTCTGGGGCGTGATCGACCGGTTTGTCTTCAATGATCAGGAACCCTGGTCCACGACCATTCCTCCGCTTCTGTTTATGGTGATGGCTTGGTTTGGTGCGTCCTACAACGTACGCCTGCGCACGCATCTGAGTTTCAGTGAATTCCGCACTGCCATGCCCCGTGGTGGGCAACTGGCCTGCCTGTTCCTGGACGCCGTGCTGTGGTTCATCTTTGCGGTGATCGTCATCGTGACCACCTCGCGACTGGTGGCGCTTTCGGCCTCGAACTTTCAGATCGTTCTGGGCACGGACAATATCATGCAGTGGTGGTTCCTGCTGGCGGCACCATTGTCATTCTTCTTGATGGTCGGTCGCGTGTTTCAGAACCTCGCGGATGATTTGCACAACTGGAAAACAGGCGAGCCGCTGATCAAGCAGGCCGTGATCGGGGCAGACTGATGACAGACGGAACACTTGTTACACTGATCTCGTTGGGGGTCACCTTTCTGTTCATGCTGGGCGTACCGGTGTTGCTGGTCATCGGTTACTGGGTCATAGGTTGTTCCTTTGTCCTTGGCCTGACGCTGGACAATATGGGGGCCGAACTGCTGAACGTCTTCAACAAGGGCTTCGCCCTGTTGGCGATGCCGCTGTTCATCCTGACCGGAGACCTGATCAACAAATCCGGCATCGCGCGACGGCTCAGTGATTTTGCCTATGCCTGCCTGGGCTGGATACGCGGCGGACTTGCAATGGCGTCGCTGGGGGCCTGCGGGCTGTTCGCGGCGATTTCCGGGTCGAATTCGGCCACGACGGCGACCATTGGGTCGATGCTGCACCCCGAGATGGTAAAGGGCGGCTATGACGAACGGTTCAGCGCCGCGACCGCTGCTGCGGGCGGCACTGTCGGTATCATCATCCCCCCTTCGATCATCTTCATCGTCTATGGCTTTCTGATGAACCTGCCGATTTCCGAATTGTTCGTGGCCGGAATTCTGCCCGGTGCGCTGATGGTCATCGGGATGCAACTGGCGTGCTGGATCATCTGCCGCATGAACGGGTGGGGCTATCTGATCCCACTGCAATTGAACCGGGTGCTGAAAACCGCCTTTGGTGCCTGGCTCGGCTTTTTCGCCATCGGTCTTGTGCTCTGGGGCATTTATACCGGCAAGTTCTCTCCGACAGAGGCCGCCGGCGTGACCGTGGGCTTTTGTGTCATCGCGGGGCTGGTCAGCTACCCGATCAACCGCATCATGGGGGCCCGGAACGATATACCGCCAACCGAAAAGAGCTTCGCTGAAATGTTCGTGGTCGAAGGGTTCACGATCCCAGAGATCCCCTCAATCGTCATCAGGTCTGCCCAGATTACGGGTATCCTGGCCCCGTTGATCGCAATTTCGGTTGTGATGCAGCAGATCCTGTCCCTGCTTGGCGCACAGGAAACAATCGGAAACTTCGTGACCTCCATGGGGGGCTACCATGCGGTTCTGTTCACATCGATGGTGATCGTCTTCTTTTCGGGGATGGTGCTGGAAAGCCTTCCGGTCACCATCATCCTGGCCCCGATCCTTGCGCCGATCGCAGCCTCGGTTGGAATTGATCCAATCCATTTCTCGGTCATCTTCCTGGTCGGGGCGTCCATCGGGTTTATCACACCACCATACGGGCTTAACCTGTATGTCGCTTCAGGCGTGACGGGCGTGCCGTACTTCCGGTTGCTGCGCTATACGGTGCCTTACTTGGTGTCCCTGCTATCCGTCTGGATATTGGTGTCGCTGGTCCCCGAACTGGCCTTGATCCTTCTGCCAAATAACTAGAATGTTGAAGGATGGCCGAGACTGATACTAAAGACAGAGAAACTCAGATTCCCACCAACCTGCGCCTGTTGCTGATCCTTGAAGAGGTGGCACGGCGCGGCGTTGCGGTCAAACCCTCTGATCTGATCGATGCATTGGGATTGGCCAAACCCACCATCCATCGTTTGCTGCAAACGGCAGAGGCAGAAGGGTTCTTGCAACGCGATCTTGACGGACGGTCCTATGGTCCGGGCAGACGATTGCGGCTGTTGTCCGTGAATACCATGTCCGCCGAACACCTGCGGACTGCGCGTCTCGCCATCCTGCGCGGTGTGGCCGACGAAGTGGGCGAAACCTGCAATCTGGCCATCCCGGATCGCGAAGGCATGATCTATCTAGACCGGGTGGAAACCAAATGGCCGTTGCGGATTCAATTGCCGATCGGAACCCAGGTGCCGTTCCACTGCACGGCCAGTGGCAAGATGTACCTTTCCACCTTGCGTCCCAAAACTCTGAACGGGTTTCTGTCAGCCGGAAAGCTGAAAGAGCAGACCGCCCGTTCTTTGACAGAGCCGACGGCTCTGCTGAGCGAAATCAAGATCACCGCCGAGCGGGGATTTTCCACCGACGACGAAGAATTCATGGCGGGCATGGTGGCGATTGCCGTACCGGTGCAGGACGCGCAGGGCAGGCTGGTTGCCACGCTTTCAGTTCATGCCCCGACGCAACGGCATGACGTCGGCAGTCTGAAGTCATTTCTCGACACCTTGCGCCGGGGTGCAGAAAAACTGTCGCTGCTGTTGGGCGAGTAAGTGGCGCACCGGGATAATCGGCAATCGAACAACAACAGGGTTGTGTTATTAGGCCCGGACTGTGTTCCAAAGCTTCATGATCGCCGAATGCCCGCTGAGATCCACCGTGACCTGACAACTCGGGCGATTGGTTTCGCTCAGTTTCCCCAGGCGAGATTGAACGGTGGATTACGTCCTCACAAATATAGAAAACCCATGATCAGGCCGACAGTCATTCGTGGCCGTGATTTCTTGGATGCCACAAACCCATTGCGGGGTTTGTTTGTTTTCCAATAGATCGCCGGGGTACGCCAATAGGTGTCGTACCTAAGCGCCCAGCATCTCAAGAACGGCGTCGCGTTCTGACAGGACAAGCAACAAAGCAAGATCGCCCGGCTCAAGTTGTTTAAGAATCCTGGCCGCGGCCTGAGAAGGGGATTGGGCCCTTTGGATCTGATCAGCGTTGTATCCGTGCTTCAAGGCCGTCCCTTCGATCAGGTCCAGGATTTCTCCCAACGCCCGGCCTCTCAGATAGCCTTCCAGTTCGGCTGCAACGATTACGTCAGGTTGGAATTTCAAAGCCGTCGCGGTGACGTCCCGAATGTCCTGATCCGATCTGTCGCCCGCATGGCTGAGCATGATAAAGCGACGTTTTGCCGGAAGTCCTGACAGCGCATCGCACACGGCAGAGATCGAGTGCGGGTTATGTGCGAAATCTACAAAAACACGGGCGTCATGATAGTTGAACTCGTTGCAGCGCCCCGGATTGTCCTTTGCATCGGGTTTGAAACCGGCCAATCCATCCCGCACTGCCTGAAGGGGTAGGTCCAGCGCCAGAGCAAGGCACATGGCGGCCAAGGCGTTCAGGGTGTTGTATTTCGCCGCCCCGCCCATGGTCACGGGCACGTTTGACACGGCAATCACCGTCTTTTCGGAAGTGCCATCGAAAAACACGATATTTTCCTGCTGCACATAGGCGCAGCATTTGTTGGAATCGCGCGCGTCACGGATCAGATCCGCTTGTGCATCCAAGGAAAACCACCAGATATTTGTCGACGTGTTTTTTGCCTCGGCACGGACATACGCATCATCAGCGTTCAGAACCAGCACGCCACCATCGGTAAGTGTGCGATGCACGGCGAATTTCGCCTGTGCCAGTTCCGGCACGGTATTGACGCCGTACTGTCCCAAATGGTCATTCGCAACATTTGTGACTGCGGCTGCCGAGGCCGCACGCGTTGGCAGGCCACGGCGCAGAATACCCCCGCGGGCCACTTCAAGGCAGGCGATCTCAAGGCGCTTGTCGCGCAGCAGCATCCGGCCGCCACCCGGGCCCGAGTAATCGCCTCGGTCAAGAATGTCGTTGCCGACCCGCACAAACTCGGTCGAGGTCAGCCCTGCAACTTTGCCAGATGCCCGCGCGATCGCCTCAAGCAACCGGGTCGTCGTGGTCTTGCCATTGGTGCCGGTGATGAACGCAACTGGAATGTTGTGAAGGCTGGACCAGTCCACATCACCAGGGGCGGGCAGGGCATCAACCGGCCAGATCTGACTACCTGTACCGTGCCCGATTGAAACCTCATCGTCGTCGCACAGAATATCCACGCCATGCGCCTCGGCCGCAGCGATCAGGTCGATCAGGCGGGGATTGGCTTCTTTGACCATAAAAGCTTTGACATCGGCCACCATTTGATCAAAGTCACCGGGAGTTGCATCCAACAACTCGGCGGCACAGAAGTGCCACGCCGTCTGCACCGCGAAGATCGCCGAATACAGCTGATCCATTGGTGCGGAAATCGCCAGATTTACACCGCCAGTGAATGTGCGATGGGTCAAATCCTGATCCGTCCATCCCAGCGCGTCCAGCACTCGCCGGGCGTTTTTTTCCCACAGGGCCGAGACCGTGGATGGATCAATTCCGGTAAAAAATACATCCATCACCGCGCCGGGTTTGTTCCATAACAGGCCAGGGCCCGTCAGACGCCGGGCGTCGTCGGCCTGAATATGATCAGCGGTCGCGCTTATTATTGTCAGCGCGGTTTCAAGCTCTTCAATCCGGTCCATTCCGGTGCCCTCGCTCAGTCCGCGTCTTCGCTGATTTCACGCGCCAGGCGCACACCGCGCTCGTCCCTGATCAAATTCTGATCGTTTTCGAACATGTCCTCGAAGGATGTGTCGACGGCCGTGGTCTTTGGTGCAACCTCGGCATCTGGGGTTGCACCGTCAGAGCTGAAATAGATGATCTGTTTCCAGCAGCGCGTAGTGTCGTCGCCGAAGATTACCAACAGATCCCCCGGTGCCGCTTGTTGCAGCCCGGCATTTACGGCCTCGACCTCATCCGGGATAACCGTAATGGATGCGTCGTCAACGCCATTGTCAATCAGTGCCTGACGCATCATCCGCGGTACTTCATCATGTCCTCGGCCTCTGCGGCGGTCATCGGCCTTGCAGATGAAATGGTCAAAATGCCCGGCCAGCGCGGCAGCTCCGTCGATGATATCTTCATCGCGCCGGTCGCCGGGCATGGCAACGACACACAATCGGCGACCTTTGATCTCCAATTGATCCGACAACGCGGCCATCGCGTTGAGAGCGGCGGGGTTGTGGCCGTAATCCAGGATGACCTTGAACGGATGTTCGTCATAGACGTTCATGCGCCCCGGCGCCTGGAAATAGCTGGTATCGAAGGTGCGTAACCCATGCCGGATGTTGTCCAGATCGACCCCGAAGCTGTAGGCCATGGCGGCAGCAAACATGGCGTTTTGAACGTTGAAGATCGCTTTGCCTTCCAGTGCGGCGGGGATCAGATGCGACCACAGGACCGGAATGTGAAGCCCGTTGTCATAGATCGTCAGCATGTCTCCATTCATGCCTTTTTCCAGAACAATGGCCTTTCCGCCCGCCTTGATATGTTCCTTGACCAGGCTGTGGCCGGGGTTGGTCGTGACGTAGAAAATCTGATCCGCCCCGGCGTAGTCAGCCATTTTCAGACAATTGATGTCATCAGCATTCAGAACCGCCGTATCCGTCGCGCTTTCCACCACCACGCGTTTCACCACGGCCAGTTCCTCGACTGTGTTTATGCCTCCAAGGCCAAGATGGTCGGCCGAAACGTTAAGGCATGCCGCCACGTTCGAGCGCTGGTATCCCAGACCAGACCGCACAAGCCCGCCGCGCGCGGTTTCCATCACGGCAAAATCAACCATCGGGTCGCGCAAGACGATCTGCGCGGATTTTGGCCCGGTCATGTCACCCTTGACGCTCAGCTTACCATCGACATAGACCCCGTCGGTCGAGGTCATGCCAACGGTTTTGCCGCTGGTCTTCATAATATGGCCCAGCATTCGGGACGTCGTCGTCTTGCCGTTGGTGCCGGTGATCGCGGCGATCGGAATGCGGGTTTCCTCATTGGCTGGAAACAGCATGTCGATCACTTTGCCGGCTACATCGCGCGGTTGTCCTTCGGATGGCGCCACATGCATGCGGAAACCGGGTGCTGCGTTCACTTCGACAATGGCACCGCCGATGTCCTTGTAGGATTTGGTGATGTCATCGATCAGGAAATCGACGCCGCCAACATCCAGCCCAACCGCCATTATGGCTCGTTCCGCCATGTCGCGGTTGTCGGGATGGACCACATCTGTCAGGTCAATCGCAGTGCCGCCGGTCGAAAGATTTGCCGTAGAACGCAGATAGAAAACTTCACCGTCCGGCAAGACGGTCTCTTCGGTTACGCCTGCGGCTTCCATAAGGCGCCTGGCCTGAGTATCGATCTCGAGCATGGTCAGCACTTTTTCATGCCCGATGCCCCGACGCGGGTCTTCGTTCACGATATCGACCAACTCGGCAATCGTGTGCGTACCATCACCGACCACATGGCCTGGAACCCGTTTTGCCACCGCAACAAGCTTGTTGTCCACCACAAGCATCCGGTGATCGAACCCGGTGACAAAGCTCTCTACCAGAATGGCGCGGCTGCGGGAATGTTCCTTTGCTTCGGCGAAGCCAGCCTCGACCTCTTCATCCGAATTCAAATTGATCGAAACGCCCCGCCCATGATTGGCGTTCAATGGTTTGACGACCACCGGATGGCCAATGCGCGCCGCAGCGCGCACAGTTTCGCGTGCGGAATAGACCATGCGCTGCTGTGGAACCGGCAGGCCAAGATCGTTCAGCAGGTTGTGGGTATCTTCCTTATCGCAGGAAATCTCGACCGAGATATGTTTGGTCTCGGATGTAATCGTCGCCTGAATGCGTTTCTGGTATTTGCCGTGCCCGAATTGCACCAGCGAGCCAGAGTTGAGTCTGATCCAGGGAATGTCGCGTTCTTGCGCCGCCTTGACCAGCGACCCGGTCGACGGGCCGAATTCCTTGCGCTGTGCGCGCAGAACAAAGCTGCGCAGTTCGTCGTCCCAGTTAAAGTCCGGGTCGAAATCGTAATCCACCAGATCTTTCAGGGATTGAGGCAACAGATTCATCAGCAACCGCATTGCCAGCTTCCCTGCGTCCAGCCCAACGTCGCGCTGACGGTATTCATACACCATGTTGTACTGGCCCGGCTCACCTGTGCCGCGTGTCCGGCCAAAGGTCACGTCAGTGCCCGCTACGTTCTGAACCTCGATGGCACAATGTTCCAGAACGTGACCCAGCCACGTGCCTTCGTCTTCACGCAGACGGCGGATGAAACCTCCGGGTTCGCGGTAGGAACAGCCATGCTCCGCAAGGCCAGGAAGCGCTTCGATCAGCGCGTCGATAAACTCGGAACCAATTTTTGCCGATGGCCACTCTTCCAGAATACCCAGGTCGATGACGTGGCGAATAACGGGGAAACTTGCCCAGACATTCGGGCCGACAAAGACATTGGTCGAGATTATTTTCATGAGGCTCCCCGTTGGTTAGCTTTTGTTCCCCCCGTTTGCGGCCTCTTCCCCGGAAAAATCCGGCAAGGTGCAGAACGCCAGATGCTCATCCGGCGGAAAAGCCTGGCGAGCCGTCAGGTCATAACGGCACCCTTCACCCAGAACGTCAAGCCGAAGTCCCAGAAGGCTAAGCGCTTCGCCCCGCCGGGCATCCCACATTGATGAATGAGTCAACTGGCTGGCATCCACGACAGTAACCGAGCCGCTGCCGATGACTTCAAAGACATTGTCGGGCCCAATGAAGGCGGCCGTATCTTCGTCAATTCCCAAACCAATCAAAAATGGGTTGAAAGATGAAGCCGTTAGCAGGCGACCCAGACGGTTACGCTGGGTGAAATGTTGATCGATGATGACGGCATTGGTCAGGCCCATACCTGGTGCAAGTGTAATGTTGCCTTCCGCCGGAGCCGAGTTGCTGCTGCCACCGGCAACCATGTGTTCAGACATGATCGAAGCACCCGCCGAAGTTCCGGCAACCGGAACACCGGCTGCATTCCGCCGGCGGATTTTTTGGGCGACCAGAGTTCCCCCAAGAATCGCTGACAGGCGCAACTGGTTTCCACCTGTCATGAAAACTCCGGTCGCTCGATCAAGCATCTCGACATACTCGGGGTTGTCGCAATCCGCCCTGCGCGAGATAGGCAGGAACTCTACTTTGCCCGCACCCAGTTCGGAAAAGATACGGTTATAATCGGGCCCGGTTTCTTCCAGCATCGAGGCTGTCGGGATCACGACGATGTCGGCATCGCTGCCGCCAGAAAGCTCAACGAACTTGCGATGGATCTGCATTTCCTTGACGCGATCTTCGCCGCCCCCGATCGGGATAATGAACCCGCGTGGGGTCTCTGCATCAATGGGTGCAGGGCACATGTCTTAACTACCTTCCGGTGCTGAAGCGGGCAGTCATCGGGGACCGCGCGGACGCTTTGAACTGTTCATGCATGCCACGTCGGGCTATCGGGCTTTAGCGGACATGTTGCTCCCCCCCGGCCATCACATGCCGTACAGCAAGGTTTTCGTCAAGAACCACCAGATCGGCGTCCAATCCCGCCTTCAGACGCCGTTTGCTATACGGTTCTAGCACATCGGCCACGTTCGAGATGAACAGCCCCAGCGCACCGAACAGGGTCATTCCCCGATCTATGAGGTGGCGCAAAGCCTCGGAGGGTCTCCTACCGAAACGCGTCGGATGGCCATCATGGAAACGATACGCGCGTTGCCGCCGCCCTGGCGACATTCACGACAACCCATCTGCATCGAAACGACCGCCGCAGCGTCTACATCGAAACCCGCGGCCTGAACACTGCTTCAACATATAGGAAAAAACAAACACCCGGGACTGGTCGTCCCGGGTGGTGTTTTTGCGGGCTATTCAAGTTTTTTGCCCGACAACTATCCAGCGACACTCAGATGTCGAATTTGACGCCCTGGGCCAGTGGAAGTTCGGCAGAGTAATTCACGGTGTTGGTCTGTCGGCGCATATAGGCTTTCCACGCGTCCGAACCGCTTTCGCGCCCGCCGCCGGTTTCCTTCTCTCCGCCAAAGGCGCCACCGATCTCTGCCCCTGAGGGCCCGATATTGACGTTGGCAATTCCGCAATCGGATCCGGCTGCGGACAGGAACTGCTCGGCCTCGCGCATGTTCAGGGTAAACACGCAGGATGAAAGGCCTTGCGGTACGTCATTCTGAAGCTCTACCGCGTCGTCGAAATCGTCATAGCCCATGACGTATAGGATCGGCGCAAAGGTTTCGGTTTTCACGGTCACGGTCTGACCCGGCATTTCGACAATCGCAGGTTCCATGTATATGCCTGCCGGAACGCCTTCGGTAACGCGGTTGCCGCCGAACACCGAACCGCCTTCCGCTTCGGCCGCTTTCAAAGCCGCGGTCATCGCCGCGCCCGCCGCTTCGTCCACAAGCGGTCCAACCAACGTGCCGTCTGTCAGAGGATTGCCGATGGGCAGACCCGAATAGGCTTTTTTCAGACGGCTCACCAGTTCTTCGCGGATCGAGTTGTGCACGATCAGGCGACGCAGCGTGGTGCAGCGTTGACCGGCGGTACCAACTGCCGAAAAGACAATCGCGCGCACAGCCATCTCCAAATCAGCCGAAGGGCCGACGATCATTGCGTTGTTGCCACCCAGTTCCAGAATGCACTTGCCAAAGCGCTGTGCGACGATGGGGGCGACAGCACGGCCCATGCGGGTCGATCCCGTGGCCGAGATCACCGGAACATCTTCACTGGCCACCAGTCTTTCTCCCAGATCGGCGCCACCGATAAGCGTTTGCAGAAGACCGTCCGGCGCATCGCCAAACCGGGCCAGGGCGCGTTCGAAAACCTTTTGACAGGCCAGCGCCGTCAGCGGGGTTTTTTCGGACGGTTTCCAGATCACCGGATCACCGCATACGAGGGCCAGAGCAGCATTCCACGACCAAACCGCGACAGGGAAATTGAACGCGGAAATCACACCAACCGGGCCAGCAGGATGCCAGGTTTCCATCATCCGGTGGCCTGGACGTTCGGACGCGATGGTCAGACCATAAAGCTGACGCGACAGGCCGACGGCAAAGTCACAGATGTCGATCATCTCCTGCACTTCGCCCAGACCTTCCGAGGTGATCTTGCCTGCTTCCCAACTGACCAGAGCACCCAGATCATCCTTGGCCGCGCGCAGCTCTTCACCCAACAGGCGGATCAGTTCACCCCGGCGCGGGGCGGGGACCACGCGCCATTCCCTGAACGCGGCCTTTGCACGGGAAAAGATGGCGTCCATGTCCGAGATCGGCGTCTCGTGCACTTCGGCCAGCAGGCTTCCGTCAATCGGCGACGTGACCTTGAGCGTGCCGCCTTTGAGTTGGGCCTCGGTCAGATCCAGGTTTGCAAGCGTGGTTTGGGCTGTCATTACGATGTCTTTCATATCTCAGGCCGCCTTGTTCTGTTCGGTGACGTCGCCAGCGCGATACAGCTGGCCAAACTCAGTGTTGAGGAAATCGTCCAGCTTGACCTGTTCCTGCCGGACAAAGCCTTTCGAGGGCAGCGCTCCGATCCGCATCAGATCGACCACCCCCAGCACGCCTGCGGCGGTCGTGACCTGAATGGCGCTCCAGACCTGTCCATTGATGGTGCGGGCAAAGGATTTGTTGATCAGGGACTTTTCGCGCAGCACGCCATCAATGACGCCTTTTGCGGTGCAATATACCAGTACCACGTCCTGATCGGTGCGGGGCAGGGCGGCCTCGAATATCTCTTTCAGCAGGTCGCGGCGGCGTTCCAGTCCCAGATCGTTCAAAAGCAGCTTCAGGATATCGCAATGACCCGGATAGCGGATCGAGCGATAGGACACATCCCGCGCCTTGCCCTCCAGCGTTTCCGGCAACGTGCCCAGACCGCCAGAGGTATTGAAGCATTCGTATTCCACGCCGTCATGGCCCAGAATTTCGTAGTTCTCCAACGGCGCGGTCTTGACCAGCTTGCCGTTCACGATGGCATCGCATGGGTTGCAATATTCGTTGATCAACCCGTCGGTGGACCAGGTCAGGTTGTATTTCAGCGCGTTGGTCGGATAAAGCGGCAATGCCCCCACCCGCATGTGCAGGCTGTCAATCTCGTCAAACTCCGCCGCCAGCGACGCTCCGGCGATGCCGACAAAACCTGGCGCCAGACCGCATTGCGGCATAAACGCAGTTGCGCTGTCCCCGGCCAGTTCACGTACCGCATTCGTGGCCGCAACATCTTCGGTCAGGTCGAAATAATGCGCCCCCGCCGCTTTGGACGCTTTGGCGATCGAAGGGGTCAAGAAGAACGGCGCTGCCGAGATGACTGCGTCGAAACCGGTCAGTTCCCGGGCCAGCCCGTCCGCGTCATTGGCATCGATCTGTCTGGTTCCAATGCCCATCTTCGAGATATCACCAAGCGCTTTCAGATCGTGATCAGCGACCGTCACAGAGTAATTCCGCGACCCTTTCAACAGGGTTGCAATCATCTGTCCGATCTTTCCAGCGCCGACAACGCACACATTCCAGGACATAAAGATCTCCGCTGTTTCCCATCCTGTTCCAAGCGTGACGCGCGGCCACGACAATTCATAGGTGCCAATTTGACGAATTGATGTATGTGGCCGTCATATTGGCGGAAAATGAGATATTTTATCGGAAGCGCAATTGCCGGCCATGTGTCGCGACAGGTCCTGCCACGTGCCAACGTGGCCCTTGGCCGATTGCGCCGTGACCTTTTGTCTTGTGGCGCCCGACACTTGGGAAGCTCCACGTTCTTAAGCGATTCCAATAACTTGTTTTCTGACTGCCGGGCGCAACAGTCCGGTGATCTTGCAAGGCGACTGATCCGCTTCCATCCGGGCCTCGGAGCGCTTCCAAGTATGCGTCACACGCGGAATTTTGAGCGATGTTTCTCGTTTGCGACATGGCTTGGTCAAATCGAGCAACTTCTTGGCATAGCTCGGCTGCATGGTACGCCCAGCGGTCGCCGGAGAAGGCTGTGAAGCTTGGTCGTGGCCGCCTTGTCGCGTGTTGAACAAGGGCAGGTGTTGCATTGATCGCGTTATGTCCCAAGCCTGAAAACTCCGCCTGTTCCGAGAAGGGCGTTGTGACCTCTTGCCAGCAAGCGGCTTCGCAACAAACACACCAAACACCCCGGGAGGGTCACAACGAATGACTGCAAGGCCGCTCGATCATATTCGTGTCCTCGATTTTGGCCAGTATCTGGCTGGTCCACTGGTTGGCATGATGCTTGCTGATTTGGGGGCAGAGGTGATCCGCATCGACCCGCCCGGTGGCCCGCGATTGAAAGAACCGGCCACAGACATGCTGTCACGCGGCAAAACCGCCGTGACGATCGACCTCAAATCCGAAGGGGGTTTGCAGGTCGCGCGCGAATTTGTGGCGCGGGCTGACGTGGTGATCGAGAACTTCCGGCCCGGCGTGATGGAGAGGCTGGGCCTGGGTCCGAAAGCTCTGCGCGACATAAATCCGCGCATCGTGTCATTGTCATTGCCGGGGTTTGCCTCAACCGATCCCGCACTGGCTGATCTTCCGGCGTGGGAAGCCGTGATCGCGGCCCGCACCGGGCAATTCACGGATATGGGGCTGAACCGGCGCCTGATGGGCATCAACCCATCCTTTTCACCTTTGACGCTGGCATCCGCCTATGGCGCTTCGTTCGGCGCGATGGCCTTGCAGTTCGCTTTGGCTGCACGTGACCGGACCGGAGGCGATCACATCGAGGTGCCTCTGGCTTCGGCCTTGCTGGAAGGGTTGGTGTATAACTGTGAGCAGATTGAGGACTATCCCGAACGCTACAAGTCCCCTCGCGAAGTGGAACTTGACAGGCGCGCAGCCGAAGGCTTGCCAACGGATCTGAGCTTTGCGGAACTGGAAGAGTTCCTGGACCCTTTCTATAGAACTTATACCTGCGCCGACGGGCGTGGGTTCTATGTGGTGGCGGGCAGTGTGAAAACACATCCCCGACGGGTGTTGGAGACGCTTGGCCTCAAAGACCTTGCCGATCAATTGCCGGACTTCGACGCCTATCTCGATACCGCAGACTGGCCGGATGAATGGTCGCTGCGCAACTACCCCGTCGGCGCAAGGGATCGCGCGCGTGTGTCCAACGCGATGAAAAAGGCCTTTCTGACAAGGCCCTCTCATGAGTGGGAAGCCCTTTTCGGGTCTGCCAAGGCGCCCGGAACGGCGCAACGGTTCAGCAAGGAATGGCTGGCCGATCCGCACGCTTTGGCCTCGGGTCTGGTGTTGGAGGTAGAGGACCCGCGTCATGGGAAGATGAAGCAGATGGGAAATGTTGCGTGGCTTGCGGATGATGGCGCTGCGCTGGTCAAAAAACCGGGCCCCGTTCCCGATGACGCACCCGTTTCAGCGATCCTTGCCGAACCGCCGCGCAGCGGACCGCCAGCCGCGAGCGGCCAGGGCTGGCTGGAGGGGCTGAAGGTGCTGGACCTGACCAACGTGATCGCCGGTCCGACGATCGGGTCCACGCTGGCGCGATTTGGCGCTCAGGTGACATCCGTTCAGCCGACAGAGCCATCAGTCGATCCGTGGAACACCGTGGTTTTCGGTCTGCACGCACATCGTGGAAAACAAAGCGTTTTGCTAAACCTGAGCTCGGATGACGGGAAGCGGGCGTTGCGACGGCTCATCGACTCCTCGGATGTCATCACCATGAACGGCACGGATGAGCAGCGCGATGCCCTGGGGTTGAGCGCGGAAGAGCTGGCGGCGATCAACCCCCGCCTCATACTGGTGCAACTCGATGCCTTTGGCGGTCCTGCGCGCGGACCCAAATCGGACCATCTGGGGTATGACGATCTGGCGCAGGCGGCGACAGGGGTCATGGTGCGTTTTGGCGGTGGCATGGCCACGCCCGAAGAACATGCGCATTTCGGTACCATTGACGTTCTGACCGGCTATTGCGCATGTGTTGCGCTTGGTGCGGCCCTGCTGAGATTGCAGAAAACCGGCAAAGGCGGGATTGCGCGGGCGGCGTTGGCGGCGGCCGGCAACCTCATTCAGGCGCAGTTGATGTATGATTTCGAAGGCCGCGCGCCCTTTGACGAACCAGCCGGGCGCGCAGCTATGGGGTGGGGACCATTCTACCATTGTTACCGCGCGGCGGACGGGTGGATGTTCTTTGCCGCACCCACCGAACAACGCGAAGCCCTGCGCCGTGTCTCGGACTTCGCCAGCGTGGCCGATACACCGGAGAAGGAATTGCCGGATGCGCTTGCGGATCATATTGCAAGGCAACCTGTTGATTACTGGCAAAAGGCGTTTTCCGGTTCCGCCAGCACTGTCATGCCTCTGGGATCGCTGCATGACACGCGCGACGCCGTGTTGCAGCCGGAAAGTGCCGGGAATATCGACCTGACGCGGGGAACGTTCAGCGTCATTCGGCATGACATGCATCCTATGGGCCGGTGGTGCGATCTGGTTGCGCCAAACGCTGTGCGACCCGAACGCGCCCGGATCGTCATTCCCGGACCGATGCCGAAATACGGCGCGGATACACGCAGCATTCTGCGAAGCGTCGGTTATGCAGATGAGGATATCGACGCGATGATCTCTGCTGGATCGGCCGCCGAAAGCTGGTCGGAAAAGTACTTGCCCGAGTAGTCGACCAGCCACAGATGGCTCGGAAATCAAGAAGATATGCCATCCGCCGCCGCAGGCACGGGGTCCCCGGCCCGGCGAAGGGTGGTATCCGTCGTGATAAGCTTTGGGCTGGCACCCGCGCGACTTGCACAGAATATTCTACCGCTTTGCCACAGTTTTTTTTGCATGTCTTGCGGCAAGAACCGTCCTAGGGTCGGCAAAGCACAGCTTTGCACACACAACGAAACAAGAACCACTGACCATGAGCCAAATATCAGAGAGCCTGCTGAACCAAATCCGCAGCCGCTTTGCCCAGATCGATCATTGCCCCGAACAGGGTGAGCGGATCTTTTTCGAGAATGCCGGAGGCGCACTGACATTGAATTCAGTGTTGGAAAGTTCGGTTCGTTACGCCGCCATCCCGGACAACCAGGGGCGCGACAATCCGGGATCCCATGCGCTGGTCGCCACGATCAACGCGGCCAAGGCGGATATGCGGGATTTCATGAACGCACCCGGCGGGCAGTTCTTTGTGGGTGAAAGCGGTACAGAGCTGTTGTTCCGGCTGATCATGAACGCATGTCTGGGAACGGGTCCGGGCGTTGTGCTGGGATCAACATTGGAACACCCGGCGACGCGTTCGGCCTGTGATCGTTGGGCCCGCATTTCCGGGCAAACCCACGTTTTGGTGCCCCATGATGACGCCACCGGTACCGTCTCGGCCGAAGCCTATGCCGTGGCCGTGACACCGGATACCAAAGTGGCGACGATCCTGCATACCTCGCCGGTGACGGGAATGGGCGTTGACGTCGCTGCCGTTTCTCAGGCCATCCGCGCCGTGGCTCCGGATTGTTTCATCATCGTCGATGGCATTCAGCACGCAGCGCATGGCCGGATCGATCTGACCGCCTATGACGTCGATGGTTATGTGATTTCGCCCTACAAGGTGTTTTCGCGTCATGGCTACGGCGTGGCGTGGATTTCTGATCGCTTGACCGCGCTGGAGCACAACGCCTTGCTGGATGGCCCCGCGGACAACTGGGAAATGGGCACGCGCGACACCGGAGCTTATGCCACGATGTCCGACGTCGTATCCTATTTCGAATGGCTGGGCAGTCAGGTCAGCGATGCCGAAGACCGGCGCGGCAAGTTTCTGGCGGCGGGTGATGCGATCTATGCGCAGGAAAAGGCGCTGACCGACGCGATGATCCACGGCACCGGCAACCTGAGCGGCCTGGCCGAGATGGAAAAAGTCACCATTCTGGGCGGGGCCGACAACCCGGCACGAGAAGGTCTGGTATCGCTGCGTGTCGAAGGCGTGGCCTCGTCCGAGGTCGTCAAACGGCTGAACGAACACGGTATCCGCACGCATCTGCGCAAGGCGGATCACTATTCCGGCAATATCCTGACACCCCTTGGCTATGATGCCTGTGTGCGGGTCTCGATGTGTCACTACAACTCGATCGGCGAAGTCGCCAAATTCCTTGCCGTCATGAAAGAAATCGCCGCCTGAGCCGCGCCATATCCAAGGACATTCCCTCATGAAAACCCATGCACAAGCTGTTGTCATCGGCGGCGGCCTTGCCGGTACGTCGATTCTGTATCACCTTGCCAAGCTTGGCTGGACGGATTCCATCCTGCTGGAACGCGACGAGTTGACCAGCGGATCGACCTGGCACGCGGCGGCCAACATCCACGGTCTGCATGACAACAACAACATCACCCGCATCCAGCACTATACGATGAACCTGTACAAGGAGCTGGAGAAGGAAACCGGCCAAAGCTGTGGTGTGTTCCAGCCCGGATCGCTCTATCTGGCCCAGACCGAAGAGCGCGAGCAACAGCTGCGCCTGCAAGAGGCGAAGGCCCGGTTTTATGGGCTGAATTTTCATGAGGTCAGCCGGGAAGAGGCCAAAGAGCTGCACCCGCTGGCGCAGTTCGATGACATCCGCTGCATCATGTACGAACCTGATGGCGGCAATGTGGACCCGTCCGGCGTACCGCATGCCTATGCCGCCGGGGCCCGCGCGATGGGGGCCACCATCGAACGGTTCCGCCCGGTGATCGCCACGGAACAGCAACCCGATGGCAGTTGGATCGTTCGTACGCCCAAGGGTGACATTCATGCCCAATGGGTGGTCAACGCCGCGGGCCTCTGGGGGCGCGAGGTGGCGGCGCTGGCAGGCTTGACCCTGCCGCTGCAACCGACCGAACATCAGTATTTCGTGACCGAAAGCATCGACGAAGTGGCCAGCCTGGGCCGCCGTCTGCCGTCAATCGCCGACCGGGACGGCGAGTATTACTTCCGACAAGAGGGCAACGGCCTGCTGATCGGGGCCTATGAGAAAGACATGAAGTTCTGGGCCGAAGACGGCACGCCGCTCGACTTTGCGCATGATCTGTTTCCCGACGATCTGGACCGGATCATGGAAAACGTGATCCGCGCCACCGAACGCGTGCCCGTTGCCGCCACAGCCGGGGTGAAACGGGTAATCAACGGCCCGATGATCTGGTCGCCCGATGCCAACATGCTGTGGGGGCCGGTGCCCGAACTGAAGAACTATTTCCTCTGCGGCGGTCTGATCCCCGGCTTCTCGCAATCCGGCGGGCTGGGGCTGCTGGCGGCGCAATGGATGATCGAGGGTGAGCCGCAATATGACATGTTCGCCTGGGATCTCGCCCGCTTTGGCGACTGGGCCGACAAGAAGTTCACCAAGGCGCGGGTCGAAGACGCCTATACCCATCGCTTCAAAATCCACTTCCCGAATGAAGAACGCAGCGCAGGCCGCCCGGCCCGTGTGCGCCCCGCCTACGAGATGCAGAAACAGATGGGCTGTGTCTTTGGTCTCAACTGTGGTTGGGAACACCCTTTGTGGTTTGCAGATGAACCCGGCACCGAAGAGACCGCTGGCTTTACCCGTCAGAACTGGTTCGATCCGGTCGGGCGCGAGGTTCAGATGCTGCGCGACAGCGTGGGCGTGATCGACATCTCGAACTTCGCCAATTACGTGATCAAGGGGCCTGGCGCCTATGACTGGCTGGACCGCCTGGTGGCCAATCGCGTGCCGACCGAAATTGGGCGCAGCTGCCTGACGCCGCTGATCTCGGTCCGCGGTGGCGTGGCGGGGGATTTCACCATCACCAAGCTGGCGGAAGACGAATATATGATGATTGGCTCCGGCATGGCTGAACGCTATCATCAGCGCTTCTTTCAGATGGTGGAAATGCCTCAGGGCACAACTCTTGAAGTCGCAACGGACCGCATTGCCGGGTTCAACATCGCCGGCCCAAAATCACGCGAGGCATTGGCGCGCCTGACCAATGCAGACCTTTCCAACGAAGCGTTCCGCTTCATGCGGTCCCGGAAGATCACCGTTGCAGGTGTTGATTGCGTGGCCATCCGGGTCAGCTTTACCGGCGATCTGGGTTGGGAACTGCACTGCGCCGAAACCGATCAGGTCGCGCTTTACTCTGCATTGCTCGAAGCCGCCGAAGACTGCGGTGGCGGCCCCGTGGGTGGACGGGCGCTTGGGTCGCTGCGCATCGAAAAGGGTTATGGGTCCTGGGGACGGGAGTATTCTCAGGAATACTGGCCGCAAGAGGTCGGGCTGACGGGTCTGATCAAGCTGGACAAGGATTTCCTGCACAAAGACGCCTATCTGTCCATCAAGGACAAAGCACCGCGCGAGGTTCTGTCCGTCTTTGAACTGGACGTGACCGAAGATGCCGACGCCACTGGCAGTGAGCCTATCTTTACACCTGATGGTGCGCCCGTGGGCCGTGTCACATCGGGTGCGTACGGGTATTCAGTCGGGAAATCTTTGGCATTGGGTTTCCGCAACCCCGACGTGGTGCAGCCAGGGGATGAAGTGGTGATCCAGGTGATTGGCAAACCGCACAAGGCTCGGGTGCTGGCAGAAGCGCCGTTCGATCCACTGGGCGGCAGGTTGCGCGGCTGAAGCAACCGGCCCGCCGGATCAAGGTTTTCCCGAGGCCACAGATCTCATCCGCGATCTGTGGCTATGGGATGTGCAATTTGCTTTCGAATCGTTCGACAGGGTTCGCCTTGGTTTCGGGATGCCACTGTTTCGCGGCCGGTTCGCAAACCTTCAGACAATCAACCGCGCGCGCTGCGATCTGATCCGCGATTTCGGTTATGTTGAGGGGGTTCAAATAGAAGGCTGGCACAGGGGGCAGGATGATGGCTCCCATTTCTGCTGCGGCCGTCATATTGCGCAAATGAGCAAGTGTCAGCGGCGCTTCTCGTGTCAGCAGTACCAGTGGGCGTCGTTCCTTGAGCTGCACGCCCGCCGCGCGTGTCAGCAGGTTGTCGTCCAGGCCATGCGCAATCGCACCCAGTGAGCGCATGGAACAGGGCGCGACGATCATCCCGGATACCGGTACCGAACCGGATGCTATACTGGCCCCGATATCGGCGGGCGCGTGATGACGGCTTGCCGACTGCCGCAGTTCCTTCAGGGCATCCGGGCCGCATTCCTGCGCAAGCGTCAGACGGGCGGCGGGGCTGACGACCAGGTCGATTTCGATATCCGCTGATGTCAGATGTCGTGCCACCGCAAGGCTCAAAACCGCACCGGAAGCGCCTGACACGCCTAAGACTACTCGGGTTTTCGTCATGTTCTCAGCTCTGGCATCAATCTGTCTATCAGGTCTTCCGCAAATGCGTGATCAACCTTTTCGGTGCGCATGACCGTCCCCCATTCCCGCCCTGTTTCACTGCCTGTTTTTGTCGTGGCGTCGATGCCAAGCTTTCCGGCCAGACCAGGTTCGGGTGAGGCGAAATCCAGATAATCCATGGGTGTCCTGTCCAGGATCATCACATCACGGCCCGGGTCCATTCGCGTGGCAAGTGCCCAGGCGATATCGTCCCAGTTTCGGGGGTCGATATCGGCATCTACCGCAACGATCATCTTCGTATAGCTGAATTGCGGCAGCATCCCCCAAAGCGCCATCATCACACGCCGGGCCTGGCCCGGATATCGCTTGTCGATGGCGACGATGGCGATGCGATAGGAACAGGCGGCAGGCGGCAGCCAAAGGTCGTGTATTTCGGGGATCTGAGCGCGAATGGTCGGCAAGGCCAGGCGATTGAACACTTCGCCAATGATGGCAGGTTCGTCAGGCGGGCGTCCGGTATAGGTCGACAGATACAGCGACGCCTCGCAATGGGTCACGGCCGTGACATGCATCACCGGAAACGGCTCGGCGGGATTGTAGTACCCGGTGTGATCCCCGAACGGGCCTTCGGGTGCTGTCTCGCTTGGCGACACCCAGCCTTCCAGGACGATCTCGGCATCTGCCGGTACAAGCAGAGGGACGGATTTGGCCGGAACCAACCGCGGCCGGTTCTGGTTCAGGGCCCCGGCAAATGTCAGTTCAGACACCATTTCGGGCAGTGGCAGAGCCGCCGACAACAAGGTCGCGGGATTCGCGCCCAGAACGATTGCGACCGGCGTCTTTTCACCGTGCTGCGCCCAACTGCGATGATGAGCGGCCCCGCCGCGATGTGGCAACCAGCGCATGATCAGACGGTTCCGGTCCAGCACCTGAACGCGATAGACGCCGGCGTTGTAGGTCTGTGCCGCGTCGGGTTCGCTGCCACGCGGCCGGGTGATGACCACAGGCCAGGTGATCAGGGGCCCCGCGTCCCGGGGCCAGTGTGTCTGGATCGGCAGCGCTGAAAGATCAACATCGGCTTCGCAGTTGCAAACCTGCTGAACAGCGGCGGCTTTGACCTGCTTCGGCCGTGTGGACAATGCGGCCTTCAGCATCGGCCACCGGGACAGCGCATCCCGCAACCCGCCCGGCGGCGTCGGGGCCCGAAGCGCGGCCAGAAAAGCGCCCAGATCATCCAGCCCATCGGAAGAAACGCCCAGCCCGGCGGCGACGCGTTCCGAAGTTCCGAACAGGTTGACCACAACCGGTATGTCGCATTGCCCCGAGGGCACGCCCGTCGGTGTGTCGAATTGCAACACGGGCCCATTGGCCTCTAACACGGCGCGGTGGACAGCGGTCATTTGATGGCGCACGGAAACCGGTTCGGCGATGCGCCTGAACTGCCCTGTTTCTTCACACCATTTCAGAAAATGTCGAAGGCTGGGATATGGCGGCAGAGTGCGAATGGGTTTGCTCCGGCGGTGGTGCCCACCCTCTAGCAGCGAAAGAGACCGGTCGAATTGACAACCGTCAAGTCCCGGGCGCCGGGGCGGCTTTAGGAAGGCTGCACCGGTTCACTTTGTTGAGACAGCAGGAGGTCTGTTTGTCCGATCCCCGAAACCCGATACCGCGTTGCCCTGCCGCTTTGGCCGCGGCCCTGCGGTTTGTTCCGCTTGCACCTTTGTCGCTGTCACTGACGGCGTTTTCCCGCAAAATAACCAAGAAACACCCCGACTTGCTCAACCGGCTCGGTGAATACAGCCGGGCAGCCTTTGTGCTTGATCCAACGGATCTGCCCGTTGTCCTTCTGCTTGAACCGAATGACGGCGCACCGAGAATAAGACTTAGCCGAAGGCGCGTGGAAGGGGCCGCGCGAATTTCCGGCCCACTGGCCGCGCTGTTGGGGCTGGTGCATGGTGCGTTTGACGGTGACGCCCTGTTCTTTTCGCGCGATCTGGTGATTGAGGGCGACACAGCCGCGGCACTGGCGCTGCGCAACGCAATTGACGACGCAGAGCTGGACCTCGCGCACGAGGCCGCAGCCCTTTCCGGCCCGCTTGCACGCCCGCTGAAGCAGATCATCGCCTTTGCAGAGCGTCGGACCGGTCTGTGCCTGACCCGACCCGAGGACGCGATCCTATGGTAATGGAAATCGTTTGCCCGGCGGGAACGCCCGCGGCCCTGCGTGCAGCCGTCAAGGCCGGGGCTCACACGGTCTATTGTGGCTTCAATGACGAAACCAATGCGCGGAACTTTCCGGGGCTCAACTTTGACCGCGCTGAAATGCGGGCCGGAATTTCCTTTGCCCATGGTTACGGATCGAAGGTGTTGATTGCAATCAATACCTTCCCGCAGGCGGGCAACGAAGGGATCTGGAAACAAGCCGTGGCGGATGCCGAAATCTGCGGTGCAGATGCTGTCATTCTCGCCGATCTGGGCTTGCTGGACTACGCGGCGCGACATCATCCCAAGCTGCGCAGACATCTGTCCGTGCAGGCCGCGGCGGCCAATGCTGACGTGATCAATTTCTATGCTGAAACTTTCGGTGTGAAGCGGGTGGTCTTGCCGCGCGTTTTGTCCGTGCCGGAAATTGCCGCGATCAACTCTGAAACCGACGTCGAAACCGAAGTCTTCGTGTTCGGCGGTCTTTGCGTCATGGCCGAGGGGCGATGCTCGCTGTCCTCTTATGCCACCGGGTTGTCTCCAAACATGAACGGTGTCTGTTCTCCTGCCAGCCATGTGCAGTATCAAGAAGAACAGGGCGCGTTGAACACGCGCCTTGGCGGGTACCTGATCCACCGGGTCGAACGGGATGAGCCCGCACCGTATCCGACTTTGTGCAAAGGGTGTTTTTCCGCAGGTGAAAAAACCGGGCACCTGTTCGAGGATCCCGTCAGTCTGAACGCAGAACGGCTGATCCCGCAATTGCAAAAGGCAGGTGTGACAGCCTTGAAGATCGAAGGGCGCCAGCGGTCAAAATCCTATGTCGCACAGGTCGTTCGGAATTTTCGCGCCGCGGTCGATGCGCTGGAGTCAGGCCAGCCGATGCCCGAAGGTATGCTTGCGCGATTGTCGGAAGGGCAGGCCATGACGACCGGCGCTTACAAAAAGACGTGGAGGTGATCCGATGGGACTGACAGTAGGTCCGAACCAGTTCTTCTGGCCCACCGAAACCTGGGCTGCATTTTACGATGATCTGGCCCGATCGCCCGTCGACCGCGTCGTGCTTGGGGAACTGGTCTGTTCCAAGCGCTTGCCGTTTTACCAGGATCGTATCCCCGCGGCGATTTCCCGGCTGGTGGAGGCGGGCAAAGACGTTGCGCTGACAAGCCTGGCCCTTGTGACCCTGAAACGCGAGCGCAAACTCACCGCTGAGCTTGCAGAAATGGGCGTCATGGTCGAGATCAACGATCTGACCGCGCTGGCACATTTGCCCGGAACCTGCACGTTTGCCGTTGGCCCGTTGGTAAATGTCTACAACGAAGGCACTTTGAGATGGTTGGCTGCTCGGGGTGCGCGCCGGGTTTGTCTTCCGCCGGAATTGCCCATCGCTTCGGTCAAAACGCTGGCGCAAGCTGCCTCGGACTTGGGCGTCGAGATCGAAATATGGGGGCATGGCAGGTTGCCACTGGCTATTTCCGGGCGCTGTTACCACGCGCGATTGCATGGGCGCAGCAAGGACAATTGCCAGTTTGCCTGCGAAGACGATCCGGACGGGTTGGACGTTCTGACCGGCGACGGCAAGCCCTTTATGGCCATGAACGGTGTGCAGACCCTGTCAGACAGCCATGCCTGTACGGATCATCAGATCGACCTTCTGAAACAGGCTGGCATCTCGGCGTTGCGTCTGTCGCCGCAATCTGGCGGATTCCGTCAGCTGTGCGAACTGTATCGAAAACGTATCGACGGTGATCTTCCCCAAGGAGAAGTGGAGCGCGCCCTGCGTGGCGCTGATCCTGATATTCGGTTGAGCGACGGATTTCTGACGGGGTCCTGCGGTGCAGAATGGTCCGGTGCTTCAAAGGCGGCTTCGATCTCGGTTTGATCGCGGCATCGGCACGACGTCCGTCGCGCCGGACACGAATGAAAAAGCCTATGCTTTGAACCCTTGGGATGAGTCCGGGTTTGTCCGGGATTCTTCCTCTTGAACCCAGGTTTCGGCCTGCAAGACCCCGGGTTGCCCGGTGCCGATAATCCCCACGACCTGCACATCGCCGGTGTCGGTGGGCGCGGCCACCTGAACGCGCCGGATCAATGCGAAAAGGGCGACCGCAATACCGATAGCCGCCAGAAGAAACGGAAGACCGCGCCCGCCGAACAATGAGATAGAGTTCGGCCCCAGCATGGTTCCCACCAGCAGGCCGACATTCAGCAGCAGCACCATCGTGCCACTGGCGGGAACGATCTGAGACAGCTTGAGCTGATCATTGGCATGCGCCGTCAGGATCGAATACGCGGGATACAGCCCGATTGCGATCAGTACAAAACCATAGACGATATGAGACGGAGACGTATCGATGGCCATCCAAAGACTGGACAGGGTCGTAACGACTCCCAGCCCGATGACGACATAGCGTCTGTCGGTGTGATCAGACAGCCAGCCGACGGGGTATTGCACCACCGCACCGGCGATCAGCGCCGCCACCAGCGCCCCTGACGCCTGCGCCGTCGTAAAGCCGTTTTGCAACGCATAAAGCGGCAACGAGATATAGGACGCCGCGACACCGATACTGACCAGAACGATTCCGATGACTGCGATGGGCGAAACCTTGTAAAGCACCGGAACCGACATGCGTTCCGGCGCGGCATATTCCGGCGCCTTGTTGCCCGACAGAAGAAGCGGCACGATCGAAAGCGAAATCAGGATGGAAACAAGCCCGAACAGCAGGTTCCCGGTAGGGTCGGGAAAGCCTACTATGGCGGTGCCAAGCGCCGGGCCGGCAAGCTGGATAATGAAGTATAGCGACAGAACCTGAGCGCGCATGTTGTTCTCGGATTTCGCGTTCAGCCAGCTTTCGGTGATGACGTAAAGTCCTGGGTAACAAAACCCGCCCAACAGACGCATCACGCTCCAGCTGATCGCGTCGCTGGTCAGCAGATGCACGATGGCCGCAATCGAAACCAGCGAGGCGAGGGCCGAAAATGCCCGAATATGCCCGACATTTTCAACCAGCCTCGGGGCAAGTGCCGTCCCCGCAAGCGCGCCCAAAGGATAGCTTGCCTGCATGACGGAAATCGTGAAGTCACTAAAGCCCAGACTGGCCCCCCGGATCGTCAGCAACGTCGCCAACAGACCGTTGGCAACCATCAGCATGAACATTCCCAGGAACAGTGCCCAGTTTTCGTTTAACGCGCGTATCATGGCCAACCGCTACTGATGCGGGTCTGGCCTGTATACAACTCCTACGACATCGGGATGTCGTTTGATGGAACTTCTCCGTTGCAGGCCACTATGTCGGATTCAACCGTCCCAAGGCCCATTGAAACTGGGCTTTGGGCTGAGCTGATTGGCCTCGGTGCCCGCAGGAATTGCGGCTGAGCTACACGTCGCCTTGTATGATCCGGGCATAGATATCGGGATCCGTCACACCTTCGGAACCGATCGTCAAAACCCGAGACTGCGGCGTCAATCCAAGCTTCTGAAAAAGCTCGGGGCTGTTGGCTGCTTCGATCAATGCAGCCAATCCGGCAACGCCGCTCTCTCCGGCTTCGATCGCCGGATCACTGCCATGCGGACGCGCCAGACGACGGACGGTGGGCGGTATCAGTTGATCGTCGATTGCCAGAAAGTCCGAGGCTTCGCTGCGCAAAACCTCCCACGCCATCGGTGACGGCACCCCGCAGGACAAACCCGCCATGATGGTTTCCTCGTCGATATCTACGGACGCGGCTTGCCCCTGCCTTGCGCTTTCGAACAAACACGCCGCCAGATGCGGTTCCACGACCACGACGCGCGGCGCGGCATCACCCCAGGCCTGACGCAAAGCTGCCGCAACTGCCGCGGCAAGCCCTCCAACTCCACCTTGCAGGAAGACATGCGTCGGTGCCGCGTCCATTGCATTCACGACTTCCTTGACCATGACGCCATAGCCCGACATCACGTCGCGCGGCGGGTCGGTGTAGCCTGGCCAGGATGTGTCCGAAACCACGAACCAGCCGTTCTCGTCGGCTTCCCGCCGACACTGATCCACCGAGGCGTCATAGTCTCCATCGATGCGCACGACGTCGGCCCCCAGATCGCGCATGGCCTGCGCGCGGCCTTCACTGACCTCGGCGTGAATGTAGATCCGGCAAGGCGCGCCGAACCGCTTGCACCCCCACGCGAGAGATCGACCGTGGTTGCCATCGGTCGCCGAAACAAGCGTGATACTGGCAACCATGTCGGCGCAGCGGCCAGTACGGATATCTTCCAATGACACATCCTGACCGGTGCGGCGCGATATTTCACGTTGCAGAACACGCAAGGCGGCAAAGGCCCCCCCCAATGCCTTGAAACTGCCAAGCCCAAACCGGGGACCTTCATCCTTGTAGTGGACCTCCGCGACGCCGATCTCGGCTGCCAACGCGGGCAAGGAATGCAACGGCGTGGGCGCATACCCCTCCCATTGGGTGATTTCCCTTGCTGCGCGATCGAAATCCCGTCGTGGCAAAACGGTTTCGGCAGCGGGGCCGAAGCTCGGCCTGCCTGCCTGATGGGCGATGTTTTCCGTCATGGTCGTGTGTCCTGTCAGGGTTTCAGTGGCAGGCGCTGCCGCACCAGCTCTGCCCAGAATTCTGCACCCAGCGGGAGCAGTTCGTCGTTGAAATCGTAATCAGCCGAGTGCAGCGGTTGGCCATTTGATCCTTCGGTCCCGTTGCCGATAAGCAGTAAACACCCGGGCACAACGGCAGCAAATTCGGCAAAATCTTCAGAAAAAGACATGGCAGGGCGGTCTCCGTCCACCTCAAGACCCATGGCCGAAGCCGCTGCAACGACATGCGATGCGGCATCGGCATCATTGTTTGCCTCGATGAATTCGGTACGGAAATCCACGCTCACCTCGACGCCATGGCTTTCGGCCACACCGGTTGCGATCTGGCGCATATTGCGCTCGATCAGCCTGCGATCTGCCGGTGACATGGCCCGCGCGTCACCTTTCAGAACAGTGCGCCCCGGAAGCACATTGCGCTGTCCGTCGGTGATGAACTCGGTCACTGACACCACGGCGCCGGAAGAAGGTGCAAGCTTGCGTGAAACGATGGTTTGCAGGGCCAATACCAGTTCCGCGGCAGGCGTGATCGTTTCGCGCCCGACATGGGGCATCGAGGCATGACCGCCCTGACCGGTAATCGTGATCTCGAACAGACTTTCACTGCAACAGATGACACCAGCGCGGGTGGAAACCCGCCCGACAGGCTCGCCCGGAAGATTGTGCGCGCCGTAAACCTCTTCAATCGGGAAGGTCTGCAAAACCCCTTCATCGATCATCGCCCTTGCCCCAAGCCCATGCTCTTCGTTGGGCTGGAACAAGAAGACAACCGTGCCGTCAAACGCCGGATCCTTGGCCAGCAATTCGGCGGCCCCAAGCAGCATCACCGTGTGGCCATCATGGCCACAGGCATGCATGACACCTTCGTTCTGCGACGTGTGCGCAAACGTGTTGACCTCGGTGATCGGCAGCGCGTCGAAATCCGCGCGCAGCCCGATGGCGCGATTGCCGTTGCCCGCCTTCAACACGCCCACGACACCGACCCCTTCAAACACCTCGATGCCCAGGTTGCGCAGATGCTCGGCAATCCGGGCCTTGGTCCGAACTTCCTGAAATCCAAGCTCGGGGTTGCGATGAAACTCGTGGCGCAACGCACGCAGGCGTTCTGTCAATGCTGTCACGGCAAAACTTCCCCTTCGACGTGTTGCTTCAAATGTGCGAAACAAGTTTATTGCAAGAGACCTGAAAAAAGGGCTCTAGTTGGTGGCCAGCGATGCAAGTTTCTTTCACATGACGCAATTGGATGACTTTGACCGCGCGATCCTGCGGATTTTGCAACAAGACAACAGAACCACGCAACACAAGATTGGCGAGGCCGTAAATCTGTCCGCACCCTCGGTGCAGCGCCGTATCCGCCGGATGGAGGCCGAGGGCGTGATACGAGCCAATGTGGCCGTCGTTGACCCGGCGGCCGTTGGTCTTCAGCTTACCATCTTCGTTGAACTTGAACTGGTCAGCGAAACCCCGGACGAGATTGATGCCGTCAAGAAATCCCTGCTGAATGCTCCGGAAGTCCAGCAATGCTTTTACGTGACCGGAGAGGTTGATTTCATGATTGTCGTGGTCGTCGAAAGCATGGCGGATTACGAAGATTTCACCCGCAGGATGTTCTTTGAAAACGGAAATATCCGAAAGTTCAGAACCTTCGTTTCCATGGATACCATCAAATCCGGCAGTGCTTTGGGGTTCTGACCGGCACATGGTGCAACGACAGACCCGTCCAGACTTGTCCGCGCAGGTCTGGACCATTCGGTTGGGTTGACAGGACTGCAAAGGCAAGTCCCGCCACGGGTCTCAGCGCCGCTGTTCCAAGGTGTTTTCAACTACATTCCATTGCGCGGAATGACATGCGCGTTCTCTTCTTCAAAGATCAGTTCTTCTCCCGACCAAGCCTTCAGGCGCGAGATCAAATGAAACTCGGGGGCCGTTGCCCGTTGTTCGGAATAGGTCCAGATCCTGGCCGCCCAATCTTCTCGGTCGAAACCGGCGGTCTGCTCCATCGTGGCAACAGCCGAAAGCGGATCACCCGGAAGGATTGTATATCTTCGATCCGACACGTCGCTGAGCACCGTCCCAATATCGCCCAGGCGGAAATCTCCCACCGGCCCGAAAACGCCCCCATCCAGAAAAAACTTGTGTGTCACCTTGCCATTGGTCAGGTCCGTGTGGACCGAGCGTTCCATCGAGCCCGAGCGCACCTTGGTCTTTCTTGCGGCCTCACCGGACGCTGCCGGTTCCGGCAGCGGGCGGGGTTCCGTTGTGTCAACGCCTGGGTTGCGGATGGGCAAATGCTACTGAGATTGACCCGGACGGATCGTGAGCGTCACAGGTTCGGGGTCGGGCCAGAGTACGGGCCAATACGCCGAAGCGATCTGCAAAACGATGCGATGACCCGGCGGAACCCGATATCCTGTTCCATACATCGGGACGGTTACAGCCATCTCCTCGCCGGGTGTGATCGGTGTGGGTTCTGTATCGCTGATGCGGTGGTTGAGGTTGCAGAAGCCCCTTGCAATCAGCGTCTGCGCACCGTTCGGGGCTTCGTCCACCAGCAATGCAACGACAAAGCCCTGAACCTGATCTGCTGACACTTTCAGATCGACCGACGGTCGCCCCAGGATATCAAGTGCGTCTTCAAGTGGCGCCGCTTTGAACTGCAACGCGCCTGCGGCGTCGATCCGTCCGTCTGCTGGCATGTCTCCGGGTATGGCGAAAGAGCATATATCACCTGTGGCCGCCCAGAAGCCATGCGGCGAGCAAATCGCAAGCTCTACTGCGGAAATGGCGTCAGACTCAAGCGTCTGCTGATTCAGCCACAGGGACGTGTTGGTGATATTCGGTGACGGCCAGAACGCGGCACCGTCCAACCGCTCGCGCCACATGTCAAGCCAGCGGTCCGCGCCGACAATCTCTGGGTCAGGTGGCATGGCGTTATACAGTTGTATGATCGAACCTCACCAGAAATTGTTGTTGGCCAGGCATCCGCTGCAAAAGTGGACGTCCTCGCGCCACCGGTCGTCCGTGCCCATCACCGGTGCGATCGCCTTCAACGCATATTCCGGTGGCGTCACCACCGAAGGCCAAGGCACAGCGTGTCATAGACTGCCGCGTGTATGTTGCGTGAAAAAACGGCGTCTCCGATCCGGCAAAGATCAAAACCGGCATTCGGGTCCACCTGCGGAAACACGTCACCCGAATTGGCGACCAAAGCGTCGTGATCCACACGGCCACGATTTCGCGAAAGCGGCTTGAGTTGGAAATAGAGATCATCCAGAGGCAAGGTGCCCTGATTGACAATCACCTGATCATACATGCGCTTTTCAACAAGATCCGAGTAATCCGTTCCAATCGCCGCTTCCAGTTGATTGCCTGAACGTACCAGCGATTTCAGCGTCCGGGTTACGGTGAACACCGCCCCCGTTTTTTGCAGCGCCCGCATATATGGCACCAGAGTCATGCCCATGATCTCGGGCACAAAGCTGCGGTCGCGGGTCATGATCTCAACCTGCGCACCGGATTCGGCGATGATTTCTGCCGCCATCAGGGCCGGGTGGTCGCCCGCATCATCGTAGATCAGGACAATTTCGCGGGGGGGCACGTCTGCGGACAGGATGTCCCACGCCGAAATCGCCAGACCTTTGCCGGTTTCCAATATTGTCTTCTCGGGCAAGCCTCCGGTTGCGATCACGACCATATCAGGGGAAAGGGCTGTTACGTCCTCGGCCTCTGCAAACGTGTTGAACTGGAACCTGACGTCACGCGCAGCACATTGCGCCATGCGCCAGTCGATGATCTCGTCCTTCTCGGCCCGGTGCCGGGATTGCGCGGCCAGACGCACCTGACCGCCAGGTTCAGGGGCCGCTTCCAAAACGGCAACATCATGCGCGACCCGCGCCGCTTCAAGCCCTCCGGGCCCGGCGCCGACGACGACCGTCCGGCGGCGGGAATTGGCCGCGGGAATCACATCCGTCATGGCCGGATCCGTATGAATGCCCCCGCGAATGACTTTCAGGAAACCGACCTGACCGCTGTCGCGCAGCCGCCGGGCGATTTCCAGCCCGTCTTCTTCGGTGATGCCGCCTTTTTCAACCTCATCCGCGGTATAGCGGACGCCAACGATGAAATCCTGCCCGACACGGTCGCGGATCGCATCCAGAACCATGAAGCCGAACCGCAACCGATTGTCGAAACTGCCGCCTTAGGGCGCGTCCATCTTATTGGTCAGCGGCGACCAGAACTGATCGATCAGGTGGCTATAGGCTTGCAATTCGATTCCGTCGAGACCCGCGGCCTTCATACGCTCGGCTGCATCGGCGTAGTCGCTCACGATCCGTTCGATATCATGGTCTTCCATCTTCTTCGCAAAAGCCCGATGGGCCGGTTCACGATAATGCGACGAAGAGACCGACGGCAGCCAATCGCCCTTGTTCCAACCCGTGCGCCGCCCCAGATGGGTCAATTGAATCATCACTGCGCAACCATGAGCATGGCAGGCGTCGGTCAATTCAGCCATCCAGCGCACGACCTCGTCCTTTTAGGCAAGGACGTTGTTGAACACCGGCGGGCTGTCGCGGCTGACGGTGGCGGAACCAGCCGTCATGGTCATGGCAACACCAGCTTTAGCGCGTATCTCATGATAGGCGCGATACCGCTCTTTCGGCATGCCGTCTTCGGGGTAGGCGGGTTCATGACTGGTCGTCATGATCCTGTTCTTCAGCGTCAGATGTTTCAGCTGATAGGGTTGCAGCAGCACATCGCGTGACCACCCGTCCTTTTTTGAAACCATTTTCGTCAGTCGACCAACTTCGCTGTCCTGCATCGGACATGCAAAAAAGCAGCGTTTCGGCAGTGCCGGGTGGCATATGGCGCTCCGATATTGGGGCGAGCGGAGGAGCTCTTGGCCGATTGAAAGCAGACTGGGAAATCTCCGTAAAACGCCTTGTGAACCAAGGCCGCGATGTTTCACCAAATGTGTTGGCCGAAGAGTGCAAGACAGGAAAGAAAAAGCATCGGTGAAAACGTCCTATCCGCAAGGCGCTGGCAACCGCTTATCACGTCTCCGAGCACCGGACATAAGCGTGCTATTAGGCTGAAAGCCCTCGCGCAGCAGGCTGGCAATTATTCGATGATTGAAGGTCCGGGCTGGCGGTTGGCGTCGTTTCGCTCTATCGCCCAACCGGAACATACCCATCGAAACAGGAGACAGCAGTTGTGACCATTACTCGGATCGAGACCGGCAAACGCATGAGCCGCATCGTCAAACATAACGGAACCGCCTATCTGTGCGGTCAGGTTTCCGATGCTGCAACCGTTGCGGATCAAACCCGTGACATCCTTGCCAAGATCGAGGACCTTCTGGCCAAGGCCGGCAGCGACAAGACGCGCATCCTACAATGTGTGATCTGGCTGTCGGACATGGCCGACTTTGCCGAAATGAACGCGGTCTGGGATGCCTGGGTGCCAGAGGGCCACGCCCCGGCCCGTGCCTGTGGCGAGGCGAAACTGGCTCGTGATGTTCTGAAGGTCGAAATGATCGTTACCGCAGCCTGCGATTGATCCGCCCGGCCGCGCGCCATGCACTGATTTCAGACACGGGCGGGTTTGGGCCTGGGAAACAAGACGCCCTGTCCGCGTTCCTACTGTACCTGAGAATGCACCTTTACCAAAGTTTCCAGAAACAGCTTGGCCACGCGTGTTGGCGCAGGTTGTTTTCTGGCTACGGCCGCGAAACGGGTTCGGTATTTGATCTCTTTGGGCAGGACCTGTTTCATAAGCCCCTGTTCGACAAATTCCTGCGCCAGATGATCGGGAAGAAACCCAAGGTAGCGACCTGACAGTATCAGAATGACAAGGGCTTGTTCGTTCTGCACTTTGGCCGCACGTCGAAACCCCAGTTGTTGACCAACGATGAGATTTGGAGAGTTCACATTCAGGCCGGCATAGTTGAACTTGCGAAGAACACTCAGCTTCAATTCTGGATCCGACCGGTCAAACAGCGGGTGTTCCTGCCCACAGTACAAGAACATGTTTTCCCCATAGAGCGGTGTGTAATCCAGGCTTGCCGATGGTCTGTGCAAAGCGATGATGCCGACATCCAGATGCCCGCTGATGACCATTGTCTCAATCACGTTGGGGGGTTCCAGCGACAGCTCGATGTGAACCGCCGGTGCGGCCTCATTGAACTTGTGAATGGTGCGGGCAAGTTGGGCTTCGGGGTTGGTTGTACATTGATCGAAAAGAGCCACGCGAATACTGCCGGCCAGTTGTTGTTTGACTTCGTTGACCTCGGTTCTGAACTGCGCCACGGAAATAAGCAGGTCTTCCGCCGCGGCCAGCACCTTCTCGCCGTCTTCCGTCAGTGAAAACCCTGACGGCCCCCGGTTGCACAGCTTCAGGCCAAGCCTCAGTTCCAGATCAGACAAGTGTTTCGAGATCGTCGATTTTCCAATGTTCAGCTCGATCTCGGCGGCCGTGATACCACCACTTTCTGCGACGGTTTTGAACACGCGCAGCAGACGGATGTCCGTGTCGCCAATCCGGGTATCAAGTTTGTTCTGACTCATATCGTATGTTTGAGATTAATGAAACCTTTCGCGCAAATATTAACAACGACGAAACCATTTTGGCAAGTTAGCTTCGTGTCGCCGAGGTAGAATCGGACTGGCCTATTTCTCCCCAGGTCAGCGCGCACCTCGAAACACGACAAATGGGAGGAAATCCATGTCATTTATCAAAAAGCTTGGCACTTTCAGCGCAGCCGTTTCCGTTGCCGCACTGATGGTTGCAGGCACGGCCGAGGCGAAGAATTTCAAGATCGCTGTCGGCGACAGCGCCGGCAGCGCACAAGAGGCGCTGGGGCTCGCTTTCGTGAAAGCGCTCGAAGAAAAATCAGGTGGTGAGCACACCGCGACACTGTTCCTGAACGGTCAGCTCGGTTCCGAGCAGGACACCGTGAACGAAGCGGCCATCGGCACGCTCGATATGTCTTTGCTGGCAATCAACAACATCACGCCATTCTCGCCCTCGGTCGGCGTTTTCACTCTGCCCTATGTTATTCTCAGCCTGGAAGATGCCGAAAAACTGACCCAGGGTCCAATCGGTCAGGAACTGATCGAAAACACCATCCGTGATGCCGGCGTCCGCATCATCGGCTGGACGTATACCGGTTTCCGCCGTCTGACGAACTCGAAGAAGCCGGTCAAATCGGTTGCGGACTTGCAGGATCTGATCATCCGCGTTCCCAAGAACGAAATCATGATCGAAACCTACAAGGCATGGGGCATCAACCCGACCCCGATGGCCTGGTCCGAAACCTTCACCGGCCTGCAGACCAAAGTGGTTGACGGTCAGGACAACCCTTACCTGACCATCAATGCGATGAAGTTCTACGAGGTTCAGGACCACGTCACCAACCTGCGTTACATCTTCTCGATCGAACCGCTGATCATCTCGGAAGCCATCTTCCAGGACCTGTCCGAAGAGGAACAGCAGATGATCCTGGAAGCAGGGCAGGAAGCCACTCAGGTCTCGGCACAGTTCCTGCGTGATTCAGAGGCCGCCATCAAAGAAGAGCTGACGGCCAAGGGAATGGCAATCATCGACCCCGAGAACGACGAAGCCGAGTTCATTCAACTGGCAACCGAAGCCGTATGGCCGCAGTTCTACGAGTCCATTGGTGGTGTCGAGAAGCTGAATGCAGTTCTCGAAGCCATCGGCCGCGAGCCGGTCCAGCAATAATCGCCCCAGAGCGATAGCGGGAGGAGCGCTGCGGCGCTCTTCTCAATTCAGGGAGGAGTGAAACCACATGTTCTGGAAATTTCTGGACAACATAGAAAGTATCATCTGCCGGATCCTCTTATCCGGCTTCGTCTGCCTTTTGTTCGTGCAGATCATCGCGCGCGAAGTCTTCGGCTTTTCGATCAGCTGGATCGAAGAACTTTCGGTCTACATGTTCGTGTGGTTCGTCTATTTCGGCGCAAGTTACGCCGCTCTGAAAGGCGCGCATAACCGGGTGACGTTCCAGTTCAAGTTCCTGCCTGAGGGGGCGATCAAGTACATCGAAGCTTTTGCCGATCTCTTCTGGCTCTTCTTCAATGTCTACTTCCTGTATCTGGCGACAGATTTTGTCTTCAACAAGATGAACAAATTCTGGAAGTCCCAGACCCTGGGTATCGAGATGAAATACATCTACATGGTGCTGCCCATCGCCTTTGCGCTGATGACCGTCCGCATCATTCAGGTGAACTACCGCCGCCTTATCAAGGGCGAAGATATTCACGATCCCGATCAGATCGACCTCGACGAAATCAAAGCTGCGACTGAAGCAGCAAAGAAATCCTAAGGGCAGGGGGATAAACCATGGAATCCGAAATCGTCACAATCCTGTTTGGGTCTTTCCTGTTTCTGCTGCTCATTGGCGCGCCGATCACGGTGGCGCTGGGTGTGGCTTCGCTGGTCTCATTCCTTTATCTGGACGAGAACCCGATCAAGTTCGTGCAGATTGCCTTCACCTCAGTCGGTTCGTTCCCGCTGATGGCTCTGCCCGCGTTTATTCTTGCCGGCGCTTTGATGGAAGCCGCCGGTATCTCGAAACGCCTGATCAATGTTGCCGAAAGCCTGGCCGGTCCTTTCACCGGCGGTATTTCGGCTGCGACGGTCATGGCATGTCTTTTCTTCGGCGCCATTTCGGGCTCGGGCCCGGCAACAACCGCGGCCGTTGGGATGTTGATGATCCCTGCGATGATCGACCGCGGCTATGAGCGCGGCTATGCCTCGGCGATCACTGCGTCCTCTGGCGGCCTTGGGATTATCATTCCTCCCTCTATCCCGATGGTGATCTTCGGCATTGCCGCGCTCGGTATGGCGCCGCCGCCGGAAGCCGTGGAAAAGTTCGGTACGTTCCAGTCGGTTTCAATCTCGAAACTGTTCATCGCCGGATTCGTCCCGGCCTTCCTGATCGCTACCAGCCTGCTGATCCTGAACTTCTTCATGTCGAAAAAGCGCGGCTACAAAGGCGTTTCCGAAGGTTGGTCGATCCGTCACGTGGGTTGCGAAATGTATCGCGGATTCTGGTCGCTGATGGCGCCGCTGGTGATCCTGGGCGGTATCTATACCGGGTTCTTCACCCCGACCGAGGCGGCAATCGTGGCGATTTTCTACACCCTGTTCGTGGGCGTGGTTATCTACCGCGAACTGACCTGGCAGTCGCTGTTCCAGTCGCTCGAGGCCACCACATGGCTGACTGGGCGTGTCCTGCTGATCCTGTTCACCGCGACGGTGTTTGGCCGACTGCTGGTGGAAAACCAGATCCCGGCGATCATCGCGGATTCGATGCTCAGCTTCACGGACAACCTCTATGTCATCTGGACGCTGATCATCTTCTTCCTGCTGTTCGTCGGCATGTTCATGGAGACGCTGGCCACCATCCTGATCCTGGTTCCGGTGATGCTGCCGGTGGCCTATTCGGTGGGTATCGACCCGATCCACTTCGGCGTGGTGATGGTCTGCACGCTGGGTATCGGTTTCCAGACGCCGCCGCTGGGCGAAAACCTGTTCATCGCGTCAGGTATCTCGAACATCACGATCGAACAGATCTCGTTGCGTGCGCTGCCCTTTGCGGCCGCCAACACGATCGCGATCTTCATCATCGCCTTCTTCCCTGAACTGTCGCTGTGGCTTCCACGGCTGTTCGGCTACTGACCCGAAAGGATGACGACATGAAACAACTGGTCACAAACATCCTCTTTGCCACTGACCTGTCCGAAAACTCGGGTCACGCCATGCGCCATGCCGCCAGCATCGCGCAGGCCACGGGGGCTGAAATTCACGTGCTGCATGTGAATGAGCCACTATCGGACGATGCCAAGATCACGATGGAGATCTTCATCCTGAATGAAGAGACTCGCAAAACCGCCGCTGCGCGCCGTCACGAGATGGTGCGCAAGGTTCTGGCCGAACGGCAAGCCAAGTTCTGGGCTCAGTTCGATGGTGACGATGAGAGAATTCGCGATCAGGTCACTTCGGTCGAGGTCACAGATGGCCACCCGGCCGAAGTGATCCTGCGCCGCTCGGTCGAACTGGGCTGTGATCTGATCGTGCTGGGCGCGCATGATCACGGCTTTTCGCATACGTTTCTGGGCACCGTCGCAAAGCGTGTTTTGCGGCGCTCCAAGATACCGACACTGATCGTTCCGAACCCGGACGAAACGTAACAACCCCACTGACAAGGAAGTACAAAATGAGCAAAACCCTGACCGCGCAGGACCTGGCGGACACGTTCGGCGCGTTCAACCGCCACGACATCGACGGCGTGATGACCCACTTCGCCGACGACTGCGTGTTCTACACCGTGGCCGGTGACGAGAAATACGGCAACAAGATTGAAGGAGCAGAGGCTATCGCCGCCGCGTTTTCAGGCGTCTGGGCAGGCATGAAGGACGCCCATTGGGATCACCACGGCCACTTTGTCCACGGTGATCGCGCCGTGTCGGAATGGACGTTTTCGGGAACCGATGCAGACGGCATGCGGATCGAAGCGGAAGGTGCGGATCTGTTCACCCTGCGTGACGGGAAAATCGTCGTAAAACAGGCGCTTCGCAAAACGCGCCCCATGTTCAAGGCCTGATCCGCCGCACTGCGCGCAGCTTCGGAGAAAAACAAGAATGGTGGACAACAGCATCCCGCGTCATTGGCCCAAGGCCAGCTATGACCCGAAATATGACCCCATCATCGATGCGGGTCCTGGTCACAATCGCGACCACGCGCCCACATACTGGATCGGAACGGCCGGTACGTCCCCGGCCGATGATGGTCCAGTGTCCAGCGATATGGATGCCGATGTGGTGGTGATCGGGTCGGGTTATACCGGCCTGTCCACCGCCATTCACCTTGCCAGGGAACACGGAATCCAGGCGGTTGTTCTTGAAGCGAATACCGTGGCCTGGGGATGCTCGACGCGCAATGGCGGGCAGGCCCAGATCTCATCCGGGCGGCTGAAACGGTCGCAATGGATTCAGCGCTGGGGCACGGATGTGGCCAAGGGCATGCACGCCGAAGTCACCGAAGCTTTCGAGTTGTTCAACGATCTCATCGCGTCGGATGACATCGACTGCGAACCGCAGCCGGGTGGCCATTACTATATCGCGCACCGTGAAAAGATCATGCCGTCGCTCAAGAAAGAGTGCAAGCTGCTGAACGACGTGTTCGGCTACGGCTCGCGTATCATTTCCCGGGACGAACTGCATGAAAACCACGTGCGCGACATGGAAGCCGCAGGCGCGATGTGGGAGCCGGACGGAACGTGTATCCACGCCGGCAAGCTGGCTTTTGGCTATGTCAACATGGCGCGCAGGCTGGGTGTGAAAATCCATACCGGCAGCCCGGTCATGGGGTGGCAAACCAAGGACAGAGTGCATCATCTGCGTACGCCGGGCGGTATTGTGCGCGCGAAATCGGTGGCCTTGGCAACGGCCGGTTATACACCCCCGGGGCTCAACAACCGCACCAGGCACCGCTTGATGCCGATCCTGTCAAATTCGATGGTGACACGGCCTCTGACCCGGGCCGAGTTGGACGAATGCGGTATTCAGACCAGATCCCCCCTGACCGACACGCGCACGCTGCGCCACTATTACCGCCTGTTGCCGGACAATCGGATGCAGATCGGCAGCCGCAGCGCCGTGACAGGGCGTGATGCCGAGAACGGCAAACATCTGGACTTGCTGAAAAAGGGACTTGCCCGCAAGTTCCCGGCGCTCGAGGATATCAACCTCGACTACTCCTGGTGGGGTTGGGTTGATGTCAGCCACGACATGATGCCGCGCATTTTTCGGCCCGATCCAGATCAGAGCGTGTTCTACGCCATGGGCTACGGCGGCAATGGCGTCATGTACTCGGCGCAGGCCGGACGACGCATGGCGCAGTTGGTTGCCGGCCAGAAGGACAAGGCGTTTGAACTGCCGATCTTCACCTCCCCATTGCCGAGCCATGGCATCCTGACGCCTTTCCGCCGACTGGGACAGCGTATGGCGTATGTCGGCTACTACCTCAAAGACGAAATACTGTAACTCACAGGGGCTTCGGCGCCCTGAAAAGACAAGGAAGAACTCAGATGAAGATGACGACGGAAGAGGCGTTTGTTAAGGTTTTGCAGATGCACGGGATTGAGCATGCGTTCGGGAT